>NZ_CP077079.1:1302500-1953750 GCF_019139815.1 Pseudomonas asgharzadehiana
AATTCAACGGCACCACCGGTGAACTGTTGCAGGTCAGCGACGAGCAGTCGCTGCCGACGCTCGTCGCCGGCGGTTTCTTCGGCCTGCACATGGGGCATTTCGCCGGGCCGGTATTGCGCTGGTTGTACTTTATCTGCGGCTTGGCGGGCACGGCGATGATCGGCACCGGGCTGGTGATATGGCTGGGCAAGCGCCAGCTCAAGCACGCCAAGACGGCCGTGATGCCATTTGAATTGCGGCTGGTGGAAGTGCTGAACATTGCCAGCATGTCCGGCTTGTTGATCGCCATCGCGGCATTCTTTTGGGCCAACCGCCTGCTGCCGGTGAGCTTCGCCGAGCGTTCCGGTTGGGAGGTGCAGACCTTCTTTATCGCCTGGGGCCTGAGCCTGTTGCACGCGGTCCTGCGTCGTGGTCGTCAGGCTTGGGTGGAACAGTTGGGCTTCGCCGCGCTGCTGTTTATGGCCGTACCGCTGCTCAATGCACTCACTACATCCCAACATTTGGGTGTGTCCCTGGTCCGGGGCGACTGGGCCATGGCCGGTTTCGACCTGACCTGCCTGGCCAGCGGCGCATTCCTCGCCTGGGCGGCCTGGAAGATGCAACGCCGCACGGTGCCGCAGCCCAAGGCGCAACGGCCGCGCCCGCTGCACCTCAAGCAGGAGGCGAACTGAATGTTGCTCGCGCTCTTGATGTGTTACGCGGGGTTCACCGCGTTGTGCCTGGCCACAGACCGCCATCACGGCGAACTGCTCCACAGCAAGCCGTCGCCGCGTCGGCGCCAGGGGTTGCGCCTGGCGGGGTGGGCGCTGCTGGCCATTGCGATCTGGCCCGCCGTGAGCGCCGACGGTTGGGCACTGGGCCTGGTGGAGTGGTGCGCGGTGCTGATGCTCAGCGCGCTGCTGCTGGTGCTGTTGTTGCCTTATCGGCCAAGGCTGGCCTTGATCCTGGCGGGCGTCGGCCTGCTGGTCAGCCCCGTTGCGGCCTTCGCCGCCCTCTGAGCCCTGCCATGATGATCAGCCCCCCATCCGAACCCCAGGACAGCCCGCAGGCTGACGTGGCGGGCGGGCGTGCGCATTTCTTGCAGGTGTTTTTGTCGCAGCGCTCGCAGATGGAAGCCCTGGTCAGCCGGCGCGTGGGCTGTCGCGCCACGGCGGCCGACCTGGTGCAGGACCTGTTCCTGCGCTTCTGGCGCCGCCCGCTGGTGCAGGTCGAAGAACTCAGCACCTACCTGCTGCGCTGCGCCGGCAATATCGCCATCGACCACCTGCGCAGCGAAGGCGCCCGCGTGCGCAGCAGCGAAGGCTGGTTACCCGAGCAGCAGGATCACCAGGGCTGCGAACCCCAGGCCGCGCTGGAGGCGGGCAACGATTTGCGCCATGTCGAGGCCGCCTTGCGCAGCCTGCCCGAGCGCACTCGCCAGATTTTCCTGCTCAACCGTATCCACGGGCGCAAGTACGCGCAAATCGCCAAGGCCATGGGCCTGTCCCAAAGTGCCGTGGAAAAACATATGATGCGTGCCCTCGAAGCCTGCAAGGCCAGCCTTCGTGAACCATCGCCCCCACGTACGCCAGGGAAAGCACCGTGAACGTCACCCCGACGCCCGACCAGGAACACGCCGCCCTGGCCTGGCTGAGCCTGTTGCATGACCAGCCCAGCAGTGGCGACCAGGCAACGTTCAACCGCTGGCTGCGTGCCGACCCCGCCCACGTCGAGGCTTACGCCCAGGCCCAGGTGGCGTGGGAATTGAGCGAAGTGCCCGCGCTTAAACTGGCGGGCGAAGACGCCCTGGCGCTGCAGGGCTATCTCAACGCGATGCATACCTCCAAGCGCTCGCGTGTAATGCGCTGGTCCGGCGCCCTGGCCCTGGCCGCCTGCCTGCTGCTGATGGTGTCGATGGGGGCCGGTTGGCAGCCGTCGCGTTGGGTCGATGACTTTGGCGCCGATTACGTCACGGCGGTCGGGGAGGTGAAAACCGTCACCCTGGCGGATAAATCCCAAGTCACCCTCGACGCCGACAGCGCGATTGCCGTGGATTTCACCCATGGCGAGCGGCATATCCAACTGCGTCGCGGCGCCGGTTTTTTCCGCGTGGCGCATACCGGCCAGTCGTTTGTGGTGGAGGCGGGCAGCGGCGAAGCACGAGTGCTCGGCACGCAGTTTGAAGTGCGCTTGCAACCGGCGGGGGCTGAGGTGACGGTGTTGTCCGGTCGGGTCGGCGTTACGCCGTCCAAACAGGGCCGGCAGCAGATTCTTACGGCAGGCCAGCACGTCGCCTACGCCGATGGCATGGCTGAGCCCCCGCAGGCGGTGGACAGCGAATCGCGCCTGGCCTGGCGCGAGGGTTGGCTCAATTACTACAAGGCGCCGCTGGCTGATGTGATCAAGGACCTAGCGCGCTACTACCCTGGGCGCATCCTGCTGCTCAACGAAGAGATGGGCGCCAGGCGCGTCAGCGGCAGCTTCCCGAGCAAAGACCCGCAAGCGGTGCTTAATGCGTTGCAGGCGGTGCTGGGGTTTGAGCAGCACAACGTGCTGGGGCGGATGATCGTGGTGCGCTGATCACTTCAGCGCCGCCATGATCGCATCTGGGTTGTAATCGCGAATCAGCGTGCCATTGACGTCCACAAACGGAATCCCGCCGCCGCCCAGCGCCTCGTACGCCTTGCGCGCCGAGGCGTCTTTCTCGATATCGAATGCCTTGTACGCAATGCCTTTTTGATCGAGGAAGCGGCGGATCTGTTTGCAGTAACCGCACCACTCGGTAGCGTAGAGCACCACGCGCGCCGAAGCCCGCACCTGCTCCGACGCCACCTGCGACGGGTTGAACAGCCGCTCGACCTTGCCCCAGTTCTGGATCGCCACCACCACCAGTAATACCAACAGGACTTTCTTGAATACGGTGCCCAGCATCAATTACGGCGCTTGAGCTGGTCGGTCAGTTGGGTCGGCAGGCCCTTGATGATCAAGGTGCCGGCGGCTTCGTCGTATTCGATCTTGTCGCCCAGCAGGTGCGCTTCAAAACTGATCGACAGGCCCTCGGCGCGGCCGGTGAAGCGGCGGAACTGGTTGAGGGTGCGCTTATCGGCGGGGATTTCCGGCGAGAGGCCGTAGTCCTTGTTGCGGATGTGGTCGTAAAACGCTTTAGGCCGATCTTCATCGATCAACCCCGAGAGTTCTTCCAGGCCCATGGGTTCGCCGAGCTTGGCCTGGCTGCTGGCGTAGTCCACCAGGGTCTTGGTTTTTTCGCGCGCGGACTCGTCCGGCAGGTCTTCGCTTTCAACGAAGTCACTGAAGGCCTTGAGCAGGGTGCGCGTCTCGCCCGGGCCGTCGACACCTTCCTGGCAGCCGATAAAGTCACGGAAGTACTCCGAGACCTTCTTGCCGTTCTTGCCCTTGATAAACGAAATGTACTGCTTGGACTGTTTGTTGTTCTGCCACTCGGACACGTTGATCCGCGCCGCCAGGTGCAGTTGGCCCAGGTCCAGGTGACGGGACGGGGTCACGTCCAGCTCATCGGTCACCGCCACGCCTTCGCTATGGTGCAGCAGGGCGATGGCCAGGTAGTCGGTCATGCCTTGCTGGTAATGGGCAAACAGCACGTGGCCGCCGGTGGAAAGGTTGGACTCTTCCATCAGCTTTTGCAGGTGCTCGACCGCCGTGCGGCTGAAGGTGGTGAAGTCCTGGCCACCGTCGAAATACTCCTTCAACCAACCGCTGAACGGGTGCGCGCCGGACTCGGCATGGAAGAACCCCCAGGCCTTGCCTTGTTTGGCGTTGTAGCTCTCGTTGAGGTCGGCGAGCATGTTCTCGATGGCCGCCGATTCGGACAGCTCCGAATCACGGGCGTGGAGAACTGCGGGTGTGCCGTCGGGTTTTTTGTCGATCAGGTGGACGATGCAATGACGGATCGGCATAGGCTTCTCGGCTGGTTGAAGGGGAGCGTCTGGCCTCCCCGAAAAGTCGCCCAGTGTACCGCACCCATTGGCCAAGACACGCGTCGAAGGCGGTTTTGACCGCTGTCCGACCGGGCATATGCCTTTTTTTCACGGTTTAGAGCGATAAAGCTGACCAAATGGGTAGGTAGAGGCGGATATTTCCCCGTCTCTGTGCTAGTTTTGCCCCGTCTTACGCCATGTCTCGGCGTTAAGCGTGCATTCAGCATCTGTCAGGTCGAACCAATCCCCGTTTCAAGCATCTATAACCCCGATCTTCGAGGTTATAAGCCTGGGGTGCCAGGCCTAGACGGTCGGGCTCGACGGCTGACACTGCACTCTGCAATCCATATGAATTTGATAGGGAAGGAACACCACAATGGCTATTACTAAAGACCAACTGATCGCTGACCTGGCTGAAGCAGTAGACGCACCGAAAACTACCGTGCGCGCTCTGCTGGACCAACTGAGCCAAGTTGTTGCTGATCAGCTGGAAAACGGCGGCGAAATCACTCTGCCAGGCGTTGGCAAACTGAAAGTGACCGAGCGTCCTGCCCGTACTGGCCGTAACCCTTCGACTGGCGCTGCCATCGAAATCGCTGCCAAGAAAGTTATCAAGCTGGTTGTGGCCAAAGGCCTGACCGACGCTGTTAACAAGTAAGACGCAGCAAAAAAAACCGTGCTCCGGAGCGATCCGGGCACGGTTTTTTGTTGCCTGCGATTTTATCGGGGTAGCTGGCTCATGGTGGTGAGCAAGCTCCCTTACACCTCTGGCTTAGTCACGCACCCAGCGCTGGCGCCAGATCTGCTGTTCGTTCTTGGTCTGGAAGGTCCAGGCCACGAAGCGGCTTTGCTTTTGCCCCTGGGACATCTCCACCACCTGGCTTTCCAGCACGCCGGCTTTTTTCAGGGCGGTCTCGATCGCAGGCAAGTTCGACGCTTTGGACACCAGGGTACTGAACCACAACACCTTGTGGGCAAAGTGCGCGCTCTCGGCGATCAACTGCGTCACAAAGCGTGCTTCGCCGCCTTCGCACCACAGTTCAGCCGATTGGCCGCCGAAGTTCAGCACCGGCAATTTACGCTTGGGGTCGGCCTTGCCCAGGGCGCGCCATTTACGCTCGCTGCCTTTGGTGGCTTCGTCCATGGACGCATGGAAGGGCGGGTTGCACATCGTCAGGTCAAAGCGTTCGCCCGGCTCCAGCAGGCCCAACAGAATCTGCTTGGGGTTGGGCTGCTGGCGCAACTGGATGACCTTGCTCAGGTCATTGGACTGCACGATGGCCTTGGCGGCGGACACGGCGATCGGGTCGACCTCCGAGCCCAGGAAGTTCCAGCGGTATTCCATGTAGCCAATCAGCGGATAGACGCAGTTGGCGCCCATGCCGATGTCCAGCACCTTGACGATTGAGCCGCGCGGGATCTTGCCGTCATTGGTACTTGCCAGCAGGTCGGCGAGGAAGTGCACGTAGTCGGCACGCCCCGGCACCGGCGGGCACAGGTAGTCCTGCGGGATGTCCCAGTGCTGGATGCCATAGAAAGCCTTGAGCAACGCCCGGTTGAACACGCGCACCGCATCCGGGCTGGCGAAGTCGATGCTCTCCTTGCCATAGGGGTTGAGGATCACATACTGCGCCAGTTCCGGCGTGGTCTTGATCAGCGCCGGGAAGTCGTAACGGCCAGTGTGACGGTTGCGCGGATGCAGGGTAGCCTCTTTGCGCGGTACCACGGGCTTGGCCGTGGCGGCGGTTTTAGGTTTCTTGCGCGGAGGTTTTGGCGTGCTGGGGGCGGTCATGATGATTCTGGTGTTGGCTCAAAGTGGTGGGCATTGTCACACATTCCTGAGATCAACTCGTTCAAATGTGGGAGGGGGCTTGTTCCCGATAGCCGTCTATCAGTCAATACATGTCTGGCTGGCAGACCGCCATCGGGGGCAAGCCCCCTCCCACATTGACCGCGTTGACGGCAGTAGGTGGGAATATCCAGGCAAAAAAAGAGACCCGAAGGTCTCTTTTTTTCACACGGTTCAGGCCTTACAGGCTGGAAATCCGCGCGTGTTGCTCGGCCAGCTTGCCCAACGCCTGTTCCGCTTCAGCCAGTTTGGCGCGCTCCTTGTCGATTACTTCAGCCGGCGCCTTGTCGACGAACGCCGCGTTGGACAGCTTGCCGCCCACACGTTGCACTTCGCCTTGCAGGCGCAGGATCTCCTTGTCGAGACGGGCCAGTTCCGCGCCCTTGTCGATCAGGCCGGCCATCGGCACCAGCACTTCCATCTCGCCAACCAGTGCGGTGGCGGACAGCGGCGCGTCGGCGCCTTCGGCCAAAACGGTGATCGATTCCAGCTTCGCCAGCTTTTTGAGCAGGGCGTCGTTCTCGCTGAGGCGACGCTGGTCTTCAACGCTGGCGTTCTTCACGAACACCGCCAGTGGTTTGCCTGGCCCGATGTTCATCTCGGCGCGGATGTTGCGCGTGCCGAGCATCAAGGTCTTGAGCCATTCGATATCGCTTTCGGCGGCTTCATCGATGCGCGCTTCATTGGCCACTGGCCAAGGCTGCAGCATGATGGTCTTGCCTTCGATACCGGCCAGCGGCGCCAGGCGCTGCCAGATTTCTTCAGTGATGAACGGCATGAACGGGTGCGCCAGGCGCAGCGCCACTTCCAATACGCGCACCAGGGTGCGACGCGTGCCGCGCTGGCGTTCGACCGGCGCGTTTTCGTCCCACAGTACCGGCTTGGACAGCTCCAGGTACCAGTCGCAATATTGGTTCCAGATGAACTCGTACAAGGCCTGTGCGGCCAGGTCGAAACGGAACTGGTCGAGTTGGCGGGTCACTTCGGCTTCGGTGCGTTGCAGTTGCGAGATGATCCAGCGATCAGCCAGGCTCAGTTCAACGGCTTCGCCGTTCTGGCCGCAGTCTTCGCCTTTATCCAGCACGTAGCGCGCGGCGTTCCAGATTTTGTTGCAGAAGTTGCGATAGCCTTCGACGCGGCCCATGTCGAACTTGATGTCGCGACCGGTGGACGCCAGCGAGCAGAAGGTGAAGCGCAGGGCGTCGGTGCCGTAGCTGGCGATGCCGTCGGCGAATTCGTCGCGGGTCTGCTTCTCGATCTTCTTCGCCAGTTTCGGCTGCATCAGGCCCGAGGTGCGTTTCTGCACCAGGGTTTCCAGGTCAATGCCGTCGATGATGTCCAGCGGGTCCAGCACGTTGCCCTTGGACTTGGACATCTTCTGGCCCTGGCCGTCGCGCACCAGGCCGTGTACGTACACAGTCTTGAACGGTACCTGCGGCGTGCCGTCCTCGTTTTTCACCAAATGCATGGTGAGCATGATCATCCGGGCAACCCAGAAGAAAATGATGTCGAAGCCGGTGACCAGCACATCGGTGGAGTGGAATTTCTTGAGGAATTCGGTCTGCTGCGGCCAACCCAGGGTGGAGAACGTCCACAGGCCCGAACTGAACCAGGTGTCCAGCACGTCGTTGTCCTGTTGCAGCGCGATGTCCGCGCCGAGGTTGTGCTTGGCGCGCACTTCGGCTTCGTCGCGGCCCACATAGACCTTGCCCGACTCGTCGTACCACGCCGGAATGCGGTGGCCCCACCACAGTTGACGGCTGATGCACCAATCCTGGATGTCGCGCATCCACGAGAAGTACATGTTTTCGTACTGTTTAGGCACGAACTGGATGCGGCCATCTTCCACGGCGGCAATCGCAGGCTCGGCCAGCGGTTTGGTGGACACGTACCACTGGTCGGTCAGCCAAGGCTCGATCACGGTGCCGGAGCGGTCGCCCTTCGGCACTTTCAGCGCGTGGTCGTCGACGCTCACCAGCAAACCCACGGCGTCGAAGGCCGCGACGATCTGCTTGCGCGCTTCAAAACGGTCAAGGCCGGCGTATTCGGCCGGGATCTGGCCGTCGATGCTGTCGTTCAGCGTGCCGTCCAGGTTGAATACCTGGCAGGCCGGCAATACGGCGGCATTTTTGTCGAAGATGTTCAGCAGCGGCAGGTTGTGGCGCTTGCCGACTTCGTAGTCGTTGAAATCGTGGGCCGGGGTAATTTTCACGCAGCCGGTGCCGAATTCAGGGTCGCAGTAGTCGTCTGCGATGATCGGGATGCGGCGGCCAACCAGCGGCAGCTCGACAAACTTGCCGATCAGCGCCTGGTAGCGCTCGTCGTTCGGGTTAACCGCTACGGCGGCATCGCCGAGCATGGTTTCCGGACGGGTGGTGGCGACGATCAGGTAATCGTTGCCCTCGGCGGTCTTGGCGCCGTCGGCCAGTGGGTATTTAAGGTTCCACAGGAAGCCTTTCTCGTCGTGGTTTTCCACTTCGAGGTCGGAAATCGCCGTGTGCAACTTGGTATCCCAGTTGACCAGGCGCTTGCCGCGGTAGATCAGGCCGTCTTCATGCAGGCGCACGAAGGCTTCTTTCACGGCGTCCGACAGGCCGTCGTCCATGGTGAAGCGCTCGCGGCTCCAGTCGACGGACGAGCCCAGGCGACGGATCTGCCGACTGATATTGCCGCCCGACTGGTCTTTCCATTCCCAGACTTTTTCCAGGAATTTCTCGCGGCCCAGGTCGTGACGGTTCTGGCCAGTGGCTTCGAGTTGACGCTCCACCAGCATCTGCGTGGCGATACCGGCGTGGTCGGTACCCGGCTGCCACAGGGTGTCGCGACCCTGCATGCGGCGGAAACGGATCAACGCATCCATGATCGCATTGTTGAAGCCATGGCCCATGTGCAGGCTGCCAGTGACGTTCGGTGGCGGGATCATGATGGTGTAGGACTCGCCCGCACCTTGCGGAGCGAAATAGTTCTCGGACTCCCAGGTGTTGTACCAGGAAGTTTCAATTGCGTGCGGCTGGTAGGTCTTATCCATGCGCGGCGGGACCCTAGTTGGCATTTATTCAGGAAAGCCGGCAAGTATAACGGGGGATAGGGCGCAGGGCGAGGTTGAGCTGTGTGCGGGGCAAATGTGGGAGGGGGCTTGCTCCCGATAGCGCGGTGACAGTCAAAAATATTGAGACTGATGCACCCTCATCGGGGGCAAGCCCCTCCCACAGGGGATAGGTGTGGCTTAAGATTGGTACTGGCTAAGCAACCGCTCCATCCGCGCATCCATCCGGCGTTTGATCTCGGTTTCGATATGCGGGGCAAAGTCGTCGATCACGTCTTGCATGATCAATTGCGCGGCGGCGCGCAGTTCGTTGTCCAGGTGCAGCAGCAAGGCGTCGGGTGCCTTATCGGCAGGCGCGGCGGCAGGCGCGGCTTCCACGACGACGGGGGCCTCGACGCTCGGTGCCGGCGCGGCGGGCTTGCCGCCCACCATGTCGAACAACAGCGGAATCTGTACCTCGCCATCGACCGGCTCGGTCAGCAGCGGCGGTTGTAAGTCATCATCACCCAGCAACTTGCGGATCGACTCGAGATCGTCCAGCAGGTGGTCATCTTTTTTTACGGGGTTGGAAGTGTCCATCGTGTGCTCAAAGTCGTTGTAGCCGGTGATCTTGCAAAGGATAGCCCTGTTCGCGGTAGAAACGGAAACTCTCCCGCGCGGCCTGACGAATAGCCGGATCCTCCACCACCACTTCCGCCACGCGGGCGAACGCCTTGGCAAAGGGCGGTACTTTCAGGTCCAGGTTGACCAGCAGGTCGTGGTGAGCGCCGCAACTGTCGCCCAAACCCAGTACAACCAGGCCTTCGGGTTCCGATTCGGCGGGGCCGTGGGGCACGAAGCTCTCGCCCTTGAAGCGCCACAGGCGGGCGTCGAGTTCATCGCGTTGGGCGCCATCGCTGCAATGCAGGTAGATGCGGTGGCCCATGCGCCAGGCTTTTTCGGTGAGCTTGCAGGCAAAGTCCAGGCGCGCGAGCGGGTCGGCGCTGGGCAATATATAGAAGTCGACTTGGGTCATTGCGGTTCCTGAGACCGGAGCGGTGTGTTGGCCGCCCCGGCATCTTCAGTTTCAGGCTTTGGCGCGATCCAGCAGGTACTGGGTCAGCAGGGGAACCGGACGACCGGTGGCGCCCTTGTCCTTGCCGCCGCTGGTCCAGGCGGTGCCGGCGATGTCCAGGTGCGCCCAGTTGAAGTTCTTGGCAAAGCGCGACAGGAAGCAGGCCGCCGTGATGGTGCCGGCTTTCGGGCCGCCGATGTTGGCGATGTCGGCGAACGGGCTGTCCAGTTGCTCCTGGTACTCATCGAACAGCGGCAGTTGCCAGGCGCGGTCATCGGCGGCCTTGCCGGCACTGAGCAGTTGCTCGATCAGCTCGTCGTTGTTGCCCAGCAGCCCCGAGGTGTGGGAGCCCAGGGCAACGATGCATGCGCCGGTCAGGGTGGCGATGTCGATCACCGCCTGCGGCTTGAAACGCTCGGCGTAGGTCAGCGCATCGCACAGCACCAGGCGGCCTTCGGCGTCGGTGTTGAGGATCTCGACGGTCTGGCCGCTCAGGGTGGTGACGATGTCGCCTGGGCGAGCCGCGCCGCCGCTCGGCATGTTCTCGGCACAGGCCAGGATGCACACCAGGTTGATCGGCAGCTTGAGTTCCAGTACGGCTCGCAGGGTGCCGAACACGCTGGCGGCACCGCCCATGTCGTATTTCATCTCGTCCATGCCCGCGCCCGGCTTGAGGCTGATGCCGCCGGTGTCGAAGGTAATGCCTTTGCCCACCAGGGCGTAAGGCTTCTCGGACTTCTTGCCGCCGTTGTATTGCATCACGATCAGGCGTGGCGGCTGGTCGCTGCCCTGGCCCACGGCGTAGAACGAGCCCATGCCCAGTTCCTTGATCTTTTTCTCGTCCAGGACTTCAACTTTCAGGCCCTTGAACTCTTTACCCAGTGCCTTGGCCTGTTCGCCCAGAAAGGTGGGGTGGCAGATGTTCGGCGGCAGGTTGCCCAGGTCGCGGGTGAACGACATGCCGTTGGCAATGGCGGTAGCGTGGGTCACGGCGCGCTGGACTTCAGCCTGGGCGGCCTTGATGGTCAGCAGGGTGATTTTCTTCAGGGCGCGGGGTTCGGCTTTCTGGCTCTTGAACTGGTCGAAGGTATAACCGCCGTCTACCAGTGACTCGGCCAGCAGGCGGGTCTTGCCGTAGCTGTCGCGGCCTTTGACCACGATTTCATCGAGTGCCAGCGTGGCATCGCCGCCGCCCAGGCCCTTGAGGGTGTTGAGGATGCCGCTGACGATCTTGCGGAATGGGCGGTCGCCCAGTTCTTCGTCCTTGCCCACGCCCACCAGCAATACGCGGTCGGCCTTGAGGTTGGGCAGGCTTTGCAGCAGCAGGCTCTGGCCGACTTTGCCGGCCAGGTCGCCGCGCTTGAGCACCGCGCTGATGGCGCCGCCGCTGAGTTCGTCGAGTTGCTTGGCGGCCACGCCGAGCTTGCGGCCTTCGCCGATGGCGACCACGAGGGTGGCGGTTTTCAACGTTTCGGGGCTAACGCTTTTTACAACCAATTCCATTTTCGGGTCCCTTATATAAGGTCTGGGAGCCTGGCGTATGTACCCAGGCTTTAAAGCGTGGCGGCTGAGTCAATCACCCGCGACAAAGGCCGCAGTTTGAACCTCGCAAGCAAAGCCTGACAACCCTTGGCGCATGCTTTGTACCTACGCATGAGGTTGCGCAGTGACAGGCGCGATCAATCACAGGATAATGCGCCATCTTTTTAGCCGGCCCTTGTAAATGGGCTGACTCGGTATGCTTGCTTGTTTGGCCGCCTTAGCCTGACAACCCTGGAGTGTCTGGTTTGATCGTCTTCCGTTATCTGTCCCGCGAAGTCCTATTGACCCTGAGTGCCGTGAGCGCGGTATTGCTGGTCATCATCATGAGTGGGCGTTTCGTCAAATACCTGGCCCAGGCCGCTTCCGGCGCCCTGGACCCGGGCTCGCTGTTCCTGATCATGGGCTTTCGCCTGCCGGGGTTCCTGCAGCTGATTTTGCCGCTGGGCCTGTTCCTCGGGATCCTGCTGGCGTATGGCCGCCTGTACCTCGAAAGCGAAATGACCGTGCTCTCGGCCACCGGCATGAGCCAACAGCGCCTGCTGGGCATGACCATGATCCCGGCCGCCGGCGTCGCGTTGATCGTGGCCTGGCTGAGCCTGAGCCTGGCCCCCCAGGGCGCGATGCAATTTCAGTTGGTATTGAACAAGCAGGATGCGATGACTGAGTTCGACACCCTCGAGCCGGGCCGCTTCCAGGCACTCAATGACGGCACTCGGGTGACCTACACCGAAACCCTCACCGAAGACCGCGCCAACCTGGGCGGGGTGTTCATCTCTGAGAAACGCCTGGGCCAGGACAAGAAGGACCGCGGCATTTCGGTGCTGGTGGCCGACTCGGGCCGCCAGGAAGTGCGCCCGGACGGCAGTCGCTACCTGATCCTGGAAAACGGTTACCGCTATGACGGCAGCCCCGGCCAGGCCGATTACCGCGCCATCAAGTACGACACCTATGGCGTATTGCTCGCCCGCCCGGATGTCAGCAGTGAAGTCACCGACCGCGATGCGATCCCCACGCAAGACCTGTTGGGCAGCAAGGAACTGCGCTCCATCGCCGAGCTGCAATGGCGTATTTCCCTGCCGCTGCTGGTGTTTATCGTGACCCTGATGGCCGTACCGCTGTCGCGCGTCAACCCGCGCCAGGGTCGCTTCCTCAAACTGTTGCCGGCGATCCTGCTGTATATGGCTTACCTCACCATCCTGATCTCCGCCCGTGGCTCCCTGGAAAAAGGCAAGCTGTCGCCAACCCTGGGCTTGTGGTGGGTGCACGGGATCTTCCTGGTGATCGGCCTGGGGCTGCTCTACTGGGAACCTATCCGTTTGAAAATGATGAGCCGTCGCGGCCAGAAGGAGTTGGCTCGTGGTTAAGCTCGACCGCTACATTGGTAGCAGCGTCCTGATCGCCATCCTGGCGGTTCTGGGCATCATCCTGGGCCTGGCCTCGCTGTTCGCCTTCATTGATGAGGTGGGCAACGTCAGCGACACCTACACCGTGTGGGATGTGATGAGCTACGTGGCGCTCACCGCGCCGCGTCGCCTGTACGACATGATGCCGATGGCGGCGTTGATCGGCTGTCTGATCGGCCTTGGCAGCCTGGCCAGCAACAGCGAACTGACCATCATGCGTGCCGCCGGGGTGTCCGTCGGCCGTATCGTCTGGGCGGTGATGAAGCCCATGCTGCTGCTGATGCTGTGCAGCGTGCTGATCGGTGAATATGTCGCGCCGCCGGCTGAAAGCACCGCCCAGGCCAACCGTGCCCTGGCCCAGGGTTCAGGCGATGCGCAAAGTGCCAAGCATGGCCTGTGGCACCGCCAGGGTGACGAGTTCATCCATATCAACGCCGTGCAACCGGGCGGCCTGTTGATCGGCGTCACGCGCTATACCTTCGACAAAGAACGCCACATGCTGTCGTCCAGCTTCGCCAAACGTGCGCAGTACGGCGACGAAAAATGGCAGCTGAGCGACATCACCACCACCTACTTCCGCAATGTCGGCCAAGGCACCAAGGCCAGCACCGAAGTGATCAATTCGCCCAGCGAAGAATGGGACATCGCGCTCAAGCCCGAATTGCTCAATACCGTGGTGATGATCCCCGAAAGCCTGCCGATCTCCGGGTTGTGGGGCTATATCCACTACTTGAAGGATCAGGGGCTCAATAACGGCCGCTACTGGCTGGCGTTCTGGGTCAAGGTGTTGCAGCCGGTGGTCACCGCCGCGCTGGTGCTGATGGCCATCTCGTTCATCTTCGGTCCGTTGCGTTCCGTGACCCTCGGCCAGCGCGTATTTACCGGCGTGTTGGTGGGTTTCACCTTCCGCATCGCCCAGGACCTGCTTGGCCCATCGAGCCTGGTGTTCGGTTTCTCGCCGCTGTTTGCGGTGCTGGTGCCCACCGCCATCTGCGCCCTTGCCGGGTTCTGGCTGTTGCGCCGGGCCGGTTGATAGCGCGCTTATGAACAAAAAATGCCCCGGTCGAGAGATCGGGGCATTTTTGTTCTGGTCAGCAAAGATGACGTCTGGCCTGAGCATCAGGTACAATTCCCGGCTATTTTTCAGCGGGCAATCTGCCTGCAGCCTTTTTGAGTGTTGATCCGTGAGTGATTTGAGTCATATCCGCAATTTCTCCATCATCGCCCACATTGACCATGGTAAGTCGACGCTGGCCGATCGATTCATCCAGATGTGCGGCGGCCTTGCCGAGCGTGAAATGGAAGCCCAGGTGCTGGATTCCATGGACCTCGAACGCGAGCGCGGGATCACCATCAAGGCCCACAGCGTTACCCTGTACTACACCGCCCGAGACGGCATCAAGTATCAGCTGAACTTCATTGACACCCCTGGCCACGTCGACTTCACCTATGAAGTCAGCCGCTCCCTGGCGGCCTGCGAAGGTGCGCTGCTGGTGGTGGACGCGGGGCAGGGCGTTGAAGCCCAGTCCGTGGCCAACTGCTATACCGCGATCGAGCAAGGCCTGGAAGTCATGCCGGTACTGAACAAGATCGACCTGCCACAGGCCGATCCGGACCGGGTAAAAGAAGAAATCGAAAAAATCATCGGGATTGATGCCACCGACGCCGTCGAGTGCAGCGCCAAGACCGGCCTGGGCGTCGACGAAGTGCTCGAGCGCCTGGTCAAGACCATCCCCGCACCCACCGGCAATATCGAAGATCCGCTGCAGGCGTTGATCATCGACTCCTGGTTCGACAACTACCTGGGCGTCGTTTCCCTGGTACGCGTGCGCCATGGCCGTGTGAAGAAGGGCGACAAGATCCTGGTCAAGTCCACCGGCAAGATCCACCTGGTGGACAGCGTCGGTGTATTCAACCCGAAACACACCGCCACCGTTGACCTGAAAGCCGGTGAAGTCGGCTTCATCATCGCCGGCATCAAGGACATCCACGGTGCCCCGGTGGGTGACACCCTGACCTTGAGCTCCACCCCGGACGTCGACGTGCTGCCAGGCTTCAAGCGTATCCAGCCGCAAGTCTATGCCGGCCTGTTCCCGGTCAGCTCGGACGATTTCGAAGACTTCCGCGAAGCCCTGCAAAAGCTCACCCTCAACGATTCGTCGTTGCAGTACACCCCGGAAAGCTCCGATGCCCTGGGCTTTGGCTTCCGTTGCGGGTTCCTCGGCATGCTGCACATGGAGATCATCCAGGAGCGCCTCGAGCGCGAATACGACCTGGACCTGATCACCACCGCGCCAACCGTTATTTTCGAGTTGTTGCTGAAAAACGGTGAAACGATTTACGTCGACAACCCGTCCAAGCTTCCAGACCTGTCCTCCATTGAAGACATGCGCGAGCCGATCGTGCGGGCCAATATTCTTGTGCCGCAGGAACACCTGGGCAACGTCATTACCCTGTGTATCGAAAAGCGTGGCGTGCAGCACGACATGCTGTTCCTCGGTACCCAGGTGCAAGTGACCTACGATTTGCCGATGAACGAAGTGGTCCTGGACTTCTTCGACCGTCTCAAATCCACCAGTCGCGGCTATGCTTCGCTGGATTACCATTTCGACCGGTACCAATCGGCCAATCTGGTAAAGCTGGACGTATTGATCAACGGCGACAAGGTCGATGCACTGGCACTGATCGTGCACAAGGACAACGCGCACTACAAAGGGCGCCAGTTGACCGAGAAGATGAAAGAACTGATTCCGCGCCAGATGTTCGACGTTGCGATCCAGGCCGCCATTGGCGGGCAGATCATCGCGCGGACCTCCGTCAAGGCTCTCAGAAAGAACGTACTGGCCAAATGCTACGGCGGTGACGTAAGCCGTAAGCGCAAGCTGCTTGAGAAGCAAAAGGCCGGTAAAAAACGCATGAAGCAAGTGGGCAACGTGGAAATTCCACAAGAAGCCTTCCTTGCGGTGCTCAGGTTGGATAGTTAGGTCCTATGTCACTAAATTTCCCGCTGTTGCTGGTCATCGCCGTTGCCGTTTGCGGCCTCCTGGCGTTGCTCGATCTGGTGTTCTTCGCCCCGCGTCGGCGCTCGGCTATCGCGTCCTATCAGGGCAGCGTCAGCCAGCCCGATGCGGTGGTGGTCGAGAAGCTGAACAAAGAGCCTTTGCTGGTTGAATACGGCAAGTCGTTCTTCCCGGTGTTGTTCATCGTGCTGGTGCTGCGTTCGTTCCTGGTGGAGCCGTTTCAGATCCCTTCGGGGTCGATGAAGCCTACCCTGGACGTGGGCGACTTCATCCTGGTGAACAAGTTTTCCTACGGGATTCGCCTGCCGGTGATCGACAAGAAGGTCATCGAAGTCGGCGACCCGCAGCGCGGTGATGTGATGGTGTTCCGCTACCCGAGCGATCCCAACGTCAACTACATCAAGCGTGTCGTGGGCCTGCCGGGCGACGTGATTCGCTACACCAGCGACAAGCGCCTGTTTATCAACGGTGAGTCGGTGGCCGAAAAACTGCTCGGTTCCGAACCGAACAGCCTGGGCAGCGCCGAGCTGTATCAGGAGAAACTCGGTGCGGTAGAGCATGAAATCCGCAAGGAAATGACCCGCTACCGCGCCATGCCTGATGGCCAATGGAAAGTGCCGGCCGGGCACTATTTCATGATGGGCGACAACCGTGACAACTCCAATGACAGCCGCTACTGGGATGACCCCACTATTCCCAAAGAGCTGCTGGGCATGGTTCCCGACCAGAATATCGTCGGCAAGGCCTTCGCGGTCTGGATGAGCTGGCCGGAACCCAAGCTGAGTCACCTGCCTAACTTCTCGCGGGTCGGGCTGATCAAGTAATACAAGCGGCGCTGTGAACACAGCGCCGAGTGCTTTTCTGGGGTTGGGACAAATCTGGCCTGCCCCGTGCGACACCAATCAGGATTTGAATTTGAATACTGCGTCAATCGTCGATGGCCGCCGGTGCCACGAACTCGATATGCATCAACCAGGTATGGCTAAACAGTGACCGTTTCTCTCAGTCGTCTCGAGCGCCAGCTCGGTTACACCTTCAAGGATCAGGAATTGATGATCCTTGCCCTCACACACCGCAGCTTTGCAGGGCGCAACAACGAGCGCCTGGAATTCCTCGGTGATGCCATCCTCAATTTTGTCGCCGGTGAAGCGCTGTTCGAGCGCTTCCCGCAAGCCCGTGAAGGCCAGTTGTCGCGCCTTCGTGCCCGCCTGGTCAAAGGCGAGACCCTGGCCGTGCTGGCCCGTGGTTTCGGCCTGGGCGAATACCTGCGCCTGGGGTCCGGTGAATTGAAGAGCGGTGGTTTCCGCCGCGAATCGATCCTGGCCGATGCCCTCGAGGCGCTGATCGGTGCGATCTACCTGGATGCAGGCATGGAAGCGGCCAAGGAGCGCGTCACCGCGTGGCTGACCTCCGAGATCGAAAGCCTCACCCTGGTCGACACCAACAAAGACCCCAAGACCCGCCTGCAGGAATTTTTGCAGTCGCGCGGGTGCGAACTGCCACGCTACGAAGTGGTGGATATCCAAGGTGAGCCGCATTGCCGCGTGTTCTTCGTGGAATGTGAAATCACCTTACTGAATGAAAAAAGCCGAGGTCAGGGTGTGAGCCGTCGTATTGCCGAACAGGTAGCGGCCGCTGCAGCACTGATTGCCCTGGGCGTGGAGAATGGCCATGACTGATTCAACCGCAACACGCTGTGGCTACGTTGCCATTGTTGGCCGCCCGAACGTGGGCAAGTCCACGCTGCTGAACCACATCCTCGGCCAAAAGCTCGCGATCACCTCGCGCAAGCCGCAGACCACCCGCCACAACATGCTGGGCATCAAGACCGAAGGCAGCGTGCAGGCCGTGTATGTCGACACCCCGGGCATGCACAAGGGCGGCGAAAAAGCCCTCAACCGCTACATGAACAAAACCGCGTCGGCCGCGTTGAAAGACGTCGACGTGGTGATCTTCGTGGTCGACCGCACCAAGTGGACCGACGAAGACCAGATGGTCCTGGAGCGTGTGCAGTACGTGACCGGCCCGTTGATCGTCGCGCTGAACAAGACCGACCGCATCGAAGACAAAGCCGAGCTGATGCCACACCTGAGCTGGCTGCAGGAACAGCTGCCGAACGCGCAGATCATCCCGATCTCGGCGCAGCATGGCCACAACCTGGATGCCCTGGAGCGCGTGATCGCCCAGCACCTGCCGGAGAACGAGCACTTCTTCCCGGAAGACCAGATCACCGACCGCAGCAGCCGCTTCCTTGCCGCCGAACTGGTGCGCGAGAAAATCATGCGCCAGATGGGCGCCGAGCTGCCGTACCAGATCACCGTCGAAATCGAAGAGTTCAAGCAACAGGGCAAGACCCTGCATATCCATGCGCTGATCCTCGTCGAACGCGACGGCCAGAAGAAAATCATCATTGGCGACAAGGGTGAGCGCATCAAGCGCATCGGCACCGAGGCGCGCAAGGACATGGAATTGCTGTTCGATTCCAAGATCATGCTCAACCTGTGGGTGAAGGTGAAAGGTGGCTGGTCCGATGACGAGCGTGCGCTGCGCTCCCTGGGCTATGGCGACCTGTAAGGACACCGCAGGGCAAAAAATGTGGGAGGGGGCTTGCCCCCGATAGCGGTGGGTCAGTTAATAGATAAGTGACTGAACCACCGCCATCGGGGGCAAGCCCCCTCCCACATTAGGTTTGTATTGTTTTCAAGATAGAGAACCCATGTCCCAATCCCCACCCCCCAGCCAACTCGCCTACGTCCTGCACAGCCGCGCCTACCGCGAGACGAGCGCCCTGGTGGACTTCCTCACGCCCCAGGGCCGCCTGCGCGCAGTGTTGCGCAGCGCGCGGGGCAAGGCGGGCACGCAGGCACGGCCCTTCGTGGCGTTGGACGTGGAGTTTCGTGGCAAGGGCGAGCTGAAAAACGTCGGCCGGCTGGAAAGCGTCGGCACCTCCGCCTGGCTCAATGGCGATGCGCTGTTCAGCGGTCTCTACCTCAATGAACTGCTGATCCGCCTGCTGCCCGCCGAAGACCCGCATCCGGCGGTCTTCGATCATTACGCCGCCACCCTGTTGGCCCTGGCCGAAGGTCGCCCGTTGGAACCACTGCTGCGCGCATTCGAATGGCGCCTGCTGGATGACCTGGGTTACGGCTTCGAACTGAACAACGACCTGCATGGCGACCCCATCGCCGCCGACGGCATGTACCGTCTGCAAGTGGACGCGGGCCTGGAGCGCGTGTACCTGCTGCAGCCGGGCCTGTTCCAGGGCACCGAATTGCTCGCCATGAGCGAAGCGGACTGGTCGGCCCCTGGCGCGTTGTCGGCCGCCAAGCGCTTGATGCGCCAGGCCCTGGCTGTGCATTTGGGCGGACGGCCGCTGGTCAGCCGCGAGTTGTTTCGAAAGCCCTGACAACCCCGTGTATGCTGTGCAGCGTTTCTTTCCCCTTTCAGGAGCGCTTCCGTGACCACCAGCAATCGCATTCTTCTCGGCGTCAACATCGACCACGTCGCTACCCTGCGCCAGGCTCGGGGCACTCGTTACCCTGACCCGGTCAAGGCCGCGCTGGATGCCGAAGAAGCAGGCGCCGACGGCATCACGGTGCACCTGCGCGAAGACCGCCGCCACATTCAGGAGCGCGACGTGCTGCTGCTCAAGGACGTGCTGCAAACCCGCATGAACTTCGAAATGGGTGTCACCGAAGAAATGATGGCCTTCGCCGAGCGCATTCGTCCGGCGCATATCTGCCTGGTCCCGGAAACCCGCCAGGAACTCACCACCGAAGGCGGTCTGGATGTGGCCGGCCAGGAAGCGCGGATCAAGGCTGCCGTGGAGCGGCTGTCGAAGCTCGGCAGTGAAGTGTCGCTGTTCATCGACGCCGACGAGCGCCAGATCGAAGCCTCGCGCCGGGTCGGCGCGCCGGCCATCGAACTGCACACCGGCCGTTACGCGGATGCCACCACGCCCACTGAAGTGGCCGATGAGCTGCAACGCATCATCGACGGTGTGAACTGCGGGCTTGGCGAAGGCCTGATCGTCAACGCCGGCCATGGCCTGCATTACCACAACGTGGAAGCGGTGGCCGCGATCAAGGGCATCAACGAACTGAACATCGGCCATGCGCTGGTGGCCCATGCACTGTTCGTCGGCTTCAAAGGCGCGGTTGCCGAGATGAAAGCCCTGATTCTGGCGGCCGCCAAGGGCTGATCGGGCCACTGCGGCAATGCGAAGCCTTACTGTTTAGCCGATGCAGGTGTATCGTATCTGCCCTTTGCAGGCCACTGGCCTGCGGCTGATACGTGAGGTTGTTGTGTCCCGATCCTTTTCCCGTCGACAAATCCTGGGTGGCCTTGCGGGCCTGGCCGTAGTCGGTGCCGGCGCTGGCGGCGCCTACCGCTACTGGCTGGGAAAAGTCGCCGACGCCGAGGCGGGGCACGACTACGAGCTGATTGCCGCACCGTTGGACGTGGAACTGGTGCCGGGCCACAAGACCCCCGCCTGGGCCTTCGGCCCGTCGGCACCGGGCACCGAGTTGCGTGTGCGCCAGGGCGAATGGCTGCGGGTGCGTTTCATCAACCACCTGCCGGTCGCCACCACCATCCACTGGCACGGTATCCGTCTGCCGCTGGAAATGGACGGCGTGCCCTACGTCTCGCAACTGCCGGTGCTGCCCGGTGAGTACTTCGACTACAAATTCCGGGTGCCCGACGCCGGCAGCTATTGGTATCACCCCCATGTGAACAGCAGCGAAGAACTCGGCCGTGGCCTGGTCGGCCCGCTGATCGTGGAAGAGCGCGAACCCACCGGCTTCAAGTACGAACGCACCCTCAGCCTGAAAAGCTGGCACGTGGACGAGGAAGGCGCCTTCGTGGCCTTCAGCATTCCCCGTGAGGCGGCGCGCGGCGGCACGGCCGGCCGGCTGTCGACCATCAATGGTGTGTCCCAGGCGGTGATCGATTTGCCGGCCGGGCAGATCACGCGCGTACGCCTGCTCAACCTCGACAACACCCTGACCTATCGCCTCAACATTCCGGACGTTGAAGCGCAGATCTACGCATTGGATGGCAACCCCATCGAACCGCGCCCCCTCGGCAAAGAATACTGGCTGGGCCCCGGCATGCGTATCTGCCTGGCGATCAAGGCGCCGCCGGCGGGTGAAGAGTTGTCGATCCGTAACGGCCCGGTGCGCCTGGGCACCTTCCGCTCGGTGGCCAACACCGACGCGCCCACCCAGTGGCCGCCTGCATTGCCGGCCAACCCCGTGGCCGAACCGGACCTGGCCAATGCCGAGAAACTCAACTTCAATTTCGAATGGGTCGGCTCGGTGTCGGTGGACAACGGCAAGCCGCCCAGTTTGTGGCAGATCAACGGCCAGGCCTGGGACATCACCGACAAGACCTGTGCCGATCGCCCGATTGCCAAACTGGAAAAGGGCAAGAGCTACATTTTTGAATTGAAGAACATGACCCAGTACCAGCACCCGATCCACCTGCACGGCATGAGCTTCAAGGTGATCGCCTCGAACCGCCACAAGGTGATCCCGTATTTCACCGACACCTACCTGCTGGGCAAGAACGAGCGCGCTCGGGTGGCGTTGGTGGCGGATAACCCGGGTGTGTGGATGTTCCACTGCCACGTGATCGACCATATGGAAACCGGCCTGATGGCCGCCATCGAGGTGGCGTGATGCGCCAGATCCGCCCCGCCGCGATCATCGACCGCAGCCGCGACCAGCACTTCATGCGCCAAGCGCTGGCCCTCGCCGCCCAAGGCGCCGCGCTGGGCGAAGTGCCGGTGGGCGCGGTGCTGGTGCAGGACGGTGAAATCATCGGCCGCGGCTTCAACTGCCCGATCAGCGGCAACGACCCCAGCGCCCATGCCGAAATGGTCGCCATCCGCGCCGCCGCGCAAGCCATCAGCAACTATCGCCTGGTGGGCAGCACGCTGTATGTGACGCTGGAACCGTGCAGCATGTGCGCGGGTTTGATCGTACATTCGCGCGTGGCGCGGGTGGTGTTCGGTGCGCTGGAGCCCAAGGCGGGTATCGTGCAGAGCCAGGGGCAATTTTTTACCCAGGGGTTTCTCAACCATAAGGTTCTGTATGAAGGCGGCGTATTGGCCGAGGAGTGCGGGACGGTCCTGAGCGAATTCTTCAAAGCCCGAAGAGCAAAAACACCACTGTCTAAAGAACACTGAGGGCCCCCTCCCACATTGGGATCTCTATTGGATCTATACCGGTTTATTTCCTGGCGATAATCACCGCCCGCATCGGCGCCGGCAGCCCTTCAATCGTTTTGCTGTGATCGTCCGGGTCGAGGAAATCACTCAGCGACTGATACTTCATCCACTCCGTGCCCCGCTGTTCCTCCACCGTGGTCACGCTCACATCCACGCAGCGCACATCGCTGAAACCGGCGCGGCGCAGCCAGAGCATCAGCGCCGGCACCGATGGCAGGAACCACACATTACGCATCTGCGCATAGCGGTCTTCCGGCACCAGCACCTGTTGCTGATCACCTTCAACCACCAGGGTTTCCAACACCAACTCGCCGCCCTTGACCAGGGTGTCCTTGAGCGCCAGCAGATGCTCGATCGGCGAGCGGCGGTGATAAAACACACCCATGGAAAACACCGTATCGAAGCCCTCCAGGTTTGCCGGCAAGTCTTCGAACGGGAACGGCAGGTGCCAGGCCTTGGGCTCTGACAGGTAACGCTGCACGGCCTGGAACTGGCAGAAGAACAGCCAGTTGGGGTCCACGCCAATCACGCTGTCGGCGCCGGCGCCGAGCATGCGCCACATGTAGTAACCGTTGCCGCAGCCCACATCGAGGATGCGCTTGCCCTTGAGGTTCAGGTGCGGCGCCACGCGGGACCACTTCCAGTCCGAGCGCCATTCGGTGTCCACATGCACCCCGAACAGGTGGAACGGGCCTTTGCGCCATGGGCTCAACCCCATCAACGCGCTGTGCATTTGCGTGCGGGTGGCGTCGTCGCAGTCGGTGTCCAGGGTCAGGCCATTGAGCAAGTCGACGTCGCTGGGCTGAACCTTGGGCAGTGCATCCAGCGCACTTTGCCAGCGCTCCAGGTCGCCATGACCTTTCTCCATCTTGCTGTCGAGCTGCGCTTGCAGGCCCTGGGCCCAAACGGCCAGGGGAGTGCCGACCAGATGGCGGGCGAGGGGGGACAAATCAATCATGGCAAGGCAATCAACGAGGCAAAGTTAAGACACTGGAACCACGGCACGACTTTCGAAAACCCGGCCGCCAGCAGGCGTTCGCGATGTTCTTCGAGGCTGTCGGGCTTCATGACGTTTTCGATGGCGCTGCGCTTCTGGGCGATTTCCAATTCGCTGTAGCCGTTGGCGCGTTTGAACGCGATATGCAGGTCGGTGAGCAACGCATGTTCTTCAACATCGTTGAAGCGCAGCTTTTCCGAGAGGATCAACGCACCGCCCGGCAGCAGCGCCTGGCGGATACGCCCAAGCAGCGCCAGGCGCTCGGCCGGGGCGATGAATTGCAGGGTGAAATTCAGCGCCACCACCGAGGCCGGCTGGAACTGCAGCGCGAGGATATCGCCCTCGACCACCTCCACCGGCAGCAGCTCCTGGAACATCGAGTCCTGGCCGTTAAGGTATTGACGGCAACGCTCGACCATCGCTGCCGAGTTATCCACAGCGATCACCCGGCAGCCGTCGGTACGTACATGCCGGCGCAACGCCTGGGTCACCGCGCCAAGGGAGGAACCGAGGTCGTAGAGCACACTGTGGGGCTGGGCAAACTGCGCGGCGAGTACGCCAAGGTTTTCGACGATCGTCGGGTAACCCGGCACCGAGCGTTTGATCATGTCCGGGAACACCCGCACCACGTCCTCGTTAAAGGCGAAGTCCGGCACCTGGGGCAGGGGCTGGGCGAATAGGCGATCGGGTTCTTTGCTCACGGTTGTTCCGGCGACGAAGGGGGAAAGGCCGGCATTTTAGCCAAGTTGGCCGGTGCGTGCATGGTTGATCGGACCGTTAGTCAGTCGTGTGAGCTACCTGTCAACTCTGACAGTAGACGCCCTGACATTAGGCGACCTAGCTTAACGAGTCGGTGAATCGCACCGTTAAATCGCCAGAGGGTATGGACATGAGTCTTACAATTGCTTCTACCGATTCCGAGTTGGATGCGCAAATCAAAGCCATCCTCAAAGACGAGCGTGTTTCGCCAGTGGAGTTCATTGAGTTCAGAAAACGTTCCGATGATGACGTTGCTAAGAACAAGCGTCTGGCCTTAAACGATAACTTGCGCATTATTTCCAACGCAGCCGACATCCTGGCGGATGCGATAAAGCTGTTGACGCTGGAAGCCAGACGCCTTGATCTGGGCGTGCGAGACAACACGGACCCGGCAAAAAACGCCGAAAAAGACGCCGAAAAAGCGCTGTTGAAGAAGGCCATCGAAGCCCAGTTGGCCTATACCGTGGTCAGCTACAAATCCACCTTGGAGCGATTGTAGGCTTCGTCCTTGGCGTGTCGCTGGCTGAACGCAGATGCAGTGATACCCCACTGGCCCAGCCAGTACGTGGCGATCAGCAAATACGGCGCCGCATCGAACGCCACCACAAAGCGATTGATGCCAATCAGTGTGTCGGAAAGCACAAACGACACCGCGCCCGCTGCCGCCAGCAGTGCCGAGCGTTGCGGCACCTGGCTGCCGAGGCGGGCGAGGGCGCGCCAGAGCATGGCGCTGATCACCAGGGCGTAAACCACCACGGGAATCAGCAAGTCGCCCAGGCCATGGGCGATCAGGATGCTCAACAGGATCGCGCCCACGCCCAGCGCCAGTACCAACGGCAGCAGGGCCAAACGTCGGCAATCGCTGAAATAGGCTTTGAGGTACGCCAGGTGCGCACACAGAAACGCGCCAAGGCCGAAGATAAACAGGTCGCCCGGCCAGGCGAGCAACACATCGCCCACCAGGGAAAAAATCAGCCCAAGGCTGATCCAGCGTCGATAGTCGGTGGGCGGTGCATCATGCAACCAGCCCAGCAGCGCCAGCACCGGCAAGGGTTTGACCAGCAGGCAGAGCAGCGTGGCATGGGTGGTCAGGCCGTAGACAAACGTGGCGGCGCCCATCAACGCCAGAATCAGCCAGGGCATATCAGTTCACCGTAATGGCGCAGTCGAAGGTCTCGACCGGTTCGGCCTCCGGTTCCCAGGGTTGTTGAGAGGTCAGGCGCAAACGGCCCTGGCCGGCGGCGAAGGCCTGGAAGCGCCAAGTCGACTGGCCACCGCCACCGATCACCCCCGATTCCGTGCTGCTGTAGACCTCGGGGCTCAGCGCGCGCAGCACGCCGCCGGCGGAATCCTGGATGGCCCAGCGGTAGCCGGTGGTGGGGTTGCTTGGCAGCGTCAGGATCAGGGTTTGCCCGTTTTTAAGCTGGAGCGGGCAGGCGCTCTGGTTTTCCACGGTGACGTGTTGCTTCGGCGCGCTGGCGCATGCGGCCAGCAGGGCAAGGCTCAAGGGGAGAAGCAGGCGGGCAGCGGTCATGAGGGCTCCGTTTAGACACGACGAAGGGCGAGCATAACCGAAGATGGGGCAAGGTGTGACAGGCGGGTGGGGTGTTGGCGGGGTGGGCTTCATCGGGGGCAAGCCCCCTCCCACATTTTGATGTGTGAACACATTCAAAAGTGGGAGGGGGCTTGCTCCCGATGCGGCCTTCACAGACGCTGCAGATTTATCAGAAAAGCACCTTCGCCACATCCGCAAAGCGCTTGGCAAAGTGCACGGTCATGCCTTCCTTCAGGTAGTCCGGCAACTCTTCAAAGCTGCCGCGATTGGGCTCCGGCAAAATCAGCTCATGGATCTTCTGGCGCCGCGCCGCAATCACCTTTTCACGCACACCGCCAATCGGCAGCACGTGCCCGGTCAATGTCAGTTCGCCGGTCATGGCCACGCCTTTTTTCGGCGGCTGGTTGCGCGCCAACGACAACAGCGCACTGGCCATGGTCACGCCGGCGCTCGGGCCGTCCTTCGGTGTGGCGCCTTCCGGCACGTGCAAGTGCACGAACGCTTCGTCGAAGAACTTCGGATCACCGCCAAACGACTTCAGGTTTGAGCTGATGTAGCTGTAGGCGATTTCGGCGGACTCTTTCATCACTTCACCCAACTGCCCGGTGAGCTTGAAGCCACGGTTGAGCGTGTGGATGCGAGTGGCTTCGATCGGCAATGTCGCGCCGCCCATGCTGGTCCAGGCCAAACCTGTGATCACGCCGGTGCCCGACAGTACCTGCTCGTTGCGAAACACCGGCATTCCCAGGGAGCTTTCCAGATCCTTGTTGCCGATCTTGATCACCGCGTCCGGCTCATCCAGCAGCTTGACTACCGCTTTGCGCACCAGTTTGCCCAACTGTTTTTCCAACTGACGCACCCCGGCTTCGCGGGCGTAGCCGTCGATCAATGCGCGCAGGGCGCCGTCGCTGATGGTCAGGCTGTTTTTCGCCACGCCGGCTTTTTCCAGCTGCTTGGGCCACAGGTGGCGTTTGGCGATGGCGACTTTTTCTTCGGTGATATAGCCCGACAGGCGAATCACTTCCATACGGTCGAGCAACGGGCCGGGGATCGAATCCAGGGTGTTGGCGGTGCACACGAACAGCACTTTGGACAGGTCCAGGCGCAGGTCCAGGTAGTGGTCTAGAAATTCGACGTTCTGCTCCGGGTCCAGGGTTTCCAGCAGCGCGGAGGCCGGGTCGCCCTGGAAGCTCTGGCCCATCTTGTCGATCTCGTCGAGCATGATCACCGGGTTCATCACTTCCACATCTTTAAGCGCCTGCACCAGCTTGCCCGGCAGGGCGCCGATGTAGGTGCGGCGATGGCCCTTGATCTCGGCCTCGTCGCGCATGCCGCCGACGCTGAAGCGGTAGAACGGTCGGCCCAGGGACTCGGCGATGGACTTGCCCACGCTGGTCTTGCCCACGCCCGGCGGGCCAACGAGCAGCACGATGGAACCGGCGACTTCGCCTTTATAGGCTCCCACCGCGAGGAATTCGAGGATACGGCTCTTGATGTCGTCCAGGCCGGCATGGTGTTTATCCAACACCTTGCGCGCATGTTTGAGGTCGAGTTTGTCCTCGCCATAGACGCCCCACGGCACTGCGGTGGCCCAGTCGAGGTAATTGCGGGTGACCGCGTATTCCGGCGAGCCGGTTTCCAGGATCGACAGTTTATTGAGTTCTTCATCAATACGTTTTTGCGCCTGGGCCGGCAGCACCTTGCCTTGCAGCCGTTGCTCGAACTGTTCGACATCCGCACTGCGGTCGTCCTTGGTCAAGCCCAGCTCTTGCTGGATGACCTTGAGCTGTTCCTTGAGGAAAAACTCGCGCTGGTGCTCACCGATCTTGCGGTTCACCTCGGCGGAAAGTTCTTTTTGCAGGCGTGCGACCTCTACCTCTTTGCGCAGCATCGGCAGCACTTTCTCCATGCGTTTGAGCATGGGCACGCAGTCCAGCACTTCCTGCAATTCGTTACCGGTGGCCGAGGTCAGCGCGGCGGCAAAGTCGGTCAGCGGCGACGGGTCGTTGGGGCTGAAGCGATTGAGGTAGTTTTTCAGCTCTTCGCTGTACAGCGGGTTGAGCGGCAGCAGCTCCTTGATCGCGTTGATCAGCGCCATGCCGTAGGCCTTGACCTCATCGGTCGGCTCGGAGGGCTGGTGCGGGTATTCGACTTCCACCAGGTACGGTGGGCGGTGGTGCTTGAGCCAGGTCTTGATGCGCACCCGCGTCAGGCCCTGCGCAACGAATTGCAGCTTGCCGTTCTCACGGCTGGCGTGGTGCACCTTCACCAGCGTGCCGTACAGCGGCAGGCTGGAGGTGTCGAAGTGGCGCGGATCTTCCGGCGGCGTGTCCATGAAAAACAGCGCGAGGGAATGGTGGTCGGATTTGCTCACCAGCTCCAGGGTCTCGGCCCACGGGTCTTCATTGACGATCACCGGCAACACTTGCGCCGGGAAGAACGGCCGGTTGTGGATCGGGATGATGTAGACCTTGTCCGGCAGGTTTTGCCCAGGCAGGGCCAGGCCCGTATTGGACGAAGGGGATTCAGCGTTTTCGGGGTCGGCGTAGTCGTTGAGGTCGTAATCGGGGAATTCTTGCTGGTCGCTCATGGGGCACCTGCATCAGGAAGTATGGTGCTTAGATGGGGCAGGGCAATGGTGGTTTCAATGGGGGCGGTGACATAGCAACAATTTGCATGAAATTTCGCATGTGACTCGGTCAATGTGGGAGGGGGCTTGCTCAGCTGATTTTATGCAGGTAGGCGGGCAGCGGTTGTTCAGGAAGTACGGAAAGCACCTTCAACCGCTGCAACATCCGCTGGCTGGCCCGTTGCAAATGCTCGCGCAAATTCAACGCCGCCGCATCAAACGCGCCATGCAGCAACAACTCCAGAATCAAGCGATGTTCAGCCAACATCGCCGGATCAGCGCCGATCCCCAGCAAACGGTAGAAAATCCGGCTGATGATCATCGGGCTCTGGCCCTGGCGAATCAGCGCGGCGATCTTGCGGTTCTGCAGCCCGGCCAGGCAGCGCTGGTGCAGGTCCTCTTCGATCTGCTCGATGGCTTCCAGGCTGCATTGCGGGCTGTCCTGGGCGTCGAGCACGCGTTGCAACATGGCTTGGAGCAGGTCGCGGTCCAGGTCCGGTGCGCTTTGGCGCAGGGCTTCGGGCTCCAGGCAGGCGCGCAGTTCGTAGTCTTCGGTGACTTCCCTGGCAGTCAGCGGGCCGGCCAGCCATTGGGAGTAGGGCTCCTTTTCGACCAGGCCACGGTCGCGCAGGCGCATCAGCGCTTCACGCACCACTGCGCGGCTGACGCCGTAATGGGCGGCGGCGGCTTGCTCATCCAGGCGGTAATGGCCGAAAGCGATGCAGGTGGACAGCGCCGCGCCAATCTCCTCAACGATGCGCTCGCCCAGCGGCCGCGTGTCCACCAGTTCACCCTCATCGTTCAGGCCCAACTGCCCATGGCTCAGCGGCAGGCGCAGCGGCTCCATGGCCAGGCCGTCGGGGTTGATCAGGTAACCGCGCCCGTTGAAACGGCAGATCAGGCCTTCGGCGTGCAGCAGGTCCAGCGCCTTGCGCACCGGCACGCGGCTGGTGCCGAACAGCTCGGCCAGCGGGGCTTCCAGCAACACCAGCCCATGGCGCGCCGTGCCGTTGACGATCGCATCACGCAGCACTTGGTGAATCATCGCGTAACGGGAGGCCGAGGCGGACACTGCTTTCATCGCGTTCTCTGAGAATTCTGGGGCATGTAGGGCGGTGGCCGGGGATTCTCTCATAGATGCGCCTGTCACTCTGCGCCACGGTGATGGCACTTTTTTGGGGCCTTGAAGCCGAGAATGTTACTTTTCTGCACCAAAATGTACTTATTAATAAAAGATACATTATTCCATTGAAGGCCTATCGGTCCGCCCCGGCCGTATTTTTTCGGTCAGCCTACGTATCTAGCCGGCACGTCCAGGCTAAAAAACCGATAAGACCAAAACACCTGCCTGAAGACTGGCACGGAATCTGCCTTTGTAAAATGTACATTTTATTAATATGTACGTTTTATGAGGTGCAGCCCAATGTCAGACGCCACGTCAATGGCCGAGGATTTTGCCAGCGGTCGCAGCGACCCGGTGCAAGCCCTCGAACACGCGATCGACCAAGCGGGACGCTACGCCGGCGTGTTCATCAGCCTGACCCTCGAGCGCGCGCGCCGTGAAGCCAAAGCCGCCGCCGCACGCTGGCGTGCCGGCCAGCCGTTGAGTGTGTTCGATGGCGTGCCCCTGGCCTGGAAAGACCTGTTCGATGTAGCCGGCAGCGTCACCACCGCCGGCGCCGCTTACCGTCGCAACGCGCCCGCCGCCTTGCTCGATGCACCCAGCGTGGGCCTGTTGTGCCGTGCCGGGATGGTCAGCGTCGGCAAGACCAACCTCAGCGAACTGGCCTATTCGGGCCTCGGCCTCAACCCGCATTTCGGTACGCCGCGCAACCCGCGTGGGGTCGACCAACCGCGCATTCCCGGCGGTTCGTCATCCGGTTCGGCGGTGGCCGTTGCGGCCAATATCGTGCCGATCGCGATGGGTACCGATACCGCCGGCTCCATCCGTATTCCGGCGGCGCTCAATGGCCTGGTCGGTTACCGCAGCAGCAGCCTACGCTACAGCCGTGACGGCGTGTTCCCGCTGGCGCGCACCCTCGATAGCCTCGGCCCACTGACCCGCAGTGTGCGCGATGCACTGGCCATCGATGATCTGTTGCATGGCCGCACCCAAACCCACCGCGCGCGCCCGCTCAAAGGCCAGCGCTTTGTGTTGGCGCAACAGGATGTCGAACCGGCCGTGCGCAATAACCTGCTGCGCGCCGTGGAACAACTCAAGGCCCAGGGCGCGCTGATCGAAGAACGCGAATGCCCGACGTTCCAGGCCACCCTGGCCCTGATCAAGCACCACGGCTGGCTCGGCGCCTTCGAGGCCTTCGCCCTGCACGAAACCTTGCTGGACAGCCACGATGCCGAGCAGCTCGACCCCCGCGTACGCCGTCGCCTCGAAGCGGCGCGGTCGCTGCCCGCCAGCCAACTCATGCACTTGATCGACGCCCGCCAACGCCTGCAACAGCAACTGATCGATGACCTGGATGGCGCCGTCCTCATCACGCCAACCGTCGCCCATGTCGCGCCGGCCCTGGCACCGCTGGAAGCCGACGACGCGCTGTTCGTCAGCACCAACCTCGCCACCCTGCGCCTGACCATGCCCGGCAGTCTGCTCGACATGCCCGGCGTGAACCTGCCCAGTGGCCACGATGCCCTGGGCTTGCCCACCGGGCTGCTGCTCAGCGCCCCGACGGGAGAAGACGCGCGCCTGTTGCGCGCGGCCCTGTCCGTCGAATCCGTACTTAACGTTTAAGGAGACACACCATGGCTAAAGACATCCTCTGTGCATTTGGCGTCGACGTTGACGCCGTCGCCGGCTGGCTCGGTTCCTACGGCGGCGAAGACTCGCCGGACGACATCTCCCGTGGCCTGTTCGCCGGTGAAGTCGGCGCGCCGCGCCTGCTCAAATTGTTCGAACGCTACGGCCTGCGCACCACCTGGTTTATCCCTGGCCACTCGATGGAAACCTTCCCCGAGCAGATGAAAGCCGTGGCCGACGCCGGCCACGAAATCGGCGTGCATGGCTACAGCCACGAAAACCCCATCGCGATGACCGCCGAGCAGGAAGAAATCGTGCTCGACAAGTCCATCGACCTGATCACCCAGGTCACTGGCAAACGCCCCACCGGCTACGTCGCGCCCTGGTGGGAATTCAGCAAGGTCACCAACGAGCTGCTGCTGAAAAAAGGCATCAAGTACGACCACAGCCTGATGCACAACGACTTCCATCCCTACTACGTGCGCAAGGGCGACAGCTGGACCAAGATCGACTACAGCCAGCACCCCGACACCTGGATGAAACCCCTGGTGCGCGGCGAAGAAACCGACCTGGTGGAGATCCCGGCCAACTGGTACCTCGACGACCTGCCGCCGATGATGTTCATCAAGAAAGCCCCCAACAGCCACGGCTTCGTCAACCCGCGTCACCTCGAAGAAATGTGGCGCGACCAGTTCGACTGGGTCTACCGCGAACACGAACACGCGGTGTTCACCATGACCATCCACCCCGACGTGTCCGGCCGCCCGCAAGTGCTGTTGATGCTTGAGCGCCTGATCGAACACATCCAGAGCCATGCCGGCGTGCGCTTCGTCACCTTCGACGAAATCGCCGACGACTTTATCCGCCGCCAACCCCGTTCCTGACCTTCTGCCCCCCCCACCCTCGAGGCGCGATTATGTCCATCTACAACAAGCTTGATCTGACTGGCTGGAAACCCCGGCAACTGACGTCCCAGGAAGTGCGTTTCGCCACCTGGATCGCGTTTTTCGCCTGGGTGTTTGCGGTGTACGACTTCATCCTGTTCGGCACCTTGCTGCCGGAGATCGGCCGGCACTTCGGTTGGGGCGAAGTGGAGCAAGCACAAATCGCGACCTGGGTGGCGGTGGGGACCGCCGTCGTCGCTTTGGCCATCGGGCCGATCGTCGACAAACTGGGGCGACGCAAAGGGATTATTTTCACCGTGGCCGGTTCCGCATTGTGCTCGGCGCTGACCGCGATTGGCGGGGCCTGGGGCAAGTCGCCGCTGATTCTGATCCGTTCGCTGGGCGGCCTGGGTTATGCCGAAGAAACCGTCAACGCCACCTATTTGACCGAGTTATATGGCGCCTCCGAAGACCCGCGGCTGACCCAGCGTCGCGGCTTTATCTACAGCCTGGTGCAGGGCGGCTGGCCGGTGGGGGCGTTGATCGCCGCCGGCTTGACCGCGCTGTTGCTGCCGATCATCGGCTGGCAGGGCTGCTTCATCTTCGCGGCGATCCCGGCGATTGTGATCGCGATCATGGCGCGCAAGCTCAAGGAAAGCCCGCAGTTCCAGATCCACGAACGCATCAGCCAACTGCGTAAAAGCGGCGCGGTGAGCGAAGCGCAAAACGTCGCCATCACCTACGGCGTCGACTACGACGAACACAGCAAGGCCGGCCTCAAGGCGGCGTTCCGTGGCCCGGCCCGTCGCGCCACGTTGGTGATCGGCGCCGCGCTGTTGCTCAACTGGGCGGCGATCCAGGTGTTCAGTGTGTTGGGTACCTCGGTGATCGTCAGCGTGCACCACATCTCGTTCGAGAACTCGCTGATCATCCTCGTGCTGTCGAACCTGGTGGGTTACTGCGGTTACCTCAGCCACGGCTGGATGGGCGACAAGATTGGCCGGCGCAACGTGATCGGCCTCGGCTGGATGCTCGGCGGCCTGTCGTTTGCCGGGATGCTGTTCGGCCCGAGCAACATGGCGATGGTGGTCGGGCTGTACAGCCTGGGCCTGTTCTTCCTGATCGGGCCGTACTCGGCGGCGCTGTTCTTCATCAGCGAAAGTTTCCCCACCAGCATTCGTGCCACCGGTGGCGCGATCATCCACGCCATGGGCCCGATCGGTGCGGTGGTTGCAGGCTTCGGTGCCACCCAAGTGTTGTCCGCCGGTAGCGACTGGCAGACCGCCGCCCTCTGGTTCGGCGCGGTGCCGTGCTTTTTGTCCGGCATGTTGATGTTTGCCGCGCGCCATGTGCGCCCGGAAACCGTTCAGTAAGGAGTGTGAGATGAGCCGTAAAGTTGCCTTGATCACCGGTGCCGCCAGCGGCATCGGCCAAGCCCTCGCGGTGGCCTACGCGCGAGTGGGCGTGGCGGTGGTGGGCGGGTATTACCCGACCGACCCGCATGACCCGCAAAGTACCGTCGCCCTGGTGGAACAGGCCGGTGGCGCGTGCCTGATGCTGGCGTTGGATGTGGGCGATACCGCCTCGGTAGACGCACTGGCCGCGCAAGCCGTGCAGCACTTTGGCCGGCTGGATTACGCGGTGGCCAACGCCGGTTTGCTGCGCCGTGCGCCACTGCTGGAAATGACGGATGCGCTGTGGGACGAGATGCTCAACGTCGACCTGACCGGGGTGATGCGTACCTTCCGCGCCGCGACCCGGCATATGCATGACGGCGGCGCGCTGGTGGCGATTTCCTCGATTGCCGGTGGCGTGTATGGCTGGCAGGAGCACTCACACTATGCCGCCGCCAAGGCCGGTGTGCCGGGGTTATGCCGTTCGCTGGCGGTGGAACTGGCGGCCAGGGGCATTCGTTGCAATGCGGTGATCCCTGGGTTGATCGAGACGCCGCAGTCGCTGGATGCAAAGAACTCGTTGGGCCCGCAGGGCTTGGCCAAAGCGGCGCGCTCGATCCCGCTGGGCCGGGTCGGGCGCGCGGATGAAGTGGCGTCGCTGGTGCAGTTCCTGACCAGTGAAGCCTCAAGTTACCTCACAGGCCAAAGCATCGTCATCGACGGCGGCTTGACCGTACGCTGGCCCGACTGACGGATGTACTCAATCCAATTGTGGGAGGGGGCTCCCACATTGGACCTGTGTTTGCTTTAGGAGATAGGTATATGCCCCAACTTTCTAACCGCCGCGCCGTCATCACTGGTGCCGGCAGCGGTATCGGCGCCGCCATTGCCCGTGCCTATGCGGCTGAAGGCGCGCGCCTGGTGTTGGCCGACCGCAACGCCGCCAGCCTCGCCGAAACCGCGATCACCTGTCGCAACCTCGGCGCCGAGGTGTTCGAGTGCCTGGCCGATGTCGGCACGGTCGAAGGCGCCCAGGCCAGTGTCGACCGTTGCGTCGAGCACTTCGGCGGCATCGATATCCTGGTCAACAACGCCGGCATGCTCACGCAGGCACGTTGCGTCGACCTGTCCATCGACATGTGGAACGACATGCTGCGCGTCGACCTGACCAGCGTGTTCGTCGCCAGCCAACGTGCCCTGCCGCACATGCTCGCGCAGCGCTGGGGGCGGATCATCAACGTCGCCTCGCAACTGGGTATCAAGGGCGGTGCCGAGCTGACTCACTACGCGGCGGCCAAGGCGGGGGTGATCGGCTTTACCAAGTCCCTGGCCCTGGAAGTGGCCAAGGACAATGTGCTGGTCAACGCCATCGCCCCTGGCCCGATTGAAACGCCGTTGGTGGGCGGGATCAGCGCCGAATGGAAACGCGCCAAGGCCGCCGAACTGCCCCTGGGCCGCTTCGGCCTGGCGGATGAAGTGGCGCCCACCGCCGTGCTGCTCGCCAGCGAACCGGGCGGCAACCTGTTCGTCGGCCAGACCCTGGGCCCCAACTCCGGCGATGTCATGCCATGAGCGGGGTTTAGCCATGTGCGGACTCTGCGGTTTGCTCGGCGAAGACCTGCACTGGAGCGACCCGCTGGGCGATGAATTGCCCAGGCGGCGTGAGCGCCTGCGTCGCATCGCGGCGATCAACCAGGTGCTGGCGGTGTTCCGGCTCAAGGTCGAAGACTTTCAGGGCGCGTCCTACCTGCTGCTCGGTGCGACCGGCAAACAGGCACTGGCCAGCGGCCTGGATCAACTCTGGCTGGCGGCCGAAAGCATGCTTGGCCGGGCGTTGGATCCTCTCGATCCAAGGCTGTTGGATCACTTGGAGTCAGCCCCATGAGCATTGCCCTGAATGTCATCACCGGTTTCCTCGGCAGCGGCAAGACCACCTTGCTCAAGCGCCTGCTGCAAGGTGAAAGCCTGGGCGACACAGCGTTGCTGATCAACGAATTCGGCGATGTCGGCATCGACCATCTGCTGGTGGAAGAAGTCGCGCCGGACACCGTGCTGTTGCCCAGTGGCTGTGTCTGTTGCTCGATTCGGGGCGAACTCAAGGACGCCTTGCTCGGCCTGTTGCAACGCCGCGAGCGTGGCGAAATACCCGCGTTCAAACGCGTCATCCTCGAAACCACCGGCCTGGCCGACCCGGCGCCGATCCTCGCGACGTTGAACAACGACGTGCAACTGCGCGGGCGCTTCCATATCGGCCTTGTTATCACCCTGGTCGACGCCAGCCATGCCGCGCTGCAAGAGCGCCTGCACCCGGAATGGCTGGCCCAGGTCGCCGCCGCCGACCGCTTGCTGCTGAGCAAGACCGACCTGGCCGGCGATTGCACGCCGTTGCGTGCGCACTTGCAGGCGCTCAACGCCGGTACACCGATCCTCATCACCACGGACATCCACAGCGGCGATCAACTGCTGCTGGGCGAGGGGTTGCGCAGCGCCGAACCGGCCGTGGAAGTCAGCCGCTGGCAACTGCACCAGGCCACCAGCGCCAGCCATGGCGCCGCGCAGGTGTGCAGCCTGACTTTCGACCAGCCGCTCGATTGGGTCGGCTTCGGGGTGTGGCTGTCGATGCTGCTAAGATGCCACGGCGAACGAATCCTTCGCGTCAAAGGACTGCTCAACGTGAACGCCAGTAACGCCCCCATCGTCATTCATGGCGTGCAGCATTGCCTGCATGCGCCGGTGCACTTGCCCGCGTGGCCCGGCACCGACCGCCAGTCACGCCTGGTATTTATCCTGCGCGGCCTCGACCCGGCATTGCTGCGCCGTTCCTTTGATGTGTTCTCGCGGCGGTTCGCGGCATGATCACACTGCGCGTCCTGGGTACCTCGGTGACCCTGCTCGAAACCTTGCGCGTGCGCGCCGAACAGGAACTGGGCATTCGCCTGGTCTACCAGGTGCATGACGTCGAACAGGCCCAGCGCATCGCGGTGATGCAGCCCGACAGCTATGACCTGTACGACCAGTGGTTTCACAACGTCGACTTCGTGTGGCCGGCGCGGGCGATCCAGCCCATCGACACCCGGCGTATCGCCTTGTGGCATGAGATCAACGACCTGCCCAAGCGCGGTCGCCTGTCACCCCATGACCGTTTGGGCAGCGGCAGCGTGCCCAGCGAACGCCTGTTCGTGCAGCACGACGGCAGCCTGGGCAGCACGGTTACCGAACGCATCAGCATGTTGCCCCTGACCCACAACGCCGACAGTTTCGCCTACCGCCCAGAGCGCTTGCCCGAGGGTTTTTGCCACGGCAACGAGAGCTGGGGCTGGCTGCTGGACCCGGCCTGGCGCGCGCGCACCGCATTGCAAAGCGATGCCGCCATCGGTGCGCTGGATGCCGCGCTGGCGGTGCAGGGCGCGGGGTTGGCGCACTTCAGGGACATCGGCAATATGAGCATCGAAGAGATCGATGTGCTCGCCGATATCCTGGTGCGCAAACAAAAGGGCGGCCACTTCGCCGCGTTCTGGTCGGACGATGAGGAGGCTGCGCAATTGATGCTCAGCCCCAGCATCGATATCCAGAGCCTGTGGTCGCCGACCTTGATGCGCCTGCATCGCGCGGGCGTGAAATACCGCCTGGCGGTGCCCCGCGAGGGCTATCGCGCCTGGTTCGGTGGCTTGTCACTGTCGCGTCATGCCCAAGGCCCGGTGCTGGATGCGGCGTATGCGTACCTCAATTGGTGGCTGTCCGGCTGGCCCGGCGCGGTGATGGCGCGCCAGGGTTACTACATCGGCAACCCGGCGCGCAGCCGCGACCACCTGAGCAGCGCCGAATGGGACTACTGGTACGCCGGCCTGCCTGCGCGGGAAGAACTGGTGGGCAGCGACGATTTGCCGTTGATCGATATCGGCGAAGTGCGCGATGGCGGGTCGTACGAACAGCGCATGGGGCATATCGCCGTGTGGAACTCGGTGATGGATGAACACAACTATCTGGTGCGGCGCTGGGGGGACTTTATGCGCGCCCGTGGCTGAGGCGTCGACTCAGTGCTCGTCGCCCATCAAACATCGGTGAAACACCCGATTTTATTGGGTGGACTTATGCGTTTCGCCAGCTAATCTGCTAATTCCAAATATCCAATAAAAATGGATATTTTTTTGACGCCAGGTCAGCTGTTGCAAGGAATGCACATGACAAAGGGACGTAGTGGCAGAAGCAGGCTAACGCTGCCAGAGGGCACTGCCATGACGTGGCGCCATACGTTCCAAACCCGCATCGCCGGGGTGCTGGCGCTGTTGCTGCTGGTGGTGGTCGCCGCCACGTATTTCGCGGTCAAGGCCGCCACTACACGTGCGGTGGAGAACCAGGCCCAGGTCCAGTTGAACACCGGTCGCCAGGTGTTCGAACGCTTGCTCGACCTGCGCGGGCGGCGCCTGCAATACGGGCTGGGTTGGCTGACCGCAGACGGCCCGTTCAAGCAGGCCGTGGCCGCAGGCAACCCGGCCAAGGTTCTGGCTGCATTGCGCCGGCACGGCACGGGCATTCGGTCCAGCGAAGTGTTTGTGCTGGGGCTCGACGGCGATGTAATGGTCAGCACCTTGGCGCTCTTCACCCGTGGCCAGACCTTCCCCTACCGCGATGCATTGCGCCAGGCGCGGCGCAGTGGTCTGCAAATGCTCATCGTCGCCATGGACGGGCGCCCCTACTTGCTGGTGCAAGACCAGGTGCTCGACCCACAGCCCATCGCGCGGGTGGTCATGGGGTTTCCCATGGATACGCTGTTTGCCAATGAATTGCGCTCCATGAGCAACCTGGACGTATCGTTCCTCAGCGTGCAGGCCGGCCGGCCCGGCCCGTTGTTCAGCACCCAGCCTGTTGCGCATCAGGCCACCACCTTCAGCCTGCTGCGCGATGCGCCGGCCAACGCGCAGGCGTCAATCCAGCTGTTTTATGGCGAGCGCGTGCTCAGCCAAGTGGTGTCGCTGGCCAATACAGGGGGCGCCGATGAGGTGCGCGTGTTGCTGCAAAGCCCGCTGGAACATGCGCTGGAATCCTTTGCGCCGCTGGACCGGCAGTTCCTCGGGATTGCCCTGGCGGTGCTGGTGGTGTCGTTGGCCGGCGCGCTGTTCCTGGCGCGGCGCGTATCGCGCCCGCTGAATGCACTGGTGGAGGCGGCCGGTCGCATCGGTTCCGGTGATTACCGCACGCCGGTGCGGGTACGCGGCCACGATGAATTCGGCCTGCTGGCGCGCGCGTTCAATGCCATGCAAAGCGGCATCGCCGTGCGTGAGCGGCAACTGGCGCATAACGCGTTGCATGACCCGCTCACCGGCCTGCCCAATCGGGCCCTGGCCATGGAACGCCTGGGCAGTGCGATCAGTGCGCGGCGGCCGGTGGTGTTGCTGTACCTGGGCATCGAGAATTATCGGGCGATCAACGAAGGCTTCGGCCCCGAGGGCGTCGAAATCATGATGCGCGAAGCCAGCCGCTGTTTGTGCATGAGCCTGCTGGCCAGCGATACGGCGGCCCGCATCACCGGCAGCGAGTTTTTGCTGTTGCTGGAAAACACCGAAGTCGACCGCGCCGTGGCCCGCGCCGACCGTCTCTACGCACTGCTCACCGAACCCCAGCACATCGGCCATGACGAACTGCGCCACGAAGTGAGCATCGGCATTGCCGCTTACCCCGCCGACGGCCAGCAGGTGGAAGAGCTGATCAGCCGCGCCGCCATTGCCCGTCACGATGCGGCGGTGTTGCCCGGCTATTTGCAGGTGTACCAGCAGGACCGCGACCTGGCTCACCAGCGCCAGATCACCTTGATCCGCGACCTGCGCCGGGCCGCCGCTGAAGGCGAACTGCACCTGTGTTATCAGCCCAAGCTTGACCTCAAACACGGCCAGGTGCGCCAGGCCGAAGCCTTGCTGCGCTGGCAACACCCGACGTTCGGGCTGGTGTCGCCGGCCGAATTCATCCCCTTGGCCGAACGCACCGGCAGCATGGCCGGCCTGACCCAATGGGTGATCGAAGAGGCCATCCGCCAGAGTGCCGAATGGGCGCGGCGTGGCCTGCTGATCCAGCTGTCGGTGAACATCTCGGTGGATGACTTGGCCGATGATGACCTGGCCATCCGCGTTACCGCCTTGTTGGCGCAATACGCGGTACAGGCCGAGCAATTGATTTTCGAGATCACCGAAAGCGCGATCATGCACAACCCGCAACAGGCCTTGCGCGTGCTGGAGCAACTGCGCGGTTGCGGCATCAGCCTGGCGGTGGATGACTTCGGCACCGGTTATTCGTCGCTGGCGCAGTTGCAGCGCCTGCCGGTGCAGGAATTGAAGATCGACCAGTCCTTCGTGCGCAACCTGGACAGCACCAGCGGCGACGGCGTGATCGTGCGCTCGACCATCGAGATGAGCCACAACCTGGGGCTCAAGGTGGTGGCTGAAGGGGTGGAGTTCGAGCCGAGTTTGAAATTGCTCAAGCAATGGAATTGCGACACGGCGCAGGGGTACCTCATCAGCCGACCATTGAACGCCATGGCGTTCGAGAGGTGGCTGCGGCGTGAGCGTGCGCCCGTCTAGAACCCAGCCGGCGGGCTACAGAATTCCGCCGCGGGGTCGATAACCTCTACAGAGCTTGACCGATCGCATAGGTTTTTTGGCATTGAGTGATGGCATTTTGCCTTGTTTGCGGCATGATGGCTGCGCATTGCAGTCCCAAGGCTGGCCGCTCTTTTTTTATCTGTCGCGGATGCCCCATGGCCCGAATGATTCATGTGTTTTCAGGTGTAGCGCTGGCGCTGCTGGTGGCGTGCCCAGCCTCGGCCGCCACCCTGGAAGTGTTGCTGCGCCAGGCCGACGGCAGCAAGGTGGCGGATGGCGTCGTGACCCTTCAGGGCCCGGCGGGTGCGTTCAACGGTGTGCTCAAGGCCGATATGGACCAGCGTGGCCAACGCTTTGCGCCCCATGTGCTGGCGGTGCACACCGGTACCCAGGTGCGCTTCCCCAACAGCGATAACATCCGCCATCAGGTTTATTCCTTCTCCGCCGCCAAGCGTTTCGAACTGCGCCTGTACGAAGGCACGCCCACCGACCCGTTGCTGTTCGACAAGCCTGGCGTGGTGGTGCTTGGCTGTAACATCCATGACTGGATGCTCGGCTATATCTACGTGACCGACGACCCACGTTTTGGTGTCAGCGACGCCCAAGGCCGAGTGCGCCTGGAACAACTGCCGCCCGGCGATTACCACGCCACGGTGTGGCACCCGCAACTCAAGGATATGCAGCCCCTGGACGGCGGCACCTTGCATATCACCGCCGCCGGCCTCAGCCACAACGTGGTGCTGAGCCTGGAGCCGACCTCCGCCGATATCCCGCCGACGCCGAGTGCGTTTGGCGATGCGTTCAATCGAGCCTCCCGTGAAACTGCGCAGTAGCTTCCAGGCGCGGGTCGCCAGTGTCCTGATCCTGCTGTTGCTGGTGGTGATCGGTGCGCTGTATTTCAGTGTCAAGGTGGCCACCCGTTCAGCGGTGCGCGGCCAGGCACTGGCTCAGTTGGAGGTCGGTTCGCGGGTGTTCGAGCGCTTGCTGGACGTTCGCGGTCGCCGTCTGGCCGATGGCGTGCAACTGTTGGCCGCCGACTTCGGCTTTCGTGATGCGGTGGCCAGCGGCGATTCGGCGACGATGCGCTCGGTGCTGCTCAACCATGGCAGACGCATCAACGCCAGCGACATGATCCTGCTGGGCATGGACGGCCAAGTCCTGGCCAGTACCTTGAGCGAAGTGCCCGAGGGCTCGACCTTCCAATACGATCAGTCACTGCGCGATGCCCGGCGCAACCGCCAGGCCATGCTGATCGTGCCACTGCAAGGCCAACCGCACCTGTTGGTGGAATCCCCGGTGCTGGCGCCGTTGCCGATTGCACGGGTGGTGATGGGCTTTAGCATGGACGGCGCATTTGCCGATGAGTTGCGCTCGTTGAGCAACCTGGAAGTGTCGTTCCTGGCCATCGCTCATGATCGGCCGGGCGAGTTGGTCAGCACCCAGCCGCAGGTTTTGCGCGACAGCATTCTGGCCCTGATGCAGGGCGATACGGCACGCCTTGGGGTGTCCACCACCGATCACCTGGCGCAGCGTTTTCTCAGCCAGTCCCTGGTGCTGGCCAGCGATCAGAACGGCAAGGTCCTGGCGTTGCTGCAAAGCCCGTTGGATGCGGCGATGCAGGCTTTCGTACCGTTGGACGAAAAGATTCTTGGCATCGCGCTGGTCGCCTTGCTCGCCTCGTTGATCGGTGCCTTGTTGCTGGCGCGCACCGTATCGCGCCCGGTGCAGACGTTGGCGCTGGCGGCCGAACGCATAGGCCAGGGCGATTACCACACGCCGGTGGCCCTGGCGCGCAGTGACGAACTGGGGTTGCTGGCGAATGCGTTCAATGCGATGCAAAGCGGCATCGCCGAACGTGAGCAACAGTTGGCGCATAACGCGCTGCACGACAGCCTCACCGGCCTGCCGAACCGCGCACTGGCCATGGAGCGCCTGGGCAGTGCGATTGCTCTGCAACGGCCGGTGGCGTTGATCTACCTGGGTATCGATAACCTGCGCGCCGCCAGCGAAACCGCCGGGCCTGATGCGGTGGACCAATTGCTGCTGGCCGTCAGCCGCCGCCTGGAAGCAGTGCTGCGCCCCGGCGATACCCTGGCGCACCTGATCGCCGATGAATTCCTGCTGTTGCTCGAAGGCGCGGGCAGCGACGAGGCCGTGGGCATGGCCGACAAGCTGCAACAACTGCTGCTGCGCCCCCAGCGCATCAATGGCCACGACCTGGCGCTGGATTGCCGGCTGGGCATCGCGGCCTACCCGGCCGATGGCGAAAGCCCGCACACCGTGCTCGAACGCGCGGCCATCGCCATGAACGACGCGGCGAAAATGCCCGGCCGCCTGCAGGTTTATGAGCAGGGCCGCGACCTGGTGCACCGCCGCCAGATCACCCTGATCCGCGACCTGCGCCACGCGCCCAGCCAAGGCCAATTGCTGCTGCATTACCAGCCCAAACTGGACATTCGCCAAGGCCATGTACGCCAGGCCGAAGCCTTGCTGCGCTGGCAGCACCCGCAGTTCGGCATGGTCTCGCCGGCAGAGTTCATCCCCCTGGCCGAGCGCTCGGGCAGCATCCAATTGTTGACCCAATGGGTGATCGAGGAGGGCATCCGCCAACTGTGCGAGTGGAACCGTCGCGGCCTGTCTCTACAGCTGTCACTGAATATCTCGGCGGACGATTTGCTCGGTGACGAGCTGGCCCATCGGGTTTCGGCCTTGCTGCGGCGCTATGGCTTGCCGGCCGAACAGTTGCTGTTCGAAATCACCGAAAGTGCCGTGATGCGTGAACCGGAAAAAGCCCTCAAGGTCCTGCACCTGTTACGCGATTGCGGCATCAGCCTGTCGGTGGATGACTTCGGTACCGGCTACTCGTCGCTGGCTCACCTCAAGCGCCTGCCGGTGCAGGAGTTGAAGATCGACCAATCCTTTGTGCGCAACCTCGATGAAACCAGTGAAGACGCGGTGATCGTGCGCTCCACCATCGAGATGAGCCACAACCTGGGCCTCAAGGTCGTCGCCGAGGGCGTCGAGTATGCCCACAGCCTGCGTTTGTTGGAGCGGTGGCAGTGCGACACGGCCCAGGGCTACCTGATCAGCCGGCCGTTGAGCGCCGACGCTTTCGAAGCCTGGGTGGCGTTGCCCCTCAGTGCGCACACTTCCTTGGTTCATTGAGTAGCTGACGTGCGACTTTCTCTTCTGATCGGCAGCCTCGCGGCGCTCACCCTGCACACGGCGTGGGCCGATAACGGCCGCCTGATCGCCACGGGCGGTGCCAGCAGCATCGAGGGCTCGGCGGGCGGTGGTATCACGCCTTGGGCGGTGTTGGCCGGCTACGGCGAACAGCACGAATGGGGCGCCACGGCGTTCGCCACCACGGTCAACCTGCCGGACTATCGGCTGGACGTGGCCGGCTTGGCGCTGGCTTACGACAACCGTGTCGAAGTGTCTTTCGCCCGCCAACGCTTCGACCTCGGCAGCCTGGTGCACAAGCTCAACTTGGCCGAAGACAACCTGGGCCAGGATGTACTGGGTGTGAAGGTGCGGCTGTTCGGCGACGTGATTTACGACCGTTTGCCGCAGGTGTCCCTCGGCCTGGAATACAAACACCAGACCCACTTCGATATCCCCCGCCTGGTGGGGGCCAAGCGCGACAGCGACGTCGAAGGCTACCTCGCCGCCAGCCGTTTGTTCATGGGCGCGGCCTTTGGCTACAACGTGCTGGTCAACACCAGCCTGCGCTACAGCCGCGCCAACGAAACCGGGTTGCTTGGCTTCGGCGGCGATCGTCGCAGCAGCCGCAGCCTGCTCAAGGAAGGCTCGGTGGCGCTGCTGTTCAACCCGCGCTGGGCGCTGGGCGTCGAATACCGTGAGAAGCCCGACAACCTGTCGTTTGCCGGTGAAAGCGATTGGGCGGATGTGTTCGTCGGCTACTTTCCCAACAAGCACGTATCGTTTGTATTGGCCTACGCGCGGCTTGGGGAAATCGCCACGTTGGATAACCAGAACGGCACCTACTTGTCGGTGCAGGGGAGCTTCTGATGCGCGTTCTACCCATCGCGCTGGCGGTGCTGCTCAGCGCCTGCGCCCAACAACCGCCCAAGGACGACAGCCTGTATCGCGATTTGGGCGCCATGCCCGGCATCACGCGGATTGTCGAAGGCATGCTGCTCCACATCGCCCGCGATGAGCGCATCGTCGAACGCTTTCGGCGCATTGACATCCAGCGTTTGCGCAACAAATTGATCGAACAGTTCTGCGTCGAAGCCGGCGGGCCATGTACCTACACCGGAGACAGCATGGCCGAAAGTCACAAGGGCCAGAACGTTAGCCGCAGTGACTTCAATGCGCTGGTGGAGGATTTGATCAAGGCGATGGACAGCGAGGGGATCCCAGTGCCGGTGCAGAATCGGTTGATTGCCAGGTTGGCGGTGATGCGCGGTGAAGTGATCGAACACTAGTCACCTGAACACCAAGGTTCAAATGTGGGAGGGAGCAAGCCCCCTCACACATTTTGATCGTCATCGTCCATTAAAAAGGCGGCTACCTGTTGAGGGTAGCCGCCTTTGTTTTACCGCCGGTCCTGCTTAGTCCGGCAGTTTGAACGCCATTACATAGTCACCCTGCTTGGTACCCAGGGAACCATGACCCCCCGCCACGACCAGCACGTACTGCTTGCCGTCCTTGCCGGTGTAGGTCATCGGTGTGGTTTGCGCGCCCGCTGGCAGGCGGCCTTCCCACAGTTGCTTGCCGTTTTTCACGTCGTAGGCACGCAGGTACTGGTCGAGGGTACCGCTCAGGAACGCCACGCCACCGGCGGTGGTGAAGGTGCCGCCCAGGCTCGGTACGCCCATGCTCAGGGGGATCGGAACCGGCGAGCTGTCACGCACGGTGCCGTTCTTGTGCATCCAGATGGTTTTGTGGGTGGTCAGGTCGACCGCCGCCACATAACCCCACGCCGGTGCCTGGCACGGCAAGCCCATTGGCGACAGCAACGCTTCGAGGATCACGCCGTACGGCGCGCCTTTGTTCGGCTGCACGCCTTCGGTTTCGCTGACGCGCGGGCCTTGCTTGGCGATGTCGGCGGCCGGGATCAGTTTGGATTTGAACGCCATGAAGCTGGGGTTCACGAACGCGATCTGACGCACCGGGTCGACAGAAATGCCACCCCAGTCGAACACGCCAAAGTTGCCGGGGTACACGATCGAGCCCTGCAGCGATGGCGGGGTGAAAGCACCGTCATAGCGCATGGACTTGAAGTCGATACGGCACAGCATCTGGTCAAGCGGCGTCACGCCCCACATGTCGCGCTCTTTGAGCGGCGGCGGCATGAAGTTCAGCTCGGACTTGGGTTGGGTCGGGGAGGTGCGGTCGCCCGCCACTGCGCCCTGCGGTACCGCCACTTCGTGGATCGGCACCACCGGCTGGCCGGTGGCACGGTCCAGTACATAGATGCTGCCTTGCTTGGTCGACGCCATCACCGCCTGCTTCACGCCGGCTTCGGTCTTGATGTCGATCAGCGACGGTTGGCCGCCCACGTCCATGTCCCACAGGTCATGGTGAGTGAACTGGAAGGTCCACTTCACATGGCCGGTGTCGATGTCCAGCGCGGTCAGGCCGGCGGCGTATTTCTCGGAATCGTCGGTACGGTCGCCGCCGTACTGGTCAGGCATCTGGTTGCCCATCGGCAGGTAGAGCATGCCGAGTTTTTCATCCACGGCGAACATGGACCACATGTTCGGCGAGTTGCGGGTGTAGGTCTTGCCTTCGGCCAACGGGGTGGTGTCACCCGGGTTGCCGCTGTCCCAGTTCCACACCAGCTTGCCGGTGTGTACGTCGAACGCGCGGATCACACCGCTTGGCTCGTCGACCGAGACGTTATCGGTCACGTGGCCGCCGATCACCACCAGGTTCTTGGTCACGGCCGGTGGCGAGGTGGAGTAGTAACCGCCTGGGGCGAAGCTGCCGATGTTGGCGCGCAGGTCGACCTGGCCTTTGTCGCCGAAGTCTTCGCACATCTTGCCGGTGTCGGCGTTCAGGGCGATCAGGCGGGTGTCGGCGGTCGGCACGAAGATGCGTTTCGGGCAGGCAGTCGGCGCGGTGGCCGGGCTGGCGCTGCCGGTGGGGCTCTGTTCGGACGCGTAGGCGGCGTCATCGTGATACGACACGCCACGGCAGGTCATGTGCGCCCAACCCTTGAAGTTCTCGGCACCCTGGGTGCTGATCTTCGGGTCGAAACGCCAGATTTCCTTGCCGGTGTCCGGGTCCAGGGCAATCACTTGGCTGTGCGGGGTACACACGTAGAGCATGCCGTTGACTTTCAGCGGGGTGTTTTCCGCGGTGGTCTCACCTGGGTCGCCCGCACCCGGAATATCGCCGGTGCGGAAGGTCCACGCCGGGACCAGCTTGTGGGCGTTTTCCGGGGTAATCTGCGCCAGCGGCGAGTAGCGGTCGCCGAAGGATGAACGACCGTAGGAATTCCAGTCGCCATCGGCCTGCGACGGCGCGGCATTGGCCATGCCCGGTACCGCGTCGCGGTCCAGTTGGCCTTTGATCTCACCCGGGTTGGTGAACTGGCTGGCGATGGCGGCGGCGCCGGCCAGCACCACGGCCACGCTCAGTGCGCCGGTGCCCAGCGGGGCAGGTTGGCCACGCAGCAACGGACGGCGAAACCACGGCAGCAACATGACCAGGCCCAAGGCAAACAGCAGTGCCAGGCGCGGCACCAGCTGCCACCAGTCCAAGCCGACTTCCCACAGTGCCCACACCGTGCTGGCGAACAGCACTACTGCGTACAGGCCAAGCGCGGCGCGACGGGTGGCCAGCAACAGGATGCCGGTCAAGGTGATGCCGATACCGGCCAGCAGGTAGTAAAACGACCCGCCGAGCATCGTCAGCTTGATACCGCCGGCCAACAAGGCCAGGCCCATGATCAGCAGCAAGACGCCTAGCAGCCTGGGGAGCAGGCGGCTTGGACTTGAAGCACCATCAGTGCTCATAGTGTGTTTCTCCGTGACGTTGGAATAAAGGTGTAACCCCGTGCTTCATTCACTGTAGATGACGATTCGGCGCGGGCTTGGTTCAGCGTTATTTGGGTTTTTCCGTGGAGCGGCGCTGTTATCCACAGGCCGGCGATTTATCCCCAGGCGCGGTCGTGGGCAAGACAGCGCTGTCTTTGCGTGCGGGAATAATCAGCAAGATGGGGGCGGCCGAGGAAGTGAAACGTTTCAGGTTGTTGCGAAGGATAAAGGGAGTCAGGGCCAAGAGAAAGCCTGAATCGCAAGATGCATCATTTCGGATTTGGTAACAGTGACCCGATGTCGCTGCGAAAACACTTGTGGGAGGAGGGCAAGCCCCCCCTCCCACGGGAATTGCACTGTGGGTTAGAAGGTGGTGCGAAGCCCGAACTGCACGCTGCGCCCCGGCGCCGGGGCGATGTCGCGCAGGATCGAGCTGGCATACCGCACGGTCTGGTTGGTGAGGTTTTCCCCGTTCACAAATGCCAACCATTGGCTGCCACCCATATTGAAGTGGTAACCGGCGCTCGCGCCCAAGGTGGTGTAGCCGTCGGTGCCGCTTTCGTTATCCGGCACACGGCCCTGGCCTGCGGCGTGTTCGACGTCGATACGCGCCTGCCAGCGGTCCAGCTCCCACAGCAACCCGCTGTTCAAGCGCAACGGGGCAATGCGTGGCAAGGCTTCACCGGTGTCGAGGTTGGTGGCGCGGGTGTAATCGCCTGACAGCTCCAGCGCGAACTTGCCGTAGGCGCTTTCACCGAGCTTCCAGTGATCCTGGGCTTCAAACCCGGCAAAACGGGCACGCACGCCGGAATATTCGTACTCAGGGATGCCGCTCGCGTCTTCTTCACCTTCATCGTTCAGCGTACGACCGGTGCCCAGCAGGCCGATGTAATTGGAGAAGTGGCTGTAGAACACGCCGACGCTGCCCTTGTGGGTGCCATTGTCAAAGCGCAGCGCCAGGTCGCTGGACACGGCTTTTTCTTTCTTCAGGTTGGCGTCGCCCAGCTCAAAGGTGCCGGTGGCGACGTGGGCGCCGTTGGCGTACAGCTCGTAGAAGGTCGGCGCGCGTTCGGTGTAGCCCAGGGTGGCGGCCACGGACCAGATGGGCGTCAGGGTGTAGACCGCGCCGGACGACAGGCTGCCGGCGGTGAAGTCATTGCTCTTGTCGGCGCCGGCAAAGCGCGCGTTGCCTTTGGCGTCCGGGTCTACGCGGGTGTGTTCCAGGCGCCCGCCGAGGCTGAGTTTGAGGCGTTCGGTGGCCTGCATTTCTTCGAGGATAAACAGCGCGCCGGCATTGGTGTCGGTCTGCGGCACGAACGCTTCTTCGCCCAGGGCCGAGAACTCATTGCGGGTCACCTGCGCGCCCACCACCCCATCGAACGGGCCGATCGGCTGGTGACGCGCTTCAACGCGGGCTTCATAACCTTTGTTCTTGAACACCGTGCCGGTCTCGCCGTCTTCGATTTCGCGGTGCTCGTAGTCGGTGTAGCCGGCGTCGAATTTCACCGAACTGAACGGGCCTTGCAGGTTGCGGATTTCGGAGGCGAACGCGTAGTGATCCTGCTTCATGCGGATGCGCACGGCCTGCTCGGCGGGGGAGCCGTAGTTGCTGTCGTAATTGCTGTAGGACAGCCCGGCGTAACCGTCATCCCAGGTGTAGGAACCGCCCACGGCACCGCCGTCCTGGCGCCCGTCGCTGTTGCCCAGGCGAGCATTTTTGCCGGGGCTGTCTTCGCTGTCCGGCGCATGGCGGCTGCGCGCCTGGCCTGGGATTTTCAGGTCATTGAATTCCCGCGCATTGGCGTCCAGGTGCAGGGCGAACGTGCCGTTGCCGGCTTCCAGTTTGCCTGCGCTGCTGCGGGTGGTGTCGGCGCCGCCGTAGCGCAACTCACCGGCACCGTGGATGCCTTCGATGGCTTGGGTGGGGATGCGATTGTCGAAGGTGTTGACCACGCCGCCGATGGCACTGCCGCCATACAACAACGCCGCCGGGCCGCGCACGATTTCAACGCGCTCAACGTTGACCGGGTCCAGCGGCACCGCGTGGTCGTAGGACAGTGACGAGGCATCCAGCGCGCCCACGCCGTTGCGCAGGATGCGGATGCGGTCGCCATCCTGGCCGCGAATGATCGGCCGGCTGGCGCCTGGGCCGAAATACGAGGACGACACGCCCGGCTGCTTGTTCAGGGTTTCGCCGAGGCTGCCTTTTTGCTGCAGCGTCAGGTCATCGCCTTCGAGCACGGTGGTCGGCGACGCCAGCTGTTCGCTGCCCAGCGGGTTGCCGGTGATGACTTGGGGTGGCAGCTCAAGGGCGTGGGCTTCGGAGCAGATCAACAGGGCGGCGGCAAGCGGGGTCAAGCGCCACAGGGAAGAGAGGGACATCGGACATTCCTTGGCAATACGGCGAAAAGATTTGAAAGTAATGGTTACAATATAACATCTCTTTTTCGCCGCAAGCGGGAACTTTTTATAACTGGCCGGGCGGGGTGATAAGGTGTGCGCCTTCCTCAACCGTTTTTCATAGGCCCCGGCATGACCGCGACAAGCAACGACCCCCTCCACGGCGTGACCCTGCAACACGTCCTCACCACCCTGGTGGAACATTACGAATGGGAAGGCCTTGCCGAGCGCATTGATATCCGCTGCTTCAAGAGCGACCCGAGCATCAAGTCGAGCCTCACGTTCCTGCGTAAAACCCCGTGGGCGCGGGAGAAAGTCGAAGGGTTGTACGTGAAGCTGATGCGCACCAAACGCCCGTTGGACTGAGGCAATGAAGCGGTTTACGGCAGCGGCCGCACTGGCCGGTTGGGTGGGGTTGGCGATTCAGCAATACCTTATTTTCTATTCGCGCTGGTCCACCGGCGCCAGCCTGCTGGGCGGGCTGATCAACTTTTTCAGTTTCTTTACGGTACTCACCAACACCCTGGCGGTGGTGGTGTTGAGCTACGCCGTGGTGAACCGCGATAGCGCGGCGAAGCGGTTTTTTCTCGCCCCCAGGGTCAGCAGCGCAATCGCGGTGAGCATTCTGGTGGTGGGCCTGGCGTACAGCCTGTTGCTGCGGCATTTGTGGCAGCCCGAAGGCTTTCAACTGGTCGCCGACGAGCTGCTCCACGACGTCATGCCGGTGCTGTTTTTTATTTACTGGTGGCGCTGTGTGCCCAAGGGCACCTTGCACCTCAAACACATCGGCGCCTGGGTGATTTACCCGCTGGTGTACTTCGCCTATGCGCTGCTACGTGGGAATTTGCTCGGGCAGTATCAGTACCCGTTCATCGACGTGAGCACCCTCGGTTATCCACAGGTGTTTGTGAATGCCGCAGGGATCTTGGCGGGGTTTGTGTTGATTGCATTGGCAGTGGTGGGGCTGGATAAGGCGCTCAAGCGAACGCAATAAAACCTGTGGGAGCGAGCAAGCCCGCTCCCACACGGGGGTTTACTCGTCGTCGCTACCTTCGGCGCGCCAGTAACCCACGGCCTTCAGAAAATCTTCATCGACCTGATGGGTGTCCAGCAGCACGCGGCGTACCTGGCGCGACAGCTTGGTTTCGGTGGCGACGAAGCTGTACAGCGTGCCGCTGGGCAGCGTCAGGTTGCGCACGCACTTCAGTAGGTCATCCTGGCCCCGCACCACCCAAATGATGTCGACCTCGGCGGCGCTTTCCAGCGTTTGCCGCTCCGCCAAATCGGCAATCTCAATCACCGCCAGCACCTTGCACCCGGCGGGTAGTTCCTCCAGGCGACGACCGATGGCCGGCAGCGCGGTTTCGTCGCCGATCAGCAGGTAGCTGTCGAAGATATCCGGCACGATCAGCGAGCCCCGTGGCCCGCCGATATACAGGTGTTGCCCCGGCTGGGCCTGTTGCGCCCAGGTGGACGCAGGGCCATCGCCATGCAGCACGAAATCGATATCCAGCTCGCCAAGGTCCAGGTCAAAACGCCGTGGCGTGTAGTCACGCATGGCTGGCTGCGGGCCGTCGCCCTTGACGGTGAAGGTCGGGCTTTGCAGCGCGGCCTGCTCGGCGGCGTTCTGTGGGAACAGCAGCTTGATATGGTCGTCGCTGCCCAGGCTCACGAACCCGGCCAGTTCAGGCCCGCCCAGGGTGATGCGGCGCATGCGCGGGGTGATATCGACCACGCGCAACACCTGCAGGCGGCGGCGTTTGATCTCGTGGGTAACGCGGTGGATGGCGTGTGTATTCATGAGGATTTCCCGTCGGCAATGGCTTGAGCGGTGCCGTTGAGCAGCGCCGCGACACGTGCGATTTCTTCCGGGCTCCAACGCCCGTGGTGTGAATGCAAGGCATGGCGCAGGTTGTGCACCGCCTCGTGGATTTGCGGCGGGCGGTCATGCCCGCGCAGCGAGCGTTTGCTCAGTTGGATGCGCATGCGTACGCCGTCCAGCGCAACCGTCTGTTCACTTAAGAACAGACGTCCGGCGTCGGTGATTGTGTAGCGTTTTTTTCCACCTTCGGCGTCGCCGCTGATCAACTCGCTCTCTTCCAGGAAGGTCAGCGTCGGGTAGATCACGCCTGGGCTCGGGGTGTAGGCGCCGTCGAACAGGCCTTCGATCCGGCGGATCAGGTCGTAGCCGTGGCACGGTTGTTCGGCGATGAGCGCCGGCAGCAGCAATTTCAAATCGCCCGGTGCGAACACGCGGGGGCCACGGCCGCCGCGTTCACGGCCGGGGCGTTTTTCGAAGCCGTCAGGGTCGTTGCCGGGGTCGCGGTGGTGAGGGTGATCGCGCATGTTCGTCGCTCTGTGAAAGATTTAGACATAACTTAAGATATATCTTTAGCGCTGAACAGAGGGCCGCGACCAACGGTCGACGGCCGTATGGCGAGGCAGGCCGAGCGTAAAACCGCAAAAAACCGTGGACGGTTCTCTCTATGTAAGTCTATAACTAGTTATTAGAGTTAAAGCTCCAATTTTGCACTTTCGTTTAACGTGAATAGGCACTTTTGTGGTACCGTTCTGACAGTTTCATACCCACTCAAACAGCAACTTGTTAGTGTGTAGTCCAATTCTTACAGTTGAATTATAAGTTTTGGCAAAAGGCCATGTTTTTCCCGCGAACGCAGTTTCCTTAAGCTACGCCCGCGTGGGAAGCGGCCTGCATACCTGTTTTTGACATTCATGGATCATTGCCCGGCGTTGCACTAGTTCAACTTTGCGCAACGTAGTTCGTTGTGAGTCAGCTAAAGCCCTGGCTTTGAATTCAACTAGCAACGATCCAATTAATGCTGAAAACCTATAGGTATTGACCCATGTTCAAGAAGTTAGCGATCACTGTTCCACTGGCTGTTATTGCGCTGAGTTCCCAGGTAGCAGTCGCTGCCGGCGAAGCCAGCCATACCGTCAACCTCAGGGCGAACATCCCTACCACCGTGTTCCATGCACAGCCACGTGACCCGAACTGGGGCCGCGACGAAACCATGAACTACAACGTGGTGAGCGGTGAGCTGGCGCCCCTGACCGCCATCTACGACATCCGCAACACCAACGGTTCGGTGCATGCCTACATCGAAGGTGGCCCGGCGATGCTGTTCAACGGCAATACCACCCAGAACATTCCGCTCACCACCACCCTCAACGGCGTGACCCTGACCGGCACCCCGCAGGAAGTGGTCAACGAGGCGGACTCCACGCCGGGCGTGGGTGCTGAAATGCGCATCGTCGCCGCCAAGCCTACGGCCACTCAGCGCGGCGCCTACAGCGCAGTGATGCCGGTGGTGTTCGACGCGGTACTGCCAGCACCTTGATGCACATGAGCGCTCGCTGACCGCGAGCGCTGTTTGCAGGCCGGCGTGCCCCTCTCCCCTGTGCGCCGGCCTGGTTTTCTTAGTCTCTAGGCATTCAGAGTATCCGTCCATGTTCCCGATGACCTCCATCGCGGCTGCGCTTGCGCTGTTGATTTGTACGAGTGCCCTGGCTGCGCCTGCCTCGACCCCCGGCAGCCTGATTACCCAGGCCCAAGGCCTGCCCGCAGGGTTTACCGACCACTTTTTCGAGGTGCCGCTGGCTGTGCGCGTGGACCTCGACGAGCAACTGCTCGGCGAAGCGTTGATCGTGCTGTCGCGCGACGACCGCGTCACCCTGCTCGAATTCACCGACACCGGCGACAGCAAGGTCCCGGCCGCGACTCGCGACACCTGGCAAGCGGTGTTGGAAAAAGGTGTCGCGCTGGGCGCCTGCAACCAGTCCTGCCCGGAAAAAATGATCTCGGCGTTCTACAACCTCGAAAGCTCACAGCTGTCGATCCTCACGCAAGACGTCGAACGCAGTGCCGACATCCCGCGTTTCTACGAGCAGCCCGAAGGTGGCAGCCTGGGGTTGATCATCAACAACCAGCTCAACCTCAACGGTGGCCAAGAAGAAAGCCTGGGCGGGCGTTACGGCCTGCAGGCCAGTTCCAGCGTGGGTAATTGGAGCCAGGTGTTCAACCTGCAACTGGCGCGTCAGAGCGGTGATGACGAACCCATGCGCCACGCGATCCACGAGCTTTACACCCAGCGTGAAATGGAAGGGCAGTTCTTCCGCCTGGGCCACTTCACCCCCAATTCCGATGGCCTCACCCGCCAACTGCGCAGCTTCGGCGCCAGCCCCGACACGGCGCTGGGCGTGATGTACGGCAGTTCCGACAGCCTGGCCATCAACAACGCCAAGCCCAGCGTGTACCCGATCTACGTCACCGCCAACCGTCAGGCGGCGGTGGAGATCTACCGCAACGGCTTGCTGATCAACACCCAGGCGGTCGCCGCCGGCCTGCAAACCCTGGATACCCGGCCGTTGCCCGGCGGTATCTACGAGGTGGAAGTGCGCCTGATCGAAGACGGCCTCACCACCAGCACCACCCAGGAGTTGGTGTACAAGCCCAGCAACTGGCGCAATGCCGAAGACCGCTGGCGCTACAACCTGTTCGCCGGGCGCGAGACCAAGCTGCTCAGCAACTGGGATGAACAAGCCTCGGGCGCGATGACCGCCGGCGCGTCGATCAACTACCTGCTGCACCCGCGCGTGATCCTCGGCCTGTCGGCCCGCCAGGTGCGCGAACAACTGCAATACGGCGGTTCGGTCGACTGGACCGTGGCCAACAACACCAGCCTCTACGCCAACCTGTATCAAACCCAGGAACACGGCACCGGCATGGACCTGCAAGGGCTCTATTCCTTTGGCGCGACCAACCTGGTGTTCAGCCACAACCGCAGTTGGCTCGACACCCGCGACACCTACGAAACCCTGCCCGACGGCACCCGTCTGCGGCGCAACACCTTTGTCGGCGAGACGAGCAATACCGCGTTGTCGGTCAACCACCGTTTCGACGCCAAAAACAGCGCGAACATGCGCCTGTCCCACAGCGAGGGCAATATCGAAGGCGCCGGCATCGACCTGGGCTGGAGCCGTCACGACACGTTCCTGGGCAGCGATGCCAACTGGCGTTTCTCGGTGTTCGACCGGCCCGGCACTACCGGTACCAGCGACAAGCGTAATCGCGGGGTCGATGTGTCGCTCAGCGTGAACCTGGGCAGCGACGGCCGGCAGATTTCCGGCAGCCTCGGCAGCCGCACCGCCCGTGACGGCGGGCGCGACAACAACGCCTCGGTCACGTACCGCCAGGACCTCACCGACCACGTGCTGCAAAGCGTCTCGGCCACTGCGATCACCGACACCTACGGCGTCGGCCTGTCGGGCACGGCCAGCTTCAATACCAGTGCGGTCAGCGGCGACGGCTTCCTGCAGCGCAGTTCCTACAACGGCGAACTCACCGGTGGCTTGAACCTCAACAGCACCTTCGTCGCCGGTGCCGGCCAGATGCTGCTCAGCAGCCAGTACCAGGGCAACGGCGCGGGCATGATCATCGACCTTGAAACCGACCTCGACGACATCGCCCTGCGCGCCGACGACCTGGGCGGCGGCAGCACCCTGCTGCGGCCGGGGCGCAACTACGTGCCGGTGTCGGCCTACAAGAGCAGCAGCGTCAGTTTCGACTTCGAAGGCAACTACCCGCCGGCGGCCAACATCCAGCCGACGCGCTCCAGCTATCACCTGAACAAGGGGGGCGTGGACTACCGCAAGATCTCGGTGATGAAGACCGTCACCGTGCTCGGGCGCTTGCTCGACGAACGTGGCGCGCCGCTCAAGGGCCATCACGTGATCAACCACGCCAGCCGTGGGGTCAGCGAAGTGGACGGGTTCTTCTCGATGGAAATGAGCGCCAGCTCGCCGACCCTGCAAGTGCGTTACCAAAACCAGTTGCTCTGCCAGTTCCGCCTCGACCCGAGCAACGCGCCGAATGAAAACGACGTGTTGATGATCGGTGACCTGCGCTGCACGCCGGACACCCTGGCGGAAACTTCCATCAAATTTGAGGCGGCGGGTTAATTCATGAGCAATCAGGGCACACGGACAATCAGAGGCCTGTTTCTGTCTGCGGGTTTGCTGGGTAGCTTGATATGGGCAAACCCGGTTTCAGCATTTGTGCAGGAAATAACTGCCATGTTCAGGCCAGACCCCTCAAACCCGAATCAGGACCGATTTACCAATACCACGCCAGTAACGGGTTTCTGTGCGAGTTACCCGGGCTATTGCATCAACGTCTTCAGTATTCGATTGCCGATCACTGCCGCGTCCAGCGGCGCGCTGCCGGCAAAGCCGAGCGACCCGCGGCAAAGCGCACTGTGGAAGGTTCCCGCGCAATGGCGCCAACTGAGCGTGATTGATTCAAGTGGTGAGGAAGCGACTGTAGAAGTACGTATTAATGCGATCGGCTCCAAGTATGTGCTTGATCGCAGCGCCGCCGAGCTTGTAGGGGGCGGAGTTTCTGCGCTGCAAGCGCATGGGATGTTATGGGGCGGGAACTGGTTGTACCCGCCGAGCCCCTGCAAGGGGATAGGCTTGGCATCCTATGGGTCTTACTATTTCAGCTTTGTCTGGAGGACGCCCGAGGAGGCTAACTGCGTCAAGCTGGCTCAATACGAGATCCCGAAGATGGCCTATGAGTATTTGGAGATCGGCTATGAGTTACGCACCCCGAATCCATTGGCGATGTCAGCCGGGACCTACACCGGTGTATTGAACTACGGCATCGGCCCCAATCAGGACTTCGATTTGGGCGACATGATGCTGCCGAGCGATTCTGCGCTCACCTTGAACTTCACCCTGACGGTGGAGCACATCCTCAAGGTCGAGTTACCGCCCGGCGGCAACCGTGTCGAATTGCTGCCCGAAGGCGGTTGGCAAGCCTGGCTCAATCGCGGGCGACAGCCCGCAAGGTTGTTTCGCGATCAAACCTTCCGCATCGCGGCCAGCGGGCGCTTCAAGATGAACCTCGAATGCAGCCTGGCCATCGGCAACACCTGCGGCCTGCGCAATGGCGCGGGTGACGAGGTGCCGTTGAAGGTGGCCGTGAGCCTGCCATTCGGCTTGAACGACCAGTACGGGCAAACCGTGAACAAGCTGCCGCTGCGCCTCGACGGCGTGGGCACCGAGCTGTTCCAGGCCGTGCACTACGTGAACAACCGCCCCGGCACCCTGCACTTTGAAGTGGAGCGCGAACAGGTGGGCGACATGCTCAAGCAGCCCGGCACCACCTACTCGGGGGTGGTCACGGTGGTCTGGGACTCGGAAGTTTAAGCGGGCCATCCGCAACGGCCCGCCGGCACTTTGGCGTGGCGGGCCGCGTTCAATCAATGAGGCGTAAGCAAACATGAAACAGGCAGTGTTAGGGATCGGGTTGGTATTGGCGTCGCTGACGGCACAGGCGGGGCCGGCGATCAACGTGGGCGTGGTGTACGACTACCTGGAAGGCGATCGCAGTTCCTACCTCAAGCGGGTTTACAACGGCGGCACCAGCACCGCGTTTATCAAGGTCAATGTGCTGGAGATTGTCTATAACGCCGACGGCACCTCCAAGGAAGTGCCGGTCGCCTCGATGACCGACGCCAAGGGCAGCGCCACCAACCGCGACGGCCTGATGGCCAGCCCGGCGCGGCTGATCGTGCCGGCCGGCGGGCGCCAGGGCACGCGCTTGCTGTACATGGGCCAGCGCGACAAGGAGCGTTATTTCCGCGTGCGGTTCATCCCCGTGGTCCCGGAAAAGGAAGACGACTTCGCCGTGACCGAGGCAGAGCGCAGCGACTACAAAAAAGGCCTGGCGGCCGGGGTCAACGTGCTGGCCGGCTACGGCACGGTGTTTTTCGTGCGGCCCAAAGACACGCGTTTCGACACGCAAATCAACGAGACCGCCACCCAGTACAGCCTGCGCAACGCCGGCAACAGCGTGGTGGTGCTCGACGAGTTCCGCGACTGTTCGGTGGCCAACAAAGCCGAGTGTGAGCCCACCACCAAGCACCACATCCTGCCCGGTCGCCAGTTGGTGTTCGAGAAGAAACCCGAGCGCCAGTTCAGCTTCCAGATGGTTGAAGGCCGGGACAAAAAACCGATGACCGTCAACAGCAACGGGTGATGACAATGTTCAAGCAAGTAACGGTAGTGGCTGCGCTGATGGCCCCGGTTTTGTGGGGTGGGCAGGCGCAGGCGTTTCAGGAACGCCAGAGTTTCGATGTGTCGGTGACCATTCCGGTCCATGAAGCCTACGTGCTGCCCTCCGAGCCGGACTGGATGGGCCGCGACCAGGTATTGGCCTGGGACCTGGTGACGTCGCGCCTGAGTCACCTGCGTAAGAACTTCGATGTGAAAAACCTCAACGGCGGCGTCGCCGCGCGGTTGGGCGACACCCCGTACCTGTTGAGCGGCCAGAACCGGATTGACCTTCAGGTGCTGTTCAACCGCGTGCCCCTGACCCTGGATTCGACCGAAGTGATCAACGCCGATGAGGCGCGGGTGGGCCGTCGCGCTGAACTGGAGATCGCCGCCATCGAACCGCAGACCGGTTACAAGGGCGGCGATTACTACGGCACGGTGCATATCGTGTTTGATTTTCTGGCGCCTTGAGCCTGTCCTTTAAGAGTCGCATTAAACGATGAACGATAAAAGCAGGGTCTTCAGTACGTGGGTAGTTGCAGTGCTGGGTTTCAGCAGCCTGCTGTGGGGCAGCCCAGCCGTCGCGTTTGTGCAGGAAATTACCGCAATGTTCAGGCCGAACCCTTCCGACGCGAATCAAAACCGATTTACCAATACCACGCCGGTGAGCGGTTACTGTCAGAGTTATCCTTCGCAATGCTACGAGATGTTCAGCATTCGCCTACCGATCACCGCGAGCGGCGGGCCACTGGAGGCGAACCCGAGCGACCCACGTAAAACCGCCTTGTGGAAGGTTCCCGCGCAGTGGCGCGAGGTGAGCGTGACGAACACTCAAGGTGAAACGCAAACCGTTGAAATACGTATCAGCGGTATTGGGTCAACATATGCTCTTGACCGACATGCTGCTGAACTGGTCGGCGGAGGTGTGCCAGCTATCACCGCCCACCAGAAGCTCTGGGTGGGAAGTAGTTGGGTAAACGCAGCGTCGCCTTGCAGATACAGTGGCGTGGGTCTTTTGGGGGCCAGTTGGTATACGTTTTTCTGGAAAACACCGGTGGAGGGTAATTGTGTCAAGCCTGCCGCCTATGCGATTCCGCTCATGAGCTATTCCTATCTGGATATCGCCTACGAGTTGCGCACGCCCAACCCATTGGCGATGTCAGCCGGGACCTACACCGGTGTATTGAACTACGGCATCGGCCCCAATCAGGACTTCGATTTAGGCGACGTGATGCTGCCGAGCGATTCTGCGCTCACCTTGAACTTCACCCTGACGGTGGAGCACATCCTCAAGGTCGAGTTACCGCCCGGCGGCAACCGTGTCGAATTGCTGCCCGAAGGCGGTTGGCAAGCCTGGCTCAATCGCGGGCGACAGCCCGCAAGGTTGTTTCGCGATCAAACCTTCCGCATCGCCGCCAGCTCGCGCTTCAAGATGAACCTCGAATGCAGCCTGGTCATCGGCAACACCTGCGGCCTGCGCAATGGCGCAGGCGACGAGGTGCCGTTGCAGGTCGCCGTGAGCCTGCCGTTTGGTCTGAACGACCAGTACGGGCAAACCGTGAACAAGCTGCCGCTGCGCCTCGACGGCGTGGGCACCGAGCTATTCCAGGCCTTGCACTACGTGAACAACCGGCCCGGTACCCTGCACTTTGAGGTCCAGAAGGAGCACGTGACCGAGATGCTCAAGCAGCCCGGCACCACTTATTCGGGGGTGGTCACGGTGGTCTGGGACTCGGAGGTTTGAGGCAGGCCTGGCGTTACCTCGGCCCGGTTCAGCAGCAAATGCGTCTGCTCACGCAGCCACTGCTTGCGCAGATCCCCCAGGCTGTTGAGCACCTGGCTGTATAACGCGTCGGGCATCGGCTCGCCGGTCAGCACCTGTGCCTGGCTCAGGTTCAACTGTTCGGCGAGACTTTTCAGGGTGTCGCGCCGGGTGTCGTCAGGTGCCAGCGCATAGGCCTGCTGCTCGCTGTGCAAGTGGTCCAGGCGCTCGAACTGCTCGTCGATGTGCTGCTCATGCTGCGCGTATTCGGTGGGGTACTGTTCGCGCAAAAACTGCTCCCAATACGGCTCAAGCAGCATTTGGTCCACCAGCCCGTCACCTTCGCTCAATGCCTGTACGGCGTTGTAGGCCCGCTCGATATCTGCGTCGCTGACGTCGGAGGTGCGGCGGTACAGCATGTACTCGTTGATCCAGGGCAAATCCAGCCGTCTGGCCAGGCGGGTCTGGTAGGCCAGGTGCACCTCGACTTCATCCACCGTGCCCGGCTCACTATCGACCCGTTGCGAGGTCAGCAACAGGCCCAGGCCGCCTTGCTCCACCGGCTTGAGGCGATGTGCGATATCGGCGCGGGCCACGTGGTTGACGAACTTGAGCCGCGCCGCGCCCCTGGCCAGGTGGACCAGGCGTTCTTCGCGTTCGGCGCTGGTACGGCTGAAGCCGTTGGCGTTGCTGACCAGCACCTCAACCCCCATGTTGCTGAAAATCTGCTGCCCTGCGTCCGGGCACAGGCCGGGGAAGCTGGACATCATGAACAGCTTTTCGCGCAGTTCAGTGTCGCTTGCCATCGCCAACAGCATGGTCCTGACCCGTGAGCGCAACAGGCCAAGGGTGCGCTGGTAGCGGGCTTCGTCGGTGGGGTCTTCGAAAAAATCCGGCGGTTCCAGCGCCTTGATCACTTCGAAAAAGCCTTGGGAGCCTTTTTCATGTTCCAGGTCGTCCCACACCGTGCGGTAGAGCTTGCGCGCGTTTTCACCCAGGCTTTCCAGCCAGAATTGGTGGTCGCCCTGTGGTTCATAGGTGCGCTGGGGGTCTAGCCCGAACGATTCACGGTAGCTGTCGAACAGGTCCTGGAAGTCTGGGCGCAGGCGCGGTCGGTCCAGGCGGGTGAGGGCGACCACCGCCGCCTCTGCCGAGCCCGGCGTGACCTCGGGCACGCTGGTGATGGGGTTGCCTTGCAAGTGCAGGGTGAACCCGCCGTTACGCGACTGGGCAAACAGGCCAACCGGCCATTCACTGATGCCGGTAAAGCCCAGCTCAAGCAGGTTCAAGTCCGGCATGAGGCTGATATCCGGCGTGGCGCCCAAGGGGTTGCTGGCCAGGTTGAGCCGGCGCAGGCGCGAGAGCGGGCGCAACCGCCCCACGGCGTCGGCGTCCAGGGCGATCTGGTTGCCGCTCAGGTCCAACTCGCGCAGTGAACGCATGTTCCCGATGGCCGCAGGCAGGCTGTGCAGCAGGTTGTCGCTCAGGTCCAGCACGCGCAGGTTGGGGAAGTGCAGCAGGAAGTCGGCGCGGTCGGAGGTGAAGTCACAGTCTTGCAGGTTCAGGTGCGTGACCCGCCGCAGCGGGTTGGGCAAGGTGGGCAGTGAGTCTGGCCGTTGCGCCGTCGACAGGTCCAGCGACGCGCCACCGCGCACGGGGCTGAATTCATCGTGCTTGCGGATGTAACCTTCGTGCCAGGCTTCCATCAGGCGATCGGCGAACAAGGCGCGGGTACGTCGGGCGATAGCTTCGCGGCGGCTGCCGGGGCGGAACTGGGTGGCGGCGCGCACGTAGTCATCCAGCGCGTGAGTAAGGGCTTTGTTCTCGGCTTCCAGGCCCTCCAGCACCTTGAGCCCCTCGGGGCTTTGCGAGGCCAGGGCAAATGGCTTCACGCCCTGTTCGGACATGCCGGGCAGCAAGGTGCGGATACGCTGCTCGACGCTGCCGGGCGAGGTGCCGCGCAAGGAGCTGCTGCCACCGCCGCGCAGCAACACCAGGGTTTCGCGCGCCGCGCGCATGCGAATCGGCGGTTCGGCGAGTACGTGACGACGCTCTGCCGGAGGCGCGATGTGTTCCAGCACCCAGTCTCTGAGGTTGTCGCTGCCGGTGGCCGGTTTGGCCCTGGTCAAGGTGTGGTCCATTGCGCTGTAGAAGTCTGTTGCGCGGTGCAGGCGTTTACCGTCGGCGTCGAAGGTTGTGTAGCGTCCTTGGTCGTCGCGTACCAGCACCCGCACGTCGGGCGCATCGTGGGCGCCGACCTGGGCCCTGAGGTCGCCGAAAAAATCGCCGTCGCGCACTTCGATTTGCAGGCGCCCCAAGGCATCGCTATGGATGCGCAGGGTATTGAGGATCAGGCGCTCGGCCTCGGGTGACAGCGACCGGTCCTGGTGCAACTGTTCGAACAATCGGGTACTGGTCACTTCGAAATTGGCTTCCTGCACCTGGTTTTTCACCGCCAGCGGCAGGCGCTTGTCTTCACTCATTACCGTCAAATCGCTGCCTCGGGTATGCCTGACCAATTGCCGGGCGATACTCAGCGGCAGGTCGGGGTATTGGCTGCGTAGCAACTGGATCTGCGGGTCCGATGAGGCTTCCTGCGGGTGATAGTGATGGCGGATCAGCGACTCGCTTTGCTGCTTGAGGTAATCGGCCAGCCGCTCGCGCAGGGCCTGTACCTGCTGGTCGGCGGGTAGGGTTTCACCGAGCAGTTTATTGGCCTGCAAGGGGTCGAGAAACGCCAGGACTTTCTCCGGTAAACGGCCCGACAACACCTCGCCGGTGCTCAGTTTCAACACATTGCTTCCGCTAGCGTGCGGGTTGCCGAACTCATGAGCCATGCCGCTGAGGTCGGCGCGCGGGTACACATGCAACGCCTTGCTTTTCGGCCAGCCCTTAAGCTCGGTGACCATCTGCTCGAACCAGTAGGCGCTCGGGTCCAGGGCCTGGCCGCCGCGCACCTTCTGGATGTCGCTATCGACCTGCCTGGCGCTGTTGAAGCGCTTCAAGGTGTCGGCCAACAGCGGCGGGGTCGGTTGGTTGTTGACGTACAGGTGGCGCAAGGCATCGTGGTCAACGCCACTGATCAGGCGCACTTGCTCAAGCTGCGCGTCGCTCAACCCTTGCGTCTGCGGCCCCAGGCGGCGCATCAGTTGCGCGTCGCTCCAGTGCCGGGGCTGCTCGCCTTCCAGCACACAGGCGCCGTCGCCGTTGAGGCTGACCGCCGGGCGGTAGGCCTCGGGGCGCTGCGGATGCAGCAGGTGATGGGTGTCGGTGATCGGGTCCTGGCCGACTCGGTAGTGGTGTTCGTCGACTTTCACGACCTGTGGGCTGGTTGTGTCGGGCGGCGCTTTGAGGCGGTAGGCGCTCAGGTCCGGGTTCCACAGGCGGCTTTCACCGGTGTGCAGTTGCACCGGCTTGAGGCCTTCGACAAAGGGCGACAGTTTGAGCTTCGCGATCTCTGCGATCTTGCCGCCCCGGTGAAAAATCAGCCCCTGCACAATGTTTTGCGTCGCCGCCAGCAAGTGTTCCTGGGCCTCGATGCGCTGGCCTTGCGCCCAGTCGACAATGCCTTCGAAGACGTCATCGGCCAACTGATAAGCGGTGTAGGCCAGCATCAATTCCCCCAGCAGCGGCACGAAGGGCGTCAGCACCAGCAGGGCGGCGTTGGTGAGGTCGGTGACGATTTTTTCCAGGTTGTCCCACCACGCCCAGCGCGCCATGCGGTCGGCGTAGGCGGTGGAGATGGCCAGTTCGCGCGCGTCATCGACGACCTTGTTCAGCTTGACCCGGTACAGGTACTGCCACAGGTCATCGCGGGCCGGTGAGCTGGATCGGTTTTGCACATCCTCGCGCACCGCCTGCAACCGCCATTGCAGGTTGGGGCGGGCCACCGGTTGCGCCTGCCAGGTCGGGCCTTCGACGGGAGGCCTTGGCGTTCTGCGCCATTCGAACAGGCGCTGCTTGAGGGTGTAGAAAAACCGCCCGCGCTGGTCGTGGGCAATGAACTGGCTGATGAACCGCGCGTAGGCGCCGGGGAACGCCTCGGCGTTGGCCGGAGTGCCGAGCAAGCGTTGCGTGCAGTCCTGGTGAAACGCCGTGGGCGAGGCGTATTCCTTCAACGGCTGCTCGGGGTCGTTGGGCATGTAAACCAGCAGTCGCGTGAGGCCTTTGGGGTTGGGTGCGGCGATCACCAGCACGCCGGTGAGCCTGCAGCCGAGCAGGTCCAGGGTATGCAACTCCACGCTGCGGCCGTCCAGTTGCAGCAGCGGCGCGTCACTGAGCATGGCCTGGATCAGGTCATAGGCATCCCGGGCGATGTGTTGTTGCGCCAGGGCCATGTGGGCGGCGGCGTTGAGCGCGGCTTTTTGCTGGGCGACCACTTTGTGCCGCAACGACTCGGCCACCGTGACGTTGTCAAAGCCCAGCGCGGTGTTGAGGTGTTTCTGGTAACGCGCGCCGATATCCAGCGAGCGACAGAGCGCCTTGAAGGTCTCGGCGCTGAGTGCCTCACCTGTTGCGCTGTGGGTGAAGGTCAGCAGCCGTTGTTGCCCGCGCGCATCGGCCTTGGATAAAAACGCGAAGTCTTCGAAGGTTTCCGAGGCCGAGAAATTGTGCAAAGCGGCATCCAGCAGCGAGACGGTGCGGCTCTTTACGCCGTGCTTCACGTCGAGGGTCCACCACGGCAGATCGGCGGGGGCGTAGAGGCGGATCAAGGTCTGCGTCACGTCGATATCGCCATAGGGGAGCAGGGCCGTTTTGAGCCGCGGCTCGGCAAAGGCGCGCAGGTCGTTGAGCGCGGCGAGTTTCTGGTCGAGGGTGTTCTGGGTCGACCAATGTTCACCCAGGGCGGTTTTGAAGGCGTTGCGTAATTCAGGCGGCGGCGCTGCGTCGGCGGGGCTTGTGGCAGTGAGCGCGGTGAGGCGTGGCAAGGCGGTTTCGGCGAGCCAGGCGGGGATTTTCTGCCGGATGAAGGCGTGGTGTGTGCCGAGGTTTTCGGCCACGGGAGGTACGGGGGAAGCCATGATCGGATGATCCTTGAAGTGCAATGGGATCATCCGATTATCTGCATGACGCGTTGGAATAAAAGCGTGAAATCTGGGTGTAAAAAGCGCCGAACAGCGGCGTTTGCGCCGACTAATCAGGAGTGAAAAGTAGCTATTTACAGCCCGGCATTTTGCAGCGCTTCGCGTGTGAGGCGAATGCCCAGTTCCCGGTAGGGGCGCTGCACCTCTTCATACAATTTTTGCACGGTGGCATCCGACAAGGCGTGGTCGACCAGGATCGTGCTGTCGGCAATCTTCAGGCCCATGCGCTTGAACTCGTTAAGCCTGCGCACGATCTGGGTGCGCAACTGGGCCTTGCGCTCGGGCGTGGTCTCGGTGGCGGCCCATTCTTTTTGCTCGTCGAGCAAGTCCGCAAGTTCGCCGCCGGCGTCATCGCGTTCGCGTCGTCGCGCTGCGTATTGATCGGCATGCTTGTCTTCCAGGTGATCGCGCCAGAAGTCTTGATCAAGCACCCCCTTGACCGCCCCGTCATTGGCCGCGGCGCTGATCACCGATTGGTAGGCGGCATCCAGTTGGTCGCGGGTCACTTTGGCGGTGTTACGGTAGGCCATGTGTTCGGACAGCCAAGGCAGGTCCAGCCGCGTCTTCAGGCCCGTCTGGTAAGCGAGATACACCTGCACCTCGTCGACCTCCAGCGCGCCGCTGCCGAACCCCAGCCCCAGGCCACCCTGTGCCACGGGTTGGGTGCGCCGGATGATGTCTTGCTTGGCGAACTCATTGAGCTGCTTCAATCGCCAGGTCTGCCAGGCCAGTTCGACCAGCTTGTTGTCCCGCGTGGCCAGGCCTTGCTCGGTTGAATCCTGAAGGATATCGGCCAGTAGCGTTTCGATCCCCAGCTTGTTGAAGACCTGCGCACCCGCATCGGCACAATTGACGGGGGCACTGGCTTCGGCGAAGAACCGTTCGCGCAGTTGGGGGTCACGGTCGATGGCGACCAGCACGTCCCAGACCCGGTCTTTGAGGTCTTTGCGGCCTTTCTTGAACAGCTTTCGGTCTGCCTCGGTCTGCATGACTTGCGACGGCCGGAGCAGCTTGAGGATCTCAAAAAAGCCTTGAGAGCCGGGCTGGTTTTCCAGTGTGTTCCACAGCGCTCTGGCCTCGTCGAGCAGTTCTGGTTTCATCTCGTCCAGCCAATACTCGCTGTCTTCCGGGTCCCCCGCGGGCAGGGTGCGATAGGGGTCGATGCCGGAGGCGCGTCGGTAAGCGACGAAACGGGCTTCGTCGGCATTGGTCAGCGCGGCGCGGTCCAGCCAGCTATGAGCGATCACGTCTATCGCGGGTGAGCCTTCGGGCAGGACCGGTATCTGTTTGACGCCGGTGTTCAGAAGGTTCAGCTCCAGCGGGTGTGCGCGCGGCACTTCCATACCCAGCGGCCATTCGGTCACGCCTGTATTGCGCAGTACCAGTTGCTTGAGGTGAGGCAGGCTACGCAGATCGGGGGCCACCTTCAGGTCCGGGTGGTCCTGCAGGTTGAGGTACTCAAGGTTCCGGCATTCGTACAGTTGCGTGAAGTCCATGTGGCTCCAGGTAATCGGGTTGTGGCTCAGGTCGACGGTCACCAGATCGCGCAGGGTGGTCATTTGCGTGGGCACGCTGAAGAGTACGTTATTGCTCAGGTCCAGGCCGCGCAGGTTGGGAAAGTTGTCCAGAAACCCGACGTCGCCGGACATGAACCCGGTGCTCATCAGATTCAACACGGTGACGTGGTCGAAATTGGCCCGCATCCTCCCCAGGCTTCGGATATAGCGCCCCAACCATTTCTCGGACAAATCCAGTAGCCGTCCGCGCGGCATCAAGCCCTGGGCGGTGACACGGCCATCCGCGCGCGCCTCCCAGCACTCGACCAGGTCGTCGATGATGCGGTCGCGCATATAGGTTTCGTTCTCGGCCTGTTCGCTGTATTGCGCGGCCTGGGTGGGGCGCCGTTTCCAGCGCTTGAAGTCTTCCTGCAACTGGCGTTTTTCGGTTTCCAGGGCCTCCAGGATCTGGTCGCCGTTTTCCAGGGCGGCGAGTTCGTCGAGCAGGGTTTGCGCCGGTTCCGCACGCAGCCGCGGGAACAGTTTGGCGACGCGTTCTTGCGTGGTCGGCGGGGTGGCGGGGGTGAACAGCCGGCGGAAGGCGCCGAACATCGGTTTTTGCAGCAGTTTTTGCGTCACGCGTGGGTCGGGCTTGCGCAGGCTCGGGGCCTCCAGCGCGGTACGCCGCTCGGCCGGCGCCTGCAGCTGGTCTTTGAGCCACCGCTTGAACAACCTTCCCTGGCCGGGTACGTAGTCGACGCTGTCGGCGGGCAAGGCCCGCAGCAGCGCTTCGAACAGGTCATAGTGCGCGGCGGGTGTTTGCCCCCGCACCTGGTAGCGGCCGTCGTCTTTGCGCAACAACACGATTTGCGTGCCGGCATCCTGCGGCCCGGCCTGGGCGCGCAAGCGACCGGCGGGCGAGTGCTGGTAAAGGCTGATGTTCACATCGCCGAGGGTATCGCGATGGCGGCGCAGGATGTTCAGCACCATGCGCTCGGTGTCCGGCGTGATCAGCTCATCGTTGTAGAACCCTTCATAGGCATGGCTGGCGATGCTTTCGTTTTGCAGCTCAGTGGCCAGGTTGCTCACCCGCAAGGGGATGCGCTGCTCATCGCCCATCGCCTTCACTTCGTCGGGTGACACGCGCAGCATCAGGCGTTGTATCAACTCGGCCGGCAGTTGGGGGTAGCGCCTGCGCAGCAGTTGCGCAGGCGCGGTGTTAAGCACTTCATGGGTGCTGTAGAGGTGGTTGAAGATCGAGATGTGCTCGCTGGCCACTTTGGTCGCCAACAGGTCGCGCAGCGCTGCGGTGCGTGCCGCCGGGGTGTCGGGCAGGGGCGCGGGCAGCAGGGCTTGCAGTTCGGCCTCGGTTAGAAACCCCACGAGCCGTTCGGGCAGCACGCCGGCGTTGATGTCTTGATGGCTGATGTTGAGCGTGTGGGCCGCATCGCTCGCCGTGCCGTAGGTGATGTGATAACCGGTTAAATCGGGCTCGTAAAATACCTTGATGGCTTTATCCGACGGCCAGTTTTTCAGCTCGCTGCTCAATTGTGCCGACCAGTTGAACTCTTCCTGCGTGAGCCCGCCGTTGCGGATTTTCTGGGGCAATTGCTTGGCCTGGTCAAACATGTGCATGCGCGTGAGCGTATCGGCCAACAGCGGCGGGGTGGGCTTGAGTTCGACATACATCTGGCGCAGCGCGCTGTCGTCGGTGCCGCTGATGCTGCAGGCCTGTTCCACTTGCCGGGCGTCCAGCGCCTGGGTGCCGTGCCCGAGGCGGCCGCGCAGTTGCGCGTCGTCCCACGCCCAGGGGTCTTCACCCTCATGCACCCAGGCGCCGCTGCCGTTGGGTTCGATCAACGGCGAATAGGCGCCGCGCCGGGTCGCATGCTGGATACGGTGGGTGTTGCTCTGCGCATCGTGTTCGAGCACCAGGTGCCGCTCTTCCAGGCGCACGACTGTTTGCCCTTGATGTGCATGCAGGCCCAGCGCATCGGGCCGGCTGCCCTCGGGCAGGTGCAGGTCATTGCGTACATAAGGCGCCAGGTCCGGGTTCCACAAGCGCGTTTGGCCATTCACTTGTACCGCTTTGAGGCTGTTAACAAAGGCAGAAGGTTTGAACAACACCTCCTTGGCCAGCACCCCGCCGGTGCCCATCAGCGCGAGCTGCAAGACGTCGGTGACCACACTGATCACGTGCTGCGCCGCTTCACCGGCCTGGCCTTCGCTGAGATCGACGATGCCTTCGAGCACATCGTCGGTCAGTTGATACAGGGTGTAGGCCAGCATCAACTCGCCCAGCCCCGGCACGAACGGGGTGACCACCAGCAGCGCCACGTTGAACAGGTCCGACGCGATCTTCAGCACGTTGTCCCACCAGCTGCGGCGCTCCTGGCTGTCGGCCTGGGCGGTGGACACGGCAAGGCTGCGCCCATCATTGAGGATTTTGTTGAAGCTGGCCTGATACAGATGCGGCCACAGCGCGCCTTTTATCTTCGTTGCCTCGAATTTCAGGAATGGCTTGTCGACCGGGTCCTCACACCACGCGGGGGCCGGGTCCAGGGGGCTGCGCTCATGCCATTGCACCCTGTACAGGTGCTCGGTCAGCGTGGCGAAGAACAGACCGCGCCGCGCGTGCGGCACGAACTGGCTGAAAAACTGTTGGTAGGTGTGTTGTGGCAAGTGTTTGCTGGAAGGCAGCGGCGCGTTCAGTTGCAAGCGGCGCGACAAGTCCATCACGAACTCGCTGCTGGAGGCGTACTGCTTGAGCGGGCTGGCCGGGTCGTTGGGGATATACGCGATGACCTTCGCCACGCTGGCCGCGCGGTCCAGGTCGGTAGAGATCAACAGGATCCCGGTCAGCGGAGTGTCGAGCATGCTCAGTTGATAGAACGTGGCGCGTTGCTCCGTGCCGTCGAGTACCCCCATCACCACCGCATAGGCTGATGCTTGCAGGTCGTTGTTCATCAACGCCATCTGCGCGGCGGCCTTGAGCGTGGCCTTCTGGCTGGCGGTGACCAGCCCTTGCAGGTAACCCTGGGCCACCGGCTCATCGGGCAACAGGAATTGCTTGAGATGCTGTTGATAGCGCGCACCCAGGTCCAGCTCGCGGCACAGGGTCTTGAACTGCTCAAGGCTCATTGTGCGTTCGTGGTGCAGGATGCTGAAGTGGCCCCGATAGTCTGGGCGGGTGATGTAGCAGGAGTACCGTTCGAAGGTTTCGTGGCCGGCAAAATTATGCAGCGCCGCGTCCAGTAGCGACACGTCTCGGGAGGTCACGCCATTGGACAGTTCCAGGGCGTACCAGGGCAGTTTTTTCGGTGTGTAAATGCGCAGGTAAGTAGTTTTGACGTCCAGGTCCAGCGCGTATTGGTCTTTGATGGCGCGCTTGAGCAACGGCTCGGCGAAGGCATACACGTCCTGCACCGGGCGCAGTTTTGTATCCAAGGTATTTTGCGCGGCCCAGGCCTGGCCGTTGAGGGCCTTAGTGGCATGCTGCTGCGCGGTGGCGGTGGCGTACCAGGTGGGCCGTTGCAGCACCAACTCGCTGAGTGGGTGAAGGCGTTCCAGGTCGGCGTTTTTCAGCCAGTCGGGCGCGGTGTTGTTGATCAGTGCGTAATGCGGGCCTTTGTCGCTTTGGGCCACGCGCTGGGTGCGGGGAAGTTCGGGCATGGGGCGGGTTTTCCGGTGGGGTTAAATCATCAGCCTATCCCTCGAAAAATGGATAAAAGTGCAAATAATTGGCGCACTCATCGGTTATTGAACCGCGCAGCGCAGAGGCCCGGCGGGTTGCAGATACGGCATCAGCAGCGGGGCCATACCCTTGAGCACTTGCACCGGCAATGCGGAGGTAAATTTGAAGTTCTGCGCGGTGCTGCCCGGTACGAACGCGGTCAGCGTGCCGAAGTGGTGGTCGCCGATGTAGAACACAAAGGTGGCGGTGCGGTTGATCGACTTGGAGCTGAGAATCCGCCCGCCCGCGCCGATCGCTTCGATGCGGTTGTCGCCGGTGCCGGTCTTGCCGCCCATGGCCAGCGGCGTGCCGTCGTCCAGTTTGAAGCTGCCGGCCACGCGTTTGGCGGTACCGGCGTCGACCACTTGGGACAACGCCCCGCGCAGGGCCGTCGCGACTTCAGACGGCATCACCCGGCGCGCCCGGTTGGGGTCGTTGATCAAGCGCACCTCGTAGGGCGTGCCGGCGGCAAAGTGCAGGCTGTCGATACGCAGCACCGGGATGCGCACGCCGTCGTTAAGGATGATGCCCATCAACTCGGCCAGCGCGGCGGGGCGGTCGCCGGAGCTGCCGATGGCGGTGGCCAGCGACGGCACCAGATGGTCGAAGGGGTAACCGACGGCCTTCCAGCGTTGGTGGATATCCAGGAACGCTTCGACTTCCAGCATGGTGCGGATACGGCTGTCGCGGGCGCTTTGATGGCGGCTCTTGAACAGCCAGCTGTAGACTTCCTGGCGCTCGAACTGGCTGGCTTTGACGATCTCGCTGAACGTCGCGTCGGGGTGATTGATCAGGTAGCCCAGCAGCCACAGGTCCAGCGGGTGCACCTTGGCGATGTAGCCTTGGTCGGGCAGGTCGTAGGCGCCGGGGCCGTAACTGTCATAGAGCGCGTCGAGGCGCTTGTCGGTCAGCGGCTGTTGGTTTTTCGCGCCGGCCAGGCGCGAGCGGACGAAGCGGTTGAAGCTCTCGCGGCTGGCCTCGGGCAGCAAATAGCGGTGCACCGCCGCCAGGCGAATGGCCGTGGGGTGCAGGCCGTCGAGGAACGTTTCGAGGCGCGCCTGGGTGTCTTTTTTCTGGTACTTCTTCCAGAACTTGAGCAAAAACGTGGTGCCCTCGCGGTCGGCGAATTGCGCCAGGTATTCCTGGCGGCGCGGTTCGCTGTCGTCCTTGAGCAACTGCGCACTGTTGTTGGCGCTGGTGTAGGTGCTGTAGCGCACCAGGTCACGCATCAGGCGGATGAACGGCAAGTTGATCGATTCGCGCAAGGCGTCGCGCAGGGTCGGGTTGCGGCCGTTGTCTTCGTTGCGAAAGTTGTGGAAACGGTGCAGGCCGCCGCCGGTGAAAAACGCCTCGCCGGGGCTGGCCGAATAGGTGCGGTTGAGCGCCGCGTCGAGCATGTCGGCCAACGGCTTGCCGGGGTTTTGCCGCAGGTAATCCAGGGCCCAGCGGCTGATGTTGTCGTGTTCGGCGACCTCGATTTTTTTCAGCGCGGCGGGTGTCGAGGCCGCGTAGCGATCATGCAGTTGCGCGACGATTTGCAGGTAAGTGGTGAGCACCCGCAGTTTGGCGGTAGAGCCCAGTTCCAGTTTGCTGCCTTCGTTGATGTCGAAGGGTTGGTCGGTGTTGTCGGTTTGCACCCGCACGCGTGCGCCATCGGCGGTGCGTTCGAACAGCGTAAAGCTGTAGCGCACTTGGGGCGTGCTGGCCGGGGTGAGCAGGCGCTCGCCCAGCAGGCCGACCTCAGCGGCGTAGACGGGGTCGGCGAGGTGTTTGAGGTACGCCGTGACCTGTTCCTGCAACTGGCCCTGCAAGGTGCTGGTGGCCGACAAATCAAGGCGGTCCAGGTCGTACAGCGGGCGGTCAAGCAAAGCCGCCAACCGGCTGCGGGCAGCGCTGATGCCTTTGTTGGTGTCGATCATCTGCAGGGTCGGCTGTTGTTGCCAATCGCGGTAGCGCACCTTGCTTGCCAGTGCCGCCGTCAACAATGCCGGTTCCAGCACGCCGTTCTGGGCCAGCAGGCGCAAGTGGCTGTCGGTCAGTTGCGCCAGGTCGTCGCGACCCTTGGTCAGGTAATAGGAGGGCCTGCGCTGGGCGATCATCAACGACAGCACTTGGCGCAGGGCCAGGCCGCGTTGCGCCAGGCTGGGTGCGTCTTGCGCGCGGCTGCTCAAGGCCTGGTTGACCTGCACGAAGTCGGCGCCGTACCACACGCGCAAGCCTTCGGCCATGCCGTGCACCTCGCCGTGGCCGGGCACCGCCGACAACGGCACGCTGTTGAGGTAGTCACGCACGATGGCTTGCCGGGCGTGCACGGTGTCGGGGCCGTTGGCGTAGGCGCGCACGCTGGCGGAGAGCATCTGGCGGATCTTTTCGCCGCCGCTTTGGGTCAGGCCGTCGGGTGAGTGGCGGTATTTTTCCAATTGGGTCGCCAGGGTACTGCCGCCCGCGCTCTGGCCGGGCAGGTTCAGCACCCGCGCCACTTGCGACCACGCCGCCATGCCGAAACGCGGCCAGTCGACCGCCGGGTTGGCCTGGGGGCGCGCAGGGTCGAGCAGGTCGCGGTTCTCGATAAACAGCAAACTGTTGACCACCAGCGGCGGGATGGCGGCGAAGTCGTTATAAAGCTGCTGCGGGTAGTTGAAGTGGTACAGCGGTGCGGCGCGGCAATCGGTGATCGACAGGCCCGCCTGGATTTTTTCCGCATAGGGCACGAACAGGCCGTGGCGCGTGTAATCGAGCAAGGCAGCGGAGAAGCGCGCCTGCTCGACGATCACATAATCGCGCTTGATCAACCGCGGCAGCAATTGCGGCAGGTCGCTGTAGCCCAGGCGTTTGTCAAAAGGGCCGGCGCCGGGGTACACCTGGGCGTCGCTGGCGCCTGGGGCGAGGCGATAGTCGAGGTCGGCGGCCCACCGGCTGAGCTGGCGGGCCTGCCAGCGGGAGGTGCCCATTTCGCGGGAAAGGGCATAGCCCAGGGCGGCGAGGACCATCAGCACGATCAGCCAGAACAGCCGCCGCCCGTAACGGCGCGGGGGCGTTTTTTGCGGCAGATAATCCGGGCCGACGTCAAGAATCGCAGCCTTGCTCGAATCGGTGTGCCGCAGAGCGCCCATAGTCGATTGATCCCTTCAAGCAGATTGATCGGACTTGTCTGAAGCTTAGTCGCAGATTGGCGCCGCTCAGGAATTTTTGTCGGCGCCGGCGCCACGCAAGGCTGCCGGAATCGCCCGTGCCAGAGCGCTTACGACCAAGGCAGGGGAATGACCGTGCACCAAGGCTGTGCAATACTCGCCGGCGTTTTGGCTCACAAAGCCGCAGCGTCGGCGTGAAGTGACGGCTGATCGGCCAATGCTCCGCCACTCATCTCCAATAACAAGACGAGGTTGTAACCTTATGCCCGTAGGCAATCACCTGCCCCACGGCGAGACCGCTCAAGGCGGCCCGCTCAAACGCGAACTCGGCGAACGGCATATTCGCTTGATGGCGCTCGGTGCCTGTATCGGCGTCGGTCTGTTTTTAGGTTCGGCCAAGGCCATCGAAATGGCCGGCCCGGCGATCATGCTTTCCTACATCATTGGCGGCCTGGCGATTCTGGTGATCATGCGCGCCCTCGGTGAGATGGCCGTACACAACCCGGTGGCCGGCTCGTTCAGCCGCTACGCCCAGGACTATCTCGGCCCGTTGGCGGGTTTTCTCACCGGCTGGAACTACTGGTTCCTGTGGCTGGTAACGTGCGTCGCCGAGATCACCGCCGTGGCCGTGTATATGGGCGTGTGGTTCCCCGATGTGCCGCGCTGGATCTGGGCGCTGGCCGCCCTGGTGAGCATGGGCACCATCAACCTGATCGCGGTAAAGGCCTTCGGTGAATTCGAATTCTGGTTCGCCCTGATCAAGATCGTCACGATCATCGCCATGGTCATCGGCGGCGTCGGCATCATCGCTTTCGGTTTCGGCAACGATGGCGTGGCGTTGGGCGTCTCCAACCTGTGGGCCCATGGCGGCTTTATGCCCAATGGCGTGACCGGTGTGTTGATGTCGTTGCAAATGGTGATGTTCGCGTACCTGGGCGTGGAGATGATCGGCCTCACCGCCGGCGAAGCGCGCAACCCGCAAAAGACCATACCGAATGCCATCGGCTCGGTGTTCTGGCGCATCCTGTTGTTCTATGTCGGCGCGTTGTTCGTGATCCTGTCGATCTACCCGTGGAATGAAATCGGCACCCAGGGCAGCCCCTTCGTGATGACCTTCGAGCGCCTGGGCATCAAGACGGCGGCGGGAATCATCAACTTCGTGGTGATCACGGCGGCGTTGTCGTCCTGCAACGGCGGCATTTTCAGTACCGGGCGCATGCTCTACAGCCTGGCGCAAAACGGCCAGGCGCCGGCGACGTTCGCCACCACCTCCCGCAACGGCGTACCGCGCCGGGCGCTGCTGCTGTCGATTTTTGCCTTGCTGCTGGGCGTGTTGCTCAACTACCTGGTGCCCGAAAAAGTCTTTGTGTGGGTAACCTCGATTGCCACCTTCGGCGCGATCTGGACCTGGGTGATGATCCTGCTGGCGCAACTCAAATTCCGCCGGAGCCTCAGCCCGGCCGAACAAAAGGCCCTGAAATACCGCATGTGGCTCTACCCCGTCAGCTCGTACCTGGCCCTGGCCTTCCTGGTGCTGGTGGTGGGCTTGATGGCGTACTTCCCGGACACGCGCGTGGCGTTGTACATCGGCCCCGCGTTCCTGGTGCTGCTGACCGTGTTGTTCTACGTGTTCAAGTTGCAGCCGACCCAAACGGCGGCACGCTCAGAGGCCTGACCGCCCAATGCCTAACAAAAAGCCCCTGGATCGGGGCTTTTTGTTTTTTTTGCAGGTGGGTTTTTGGGCTTGAATGCCGGCCTTTCGTCGGTACCTGCCTATCTGTAACTGAATTAAGACTAAAATCGGTCGCACTGCCAGGCGAGGGCCAACCCATGAAGTTTTCATCTCAGATAAAACCGATCAGCTATTTGAAAAGCCACACGGCTGAAATCGTTAAAACGCTCACGGAAAGCCGCGAACCACTGGTTATCACCCAAAACGGTGAAGCCAAGCTGGTGGTAATGGATGTAAAAAGTTTCGAAGAACAGGCAGAAACCATGGCCTTGTTGAAGCTGCTGGCCTTGGGTAATCGACAGATTGAACACCAGCAGTTTCAGGACCTGGAGGACGTGTTCGCGGAACTGGACAAGGATGATGGTCAATGACGTTCAGAGTCGTGATGTTGCATTCGGCCAAAAGCGACCTGAAAGACATTAAGTCCTACCTGATCGGTCAGTTTTCGACATCGACCTGGCAACACACCTATGAGTCGTTGAAGCAGGCCCTGCGCTGTCTCGAAACGCTGCCTTATGCGGGCCCGGTACCTGAAGAGATTGAGAGGTTGAATCTCATCCAGTATCGGCAGGTGGTCAGCGGGATGAACCGGATCATCTACGAAATTCGCGACAATACGGTCTACATCCACATCATTGGCGACACCCGAAAAAACCTGCAGGCGCTGCTGTTGAAACGACTCATGAAGTAAAAAGAGGCCTAGGCACTCTGAGGGTGTTGGCTCAACCGCTTGTTCAGCTCCAGCCAGGCCGCCAGCAGCGCCATCAAGCCGGCGCCCACCAGCGCCGTGAAAAGCTGCATGACGAAGGCATCACCGGCCAGCGCGTTGACCATGTCCGCCAACGGCGCCAGCAGCACGCCCAGGCAAAACACCTCCAGGGAAAAACGCCCCATGCGGCAGGTTTGCCGGGCCAGCCAATGCTCTGTCCAGGCGCGGCCCGGCAGCAGTTTGGCGGTGACATAGGCCAGTGCCAAAAAGTGCAGCAAGCGCACCGGCGACAAGTCGGTCTTGCTGATCGGGTAGAGCAGGTTGCTGAGTGCGGGCGGCATCCACGCGTCGTGGACCTCGGGCCAACGCCAGGACAGGGTGATCACGCCTGCGGCAAGCACATAGGCGGCGGCCACGATGAACAGCGGTTGCCTGCACAGCCCACGGGGTTTCACCGGGCGCGGCCGGCCGGCATGTAGCGCCGCCGCGCCGCCGAGTACAAACAGCAACTGCCAGGTCACCGGGTTGAAGTACCACACACCGTCGGCAATCGCGCGCAGGTTCCAGCCCATCCAGGGCGCCAGTAAATACACGGTGGCCGACACGGCCACCACCGCCCCCGTGTAGCGCAGCATCAACGGCAGCACCAGCGACAGGCCGGCCAGCAGCACGATATACAGCGGCAGCGGGTCCATCAGGTTGGGTTTGAAGCGCAGCAACAACTCATCGGTCAGGGCTTGCTGCGGGTTGGTGATGAAGTGCGTCAAGCCCATCTCCTGGACCAGGTCGCGGGTTTCCACCTTGCTGTTGGCGAAGAACACGATGCCCATCAGGATCGCCAACAAAAAGATATGCACCACGTACAACACCCAGGTGCGCCGCAGGATCTTCAGGCCGGCCATCCAATAACCCTCGCGCTGCAAGACCTTGCCATAGGCCAGTACCGAGGCGTAGCCGGCGAGGAACACGAACACCTCCGCCGCATCGCTGAAGCCGATATTGCGCAGGGTAATCTGGCCGAGGGGGTTGTGGGGCACGTGATCCCAGAAAATGAAGATCAACGCCAGGCCGCGAAAAAAATCGATGCGCGGGTCGCGTCCGTTCAGCATGGCAGCGGGCTCTTGAACAAAGGGTTTAGTAAGGACCGAAAGGCGTCGCCGATGTCATACGCCGTGCGTCGGGCGGGCGCAGGTTGGCGGGATTTGTAAGCAATTGCAAAGGTTGGGTATTACAGAATGTCTCAATTGCGCAGGCGGCGTACCTGTTAGATCTGACAGTAGACGCACCGCTCGGGGCTGTGGCTTGCTGAGCTCAGCCGCAATAGGACGACGGTATGAACAGACTGTGGAAGGGCTTCTCCAGCTACACAGTGATTGGCATCGCCAACACGGTGATCCATTGGCAGCTGTTTTTCGTGTTCAGGGCCGCGTTCGAGTTCAGTCAGGCCATGAGCAACCTCTTCGCCTTTTGCGTGGCGGCGTCGTTCTCCTTTTATATGAATGCGCTCTACACCTTCGCCATGCCGGCCTCGCTGCCCCGCTATGGGCTGTTCATGTTGTGCCTGGGCGGTTTGAGCCTGGGCGTGGGCTGGCTGGGCGACCACTGGCGCGTGCCCGGGCTGGTCACGGTGCTGGTGTTTTCGCTGGTGAGCCTGGTCTGGGGGTTCCTGCTTTCGCGCCTGGTGGTGTTTCGTGAGCGTGCGCGGTGAGGATCTCGCTGGTGGTGCCGCTGTTTAACGAGGAACAGGCGGTGGGCGAGTTCTACCGCGTCGTTCGCCAGGAGTCGACGCTGCATGGCCACACCGTGCAGATGGTGCTGATCAACGATGGCAGCACCGACCGCACCGCCGAATACGCCGGCGCGATTGCCCTGGCCGACAGCAACGTGGTGCTGATCAACTTCTCGCGCAACTTCGGCAAGGAAGCGGCACTGTTCGCCGGGCTGGAGTACGCCACGGGTGACGCCGTGATCCCCATCGACGCGGACCTGCAAGACCCGGTCGAGGTCATCCCGCAGTTGGTTGCCGAATGGCAAAAAGGCGCTGATGTGGTGCTGGCCAAACGTCGCAATCGCGTCAGCGACGGCTACCTCAAGCGCCACAGCGCGTCGCTGTTCTATCACCTGCTCAACCGCATCGCCTACACCCACATCGAAGAAAACGTCGGCGACTTCCGGCTGATGGACCGCAAGGTGGTGGACGTGATCAAGGCATTGCCCGAGCAGCAATTGTTTATGAAGGGCGTGCTGTCCTGGGCGGGCTTTCGCGTGGCCATCGTCGAATACGACCGCGCCCCCCGCAGCAACGGCCAGAGCAAGTTCAACGCGTGGAAACTGTGGAACCTGGCGTTGGACGGCATCACCTCATTCAGCACCGTGCCGCTGCGGTTGTGGAGTTATATCGGCGGTTGTATCTCGCTGCTGGCGCTGGTGTATGCGGGGTTTCTGGTGATGGACAAAGTGCTGTTCGGCAATGACGTGCCGGGGTATCCGTCGGTGATGACGGCGATCTTGTTTCTGGGTGGGGTGCAACTGATAGGAATCGGCATATTGGGGGAGTATGTGGGGCGCATTTATATGGAGGCCAAGCATCGGCCGCGGTATGTGGTGCAAGAGGTAGTGAGGCAGGCCGTCCAAGGAAATGAATGTGAGGACGTGAGCAATGTGGGCCAATAGGGTATTGAGCAGGCGGGAAGTCTTTGGTTTTTTCCTAGCAGCGTCGATGCTGTATGCGTTTCCTGTTATTCATGCCGATTTCCGGTATATCGACGACAACTGGCGATCGCTGTTATTGGAATATGATCTTTGGCGCGACCAGGGCCGAATCTTGCTGGATTTTATGCTCAAGGGCCTTTCGTTCGCGCCGGCCAAGATAAATATGTTCCCACTGCCTCTGTTGATAGCCATGTTGGTCATTGCTACAGCGATGACCAGTGTGACGTTGTACTTCTTTTCGCGACCCTCGCTGATGACCTGCCTGGTGTTCTTACCGCTATTGTGCAATCCGTTTTTCCTGGGGAATCTGACCTATCAATATGATGGGCCAGGAATGGTGTTGGCGGTGGCAGCCGCTCTCTATGCACTCACCAATAATGCCAAATCCACGGGCTTGCGCTGTGCCGTCTCGGCCCTGTTGATTGCTGTTGTCCTGGGGTTATATCAACTGACCGTAAGTGTATTTGTGGGGCTGTGCGTCGTTGAGTTTGTGTGGAGTGTTAGAAACAAACTTCCGGTCAAGGATGTGTTGTCGGCGGTTCTAGTCCGGGGCCTGCAACTGACAGTGGGCGGGGTGATTTATTTCCTCACGGCCTTTCAGTCTGCGAGCAGTGAGCGCGGCCGGTTCCTGCCGCTGGACAGCTACTGGCTGGAGCAAGTCGGCGCCAAGCTGATGTTTACCCTGGACAAGGTGATGCTGTTATTCAACCCCGTGCTGTGGGCTATTGCCGTTGTACTGTTGGCGGCTGCGGCTACCAGCTATTTGATCGTGGTCAAGCAGATTCCCGAGATGACGGGAAGCATCCTTGGCAAAGCGGTGATAAGCGTCTTGTATCTTTTGGTCGTTCCAATCCTCGCTTTATGTGTGCCTGGCGTCATGTTGCTGCTCGTCGGGGATGATGTGGATGCGCGAAACTATATTGGATTTTCGGTGGTGCTGGTGTTTGTGTTTTTGCTGAGTCATGAGTTGTTTATTCGCGTGTTCAAGAGCGCAACCTGTGTCTTAGTGGTGCCGACGGTTTTCATGTTTTCGTTGTGCTATGCCTATGGTCAGGTGCTGATAGCGAAGAAGGAATTGCAAACTGCAACGGCCACTTATATTGCCTATGACCTGATGTCATACAACGAGCTTAATACCAAGAAGGTGTTTTACTATTTGTCCCATCCGGTGTCGGTCAATTGGATTCCTGGCGCCCACGGCGCAATGACGCAGATGCCGGTGCAGCGTTATATTTTAAGTAGCTCGAATGCCATGTTGTTTCCGGAATTTTTTCCAAGGATCGGTATAACCAACGTTGTGAATGGCTACTTCAAGGGTTTTCAGGCCGAGATAAATGCGCTGAAAACACAGCCGTGCAAGACCGTTGTGAATAATCCGTTTTATGCAATCTGCGTGGTCGGTGACAGTGGTTTTATTACGCTCAAGTACAGGGCCGATCCCGAGGACTACACGGAGCAGTTCAAGCGAGATTGATGCACAGTCGCCCATCGTTGGATGGGCGCATGTATTCGCGTTATGCCGCTTCCACTTCTCGCGGCTCAAAACTATCCGCCCGCGCCATCTGCCACATGCGTGAATAAAACTGGCCGTTCACTTCACCCGTGAGCAATTCACCGGGTTTGAGGAAGATGTGCAACTGCGAAAACAGTTTGATCTCGGTGGCCGACATGCGCCGTACCAGGTGCTTGGCCGAGAGTTGCGAAGGGTGATCCAGCCCGGCCGCCGCGAGCATTTCGGCCAGGGCCTTGAGCGTGTTGCGGTGGAAGTTGAACACCCGCTGGGCCTTGTCCGGCACCACCAGCGCGCGTTGGCGCAGTGGGTCCTGGGTGGCGACGCCGGTGGGGCATTTGTTGGTGTGGCAGCTTTGCGACTGAATGCAGCCGATGGCGAACATAAAGCCGCGCGCCGAGTTGGCCCAGTCGGCGCCGATGGCCAGGACACTGGCGATGTCGAATGCGCTGACGATCTTGCCGCTGGCGCCCAGCTTGATCTTGTCGCGCAGGTTCAGGCCCACCAGGGTGTTGTGTACGAACAACAGGCCTTCACGCAGCGGCACGCCGATATGGTCGGTGAACTCCACGGGCGCGGCACCGGTGCCGCCTTCCTTGCCGTCGACCACGATGAAGTCGGGCAGTATGCCGGTTTCGAGCATGGCCTTGGCGATGCCCATGAATTCCCACGGGTGGCCCAGGCAGAACTTGAAGCCCACCGGTTTGCCGCCGGACAGTTCACGCAGTTGGGCAATGAACTGCATCAGCTCGATCGGCGTGGAAAACGCACTGTGGCGCGACGGTGAGACACAGTCTTCACCCATCAGGATGCCGCGGGTTTCGGCGATTTCCTGGGTCACTTTGTGCTTGGGCAGGATCCCGCCATGGCCGGGTTTGGCGCCTTGGCTCATCTTGATTTCGATCATGCGTACCTGCGGGTCCTGCGCCTGCGCGGCGAAGCGTTCCGGGTCGAAACGACCGTCGCGGGTGCGGCAGCCGAAGTAGCCGCTGCCCAGTTCCCAGGTCAGGTCGCCGCCGTTTTCGCGGTGGTACGGGCTGATACTGCCTTCGCCGGTGTCGTGGGCGAAGTTACCCAGCTGGGCGCCTTTGTTGAGCGCGCGGATTGCATTGGCGCTCAATGAGCCAAAACTCATCGCCGAAATATTGAACACCGAGGCCGAGTACGGCTGCGTGCACTGCGGGCCGCCGACCATGACGCGAAACGCGCTGGGGTCGCTCAGCGGCGCGGGGCGCATGGAGTGGCCGATAAATTCGAAGCCCGACTGGTACACATCGATCAAGGTGCCGAAGGGTTTGTCGGCGGTTTCATTCTTGGCGCGCGAATACACCAGCGAGCGTTGGGCCCGGGAGAAGGGCAGGGCGTCGCTGTCGGATTCGAGCAGGTACTGGCGGATTTCCGGGCGGATGGCTTCCACCAGGTAACGGATATTGCCCAGGATCGGGTAGTTGCGGCGTACCGCGTGGGGGCTTTGCAGCAGGTCGAACAGGCCGATCAGGCTCAGCAGGCCGGTGACCAGGCTGATGGGCCATAGCCATTCATGTTCGATAAAGGGGAGGCTGGCGAGGGTGAAAATGACGCACACGGCAAAGAAGGCGTAGCGGCTTAGCAAGGACAGGCTCATACGGTTTCCTTGGGTTCGGACTCTGCAGGTCGATGCGGCATTCTGCGCCTGTCAGCCGATTGAAAACAGCGTGTGTGCTTTCAACCAGGCATTTGCGCAGCTGCGCATAGACCGTGCGGGCTGTTTTTATCCACGACGTTCGCGTTTGAGCCAGGCCCTACGCCGCCGTCTGCCGAATCGGCAACACCACCCGAAACGTAGTGCCCTTGCCCAGCTCGCTGCTCACCGAGATATCGCCGCGGTGTTTCTTGACGATGCCGTAGGAGAGTGACAACCCCAGGCCCGTGCCTTCGCCCACCGGTTTGGTGGTGAAAAACGGGTCGAAGATTTTCTGCACCGTGTCCGGGCTGATCCCGCAGCCGTTGTCCGCTACCTCCAGCCAGATGTTCTCGCCCTCCACGCCATTGCTGATGGTAATGGTGCCGCGTTCCGGCCCCATGGCTTGCGCCGCGTTGACCACCAGGTTCATCACCACTTGATTGAGCTGCGAGGCCAGGCATTCGATTTCCGGCAGCGGCGTGTAGTGTTTCACCACGTCGGCCTTGTACTTGAGTTCGCTGGCGACGATGTTCAGCGTGGAATCGATGCCTTGTTGCAGATTGGCGAATTGCCAGGTCTGGTCATTGTCCACCCGCGAGAAGTTCTTCAGGTCCTTGACGATCTGCACCACGCGGCCGATGCCTTCCTTGGATTCGCGGATCAGGATCGGTATGTCGTCCTTGAGAAAATCCAGCTCAAGCTCATTGCGCAAGGCTTTGAGCTGATCGCGTTGTTCGCCCGGCGCAAGGCTTTCTTCGGCGCGCAGGTAAGCGTCCAGCATCTGTTGCAGTTGGGTGAAGTAGCCGTCCAGGGTGCTGAGGTTGGATGAGATAAACCCCACGGGGTTGTTGATCTCATGGGCCACGCCTGCTGCCAGTTGCCCCAGCGAGGCGAGTTTTTCCGACTGCACCAGTTGGCTTTCGAGTTGCTTGCGTTCGTCGATTTCCACTTGCAGCGCCTGGGTGCGCTGTTCAACCAGCTGTTCCAGGTGCGCGGTTTGCAGCGAGGCGCGACGGGCCATGTCCCATTTGTTGGCCAGGGTATTGGCCATCTGCTGCACTTCGATGTTATCGAACGGTTTTTTCAGGATCAGTAAACGGTCGTGGCCGTTCAGGCGGTGCAGCAGTTCGTCCCAGGAATAATCCGAATACGCGGTGCACACCACCACTTGCAGGCCGGGGTCGACTTTCCACAACTCTTCGATGGTCTTGGCGCCGTCCCAGCCCTGGGGCATGCGCATGTCGACAAATGCCAGGGCATAGGGGCGTTTGTCGGCCATCGCGGTGGTCAACAATTGCAAGCCTTCTTCGCCGCCATAGGCCGAGTGCAAGTCAAAGGGTTGCGCCGTGGGGGCATTGGTGTCACCGAAGAGCGCCGACTCCATGTCATCCAGCGCCTGGTTGGTCTCAACGGCGGGCATCAGGATTTTGCGGAAGTCATCGTGAATCGACGGGGTGTCGTCGATCAGCAAAATGCGCCGGTTAGGGGGTTGGTTCATAGGGGGCTTCCGGCAGGGGTCATAGGGATCGTCAAGGTGAACACCGCGCCCAGGCCGGGCCCGTCGCTGTGTGCGCTGAGCTGGCCATGCATTTCCACGGCGGCCAGGGCGCAGCTGTGCAAACCGAAGCCGTGGCCTTCCTTGCGGGTGGTAAAACCGTGGGTAAAGATGCGCGTCATGTTTTCGGCGGGGATGCCTTCGCCGTCGTCCTTCACGCTGATCTGCACGGTGTTGTCTTCCAGTTGCTTGACCGCCAGGGTTATCTGCCGCGCCCGGTCGCTGAGGTTGGACATGGCGTACTTGGCGTTGCTGATCAGGTTGACCATGATCAGCAGCAGGCGATGTTTGTCCGCCATGATCTCCGGGACCTGCCCATACTCCTTGACCACCGTGACGTTGTGACGGCTCAGCGCGCCGGCGTTCATGCGCAGGGCGTCTTCCATCAAGGCGCTGATGTGTACCGGTTCCAGCAGGGTGGACGCACCGGCATAGGATTGCTGGGTCGAGACGATGTCCTTGATGTGGTCGACGCTTTTGCTCAGCTGTGCCAGCTCGTCGGTCATGCCTTGCTGTTCGACGGCAATGGCCTCCACCAGTTGGTTGAGATAGTCGGGCAGCAGCTTGCCTTTTTCATGCTCAGTGAGAAACGCGCCCAGGTCACCCCGGTGCTCGTTGATCAACTGCATGGCCTTGCCCAGGCCCAGCGCTTTGCTGCTGCGCAGCTTGCGGGTAACGATGTCGGCGGAGATGTTCACGCTGTTGAGTACGTTGCCGACGTTGTGCAGCACGTTGGTGGCGATCTCCGCCATGCCGGCCTGGCGCGCGCTGTCGAGCAGTTCGCTCTGTGCATCCTTGAGTTGCTGGGTGCGCCGCTCCACCCGTTGTTCGAGGGTTTCGTTGGCCGCCTGCAAGGCGCGGTTGACCCGGTTGATCTCGGCGAAGCTACGCAGCAGGCGCACCGTCAGGTACACCAGCACCACCACCAGTAAGGTCGAGAAAATCAGCAGGTAGCGGTGGTATTGATCGTCGCTCAGGTCCGCCGCTTGCTGGTCCTGGTCGAGGTGGATGGTCAAGTCGTCCAGGCGCTCGGCCACAGGCACGGCGGCAATGCGTTCGAGCAAGGTGTTGACCACCGGCTGTTCGCGCAGAATCAGCGAGATGTGGTTGCTGAGGATCTCCACCGGGGCCTGGAAATCGCTGGGCAGGCGCTCTTTGTTGATCGCCAGTTTGCCCAGGCCCACGAGGATATCGGCGGCGCGTTCGTCGCTGGTGACCTGGGCGAACTCCAGGCTGCTGAGCAGCAGGTCGTAGGTGTCGGTGGCCACGCCTTGCAGTTGCAGCCGGCCTTCCCCGTCGATGCGATTGAATTCCGCCTGGATGTCGTCTTCGGCGGTGGGTAGAAACGCGAGCGAGTTGCGCAGCACCGCGTTGTGGGACTTGAACTGGTCCACCAACCGCGCTTTTTCCCGGATCGCGGCCTGGTAAGCCGCATGGCTGGCCTGCCAGCGCGCCAGGTCTTGCGGGCTGTGGTACGTCCCCCGGTTGTTGAGGTCTGCCCACAGTCGGGTCATTTCCGCCAGCGGTGTCACCAGTGGGTCGTAGTTGTGGGTGATCGCGATACGGGCCTTGAGCACCTCGCTGTCCCACTGCGCATTGAGCTGCTGCAACTGGCGGATCAAGTCCCGCGACTGGGTGTAGCTGGCCGTCTGGTCACGGGATGATTTGAGGTACAGAAACGTTAGCGTCGAGGCCAGCAACAGGGCGACCAGGCCGAGCAATACCAAGCTGGTGTGGCGGCGGATGAAGCTCATGACGGTCTGCTCATAAAGGCTTGCCCGCCCATTCGCCGGTCAGGGTCTTGAGAAACTGAATAATCAAGTCTTTGTCTTCCTGGCTCGGGTTGCGCCCCAACTGGTACTTGAACATCACATCCACCGCGTCAGCCAGGGTGTTGGCCGACGCATCGTGAAAGTACGGCGCGGTCACGGCGACATTGCGCAGGCTGGGTACCTTGAATACGTGGCGGTCGTCCTCGTCCTGGGTCAACAGGTAGCGCCCCAGGTCCGCTTCGATCGGGTTGCCACGCGCCTTGAAGTAGTCGCCCATTACGCCGAACTTCTGGAACATATTGCCGCCGATGTTGATGCCCTGGTGGCAGGCGATGCAGCCGTATTCCTTGAAGCGCTGGTAACCGTATTTTTCCTGGGTGGTGAGGATATCGGTATTGCCCAGCAGGTATTGGTCAAAGCGTGAGTTGGGCGTGAGCAGCGTGCGCTCATAGCTGGCCAGGGCGTTTTGCACATTGGCGGCGGTGACGCCGTCGGGGTAGGCCTGGCTGAAGGCGCGCTGGTAGAGGGGCAGGTCGGTGAGGTTGTGCACCACGGTTTTCCAGTCGCTGCCCATTTCCACGGGGCTGATAACCACCTGTTCGATCTGCGCTTCCAGCGTGTCCACCCGGCCATTCCAGAACTGCTTGAAATTCAGGCTGGCGTTGAACACCGAGGGGGTGTTGATCCCTACCGGTTTGCCGTCAAAGCCAAGGGAGAACGGCTTGTCATCGGCGCCGCCGGTCTCCAGGCGATGGCAACTGGCGCAGGACAGCGTGTTGTTCACCGACAGGCGCGGTTCGTTGAACAGTCGGCGGCCCAACTCGACCTTGGCCGCGTCCAATACCGGAACCGCCGGCAAGGGTTTGAGTGCCTCGTCCAGCGGCGCGGCCATCGCCGGCAAGGCAAAGCCCACGATGAGGGCCAGGCCGAAACCGTAAATCGAGACTTCGCTCAAGCGAGCACTCCTTGCAAGCGTGGGGCTATAGACGGGTTATCGGCATGGCGCAGCCCATCTGCAGTAACTGGGCGAAATCTTTTGCCGGTACCGCCTTGCTGAACAGGAAACCCTGGCCTTCTTCGCAGTCCTGGGCCCTGAGGAAGTCCAGTTGTTCGGCGGTCTCCACGCCTTCGGCGATGATGTTCAGCTCCAGGCTCTTGCCCATGGCGATGATCGCGCTGATCAACTGTGCGTCCTGGCTGTTGACGTTCAAGCCGCGCACAAACGATTGGTCGATTTTCAGCACGTCGATGGGAAAACGTCGCAGGTAACTGAGGCTGGAGTAACCGGTACCGAAATCATCCAGGGCCAGGCGTACGCCCATGGCCTTGATCTTGTGCAGGGTCTCCACGGTGTCGTCGACGTTTTGCATCAGCACGCTTTCGGTGATCTCCAGTTCCAACTGGTGGGCGGGCAGCCCGGTTTCCTTGAGGATGGTGGCCAGATTGTCGATAAAGTCGCGCTGGCGAAAGTCGATGGCCGAGATATTCACCGAGACGGGCAACGCCGGCAGCCCCATCGCATTCCAGCTTTGCGCTTGCTCGCAGGCCTGGCGCAGGACCCATTGGGTGAGGCGGACAATCAAGCCGCTGTCTTCGGCCACCGGGATGAAGTCGGTCGGGTTGACCCAGCCCGAGCGCGGCTGAAACCAGCGTATCAGCGCCTCGGCACCGACGATCTGCCCGGACTTGAGGGCCAACTTGGGCTGGTAGTGCAGCACGAACTCATCGCGCTCCAGCGCCTGGCGAATGGCGCTTTCCAGGTTTTGCTGGTGCTGGGCGCGCAAGTTCATGTCTTCGGTATAAAAGCTGAAATCGTCCGGGCCGCGTTCCTTGCTGGTGTGCATCGCGGTTTCGGCCTGCTTGATCAGCACCACGGCATTGTTGCTGTCATTGGGGTAAATGCTGATGCCCAGGCTGGCGGTGACGCTCAGGTCATGCCCGGCGACATGGCGGGTGGCGCTGATGGCCATGAGCACCTTCTGCGCAATGTGCTGGGTTTGCTGGGGATGCAGCACATCATTGAGCAGGATCACGAACTCATCGGAGCCGTAGCGAAACACCGAGTCTGATTCGCGCACGCTGGCGGCCAGGCTCTGGCTGACCAGCTGGAGCACCTCGTCGCCCACCGGATACCCCAAGGCATTGTTGATGCGCTTGAAGCGGTCGAGCCCGATAAACATCACCGCCAATTGCGTGTCATGCCGCCGGCCGAGGGCCATGGCCTGGGTCAGCCGGTCACCGAGCAGCGTGCTGTTGGGCAACTGGGTGAGGGCGTCGTACTGCAACAGGTGCGAGACCTTGAGCAGCTCCTGCACGCGTTCTTCGATGGTGCGCTCCAGGCTGATGACCTTGAGCGCGGCGTCCTGGGCGAGCTGCCATTTCCAGGTCAGGGCGCTGGCCATCTGGCGGATTTCCAGCTGGTCGAAGGGTTTTTTCAGGATCAGCAACTGGTCGTTGAACTTCAACCGCGCTTCGATCGCCTCGAAGGAATAATCCGAATAGGCGGTACACAACGCGATTTGCAGGTTGGGATCGACGTTCCACAGCTGTTCGATGGTTTGCAGGCCATCCCAGCCGGGCGGCATGCGCATGTCGATAAACACCATGGCATAGGGGGCGTTGGCGGCCAGGGCCTGGTTCACCAGGGCCAGGGCTTCCTGGCCCTGGTAGGCGGAGTCGAGCATGAACGCCTGGCGTGGGGGCGTGGTGGTGCCGAACAGGGTTTCTTCAAGGGTGTCCAGGGACTGCTCGTGCGCGGCCTCGGCACACAGGATCTTGCGGAAATCCGTATGGATGGAGGCGGTGTCATCGACGATCAAAATGCGCCGGTTGGCGCGTGCCGAACCCGAGTTCATGGCGCAATCCCCAACGGCAAAAGGTTCGACGGCATAACGAGTCCTTCCTTGGTTCTACTTCTGAGCGGGGGGGCAGGGCTGCTTTGACAGCATAGTCCAGCTCCCTTGAAATTGACGGCCAGTTGGCGTCAAATCAACCCCGCGCCAAAAGCGAGGGAAGACGGCTTGGCACACGGGTTCAATCTAGCTCAATTCAGTTTAATGTGAAGGCGCCGCAGGCATGGAAGAACAACTCGCTACCAAACCCACGATTTTGCTGGTCGACGATGAAGAGTCGATCCTCAACAGCCTGCGCCGTCTGTTACGCGGCCAGCCTTTCGATGTGGTACTCGCCGGCGGCGGTGCCCAGGCCCTGGAGATCATGGCGGCCCAGCCCATCGACCTGGTGATGAGCGACGCACGCATGCCCGGCATGGACGGCGCGCAGTTGTTGGCCGAGGTGCACCGGTTGTACCCCACCACCAGTCGTATCCTGCTGACCGGTTATGCCGACGTGCCGACGATCATCAAGGCGATTAACGACGGGCAGATCCACCGCTATATCGCCAAGCCCTGGAACGACGAAGAACTCAAGCTGATCCTGCAACAGGCCCTGGAACACCAGCGCCTGGAACGCTTGACCCATGCGCAGAACGAGCAACTCAAGACGCTCAATGCCACCCTGGAAAAACGCGTGGCCGCGCGCACCAGTGAGCTGCAACAGACCGCCGACATGCTCGACCTGGCCTACGACGAGCTCAAGCGCAGCTACGTGACCGGCACCGAAGTGTTTTCGCTATTGGCCAACCTGCGCCTGCCCAAGGCCAAACAGACCAACCGCGCGCTGATCGAACTGGTGCGCGTGTACTGCGCCGCCCAGTTTATCGACGAAGCCACGTCGCGTGACCTGGCGATGGCCGCCGCGCTGTACAACATCGGCAAGCTGAGCTGGAGCGACAGCATGCTGAACGAGCCGGCCGACAAGCTCTATAGCACTGATCGCGAGCGGTACCGTGGCTACCCGACCCAGAGCGAGTCGCTGTTGATGACCCTGGAGCCGATGAAGGATGCGGCGCGGATGATTCGCCATCACCAGGAACGTTGGGACGGCACTGGCTTTCCCGACCGCCTCAAGGGCGACGCGATTCCGTTTGGCTCGCGCCTGCTGAAACTCGCGGTGGATTTCATTGAGCTGCAGAAGGGGCTGATCCTTGAGCGCCATTTGAACAGCGATGAAGCGCTGCTTTATATCCGCAAATATGCCGGGCGCCTTTACGACCCGGACCTGGTCGAAGACTTCGTCCTGGCCTGCGCCACGTTCCTCAGCGACGTGACCCTGGGCGACCCGACCGTTAAAGCCTTGAGCACCCGCGAGCTGGAGGCCGGCATGGTGCTGGCGCGCAACCTCAATGCCGATAACGGCATGCTGCTGCTCAACGCCGGCAAGGTGCTGAACCTGCCGCTGGTGGACAAACTCATCGCGTTCGAAGCGATGGAAGGCGCCAAGTACAGCGTATTTATCAAGGAACCGGACGAGGCGTGAGCTGCGTTCCCTCATTGTTTGAATCGATGGCTTTTATCCTATGCCCACGACTATCCGCATCGCCGCCGCGCTCCTGATCAATGCCGACGGCCAGACCCTGCTGGTGCGCAAGCGCGGCACTCAGGCGTTTATGCAACCGGGCGGCAAGATCGACGCCGGCGAACAACCCGCGCAAGCCTTGGCGCGTGAATTGCACGAAGAACTGAACCTGCACATCGACCCGGAACACGCCCTTTACCTCGGGCAGTTCTCGGCGCCGGCGGCCAACGAGCCGGGTTGCACCGTACACGCTGAAATGTTCCAGGTTCAGGTCGACGGGGCGCTGAGCCCGGCTGCCGAGATCGAAGAAGTCTGCTGGATCGACCCGGCGGGCGACGGCGGCCTGCACCTGGCGCCACTGACGCGGGACCTGATCCTGCCGTTCTATCGCGCCTCACTGGCTACGCCGGCCTGATGCTCATACGCGCGCTGGTGGCCAGTGATGCCCAGGCTTATCGGGCATTGATGCTTGAGGCGTATGGGGTTTATCCCCAAGCGTTCACCTCCAGCGTGGCCGAGCGCGCGTCGATGCCGTTGAGCTGGTGGGAAAAACGCCTGGACAACCCGCTGGACCGGCTGTTCGGCGCGTTTGCGGATGACCGGCTGGCGGGCATCGTCGGCCTGGCCTTCGAACCCCGGGAAAAGGCCCGGCACAAGGTGACGTTGTTCGGTATGTACGTGAACGCGGCCTATCAGCGCCACGGCCTGGGCCGTCGGTTGGTGGAGGCGGCGCTGGGTGAGGCGCGCCAACGGGCGGGCCTCAAGGTGATTCAACTGACCGTCACCGCCGGCAACGATGCCGCGTTTGCGCTCTATCAACGGTGCGGTTTTATCCAGTACGGCCTGGAGCCGTTGGCCGTGCGGGTGGGCCTTGAGTACTTCGACAAGATCCACATGTGGCGCGAACTCCAACCCGATTGATTCAGACAGCGGGTTAATCAGCGCACCGCGCTCACCCCATCCAAGGTCGAAAACGACGTGTCCTTGGCCGTCAGCAAAAAGTCGCGCATGTAGGGCGCGTCCAGCATGTCCGCACGGATCCCCGCATATAACGTCGCAAACAGGCCTTTTTCGCCCAGGCGCTTGGCCTTCACGTAGCCGCGCGAGCTGTATTCATGCAGCGCCCAATGGGGCATGCCGCACACGCCACGGCCGCTGGCCACCAGTTGCATCATCATTACCGTCAGCTCCGACGTGCGCACCTGAGCCGGTTCCACGTCGGCCGGTTCCAGGAAACGGGTGAAGATGTCCAGGCGGTCACGTTCCACCGGGTAGGTGATCAGCGTTTCGGTGAGCAGGTCTTCGGGCACGATATACGCCTTGGTCGCCAGCGCGTGCTGGTTGGCCACGGCCAGCATGGCTTCGTAGGTAAACAGCGGCACATAGGTGATGCCCGGCAGTTCCAGCGGGTCGGAGGTCACCACCAGGTCCAGGTCGCCGCGGGCCAAGGCCGGCAATGGCGCAAAGGCAAAACCGGAGGCCAGGTCCAGCTCGACTTCGGGCCAGGCATCGCGGAACTGGTCGATGGTCGGCATCAGCCACTGAAAGCAACTGTGGCATTCGATGGCCATGTGCAACCGCCCGGCCGTGCCGCCGGCCAATCGCGCGATATCGCGCTCGGCGCCGCGCAGCAAGGGCAGGGTCGCGTCGGCCAGTTGCAGCAGGCGCAGACCGGCGCTGGTGAAGCGCAGCGGCTTGGTCTTGCGCACGAACAACGGCATGCCCAGGCGCTCTTCCAGCTCCTTGAACTGGTGGGACAATGCCGATTGCGTCAGGTGCAGGCGCTCGGCGGCTTCCACCAGGCTGTCGGCTTCGCGCAGGGCGTGCAGGGTCTTGAGGTGACGGATCTCGAGCACAGGCTCTCCATGAAGACAATTTGTGATGAAAACGAATAGCGTGAGTTTGTCTCATGTTGCAAAGCGTGTCGACCATGACCACTGGGCACACTTCATCAAACTGTCATCGAACTGTGGCAGCGCGCTTGAACAAAGTTCATCAGACTCGCGCTCTACTGGGGTTCTGCGTTTCGGTGTTTTTCATGCGTGTGTTGCTTTTATTGGCCGCCTTCCTGTTCGGCCTGCCGTCTTTTGCGGCGTCTCGATGTGATGTCAATGTCCCGACCCAAACGGTTGATCTGGAAACGGTGAGCATCGCCTACCAGAGTATCGGCCGTGCGTCCGACCCGGCCTTGCTGCTGGTGATGGGCCTGGGCGGGCAATTGATCCACTGGCCGGATGAAGTGGTCGTCGCCCTGTGCCAGCAGGGCTTTCGGGTGATCCGCTATGACAACCGCGATGTGGGCCTGTCCACTTGGCGCCAGCCGCCGGCCACTGCCAATCTCACGTTCGAAGTGCTGCGCTACAAACTCGGCCTGCCGGTGGCGGCGCCTTACACGCTGACCGATATGGCCGATGACGCCCTGGGGTTGATGGATGCGCTGCAGATTCGGCAGTTCCACGTGCTGGGCGCGAGCATGGGCGGCATGATCGCCCAGCATCTTGCGGCCATGGCGCCGCAGCGGGTGGAGAGCCTCACGCTGGTCATGACCAGCTCCGGCGCCGAAGGCTTGCCGGCACCGAGTGCGGCGCTGGTACAGCTACTGTCACGGCGTGGCGCGCCCAACCGTGAAGTGGCCCTGGAGCAACAGGCCGATTTGCTTGCCGCACTCGGCAGCCCGACGGTAAAGGACGACCGCCAGGCGTTGCTGCACCAGGCGGCGCTGTCCTACGACCGCGCCTTCAACCCGGACGGTGTGAAGCGCCAAATCATGGCGATCCTCGCCGAACCCAGCCGCGTGCCGCTGCTCAACCAACTGCGCGTGCCGACCCTGGTGGTGCACGGCACCGCCGACCCGTTGTTGCCGGTGATGCACGGCGTGCACCTGGCCGCGCATATCCAGGGCAGCCAGCTGAAGCTGATTCCCGGCATGGCCCATCGTTTCCAGGAAGCGTTCAAGGCGCCGCTGCTGACGGCGGTGTTGCCGTACCTGCAAGCCCATCGTGAAGATGCGGCGCACTGGGCGCAGATTGAACCGGTGGCGCCTGCGAAGCTGTTGTGAGGTGGTGTATGGTGCAACCTTTGCGGCACATTTTGCCTACGAGGTTGCCTGTCATGAGTACTCCCCTGAAAATCGATTTCGTCAGCGACGTGTCCTGCCCCTGGTGCATCATCGGCCTGCGCGGGCTGACCGAAGCCCTCGACCAGTTGGGCGCCGAGGTGCAGGCCGAGATTCATTTCCAGCCGTTCGAACTGAACCCGAATATGCCCGCCATCGGTCAGAACATCGTTGAGCACATCACCGAAAAATACGGCTCCAGCGCCGAAGAATCCCAGGCCAACCGCGCGCGCATCCGCGACATGGGCGCCGCGCTGGGCTTCGCGTTCCGCACCGATGGCCAGAGCCGCATCTACAACACCTTCGACGCGCACCGCCTGCTGCATTGGGCCGGGTTGGAAGGCTTGCAGTACAACCTCAAGGAGGCGCTGTTCAAGGCCTACTTCAGCGATGGCCAGAACCCGTCCGACCACGCCACCCTGGCGATCATCGCTGAAAGCGTCGGCCTGGACATCCAGCGCGCCGCCGCGATCCTGGCCTCGGATGAATACGCTGCCGAGGTACGCGAGCAGGAGCAGCTGTGGATCTCCCGTGGCGTGAGCTCGGTGCCGACCATTGTGTTCAACGACCAATACGCGGTGAGCGGCGGCCAGCCGGCTGAAGCGTTCGTGGGCGCGATTCGCCAGATCATCAATGAAGCAAAATCCTGAATGTGGGAGGGGGCAAGCCCCCTCCCACATTTGTTTCTCACTGTCCTTGAGTTAAGCGCTGGCCCGCCCCTTGCATTGACCCCCTAAAGCCATAGGGGAAACACTGCCTTGAACATTCTCGACCTCGACCATAGCCTCACGGCCCAGGCGCCGATTGCCCGGCGTTTGGCCTGTGGCCGTGCCACCCGTATCGACCTGTTGGACCTGGGCCCCAAGCTGCGCCTGTGGTCCACCGAAAAAACCTGGAAACGCTTCGCCGAACGCCTGGCCGGACGGCCACGGCCCACGGATGCGCGGCCGGAAATCCTGTTTGTCGGCTCCGGCGACTATCACCATCTCACGCCTGCGTTTCTTGCCGATCTCAAGGAACCCATCAGCCTGATCCACTTCGACAACCACCCCGACTGGGTGCGTTTTGCGCCCAAGCGTCACTGTGGTTCGTGGGTCAACCGCGCGCTGAAAATGCCGGCGATCAAACGCATCGTCACCCTGGGCCCGTGCAGCGATGACCTGCATAACCCGCAACTGCGCGGCGGCAACCTGGGCGCCCTCAAGCGTGGGCAGTTGCAGCTGTTTCCCTGGCAGCACCCGCCGTCGAAAGTGTGGGGCAGGGTGGGCGATGGCGCCGGTCACCAGCAGCAGGAAAACCATCTGCACTGGCGCAACCTGGCGCAGTTGGATTGGGCGGCCTTCCTCGAACAGATGATCAGCGGCCTGCCCACCGAGGCGATCTGGATCACCATCGACAAAGACGTCTTGGCCTGCGAAGACGCGGCCACCAACTGGGACCAGGGCGGCATGCGCCTGACGCATTTGCTGCAAGCGCTGCGGGCGTTGGCGGCGCGCAAGCGCATCATCGGCATCGACGTGTGCGGCGAGTTCGCCACGCCGGCGTTCAGCAATGCGTTCAAGCGCTGGGAGGCCAAGTCCGACCAGCCGCCGCAGCGTTGGACGCCTGAGGACCTGCAGCGCAATGCCGCGACCAATGAAGCCTTGATCGAGCTGTTTGAGGAGCTGTTCCCGTGAGCCTGACCGTGGTGTTGTTGGTAGCGTTTTCTATCGTGCTCGATGTGATCGGCCAGCTGTGTTTCAAACTCGGCCTGGACCGTTTGCCGGAGCTGGAAGGCGGCTTTCGCCTGAATGCGTTCTGGGGCCAGGTGTTCAATGCGCCGTTGCTATGGGCCGGGATCGGCGCCTACGTCATCGAGTTTTTCGTGTGGCTGGAAGCCTTGTCCCGTGCGCCGTTGAGCCTGTTGTTTCCGGCGGCGGCGCTGGCCTATTGCGGGGTGGTGCTGGTGGGCAAGGTGGTGCTGGGGGAAACCGTCAGCCGCCGGCGCTGGCTGGGCACGTTGGTGATCACCCTGGGGGTGATGCTGGTGGCCGTTGCCGGGAGCCAGGCATGACGACGCAGACGTGGTTGCATGGGCGGTTCGGCACGATTGTGCTGTGGGCCTTGTTGATCTGCACCGAGAGCGCCGGGCAGTTGTTTACCAAGCTCGCCGGTGACCAGTTGGGGCAGATGGATTTCAATTGGCAGTGGCTGGCCGACGTGGCGCGTAACCCGGGGATACTGGCGGCGATTGCCTGTTACATCGGCGCGTTTTTCGTGTGGATGCTGATCCTGCGGCGCAGCAGCCTGTCGCTGGCGTTCCCGCTGAGTTCGCTGGTGTTTGTGGTGGTGTTGCTCGGGTCGTGGCTGGGGCTGGGCGAACATATCAGCGCGCTGCACTGGGTGGGCGTGGCGGTGATTATCGGCGGGATTGCGCTGTTGGCCGAGGGCGAAGAGAACTGAAATAGTGCTATGAGATGGGGGCGAATGTGGGAGGGGGCTTGCTCCCGATAGCAGTGGTTCAGCCGATACATGCATGACTGATACACAGCTATCGGGAGCAAGCCCCTCCCACATTTTGTACCTTTGTATCTCCAGACCTCAGGTGAATCATTCGAAGGTATAGCTGATCGCCGTCTGCACTTGCCCCTGATTCACTTCACCGGTCTGGCGCACGATGCTGCTGTCCGCCGCCGAACCCACCAGGTGTACCCAGCTGGCGCTGGTCAGCAGCGACCAGTTGGGCGTCAGCGGAAACTGGAAACTCTGGCTCAGGGTCACGTTCTGGAAACCGCCGCTGGCGTTGTAGGCCTTGAAACCCGTGGCCGCCGCTTCGTTATCATCCACCCCGAAAAACGTTTGGGTCTGGCGCGCATCGGCGAAGTGCGCTACCAGGCCGCTGCTGCCGATGACCCCGCCGCCCAGCGGGTAACCCAACTCGCCACCGACCTTGCCCAGCGCGCCGCTCTGCGCGTGGCCACCGCCGACCGCCTGGCCCAACCGCGCATAAACGCGCCAGAAGTCAGCCGGCGCGTATTGGATGAAACCTCCGACCTCCGCCATGTCCGACACATTGCGCAGCCCCTGCAATGAGCCGTTGGTGGTGCGCCCCTGCAAGTAATTGATATACGGGCCGGCGGTCAGCCCGTGGCTGTTCAAGGCGCTCCAGGTCAGGCCGTCATCGGTGCCCAGGCTGACATTGCCCCAGTCCAGGTCGAGATAGGGCACGGGCCGGGTTTCGTAGCGGCTGCCGGTGGGGTCGTGGGGTTGATAGCTGACGCCTGCGCCGACGTCACCGGTGATGCCTTGGGCCTGCGCGGTGAGGCTCAATAAGCCGGCCAGTGCAGCGCATGTGATCCGCAACATGGTCACAGTTCCTTAGGTGAGTACACGCGCATGAACGCGCAAACCCGCGCGCCTGTGCAAGCACTCATCTTGTTTGTAGCAAGCTACAAAAATTGTAGCTTGCACGACACAAATCCCCCGCGCGCACCGCGCAAAGCCCCGGCCCCGCTGGGATATGGCCAATTGGCACAATCCCTGCTCTAGCCCTGGTGCAAGCGCAGACAGCGCACTCCATCAAGGTAACCGCAATGATCGACTGGCATATCGTGTGCGACTTCGACGGGACCATCACCCCCTCCGACGTCATCGACAACGTCCTCCAACGCTTCGCCGGCCCCGAATGGGAAACCATCGAACAGCAATGGCTGGATGGGCACATCGGTTCACGCGAATGCCTGAGCCGCCAACTGGCGCTGATCAAGGCCACGCCCGCCGAGTTACTGGCCTATTTCGACAGCGTCGAGATCGACCCGGACTTTCCGGACTTCGTCGATCACGTGATCGGCCTGGGCGCGTCCCTCGAAGTGGTCAGCGATGGCATCGAGCAAGGCATCGCGCGGATTCTGTCGCGCAACTACGTGACCCTGCTGCCGATCCTCGCCAACCGCCTGCGCCAGGTTGATCAGAACAGCTGGCGCATCGACTTCCCCTATTCGAGCGATGCCTGCCGCGCGGCGTCGGGCAACTGCAAATGCAAGTCCACGCCGCGCAACAAACGCGTGCTGGTGATCGGCGACGGCAAGTCCGACATGTGCGTGGCCTCCACCGCCGACTTTGTGTTCGCCAAGGGCAGCCTCGCCGAGTACTGCATCGCCAACCGTATTCCCCATGCGCGCTTCGATTGCTTCGCCCAACTGCCTGCGCTGCTCGCGCAGCTGCCGCAAAGCGTCGCCGCCAATGCCACCGCCTTTACGACGGCTGACCTCTTTATTGAAAATCAGGAACTCTTGCACCATGTCTGATATCCGCATCGCCACCGCCGAAGACCAGATCCTTCTGGATAAAGAAGCCAAGTACTGCTCCTACGGCGACACCGTCCACTACATCGAGCCGCCGCGTATTTTCAGCCGTTGCGAAGGCTCCTACGTGTGGGACACCGAAGACCAGGCCTACCTCGACCTGCAAATGTGGTACTCGGCGGTCAACTTCGGCTACGCCAACCCGCGCCTGAACAATGCGCTGAAACAGCAGATCGACACCCTGCCGCAAATCGCCAGCCAGTACCTGCACAAGGGCAAGATCGAGCTGTCGGAAATGATCGCGGTGGACGCCAAGAACAAATTCGGCCTCGACGGTCGCGTGCATTTCAACGTCGGCGGTTCGCAGTCCATCGAGGACTCCCTGAAAGTGGTGCGCAACGCCACCAACGGCAAGAGCCTGATGTTCGCCTTCGAAGGCGGCTACCACGGGCGTACGCTGGGCGCCTCGTCGATCACCTCCAGCTACCGTTACCGTCGTCGCTACGGCCACTTTGGCGAACGCGCGCAGTTCATCCCGTTCCCGTACCACTTCCGTGGCCCCAAGGGCATGACGAAAGAAGAATACGGCAGCCACTGCGTGCAGCAATTCGCCCGCCTGTTCGAAACCGAATACAACGGCGTGTGGGACCCGAAAGTCGGCAGCAGCGAATACGCCGCCTTCTATGTGGAGCCGATCCAGGGCACCGGCGGCTACGTGATCCCACCGATGAACTTTTACCGCGAGCTCAAGCATGTGCTGGACCAGCACGGCATTTTGATGGTGTCCGATGAAATCCAGATGGGCTTCTACCGCACCGGCAAACTCTGGTCGATCGAGCACTTTGACGTACAACCGGATGTGATCGTGTTCGGCAAGGCGCTGACCAACGGGCTCAACCCGCTGGGTGGTATCTGGGCCCGTGAAGAGCTGATCAACCCGAAGATTTTCCCGCCGGGCTCCACCCATTCCACCTTCGCCTCCAACCCGCTGGGTACGGCGGTAGGCCTGGAAATGTTCAAGATGACCAACGAAGTCGACTACGGCGCGATGGTCATGGCCAAGGGCAAATTTTTCCTCGAAGGCCTGCAAGACCTGCAAAAACGCTTCCCGATCATCGGCGACGTCGACGGCCTGGGCCTGGCCCTGCGCTGCGAAATCTGCGCGCCGGATGGTTTCACGCCGGACAAGGCGACCCTGGACTACATGGTCGAAGAAGGCATGAAGGGCGACATGCTGGTGGATGGCCAGAAACTCGGCCTGATCCTCGACGTGGGCGGTTACTACAAAAACGTGATCACCCTGGCGCCGTCCCTGGAAATCAGCTACCCGGAAATCGAACTGGGCCTGAAGCTGCTGGAGCAACTGCTGGTGCGAGCGACCCACCGGTGAACAGCGCAGGGATCGACCTCGGCGAAGGGGATGCCGGCTTCGTTCTCGGTGCCGGGCCGGTCGGGATCCTGTTGATCCACGGCCTGACCGGCACGCCGACCGAACTGCGCCAGGTCGCCAAGGGCCTGGCCAGGGCGGGCAATTGCACGGTGTACGTGCCCACCCTGGCCGGGCACTGCGGTGACAACAGCGACCTGCAGGCCACCGGCTGGCGGGACTGGTACGAAGGCGTGCGCAAGACCTTCGTGCAGATCAAGCGGCGCCACGCGCAGGTGTTTGTCGGTGGTTTGTCCATGGGCGCGGTGATGTCGATGTACCTGGCCTCCGAGCATCCGGGCCAGGTCGCCGGCTTGCTGATGTACTCCACTACGTTGAAGTACGACGGTTGGAGCATCAGCAAAATGGCGTTTATCACGCCGTTGCTGATCCGCATTCCCTTCGGTGTGCGCCTGTTCCGCTTCACCGAGAAGCCCCCGTACGGCATCAAGAATGAACGGCTGCGGGCGATCGTCGAACGGCAGATGAAGGAGGGCGAGAGCAGCGAAGCGGGGTTGTTGACCATGGAAGGCGTCACCGTGCGCGAGTTGCACTGGATGAACGCGGTGGTCAAGAAACGCATGCCCGGCATCCAGGTTCCGGCCCTGGTGCTGCACTCCATCGAGGACGACATCACCAGCCGCTGGAACGCCGACTACGTGGAGCGCCACCTCGGCGGGCCGGTGACCAAGATCCTGTTGGATAACTGCTACCACATGATCACCGTCGACCTGCAATACCGGCGGGTGATTGAGTTGAGTGCGGAGTTTATCGAGCGGAACACAAGCTCCCACAGCCTGCACACCGTTGATTGCCGCTCGGCATAAGGGAAATACGTGATCACCACCCAAGCCTTCCCGACCATCCGGGCCCTCCAGCGCAGTGCCTGGAACGATTGCTTCCCGGGTGCCCTGGAGGACTGGGACTATTACGTCGCCGTGGAAAACGCCGCCATCGAGGATTTCCAATGGCGTTACCTGGCGGTTTACCAAGACGGGACCCTGGTGGCGGTCGCGCCCGCGTTCATCACGCATTACCGCCTCGACACCACGGTGTCCGGCGCCGGCAAGCGCTTGACCGACCGCCTGGAGCGCCTGTGGCCGGGTGTTTTGCAATTGGGGCTGTACGCCATCGGCTCGCCGGTGGCCGAGCGCTGCGATGCCGGGTTCGCCAGCCACGTGCCCGCGGCGCGGCGTGCGCTGTTGCTCCGGCATGTGCTGGAGGCCGCGCGCCACGATGCCGATGACTTCGGTATCGGCCTGCTGGCGGTCAAGGACGCGCCGAGCAACGACCCGCACTGGGTCGACAGTTGCCGTGCCAACGGTTTCCAGACGATGCCGAGTTTGCCCACGGGCGTATTGCCGTTGCCCTATGGTTCGGTGGACGCCTACCTCGGCTCGCTGGGCAAATCCACACGCAAGGACCTGCGCCGCAAACTGCGCGCGCCCGGCCCACGGGTAGAGTGGCGGCGCACTATCGACGATGTGCTGCCCGAGGTCATGCGCCTGTACGAAGCCACCCTGAGCCGCGCCGAGTTGCAGTTCGAACGCTTGCCCGCCAGCTATTTCACCGGCGTGCTTGAGCGCCTTGGGTCGCGCGCGGTGTGTGCGCTTTACTGGGTGGATGAGCACTTGGTGGCGTTCAACCTGATGCTGGTGGACGAACAGCGGCTGGTCGACAAGTTTTTCGGGCATGACGTGGAGGCCACTCGCGACTACAACCTGTACTTGCGCAGTTGGCTGACCAACGTCGACTACTGTATTCAACACAATATTGCGCTGTACGAGTGCGGCCAGGCCGGGTATGCCAGTAAGCTGCGCCTGGGCTGCGGGTTCCGGGGCAACAGCTTGTTCTTTCGCCATCGCAACCGGCTGGTCAACGGCCTGCTCAAGCTTGTAAAACTGTTCATTCGACCGGATCGTTCCGACCCTGCCATGGCTGCTGCGATAAGCGAAACCTGATGATCACCAAGACCCGCCAGAAAGCCCGCCCTTTTGCCATTTCGCGCTGGAGTGTCCAGCGCAAGCTGGTGCTGGCGTTCTGGTTGGTGAGTGTGGTTCCCACCATGATCGCGGCGGAGCTGGCCGCCACTACGCTGTCGCAGATCTTCGACAGTAACGTGCGCATCTGGCTGCAGGAGTCGACCAAGATCGTCAAGGACGAGATCGGAGACATCCTTCACGACAACGCGCGCATGGCCAAGCTGTTCTTGCGCTACACCAGTGCGCCGGATAACCGCCAAGCCGTCCGGCACGACCGGCTGACGGCCGACATTGCCGATGCCACGGATATCGACGTGGTGGCGCTGATTCGCGCCAGTGATCACAAAGTGGTCTTTACCACCGCCGCCGATGACATCGTGCAGCAGATCAGCCTGGCCAAGAACACGGTGCTGCAAACGGTCAAGGTGGGCGGGGCCACCACCGGTATTGTGGTCTCCACCTTCGAGACCAGCCGGGACGGCGTCGACTATCTGTTGCTGGTCGGTACCTACCTGGACAGCAGTTTCCTCACCAGTGTTGCCGATGTGCATTCCCTCGACCTGCGCCTGTACCTGGCCAACCCGGACGGGTTCACGGAAATCTTTTCGACCCAGCGCTTCGAGGACCACCCCGCGCGCATCCCCAAGAATGTCGAAACCGCCATGCGCGCCACGCGCCAGCCCAGCGAGCAGTTCACCAATAACTACAGCGGCTTGTACTGGCCGATCTTCAACGATGCCGGCGACTTGCAAGGCGTGATCTTCAGCGGCCTGCTGCGCCACAGCAGCCTGGTGGGGCTGGTCAACCAGAGCAACCTGTTCGTGCTGATTTTCCTGGTCAGCTCGGCGCTGTCGCTGGCGGCGGGGGTGCTGGTGTCGCGACGCCTGACCCGGCCTTTGCGAGATTTGTCCCAAGGCGTGGGGGCGGTGATCTCCGGCAACTACACGCACCGCGTGGCGGTCAGCGGCGGCGACGAGCTGGCGCAATTGAGCAGCACCTTCAACCATATGACCGAGCGCCTGGGGGAGTTGCATTACCTCGAAGCCCAACTGCGCCGACGTGACCGCCTGCATGCGCTGGGTGAAGTCGCCATGGGCCTGGCCCACGAAATCCGCAACCCCCTGGGCATCATCAAGACCGCCACCCAGTTGTTGCACCGCCGCGCCGACCTGCCGGACACCGACAAACGCCACCTGGAATATGTGGTCAGCGAAGTCAGCCGCATCAACGACCTGATCACCGAATTCCTCGATTTCGCCAAGCCCAACCCACCCTTGCGCGTGGTGCAGCCGGCGCGCCCTCTGGTGGAGGAGATCCTCGGCTTCTGTGCGCCGGAGCTGGCGACGCATAACATCGATGCGCAGGTCGACGACCAGGCGCCGGGGGCGATGATGTATGCCGACGCCAAGCAACTCAAACAGGCCTGCCTCAACCTGATTCTCAACGCGATTGATGCGATGCCCGATGGCGGGCGCCTGACGGTGGGGATTCGTACGGTCGGCGACAACACGGTCATCAGCATTGCCGATTCCGGCCAGGGCATTGCGCCCGACATGATCGAGCGCATCTTCACGCCCTTCGTCACCACCAAGGCCTCGGGCACGGGGTTGGGGCTGGCCAAGGTCTATTCGATCATGGAAAGTCACGACGGCAGCATCGAATGCACCAGCGAGAAAGATGCCGGCGCCACGTTCAGCCTGTACATTCCGGCGATGGGCGAAGACGACGAGGACACACATGACGCATAACATTCTGGTAGTCGATGACGAACCCAAGCTGTGCGACCTGCTGGCATCGGCCCTGGGCCAGAACGGCATCCAGGTGTTTATCGCCGGCAACGGCCTGCACGCGCTCAAGGTGCTGGAGCAGGAAGCCATCGACCTGGTGATCAGCGACTGGCGCATGCCAGGCATGGACGGCCCGGCGCTGCTGGCCGAGATCAAAGTGCGCTACCCCCATGTGCCGGTGATCGTGATGACCGCCTACAGCACCGTCAAGAACGCCGTGCAGTCGATGCGTAACGGCGCCTATGACTACATCGCCAAGCCGTTCGATATCGACGAGCTGGACATCACCGTGGCCAAGGCCCTGCAATTTCGCGACATCCTGCGCGACAACGCCCGCCTGCGCGCCGAATTGGACGAACACGCACAGTTCGACAGCCTGGTGGGCGATAGCCCGGCGTTTCGCAAGGTGCTGCACGCGGTGGACTCGGTGCGCGACAGCAGCGCCACCATCTTGCTGACCGGCGAAAGCGGCACCGGCAAGGAAATGGTCGCCCGGGCTATCCATAAGCATGGCTGCCGCGCCGACCAGCCCTTTGTCGCCGTCAACTGCGCGGCGATCCCCGAAGGCCTGCTGGAAAGCGAGATGTTCGGCCATCGCAAGGGCGCGTTTACCGGCGCCGTGGCTGATCGGGTAGGGCGCTTTATGCAGGCCGACAAGGGCACGCTGTTTCTTGACGAGGTCGGTGACATGCCACTGGCGTTGCAAGCCAAGATCCTGCGTGCCTTGCAGGAGCGAGTGATCGAGCCGGTGGGCGACCCGCGCGAGCGCAAGGTGGATGTGCGGGTGATCGCCGCCACCAACAAGAATTTGCTGGATGCGGTGGCCAACAAGGAGTTTCGCGAAGACCTGTATTACCGCCTCAATGTGTTCCCGATCCCATTGCCGGCCTTGCGCGAACGCGTGGAAGACATCGCGCCGCTGGCCCGGCATTTCGCCCAGACCCTCAGCGCCACCGCCGGCAAACGCATCACCGGTTTCAGCGCCGAGGCGTTGCAGGCCATGGCGGCGTACCACTGGCCGGGCAATATCCGCGAGCTGCAAAACTGCGTGGAACGCGCAACCATTGTGGCGGCATCACCGCTCATCGAGGATATCGACTTGCCGGGTTACCTGTTTGCATCCAAGCCGAGCGGGGCGGGCGGTGTTGCGGCGGTGTTGAGCGACGGGCCGGGGATCCCCCAAGACCTGGACGCGGCGCTGGCGGAGGTGGAGAAGGCCTATATTCTGGCGGCATTGCACGAGAGCAACGGCGTGCAGGCCGCGGCGGCGGCGAAGATCGGAATTTCGGAGAGGAGCTTCTGGTATCGCTTGAAAAAGCTCGGTATCCAGGTGGACAAGATCGTTCGCTGACATAACCGGGATAGCAATGTGGGAGTTGGGTCAGGTATGGACGCGTACCCAGATACTCACCAGGATCGTTGCGGCCATCAGCCACGCAACGGCTGCGACCGCTAAAGAGGCCTCCAGCCGCATTCGGTCCACCATCACATACAGCGTCGCCAGGTATACGAAGTACGGAATGATCGACCACATCCCAAACAGGATGGTGGTCTTCAGGTCTTCCACCGAACGGCCCTTGCCGACGATGTAATGGGCGATCAGCGCAAAGGTGGGAAACAGCGGCACCAACCCCGCGATGTAGTAGTTCCGGGTTTTGGCCAGTGCGGCCAGGATCAGCACCACCGCCGCGCCAAGGGCGGCTTTCAAAAACAGATCCATCAGTGACTCAACCCATATTTTTTGACTTTGTCGAACAGGGTGGTCTTGGCCATCCCCAGCTCCTGGCTGGCTTGGGTCAAGTTGCCGCCGCTGCGTTGCAGGGCGTCGCTGAGCAGGTTGCGTTCGAAGGCTTCCACCGCTTCGGTAAAGGCCAGGCCGTGGCCGGTGCTGCCGGCGCCGCTTTTTTTGAAAGCGGGCAGGCCCAGGGCGAAACGCTCGGCGACGTTGCGCAGTTCACGCACATTGCCGGGCCAGTCGTGGCTCATCAGGCTGGACAGGGTCTGGTTGTCCAGCTCCGGCGCGGTGCGGTCGAAGCGCAGGGATGACTGCTGCAGGAAGTGTTCGAACAGCTGCAGGATATCTTCGCGGCGTTCGCGCAGCGGCGGCAGTTCCAGGGTTACCACGTTGAGGCGGTAGTACAGGTCGCTGCGGAACTGGCTGGCGCGGCTCAGCTCGTCGAGGTCGGACTTGGTGGCGGCGATCACCCGGCAATCCACCGCCACGCTCTGGTTGGAGCCCAGGCGTTCCAAGGTGCGTTCCTGCAACACCCGCAGCAATTTGATCTGCAGGTTGATCGGCATGCTTTCCACTTCATCAAGGAACAGCGTGCCTTCGTGGGCGTGTTCGATCTTGCCGATACGCCGCTTGCCCGCGCCGGTGAAGGCGTTGGCTTCGTGGCCGAAAATCTCGCTTTCGAAGAGGTTCTCCGGCAGGCCGCCGCAGTTGAGTGCAACGAACTGGTGGGCATGGCGCCGACTGAAATCATGCAAGCAACGGGCGACCAGTTCCTTGCCGGTGCCGGTCTCACCTTCGATCAGCACGTTGGCCGAGGTGTCGGCGACGTTGGCGATCAGTTCGCGCAGGTTCTGCATGGCCGGGGAGCGGCCGATGATGCGGCCTTCGAGGGAGTCGCGCTCGGCCAACTGGCGGCGCAGCGACCAGACTTCCCGCGCCAGCCCGCGTTGTTCCAGGGCGCGGCGGGCGACGTCGACCAGGCGTTCGGGGGAGAAGGGTTTTTCCATGAAATCGTAGGCGCCGTTGCGCATGGCGCCAACGGCCATGGAGATATCGCCATGCCCGGTGATCAACACCACCGGCAGGCTTTTATCCAGGGCCTTGAGGCGGGTGAGCAGTTCCAGGCCATCGATGCCCGGCAGGCGAATGTCGCTGATCACGATGCCCGCGAAGTTCTCGCCGACGCGTTTGAGCGCCTCTTCGGCGCTGCCCACGCCCACGCTGGGGATATCTTCCAGTGCCAGGGCCTGCTGGCAGCCGAGCAGCACATGGGGGTCGTCTTCGACGATCAGCACGGTGAGGTCTTGAGGATCAATATTCATGTCGACTCAGCTGGTTGAGCGCCCGCCAATGGCAGGCTCAGGACAAAGGCAGTACCACCACTGGCCGGGTGTTCCACGGCAAGGTTACCGCCGGTGGCCGCCGCAAGGCTGGCGGACAGCGTAAGGCCCAGGCCCAGGCCTTGCTCGCCGGGCTTGGTGGTGAAGAACGGTTCGAACAAATGCTTGCGCGCTTCGGGGGGGATGCCGTGGCCGTTGTCGCGCACATGCAGGCGGTATTTGCCCTCGCTGCTGCTGCCCTCCAGCCACAGTTCGGGCGCCGGTTGCGCCTGCATGGCGTCGAGGGCGTTGCCGATCAGGTTGACCAGGATCTGCTCCAGGCGCGTCTGGTCAATCTGCAATTGGGCGTTGGCGAAGTCGCGGTGCAGGGTCAGCGGCAGGCCGTCCAAGCGCGCGCCGAGCACCTGGAACGCGGCATCCACCGCTTTGGCGAGGCTGGCCTCGCCCTGGTCGTCACCGCGCCGGGCAAAGGAGCGCAGGCTGGCGGTGATGCGGCCCATGCGGTCGATCAGTTCGTTGATGGTCTTGAGGTTCGCGGTGGCCGTGTCCAGAGCGCCGCGCTCGAGGAAACGCACGGTGTTTCCGGACAAGGTGCGCAGCGCGGCCAACGGCTGGTTCAGCTCATGGGCGATGCTGGTGGACATCTGGCCGATGGCTGCGAGCTTGCCGGCCTGCACCAGTTCGTCCTGGGCGCGGCGCAGGGTTTCTTCGGCCTGGCGCCGTTCGCGTATCTGGCCCTTGAGCCGTTCGTTGCTGGCGCGCAGGTCGGCGGTGCGTTCGGTAATCCGTCGCTCCAGTTGGCTGTTGGCTTCCTGCAGGGCTTCGCGCGCGGCGAGACGGGTGGCGATGACTTTGCGCCGCTCGTTCCAGGCGATCAGCAACAACGCCACCAGGCCGAACGCCACGGCCACCAGGATGCCCTGGTTGATGGCCGCGCGGCGCAGCTCGTTGAGCGGGGTGAGCAGGGTGAAATTCCACGGTGTGTCGTTGAGCGGGCGGGTTTGCGCCAGGTAGCTGACGGCTTGCTCGTCGTTGACCACTTCGCTGTTGGCCGGGAAGGTCAGTTTCTCGGTGCCTTCGTTGAGCCGCTCGCGGGCCAATGGCTCCAGTTCGTTCAACGTGGCCCAGTAATATTGCAGGCTGTGGGCCAGACGGTCCTTGGTCTCATCGCTCAGCGGTCGCACCGCCTTGAGCCGGCGGGCCGGGTCGCTGGAGAGGATGATGATGCCGTTCTCGTCGCTCACGAAGGCTTCGAGGCGCGCGCGCTGCCAGCGTTCTTCCAGGGCTTCGAGGCGCACTTTGACGACAGCGACGCCGATGATCTTGCCGTGTTCTTCCAGGCCATGGGCCAGGTAATAGCCAGGTTCGCCATTGGTGCTGCCGATGCCGTAAAAGCGTCCGGGCCTGCCGCGTACGGCGTTCTGGAAATAGGCGCGAAAGGACAGGTCTTCGCCCTGATAACTGTCGGCGTCGCGCCAGTTACTGGTGGCCAGTACGCGCCCGGTGGTGTCCATTACGTAGATGGCCCGGCTGCGGCTGCGCCGGTTCAGGCCTTCAAGGTAATCATTAACGGTTTGCCGGGTTTCCTGGTTGGGGTCGGCCAGTAGCGTGGAGACGCTGGACTCCAATTCCAACAGGCTGGGCAGGTAGGTGTATTTGCTGATTTCGCTCTCGACGGTGCGGGCGTGCAGCTCCAACTGGCGTTCGCCATTGTCGCTGAGGGCGCGGATGCCGTAGTACTCGCTGACGCAGAAGCCGATATAACCCAGGCCGATCATCAGCGCGAGGATCAACGGCGGCAGGAACAGTTGGCGGATCAGACGAGGTTTCACGGCAAGTGATGGCGGTGCGGCGCGAAATTGGTTGGGGTCGCATTTCATCACAGATGCCTTGGGTCAACCAGAGCTGCCATCCTGCGCGGTCCAGTGTGGGAGGGGGGCTTGCCCCCGATAGCAGTGTGTCAGTCGCAACATCTGTTACTGATCCACCGCTATCGGGGGCAAGCCCCCTCCCACATTGGCCCTGTTTCGGCAGGGGGAAGCTGTGGGCTTAGTGCTGCAGGATTTTTTCAAGGAAGTGCTGCGCGCGCTCGGAGCGGGCGCTGATGTCGCCGAAGAACTCTTCTTTCGGGCAGTCTTCGATGATCTTGCCGGCGTCCATGAAGATCACGCGGTCGGCCACTTTGCGGGCAAAGCCCATTTCGTGGGTCACGCACATCATGGTCATGCCTTCCTGGGCCAGTTGCACCATCACGTCCAGTACTTCGTTGACCATTTCCGGGTCCAGGGCCGAGGTCGGTTCGTCGAACAGCATGACGATCGGGTCCATGGCCAGGGCGCGGGCGATAGCCACACGTTGCTGCTGGCCGCCGGAGAGCTGGCCAGGATGCTTGTGGGCGTGTGCCGAGAGGCCCACGCGCTCAAGCAGTTGCAGGCCTTTCTTGGTGGCTTCTTCCTTGCTGCGGCCAAGCACCTTGATCTGCGCGATGGTCAGGTTTTCAGTGATGGTCAGGTGCGGGAACAGTTCGAAGTGCTGGAACACCATGCCCACGCGTGAACGCAGTTTCGGCAGGTTGGTCTTCGGGTCGGCGATAGAGGTGCCGTCGACCACGATGTCGCCCTTCTGGAACGGTTCCAGCGCGTTGACGCACTTGATCAGGGTGGATTTGCCCGAACCCGACGGCCCGCACACCACGATCACTTCGCCTTTTTTGACATCAGTGCTGCAATCGGTCAGCACCTGGAAGTCGCCATACCACTTGTTGATGTTCTTGATAGAGATCATACGGCAAACCTTTTTTGCAGACGCTTGACCAGCAGCGAGGCGGAAAAGCTGATGATGAAGTAGACAACACCGGCGAAGATCAGGAACTCATTGGAACGGCCGATGATGTCGCCGTTGGAGCGGGCGGAGTTGAGGAAGTCCACCAGGCCCACGGTGTAGACCAGCGAGGTGTCCTGGAACAGGATGATGCTCTGTTGCAACAGCAACGGGGTCATCTTGCGGAACGCCTGGGGCAGGATGATCAGGCGCATGGTCTGGCCATAGGTCATGCCCATCGCCTGTGCCGCCGCCATCTGGCCCTTGGGGATCGACTGCACGCCGGCCCGCACGATTTCGCAGAAGTACGCGGCTTCGAACATCATGAAGGCCACGACGCAGGAGGTGAACGCACCGATCGGGGTATCTTCGCCGGTGATCCAGCGCAGCACGAACGGCACCGCCAGGTAGAACCAGGTGATCACCAGCAGCAGCGGGATCGAGCGGAAGTAGTTCACATAGGCGCCGGCCACGCGCGACAGCAGTTTGCTGGACGACAGGCGCATCAGGGCGAGGATCGTGCCCAGGATGATGCCGCCGACCACGCCCATGACCATCAGCTTCAAGGTCATGACCATGCCGTTCCACAGGCCTGGGATAGCGGGGATGATGCCGCTGAAATCGAATTCCATTATTTACCCCCCACGGAGATCAGGCCGGGCACCGCCACTTTCTTCTCGACCAGGCGCATCAGCAGCATCAGGCTCATGTTCAAGGTGAAGTAGATCAGCGTGGCCAGGGTGAAGGCTTCAAACAGGTTGGCCGAGAACTCGGCGGTCTGCTTGGTTTGCGCCAGCAATTCCATCAAGCCGATCAAGGACGCCACGGAGGAGTTCTTGAACACGTTGAGAAATTCCGAGGTGAGCGGCGGAATGATGATGCGGTAGGCCTGGGGCAGCAGCACGTTCCAGTAAATCTGCGGCAGCTTGAAGCCCATGGCGCGCGCGGCGGATTCCTGGCCGCGTGGCAGCGCCTGGATACCGGTACGCACTTGCTCGCACACGCGGGCGGCGGTGAAGAGGCCCAGGCACACGACGACGCTCAGGTAGGCCGAGGTGGTCGGGTTGAGGTCTTGTTTGTACCAGTCCTGCAGGTTCTGCGGCAGCAGGTCGGGTATCAGGAAATACCAGATGAACAGCTGAACCAGCAGCGGCACGTTGCGAAACAGTTCCACGTAGCAGGTCGCGATGCCCGATACGATGCGGTTTGGCACCGTGCGCATGACCCCCAGAATGGAGCCCAGCAGCAAGGCGATAATCCATGCCACGACGGCGATGGCGATGGTCCAGCCCAGCCCGGAGATGTACCAGTCGAGATAAGTCTCGCTGCCCACGCCGGTGGACTTGAAGAACACGCCCCAGTCCCAGTTGTAATTCATTAGGGTCTCCCCCGAAATCGATCGATGTACAAGCACCCGCTTGGGGAAAATCCGTTCCCACCCGGCGATGAACGCCAGGCACACACGATCGGCTCGAAAACCGCCAGGTCGAGTGTTCCAAGTTATAGCCAGCAGGTAGTAACAGACACCTGAGGGAGGGTTGGCTCCCTCAGGGGATAAGGTTAGTCAGGAATCAGATTTTTACGTCAGGCGCCGGCTTGTCGGTCGGGTTCTTGATCAGTTCCTTGACCTTGTCGCTCATCGGGAAGTTGAGGTTCAGGCCTTTTGGTGGGATCGCGCTTTCGAACCACTTGGCGTAGATCTTGTTGATCTCGCCGGACTTGTACAGGCCGGCGATGGCGTCGTCGACTGCCTTCTTGAAGGCCGGGTCGTCTTTGCGAACCATGCACGCATAGGCTTCGAAGGACTGTGGAGTACCGGTGATCACCCATTCATCCGGCTTCTTGGCCTTGGCTTCTTCACCCGCCAACAGCGCGTCATCCATCATGAACGCGACAGCGCGGCCGCTTTCGAGCATCTGGAAGGATTCGCCGTGGTCTTTGGCGGAGATGACGTTCATGCCCATCTGCTTGTCGGCGTTCATCGCCTTGATGATACGCTCGGACGTGGTACCGGCGGTGGTCACGACGTTCTTGCCTTTGAGGTCGGCGAAGTCGGCGTAGCTTGGCTTGCCGTCTTTATCTTTTTTGACCAGCAGACGGGTGCCGATTTCGAAGATGTTGGTGGTGAAGGCGACTTGTTGAGCGCGTTCAGCGTTGTTGGTGGTGGAACCGCACTCGATGTCGACAGTGCCGTTTTGAACCAACGGAATACGGGTCTGCGAGGTGACCAGGTTGTACTTGGCCTGCAGATCGGGTTTGTTCAGGTCTTTTTTCAGGGCTTCAACGATGGCCAGCTGAATGTCGTGGGAGTAGCCCACCGGTTTGCCCGAACCATCCGCGATGTAGGAAAACGGAATGGAACTGTCGCGGTGACCGAGGGTGATGGTGCCGGAGTCGTTGATTTTCTTCAGTGTGCCGGTGAGTTCGGCTGCAAAAACTGGAGTGCTGATCAGAGCGGCAGCGATAGCTGCGCCCAGGATATGGGGAACGATGCGCATCAATACTTCCTCGACATTTGTTTTTTTTATGAAGCCGGTTAAACGGCTCTGTTGTACAGCGAATGCCCGTGACGGCTCCTGAGGGGGTTCAGGCAATCGTCCAAAAGTGTAGAGCATGAGTCGTGCCAGGCCAGAAGTAAAAGGTTAAGCGGCTGATTTATATAATAATTATCTTTGTTTGGCGGAGGATTTATAACGCTTGAGTCCGGCAAACCGAATAGCCCTGGATATGGCGTTCGGAAAACCGAATGCCTGGCAGGTATAAAAAAAGCCCCTGGACCTCACGGTGCAGGGGCTTGGGGAGCGAGGGCCTGTCAGGCCGCCTGGGTCTTGCTGCGATTTTGCTCAACCTTGCACAGGTAGTGTTTCAGGTTGTCCTGTTCTTGCGGGGTGGTGAACAGGCCGAGCTTGGTTCGGCGCCACAACACGTCCTCGGCTTGGGTTGCCCATTCTTCGGTGCACAGGTAGTCGACTTCGCGGGTGTACAGGCCGCCCCCCAGGTGGTCGCCCAGATCGGCCAGCGACTGCACGCCCTCCAGCAGGCGCCAGGTGCGGCTGCCATAGGTGGTGGACCAGCGGCGCGCAATCTCGCTCGGCAACCAGTCGAATGTGTTGCCGATGGCATCGGCCAGGGCTTCTGGGGTGGCCATGTCTTCGCCGCCCGGCAGGCTGGCCTTGGCGGTCCAACTCGGGCGCATCTGGGTGAAATACGGGGCCAGTTGCGCCATGGCCGATTCGGCGAGCTTGCGATAGGTGGTCAGCTTGCCACCGAATACCGACAGGATCGGCGCTTCGCCCGTGCCGCCGGACAACGACAAGGTGTAGTCACGCGTGATGGCCGATGGGTTGTCTGACTCGTCGTTGCACAGCGGGCGTACGCCGGAGTAGGTGTGGACGATGTCGTCGCGACTCAGTTGCTTCTTGAAGTGCGCGTTGACCACATTGAGCATGTAGTCGGTTTCGCCTTCGGTAATCGCAACGGCGGCCGGGTCGCCGGTGTATTCGCGGTCGGTGGTACCGATGATGGTCAGGTGGTTCAGGTACGGAATGGTGAAGACGATGCGCTGGTCTTCGTTCTGCAGGATATGTGCGTGGGCGCCTTCGTACAGTTTAGGCACGATCAGGTGGCTGCCCTGGATCAGGCGGATGCCGTAGGGCGAGTCCAGCTTCAGGTCGTCCTTGATGAACTTGGCGACCCATGGGCCGGCGGCATTTACCAGCGCACGGGCGCGGATCGAGAACAGGCTGCCGTCCGCGCGTTCCATGTTCATGTCCCACATGCCGTTGCTGCGGTGTGCGCTGATGCAGCGGGTCTGGGTGTGAATGTGCGCGCCTTTTTCGCGGGCGGCCATGGCGTTGAGCACCACCAGGCGGGCGTCATCGACCCAGCAGTCGGAGTATTCGAAGCCTTTGGTGATTTCGCTTTTCAGCGGGCTGTCGGCGCCGAACTTGAGGCTTTTGGAGCCGGCGAGCTTTTCGCGCTTGCCCAAGTGGTCGTACAGGAACAGGCCGGCACGAATCATCCAGGCCGGACGCAGGTGCGGGCGGTGCGGCAATACAAAACGCATCTGCTTGACGATGTGCGGGGCCTTGGCCAGTAGCACTTCACGTTCGGCCAGGGCTTCGCGCACCAGGCGGAATTCGTAATGTTCCAGGTAGCGCAGGCCACCGTGGATCAGCTTGCTGCTGGCAGAGGAGGTATGGCTGGCCAGGTCGTCCTTTTCGCAAAGGAATACCGACAAACCGCGCCCGGCTGCGTCTGCTGCAATGCCGACGCCGTTGATTCCACCGCCGATAACGGCGACGTCATAGACTTCGGCAAGCGGTGGAGCAGGCAAGGTAGAGGGGTTCATCGGCTGGCCTCGCGATCTTTTTCGTATTGGAATTCGAACATGAATGTTCATTTGCGAAAATGGTAGCTGATAAACGCGGGCACAGCCAGCCGACTTCGATTGAAAAAACTCATCGAAGGGCGGGAAAAGGAAAATTTGTGAACATGAGCCTGGGGCGGGCTCAAGAAAAAGGGTGCAGGATAAATCGCTATCGGGAGCAAGCCCCCTCCCACATTGGACTGCGTTCACAGCTCAAAAGGCGGGAGGGGGCTTGCCCCGATGATGTCAGCGCAGACGCTAAACGACTTCCAGCCGAACTTTATGCTCATTGAGCAACTGCACCAACGCGGGCACCGGCTGCTGGTCAGTCACCAGGCAGTCCACCAGGCTGATCGGCCCCAGGCGAATCATGGCGTTGCGCCCGAATTTACTGGAGTCGGCGGCCAGGATCACCTGGCGCGCATTGGCAATGATCGCTTGGGAAACCCGCACTTCCTGATAATCGAAATCGAGCAGGCTGCCGTCTTCGTCGATACCGCTGATGCCAACCAGGGCGAAGTCGACCTTGAACTGGTTGATGAAGTCGACACTGGCCTGGCCCACCACGCCGCCGTCACGCCTTACGTTGCCGCCGGTGAGCAGCACGTCGAAGTCATCCTTGGCGCTGAGCATGGTGGCGACGTTGAGGTTGTTGGTGATGATTTTCAGGTGGTTGTGATTCAGCAACGCGCGGGCGATGGATTCGGTGGTGGTGCCGATGTTGATGAACAGCGAGGCGTGATCGGGGATTTGTGCGGCGATGGCTTCGCCGATGCGCTGTTTCTCATCGCGCATCTGGTCGGCACGCATGGCGTACGCGGTGTTTTCGACGCTGGAATCATAGGCTGCGCCGCCGTGGTAACGACGCAGCAGGTTGGCGTCCGCCAGTTGGTTGATATCGCGGCGGATGGTTTGCGGGGTGACAACGAATAGCTGCGCCATTTCCTCGATACTGACGTAGCCGCGTTCGCGTACCAGTTCGAGGATTTGTTGCTGGCGGGGAGGCAGATTCATGGGGCGTCCTTTGGGCTGCCATACAAAAGTGGCCCATGATGACGCAGGAATCGACTCCCTGCCAGTTACAACCCTAAGTGGATTTTGCCCTTGGCTTATTCGGCGCCTTCGTGCGGTTCCCAGTCGCGCGTGCGGCTGACCGCTTTTTGCCAGCCGGCGTAGAGTTTCTCTTTGGCGGCTTCGTCCAGTTGCGGTGCGAATTCGCGCTCGATCACGGCCTTGCCGCGCAATTCATCCAGGCTGCCCCAGAAGCCGCAGGCCAAACCGGCCAGGTAGGCGGCGCCGAGTGCGGTGGTTTCGCGCATTTGCGGGCGCTCGACCTGGGTGCCGAGGATGTCGGCCTGGAATTGCATCAGGAAGTTGTTGGCCACCGCGCCGCCGTCCACACGCAAGGCTTTGAGGCGTTCGCCGGAGTCCTGTTGCATGGCGTCGAGTACGTCGCGGGTCTGGTAGGCAATCGACTCCAGGGCTGCGCGAATAATGTGATCCACGCGTACGCCACGAGTAAGGCCGAACAGCGCGCCACGGGCATAGGGGTCCCAGTACGGAGCGCCCAGGCCGGTGAACGCCGGGACCAGGTACACGCCGTTGCTGTCCTTGACCTTGCCGGCAAAGTACTCGGTGTCGTGGGCGTCGTTGATGATCTTCAGCTCGTCGCGCAACCACTGCACGGTGGAGCCGCCGTTGAAGACCGCGCCTTCCAGGGCGTAGGCCACTTCGCCACGCGGACCGCAGGCGATGGTGGTGAGCATGCCGTGCTTGGATTTGACCGCTTTGTCGCCGGTGTTCATCAGCAGGAAGCAGCCGGTGCCGTAGGTGTTCTTGGCTTGGCCGGCTTCTACGCACATTTGGCCGAAGAGCGCCGCTTGCTGGTCACCGGCGATACCGCCGATGGCGATGCCGCTTTTGGTGCGGCCATAGATTTCCGAGGACGACTTAACTTGCGGCAGCATTTCGCGCGGAATGTCGAGGATCTCCAGCATCTTCGAATCCCATTCCAGCGTATGGATGTTGAAGAGCATGGTGCGCGAGGCGTTGGTGTAGTCGGTGACGTGGGTTTTGCCGCCGGTAAATTTCCAGATCAGCCAGCTGTCGACGGTGCCGAACAGCAACTCGCCGTTGCGCGCACGTTCGCGGCTGCCTTCGACGTTGTCGAGGATCCACTTGAGCTTGGTGCCGGAGAAGTACGGGTCGGTGACCAGGCCGGTGGTGTCGCTGATGTACTGCTCGTGGCCGTCGCGCTTGAGCTGCTGGCAGATCTCGGTGCTGCGGCGGCACTGCCAGACGATGGCGTTGTAGATCGGGCGGCCGGTGACCTTGTCCCAGACCACGGTGGTTTCACGCTGGTTGGTGATGCCGATGGCGGCGACCTGGTCATGGTGCAGGCCGGCCTGGGCCAAGGCTTCAACCATCACCGCGCTCTGGGTGGCAAAAATCTCCATGGGGTCGTGTTCGACCCAGCCCGCCTGTGGGTAATGCTGGGCGAATTCACGCTGGGCGGTGCACACCACGTTGGCGTCACGATCAAAGATGATCGCCCGGGAGCTGGTGGTGCCTTGGTCGAGAGCAATGATGTAGTTCTTATTCTGAAGGTCGGTCATGTCGATTGCCTTGCACGAAAATAAGGAAGTCAGAAATCAGCCTGGGCCTCAAAGGGCAGCAGGGCCAGGCTGGCGCTTTCAGGAAATACGGGTGTTGCCGTTGACAGCCGTGTCAGGTGTTTCAGCTATAGCAGGTGCGGCGTTCGGCAGGTGACGGGCGATCAGCCCGCGATAGGCCGCGGCGCCGAGGCATGCGCCCACGATAGGCGCGAAAACCGGCACCAGGAAGTAAGGAATATCGCGGCCACCAGTAAAGGCCATTTCACCCCAACCCGCGAAAAAGGTCATCAGCTTGGGCCCGAAATCCCGTGCGGGGTTCATCGCGAAGCCGGTCAGCGGGCCCATGGCACTGCCGATCACAGCAATCAACAGGCCAATCAGCAGTGGGGCCAGTGGGCCGCGTGGCAGGCCGTTGTTGTCATCGGTCAGGGCCATGATGACGCCCATCAGGATGGCGGTGATGACCATTTCCACCAGGAACGCCTGGGCGGTGCTCAGCAGTGCGTGAGGGTAGGTGGAGAACACCGACGCCAACTCCAGGCTGGCTTGTGTACCGCGCACCAGGTGGTGGGTTTGTTCGTAATCGAAAAACAGGTTGCTGTAGAGGGTGTACACCAAGGCGGCCGAGCAGAAGGCGCCGGCGATCTGGGCGAGCATGTAGAAGGGCAGTTTGCGCTTGTCGAAGTCGGCGAAGATGCACAGTGCAATACTGACGGCCGGGTTGAGGTGCGCCCCGGAAATGCCGGCACTCAGGTAGATCGCCATGCTGACGCCGATGCCCCAGATGATGCTGATTTCCCACAAGCCAAAGCTGGCACCCGCGACCTTGAGCGCAGCGACACATCCGGTACCGAAGAAGATCAGCAGCGCAGTTCCGAGGAATTCGGCCATGCATTGGCTCGAAAGTGAAGGCTGTTGAAGAGCAGTTGTCATGGAAAACCTCAGTTGTTGTTCTTGTCTGGCGCACGGCCTCAACGGGCTGTTGCGCGATTTTCACCGTGACGAGGATCCCCATCCAAACCACGGCTTACTGCTCGAATGCTGCGGCTATACGTATGCAGTATTCGGAAACGAAAAAATATAGACAAGAATGACGGCTGTCAAAGGTCGAAAGTGAACTGTTGGTCACTTTCGAACTATTGGTTTGATGAATGATCACGCTTTACATGAGCCGGTGTAATGAGATAAATCGCCGCACTAGAGCGTTTTACGTGGGCTTGGCCTAGAATCGGCCCTCTGTTTGTCTCGCCTGGAGCCTTCATGACCCCTGCATTGGATTTGTTGAAAAAAGTTCGTGCCGAACATCGTATCCACAGTTATGAACACGATCCCAAGGCGGCTTCGTATGGCCTGGAGGCTGCGGAAAAATTGGGCCTGGACCCGGCGCACGTGTTCAAGACGCTGCTGGCGAGCAGCGAGAAGGGCGAATTATTGGTGGCGGTAGTGCCGGTCGTCGGAAGTCTGGATTTGAAAGCGCTGGCGCATGCGGCTGGCGTGAAAAAAGTCGAAATGGCCGACCCGGCGGCGGCGCAGCGCTCTACGGGCTATCTGTTGGGCGGCATCAGCCCGTTGGGGCAGAAGAAGCGCCTGCGCACGTTTATAGATGAAACGGCGCAGCCGTTGGCGACGATTTACGTGAGTGCGGGGAGGCGGGGGTTGGAGGTGGAGCTGTCGGCGCAGGTGCTGGCTGAACATACCCAGGCTAAATTCGCAGAAATTGGCCGGGCATAATCCAGGCTACTGGAGATCCAGTGTGGGAGGGGGCAAGCCCTCTCCCAGATTTCGCCCCGGTTTCTTCAAATACTCAACTGACCGGGCTGTAGCGCCGTACGCCTGACTCGGAACGAGGTACTTGCGCAGCGACGCTGCCTGATGCCTGGAACAGCACCAAATGCTCAGCCGCCACACGGATCCCCACATCGGCGCCGACCTGATGGTCCGCATGGCTGGGGAAAATCGATTCCAGCTGCGCGCCGGTCGGCAGTTGCAAACGGTACAACGTGGATGCGCCGAGGAAGGTTTTGCCGACGATCCGTGCTTTCAAGGCGCTGTCCGGCGCATAAACAATGTCGTCCGGGCGTAACAGCACATCCACTGCGCCACCGGTGGGCCAGGTATAGGCGCGATTGCCGCGCAGGTCGCCCAGTTCGGTACTCACGGATTCAGGCGAGCTCAACTGCCCACGAATGAAGTAGCCCTGGCCGATAAAACTGGCGACATACGGCGTCTGCGGTTCGTGATAGAGGTTGTAGGGCGTGTCCCATTGCTCGAGTCGACCCTCCTTGAAAACACCCACCTGATCGCTGACGGCGAACGCTTCTTCCTGGTCATGGGTAACCAGGATCGCACTGGTACCGCGCGCCTTGAGAATGTCACGTACCTCATGGCTGAGCTTGCGCCGCAGTTCGCCATCAAGGTTGGAAAAAGGTTCGTCCAACAACAGCAGTTGCGGCTCCGGCGCCAGGGCGCGGGCGAGGGCGACACGTTGTTGCTGGCCGCCCGAGAGTTCATGGGGGAAACGCTTGCCCAGGTTCTTCAGGTTGACCAGTTCCAGCAACTCGGCGACCACGCGCTCCTTTTGCGGATGCTTGCGGATGCCGAACGCGATGTTGTCGGCCACGCTGAGGTGAGGAAACAGCGCGTAGTCCTGGAACACCATGCCGATACGACGTTTCTCGGGAGCCAGGGTAAAACCGGCGCTGGAGATCACTTCGCCGGCCAGGCTGATTTCGCCTTCATGCACCGGCTCAAAGCCCGCGATGGCACGCAGCGTGGTGGTCTTGCCACAGCCCGAGGACCCGAGCAGGCAACCGATGTCACCTGCGTTGAGGTGCAGGTTGAGGTTTTGCACCACCCGTTGATCTTGATAGCCGCATGCCAGATTGCGCAGGTTCAGCAGTAATGGATGGCTCATGCGTGGTGGTACGCCGGTTCGACGAGGAATTCGAGCAGGGCCTTTTGGGCGTGCAGGCGGTTTTCGGCCTGGTCCCAGGCGACTGAACGCGGGTCGTCGAGCAGGTCGAGGCTGATTTCTTCGCCACGGTGGGCAGGCAGGCAGTGCATGAACAACACGTCCGGCGCGGCCGTGTCGAGCAGGGCGCGCGTTACCTGGTACGGCGCAAAAAGTGCCAGGCGCTTGGCGGTTTCGTCCTCCTGACCCATGGAGGTCCAGACGTCGGTGCTGACCAGATGGGCACCCACGACGGCATCTTTCGGATCGCGCAACAACTGCACGCGCCCATCGGCCTTGGCCATGAACTCGGCATTGGGCTCGTAACCCTCAGGGCAGGCGATGCGCAGGTGGAAGTCGAACTGGATCGCCGCTTCTATATAGCTGTTGCACATATTGTTGCCGTCGCCGATCCAGGCCACGGTCTTGCCCTGAATGGAGCCACGGTGTTCGAGGAAGGTTTGCATGTCGGCCAGCAGTTGGCAGGGATGCAGGTCATCGGACAGGCCGTTGATCACCGGCACGCGCGAGTTGGCGGCAAATTCGGTCAGGTTGCTGTGAGCAAAGGTACGGATCATTACCGCATCGAGCATGCGCGACATGACGATGGCGCAGTCGCTGATCGGCTCGCCACGACCCAGCTGGGTGTCGCGCGGTGACAGGAAGATGGCCTGGCCACCGAGTTGGATCATGCCGGCTTCGAAAGACAGGCGGGTGCGGGTGGACGATTTCTCGAAAATCATCCCGAGAACGCGGTTTTTCAAGGGCTCGAACAGTACGCCGCGGTTACGCAGGTCTTTAAGCTCAATGCCTCGACGAATCACGCCGACCAGCTCTTCGGGCGTGCAATCCATCAGGGAGAGAAAGTGCCTTGCGCTCATCATTAACTACCTTTTTGCAACAGACCGCAGATACTCAAAGCCTTGTTTATTGTGACAACGGGCGAGACCTGCGGCGAAAGCCGCACGGGGCGACGAAATAGGGGAAGGCGCGATATTGACATTAAATGTCGCGTCTTACCAATAGGGCTACGTTTTTAGAGGTGTTCAAGAAGGGCGCGAGAGCGCTTTTGAAGACGATTTCCTGACAGCAGCGAGCCATTTGTACACTGGCCTCGCAACCTTTTGCAATGCGCGGCGGCGGGCCTGGGCCAGGCTGCGTCGGTTTCGGGGGCTGTGCGCGCGGTTCTGTAACATTTGCTCACGCTTGCCCATGGCCTGGCCTGATGCCTGTGGATTCACACGGCGAACGATGCTGGTGCGTCTCAGGGGCGCGGCCCATAGTGAGGCCAAAGCCCCTATAAAGAGACTGGCCATGACCAAGACTCTCCATCACCGTGCATGCCATCTGTGTGAAGCCATCTGTGGCCTGACCCTGGAAACCACCCGCGCCGAAGATGGCAGCCTGGCGATTACTTCGATCAAGGGCGACCCTCAAGACACATTCAGCCGTGGCCACATCTGCCCCAAGGCCGTGGCCTTGCAGGATATCCAGAATGACCCGGACCGGCTGCACCAGCCCATGCTGCGGGTGGGCAGTGACTGGCGGCCGATCGCCTGGGACGAGGCGTTTGCCCTCGTGGCCGAGCGCCTTGCGGGCATCCAGGCTCGGCACGGGCAGAATGCGGTGGCGGTGTACCAGGGCAACCCCAGCGTGCATAACTATGGGCTGATGACCCACAGCAATTACTTCCTCGGCCTGCTCAAGACGCGCAACCGGTTTTCCGCAACCTCCGTAGACCAATTGCCTCATCACCTCACCAGTCATCTGATGTACGGCCATGGCCTGTTATTGCCGATCCCGGATATCGATCACACCGACTTTATGCTGATCCTGGGCGGCAACCCGTTGGCGTCCAACGGCAGCATCATGACCGTGCCGGATGTGGAGAAACGGCTCAAGGCGATCCAGGCCAGGGGCGGCAAAGTGGTCGTGGTCGACCCACGGCGCAGCGAGACGGCGGCGATTGCCGACCAGCATCTGTTTGTGCGACCGGGTGGCGACGCGGCGCTGTTGTTCGGGCTGCTCAACACCTTGTTCAGCGAGAACCTGACGCGCGACACTCATTTGTCGGTTGAGGGGCTGGATGATGTGCGCCGTGCGATCGCCGGGTTCACGGCCCAAGCCATGAGCCACCAGTGTGCCGTGCCCGCCGAGCAGATCCGCCAGTTGGCACGGGATTTCGCCGCTGCGGACAAGGCCGTTTGCTATGGGCGCATGGGCGTCTCGACGCAGGCATTTGGCACCTTGTGTCATTGGCTGGTGCAACTGATCAACCTGGTCACCGGCAACCTGGACCGGGTCGGCGGCGCGCTGTGCACCTCTCCGGCGGTGGACCTGGTGGCTTCCACCGGCGGCGGGCATTTCAATCGCTGGCAGAGCCGCGTGTCCGGGCGTCCGGAATATGGTGGCGAATTGCCGGTGTCGGCCCTGGCCGAAGAAATGCTCACCGAAGGCGAAGGGCAAATCCGCGCCTTGGTCACGGTGGCAGGCAATCCGGTGTTGTCGACGCCCAATGGTCGCCAATTGGAGCAGGCCCTGGATGGGTTGGAGTTCATGGTCAGCGTCGACCTGTACATCAATGAGACGACGCGCTATGCCGACCTGATTTTGCCGTCCACATCGGCGCTGGAAAACGATCACTACGACACCACGTTCAACATGTTTGCGGTGCGCAATGTCACGCGCTTCAACAGGGCGATCCTGCCTAAACCTGATGGCGCTTTGCATGATTGGGAGATCTTTGTCGGTCTGGCCAAGGCGTTCGCGGCGCAGACCGGCGTGGCGCTCAAACCCACCATGCCTCCGGCACAGATGATCGATTTCGGACTGCGCGCCGGTGTGTACGGGGATGCGTCCAGCCATAAATTGTCGGTGGCGATGCTGGCCGACCATCCTCATGGTGTGGATTTGGGCGCGCTGCGTCCCAACCTCTGTGCGCGTTTGAAAACGGCGGACGGCAAGGTACAGGCGGCACCGTCTGTGATTCTCGCCGACCTGGCACGTTTTGCCGCGCAGCCGGTGCCGGTGGCCGACGAGTTGCTGCTGATTGGCCGTCGTCACGTGCGCAGCAATAACTCCTGGATGCATAACTACCATCGGCTGGTGAAGGGCAAGCCTCGGCATCAATTGCTGATGCACCCCGACGACCTTGCCCGCCGCCAATTGAGCGATGGCCAGCGGGTGCGCGTCAGTTCGCGCATCGGCATGGTCGAGGTAGAGGTGATGGCGAGCCTGGATATGATGCCCGGCGTGGTCAGCTTGCCCCATGGTTGGGGGCACGGCCGCCCGGGGGTGCAGATGAGCATTGCCAGCGGGCAGCCGGGAGCAAGCGCCAATGACCTGACCGATGAACGGCAGTTGGATGAGCTTTCGGGCAACGCGGCCCTGAATGGTGTGCCAGTGCAAGTGGCGGCGGCTTGAGGTGGCTGAGCACCCTGCTGGAATTTTGCGTTACAATGCGCCACCGTGCCGACCCGTGAGTCGCAAAGTTCCTGCAGAGGTGTTCCATGGATATCATCGAAACGATCAAAGAGCAGATTGCCAATAACACCATTCTGCTTTACATGAAGGGCGCTCCTAACGCTCCTCAGTGCGGTTTCTCCGCGAAGGCGTCCCAGGCTGTTATGCAGTGCGGCGAGAAGTTCGCTTACGTGGATATCCTGCAAAACCCTGAAATCCGCGCCAACCTGCCCAAGTACGCCAACTGGCCGACTTTCCCGCAACTGTGGGTGGCGGGTGAGCTGGTCGGCGGCAGCGACATCATTACCGAAATGGCGGCTGATGGTTCGTTGCAAGCGTTGATCAAAGACGCAGCGACAAAAGCGGCAGGCAAGACTGAAGCTTGATGCTGTTGTAAAAGGCCACGCAATAAAAAGCCCCGCTTCTCATACGAGAGCGGGGCTTTTTTGTACCTGTGGGCGAAGGGTTATTCACCCATCTGCGATTGCAGGTAATTTTCCAGGGTGACCTTGTCGATCAGGCCCAGTTGGGTTTCCAGCCAGTCAATATGTTCTTCCTGGTCTTCCAGGATATCTTCCAGCAGTTCGCGGCTGCCGAAGTCGCCTTGGGCTTCGCAATGCGCGATGGCGGCCTTGAGGTCGCTGTGGCTCTTGCGTTCAAAGCCCAGGTCGCTGCCGATCATTTCCTGGGTGTGCTCGCCGATATTCAGTTTGCCCAGGTCCTGCACGTTCGGCAGGCCTTCCAGGAACAGGATGCGTTTGATCAGCGCGTCCGCGTCTTTCATGGCCTTGATCGATTCTTTGTATTCGCGCTTGCCGAGCTTTTCCAGGCCCCAATCGTCATACATGCGTGCATGCAGAAAGTACTGATTGATCGCGACCAGTTCATTGGCAAGGATTTTGTTGAGTTGCTGGATGACTGAGATGTCGCCTTTCATGACTGGGGTCCTGCCCTGTAATAGCTGTGTATAGGGCGGAGTTTGAGCGGCGAAAACCTTAGTGTCAAACCTAAGTTATTGAATAATAAATGAAAATTAATCGGAATAAGAATGTTTGTGTTCCGCGTCTTGGCGCTAACTAATTGAATTACAGGCATAAAAAAACCGGACACTAAGTCCGGTTCTTTAAAACACGCGTTATCAGGCGTGTGTAAATTCAGTTGAATAGGGGAGCGCGGCCTGGGCTGTCTGCAGCTGCGTCAGGGTTTCCCGTACCACTTGCTTGGCGAGGCAAGCACATTTACCACACTGGCTGGCAACGCCGGTGGTTTCACGCACTTCCTTGTAGCTGCAGCAACCTTCGTAGATTGCTTCGCGGATTTGTCCGTCGGTGACGCCGGTACACAGGCACACATACATAAGGGAGAACCGTCGCGGGTTTAAGGCTTAAGTGCGATGGATCTTAATGTTAACGAGAATGATTGTCAAAGTAGATTCGTAGGCTATTTACCGCCATCGCCCTCGCGCTGACGAACGGTTTTTTCCGTGTATGATGGTCGGTCTTCACGAAGCGTGACTGCGTCACAGGCCTGTCGCTTAAACGCGGCAGACTCATGACCGGTCCTTTTACTTCAATCGTCACCCCTGCATCAGGAGATACCCAATGAGCGTACTCGTCGGCAAACAAGCCCCGGATTTCGACGTACCGGCCGTTCTCGGCAATGGCGAAATCGTCGACAGCTTTAAACTGTCCGAAGCCATCAAAGGCAAATACGGCCTGGTGTTCTTCTACCCACTGGACTTTACCTTCGTCTGCCCTTCGGAGCTGATCGCTCTGGACCACCGCATGGACGATTTCAAAGCGCGTAATGTTGAAGTGGTTGCCGTTTCCATCGACTCCCATTTCACTCACAACGCCTGGCGTAACACGGCCATCAACGATGGCGGCATCGGCAAAGTCAAATACACCATGGCTGCCGATATGAAGCACGACATCGCCAAGGCCTACGACGTTGAGTCCGAAGGCGGCGTGGCATTCCGTGGCGCGTTCCTGATCGACGACAAGGGCGTTGTGCGCTCGCAGATCATCAACGACCTGCCGCTGGGCCGTAACATGGAAGAGCTGATCCGCCTGGTCGACGCCCTGCAATTCCACGAAGAGCACGGCGAAGTCTGCCCGGCCAACTGGAAGAAAGGCGACAAGGGCATGAACGCTTCGCCGGAAGGTGTTGCAGCCTACCTGACCGAGAACGCCGGCAAGCTGTAAGCCGGATTCAAGGTAAAAAAAACCGGCCTGTGAAGGCCGGTTTTTTGTGGGAGGGGGGTTGCTCCCGATTGCAGTGCATCAACCCATGGATACATCACCGACACGCCGCCATCGGGAGCAAGCTCCCTCCCACATTGGGTACGCGGCGCGTTCAGGAGACTCTCAGTCGTTGAAGTCTTCCCAGCCGCCCATCTGTTTCCAGCGGTTGACGATGCCGCAGAACAGCTCCGCAGTCTTCTCGGTGTCGTAGCGGGCCGAATGGGCCTCGCGCCCGTCGAAGTCGATACCGGCTGCCTGGCAGGCTTTGGCCAGTACAGTCTGGCCGTACGCCAGACCGGCGAGGGTCGCGGTGTCGAAGCTGGAGAATGGGTGGAACGGGTTACGCTTCATGTCCAGGCGCGCCACGGCGGCATTCAGGAAACCCAGGTCGAAGCTGCTGTTATGCCCGACCAGGATCGCGCGCTTGCAGCCGTTGGCCTTCAGCGCCTTGCGCACGCCACGGAAGATATCGGCCAGGGCCGTTTCTTCACTTACCGCCATGCGCAGTGGGTGATCGAGCTTGATGCCGGTGAATTCCAGGGCTGCGGCTTCGATGTTCGCGCCTTCGAACGGCTCGACGCGGAAGAAGTGGGTGTGTTCTGGGTACACAAAGCCCTGTTCATCCATGCCGATAGTGGTGGCGGCAATTTCCAGCAGGGCGTCGGTGGCGCAATTGAACCCACCGGTTTCTACGTCAATAACGACCGGCAGGTAGCCGCGAAAACGTTCGGCCATCGGGTGGCGCGAGCCGCCGCCGTGTTCCTGGTCGTCGTCGTAATGGTCTTCACTCACTTGGTTTCCTCCAGCAGGCGCCAGCGCAGTGTTTCACCGGCGCGCAGCGGGATAACGGTCAGCTCGCCAAAGGGCAGGCTGGCAGGGGCGGTCCAGTCTTCACGGACCAGGGTAATGCGGTCGGTATTCGCCGGCAGGCCATAGAACTTCGGGCCGTTGAGGCTGGCGAAATCTTCGAGTTTGTCCAGTGCATTGCGTTGTTCGAACGCTTCGGCGTACAGCTCGATGGCGGCGTACGCGGTGTAGCAACCGGCACAGCCGCACGCGGCTTCCTTGGCGTGTTGAGCGTGGGGCGCGGAGTCGGTGCCGAGGAAGAACTTCGAATTGCCGCTGGTCGCGGCATCCAGCAAGGCCACTTGGTGGGTGTTGCGCTTGAGGATCGGCAGGCAATAGAAATGCGGCCGAATCCCGCCCACCAGCATGTGGTTGCGGTTGTAGAGCAGGTGATGCGCGGTGATGGTCGCGCCGACGTTGGCCGAAGCCTCGGTGACGAATTGCACGGCATCGGCGGTGGTGATGTGCTCGAACACCACCTTCAAGGTCGGGAACAGCTCGACCACACGGCGCATATGCTCGTCGATGAAGACCTTCTCGCGGTCGAACACGTCCACGTCGCCACGGGTAACTTCACCGTGGATCAGCAGCGGCATGCCCACTTCAGCCATGGCTTCGATGGCCGGCAGGATTTTATCGATGCTGGTTACGCCGGAGTCGGAGTTGGTGGTCGCGCCGGCCGGGTACAGCTTGGCGGCGTGCACAAAACCGCTGGCCTTGGCCTGGCGAATTTCTTCGGGCTGGGTGCGATCGGTCAGGTAGAGCACCATCAACGGCTCAAAGCGGCTGCCGGCCGGTCGTGCAGCGAGGATTCGCTGGCGATAGGCGTCGGCTTCAGCGGCATTGCGCACCGGTGGTACCAGGTTAGGCATGATGATGGCGCGGCCAAACGTACGCGCAACATCGGCCACGGTTTGAGGTAACGCAGCACCATCGCGAAGATGAATATGCCAGTCGTCGGGACGCAGCAGGGTCAGGCGGTCGGACATTGGGGATTCCAGGCGGGTCAATCTGGTGGGAATGCTACCGGAAAAGACTCTTGCAGGCACTCGCTATCAAGTTTTGCAGGATGCATCCGATAGCCTTTCGTATGCCTTATCGATGTATGACGCTTTGAAGTGTTGTAGAAACCAGTGGAGCCTCCCGTGCGCCAGCATTATCTAGCCCTGCTCAGTGTGTTCGCCAGCCTGCCTGCGATGGCCCTCACGTTCCAGACACGTCTGGAGAACATTGAGTGGAAGGTGGAAGGCGACAAGTTCGAGTGCCGACTGACCCAGCCGATCACCGACTTCGGTTCGGGTGAGTTCGTACGCCGGGCCGGTGAGCAAGCGACTTTCCGTCTGAAAGCCTATGGCGGCTCGCTGGGCGCCGGGTCGGCCACCCTACTGGCCGCTGCTGCTCCCTGGCAGCCGGGGCGTGGCGACATCAACCTCGGTGCCGTGCGCGCCGGCAGTGGCGATGTGCTTTTTAACAGCTCCCAGGCTCAGGCTGGTCGCCTGTTCAATGGCTTGCTCGAAGGGCGCTCGCCGACTGTTCGGCATTATGCGCGTGAGGGCGGCTACTCGGAAATTCGCCTGTTGCCGGTCAAGTTCAACAAGGCCTACAGCGATTATCAGCTGTGCACCGCCAAGCTGTTGCCGATGAATTACGATCAGGTCAAGCAGACCGAAGTCGGCTTCCCCGGCGGCGGTATCGAATTGGATGCAGCGGCCAAACAGAAATTGTCGGTGATTCTCGAATTCATGAAGGCGGATCCAACCGTCAACCATATCGAGTTGAACGGTCATTCGGACAACAGTGGCAACCGCCTGAGCAATCGCGATGTGTCGCGTCGTCGCGCATTGGCGGTGATGGATTACTTCAAGGCCAACGGCATTCAGGAATCCCAGGTCACCCTGCGTTTCCATGGCGAAAGCTACCCCTTGGTGCCCAACACCAATGCCGCCAATCGGGCCCGCAACCGCCGTGTGAATATTCAGCTTGAGCGGGTAGCGGCTCCGGAGAAACCGGCTCCCCAGGCCAGTGGCCCGAGCAATCCTGCGCACACTTCATAACGGCAGTCATAAGTGCGCTCGTAGCGTGCGACCATCGGTCGCCCGCTCGACATAATCTGTCGCTTTATCTTCATTTGCTGTCGCGCCCCTGTAAATCCACGGTTTTGGTCGGTAGAATCGACGCCTTTCCGTACAACCCCGTGGAGTGATGGCATGGCCGACGTAAACAAGGTCGTTCTCGCGTATTCCGGCGGCCTGGACACTTCGGTGATCCTCAAGTGGCTGCAGGATACTTATAACTGTGAAGTGGTGACCTTCACCGCTGACCTGGGTCAGGGCGAAGAGGTCGAGCCAGCACGTGCCAAGGCGCAAGCCATGGGCGTGAAAGAGATCTACATTGACGACCTGCGCGAAGAGTTCGTCCGCGATTTCGTTTTCCCGATGTTTCGCGCCAACACCGTCTACGAAGGCGAGTACCTGCTGGGTACCTCCATCGCACGTCCGCTGATCGCCAAGCGCCTGATCGAAATCGCCAATGAAACCGGTGCTGACGCTATTTCCCATGGCGCTACCGGTAAGGGTAACGACCAGGTGCGTTTCGAACTGGGCGCCTATGCTCTCAAACCAGGCGTGAAAGTAATTGCACCTTGGCGTGAATGGGACCTGCTGTCCCGTGAAAAATTGATGGATTACGCTGAAAAGCATGCGATCCCGATCGAGCGCCACGGCAAGAAGAAGTCCCCGTACTCGATGGACGCCAACCTGCTGCACATCTCCTATGAAGGCGGCGTGCTGGAAGACACCTGGACCGAGCACGAAGAAGACATGTGGAAATGGACCGTCTCTCCGGAGAACGCTCCAGACAAACCGCAGTACCTGGAACTGACCTACCGCAACGGCGACATCGTGGCACTGGACGGCGTCGAAATGACCCCGGCCACCGTGCTTGCGACCCTGAACCGTATCGGCGGCGAACACGGCATCGGCCGCCTCGACATCGTCGAGAACCGTTACGTGGGCATGAAGTCCCGTGGTTGCTACGAAACCCCGGGCGGCACCATCATGCTGCGCGCTCACCGCGCCATCGAGTCCATTACCCTGGATCGTGAAGTGGCTCACCTCAAAGACGAGCTGATGCCCAAGTACGCCAGCCTGATCTACACCGGCTACTGGTGGAGCCCTGAGCGTCTGATGTTGCAACAGATGATCGATGCCTCCCAGGCCCACGTGAATGGCGTTGTGCGCCTGAAGCTGTACAAGGGCAATGTGATTGTCACCGGGCGTAAGTCCGATGATTCGCTGTTCGATGCCAACATCGCCACTTTCGAAGAGGATGGCGGTGCTTACAACCAGGCGGACGCAGCTGGTTTTATCAAGTTGAATGCCTTGCGCATGCGCATCGCTGCCAACAAAGGCCGCTCGTTGTTCTGATTGTTGTATCCGCAGTGAAGGATGGCCCCTTAAAAGGGGCCATTTTTTTTGGCCGAAAGCCTTGGATAAATACGCGTTGTTTATCCATTTAATGATTGCTCAAGTTCGTGTGGGACCGATTTTGTATCGGCCCTAAAGCGGGTTGTTTTAAAGGGGAATGAATTTTTACACCTGTGTAGGAACTGGTCTTACAGAAAGTTCACTTATGAAACTGTGGTGAGTCTATTTGCCGCTGAAAGTTCTGTAGGAAACAAGGATCTAATAAATATGTTAAAGGGAACTGAAACACACTATTTGTTTTCACGCGGTCCCGCTCCTGAATGCCCCGTGCAGCAGGGTTTGCCTGAACGCCATGCGCGGCGCGTTTACCGCCGCCCCTTAATCGTCGGGTCATTTCCCTCAAAATATGTAAGCCCCCGGAAAGGTCTGAAAGGCTCTGTAAAGCAAGACACATCTGAGTCGGCGTTTTTTTGTAGGGCATTTCTTTTATCTCTGTGGGTTACGTCTCTGCTTGCTGTTGCTCGGGGGGGAACGCTATGCCAACTAGGAAACGACTAGGCTATTGTGTTTGCTCTAAATAATTCGAACAGCGAAATTGGACTTTCTCATGAATAAAGTGCTGATCGTGGATGATCATCCCGTCATTCGTCTTGCTGTGCGTATGCTAATGGAACGTCATGGTTATGAGGTCGTTGCCGAGACCGACAACGGTGTCGACGCGTTGCAACTTGCACGGGAGCATATGCCGGACATTGTTATATTGGATATTGGGATTCCCAAACTCGATGGCCTGGAGGTTATTTGCCGGCTGTCTTCAACCAAACAATCTGTGCCGTTCAAGGTGCTGGTGCTGACCTCTCAGGCTCCTGGCCATTTTTCCATGCGGTGCATGCAGGCAGGCGCTGCCGGCTACGTGTGCAAACAACAGGACCTGACCGAGTTGCTGAGTGCGATCAAGGCTGTTCTATCAGGCTACAGCTACTTTCCAAACCAGGCGCTCAATTCCGTGCGCTCCACCATGGGCAACGCCAGCGAAGCCGATATGGTCGAGCGCCTTTCGGGCAGAGAGATGATGGTGTTGCAACAATTGGCACGGGGCAAGACCAACAAGGAGATCGCCGACGGTATGTTCCTCAGCAACAAGACCGTCAGCACCTACAAGACTCGCCTGTTGCTCAAGCTCAATGCTCGGTCGCTGGTTGACTTGATCGAGTTGGCGCAGCGTAACGGACTGGTATAGGGGTGACGCAACTCCCCGAATAACCAGGGCAACCGGCAGAAAAAAGCCTCCGTCAGGGAGGCTTCCGGTCGTTGGTCGCTTGTTCAGAGGTCGAAGTCGTAATCGGCCAATTGTTTTTGCAAGCGTCGCTCTTCCAGAAGATTGTCGATGGTGCGGCGTTTGCTTAGATTGGTTTTTGCCACCTCTACAGGGGCTTCTGCCACATCGTCATCCGACTCAACGAGGTCGTCTTCTACTTCCAGTTGTTCCTTGCCAGTGCTCATAAGGTTAACTCCAGGCTAAGACTGCCGTTGGCGCTCCTTATAACGAGAATTGATGAAGCGGTAAAAAAGATTTTTTCAATCGACTCATCGAAAAAGTTAATGATCGCTCAATCGTCGGACGTCTTGTCCTTGTATTCGCACAGGTCTTCGATGCGGCAACTCCCGCAACGTGGCTTGCGGGCTTGGCAAACGTAGCGCCCATGAAGAATCAGCCAATGGTGGGAGTCCAGCAGATAGGGTTTGGGCACGAACTTCATGAGCTGCTTTTCTACTTCCACCACGTTCTTGCCGCGAGCGATACCGGTACGGTTGCTCACCCGGAAAATGTGCGTGTCCACGGCCATGGTCAGTTGCCGAAACGCGGTATTGAGTACCACATTGGCGGTCTTTCGCCCCACACCCGGCAACGCTTCCAGCGCTTCGCGCGTTTGCGGTACTTCACTGCCATGCTGTTCTATCAATAGGCGGCAGGTCTCGATGACATTCTTGGCCTTGCTGTTGTACAGGCCGATGGTCTTGATGTATTGCGACAAACCCTCCACACCCAAGGCATAGATCGCCTCTGGCGTATTGGCGACGGGATACAGCTTTGCGGTGGCCTTGTTGACGCCAACATCCGTGGACTGCGCCGACAGAATTACCGCAATCAGCAACTCGAACGGTGACGAGTAGGCGAGTTCGGTCTTGGGTTCCGGATTGTCTTCGTGAAACCGGCGGAAAATTTCCAGACGTTTTGCGGCATTCATGGGGCGCAGGGGTCCTTACGCTCGATCAGCGTTGTATCGAGTAGTGGGTCAAGCACCATGGGTATCTACCTGGCGCTGTGCTTCATCCAATCGGTGTTGCGCTTGGGCCAACTGTTGCGGGTCGGCATGCTGATCCTGGGCTTTTTTCAGCTCGGCGCGGCGCATAGCCAGCTGAATCTTGGCGCGTTTTAGATCGGCATTACTGGAGGGCGGCGTCGGCGTGATTGTATGGCTCGCCTCTAGGGCGGCCAGTGCCTGCTCCGACGTTTCGAACTGTTGCTGTAGCGCAATCAATTGCGATTGTTGCTCAAAGGTCGGTGGATGCCCAAACGCCTTCAAGGACTTGTGCAACTGGGCGCGGCTCATCGCGACACTGATCTTGGCTTTCTTTACCGCCGCGTCCCGGGCAGCCTGTGCTTCGTCAAGTTGAACGGGCTCTATCGCCGGCGATCGCTTGAGCCTGGCAAGGCGCTCGGCCAATTTGTGTTCTTCTTCCTGGTGTAGGCGCGCGTTACGTTGTTCGAAGCGCTGCCGTGCGCGGTTGCGCTTGAAATCGCGTTGGCGGCGCTCCTCGTCGCTCTTCGCCAGGCCGCCCACAATCGCCAGGGCTGTCGTTGGTGGGCGCATTTCGATGCAGTCTACCGGGCAGGGCGCTACGCACAGGTCGCAGCCCGTGCACTCGTCGATGATCACTGTGTGCATCAACTTGGCCGCGCCGACGATTGCGTCCACCGGGCACGCCTGGATGCACTTGGTGCAGCCGATGCATTCAGCTTCACGGATATACGCCACCTGTGCAGGCGCCTCGCCCCGGGTTGTATCCAGCTTCAGTACCGGCACGCTCAGCAACTGCGACAACCCGATAATGGTTTCCTGGCCGCCCGGCGGGCACTTGTTGATCGCCTCACCCTGGGCAATACCCTCGGCGTAAGGCCTGCAGCCCGGATGCCCGCATTTGCCGCATTGGGTCTGTGGCAGGAGCGCGTCGATACGTTGAATGAGGTTCATGCGTTGGTCATTGCGTTGAAACCCAGGAGCGTCACCCGAGTGATGACAATCCCCTGGGCATGCCGGTTAAACAAACAGAACCTGATTATCCGGCAACCAAGAGAGGGGCACTAGCTGAAAAGCCCTGTCGCCGAGACGACAGGGCTGTCGGGCAGGGCTTACTTGATGCGCTGGCCCGGCTTGGCGCCGCTGTCAGGGCTCAGCAGGTAGATCTCTTCACCGCCGGGGCCGGCCGCCATCACCATGCCTTCGGAAATACCGAACTTCATTTTCCGAGGCTTGAGGTTGGCGATCATCATGGTCAGGCGACCATCGAGTTTGGACGGGTCCGGATAAGCGCTTTTGATTCCGGAAAATACGTTGCGTTGCTCGTCACCGATATCCAATGTCAGACGCAGCAGCTTGTCGGCACCTTCCACCGCTTCGGCCTTGACGATCAGCGCGACGCGCAGGTCCACGGCGGCGAAGGCGTCGAACTCGATTTCTGGAGAAATCGGGTCCTTGGCCAATTCACCATTACCTGCCGGTGCCGTCGAGCCGGTATCGGTCTGGCTGGCAACCAGGTCTTCTTTCGAGGCGTCGGTCATGGCCTGGACTTTTACCGGGTCGATACGGGTCATCAGCGGCTTGAACTCGTTCAACGTGTGATTGCTGAGCAAGGTGGCGTGGTCGTTCCAGGTCAACGGCGCCACATTCAGGAACGCTTCGGCGTCGGCGGCCAGCAACGGCAACACCGGCTTGAGGAAGATCACCAGTTGGCGGAATAGGTTGACGCCGGTGGCGCAGATCGCCTGGACTTCAGCCTGCTTGCCTTCCTGCTTGTTCAACGACCACGGTGCCTTGTCGGCGATCCAGGCGTTGGCGCGGTCAGCCAGGCCCATGATTTCGCGCATGGCGCGGGCGAAGTCGCGTGCTTCATAGGCGTCGGCGATGCTTGGCGCGGCGGCCAGGAACGCGTAGGTCAGTTCCGGCGCAGCGTTTTCGGCGACCAGTACACCGGCGTTACCCTTGTGGATAAAACCAGCGCATCGGCTGGCGATGTTGACGACTTTGCCCACGAGGTCCGAGTTGACCTTCTGTATGAAGTCTTCCAGGTTCAGGTCCAGGTCATCGACGCCACGGCCCAGCTTGGAGGCGTAGTAGTAGCGCAGGTATTCAGGCGACAGGTGGTCCAGGTAGGTGCGCGCCTTGATAAAGGTGCCGCGCGACTTGGACATTTTCTGACCGTTGACCGTCAGGTAGCCATGCACGTTGATGCCGGTCGGCTTGCGGTAGCCCGAGCCTTCGAGCATCGCCGGCCAGAACAGCGCGTGGAAATTGACGATGTCCTTGCCGATGAAGTGGTACAGCTCGGCGGTGGAGTCTTTGCCCCAGAACGCATCGAAGTCCAGCTGCGGCGTACGCTCGCACAGGTTTTTGAAACTGGCCATGTAACCGATCGGCGCGTCCAGCCACACATAGAAGTACTTGCCCGGCTCACCCGGGATCTCGAAGCCGAAATACGGCGCATCGCGGGAGATGTCCCACTGCTGCAGACCACTGTCGAGCCATTCGGAGAGTTTGTTGGCCACGGCGTCCTGCAAGGTGCCGCTGCGGGTCCAGGTTTGCAGCATTTGCTGGAAATCCGGGAGCTTGAAGAAGAAGTGCTGGGAGTCCTTGAGCACCGGCGTGGCGCCGGAAATCGCCGACTTCGGATCCTTCAGGTCGGTCGGTGCGTAGGTGGCGCCGCATTTTTCGCAGTTGTCGCCGTACTGGTCTTCGGTGCCGCATTTCGGGCAGGTGCCCTTGATGAAGCGGTCGGCCAGGAACATTTTCTTTTCCGGGTCGAAATACTGGGTCACCGAACGCTGGTCGATGTGCCCCGCTTCCTTCAATCGCAGGTAGATCTGGCTCGACAGCTCGCGGTTTTCTTCGCAGTGGGTCGAATGGAAGTTGTCGAAGTCCACCAGGAACTCGGCAAAGTCGGCGCTGTGTTCAGCCTGCACGTTGGCGATCAGTTGTTCCGGGGTGATGCCTTCCTTTTCGGCGCGCAACATGATGGCCGAACCGTGGGCGTCGTCCGCGCAGACATAGATGCATTGGTTGCCGCGATGTTTCTGGAAACGCACCCACATATCGGTCTGGATGTACTCAAGCATATGGCCAAGATGGATGGAACCATTGGCATAGGGCAGGGCGCTGGTGACGAGGATCTTGCGTGGCTCGGACATGGGGCTCGGCTACTTGATGAAACGGAGGTCGGCCACTATAAAGCGCCGGCGGATATATTTCACCCCGTGGCGCTGTTTCCGAATCTTCCGAACCTTCGAAAGCATGCCGTTAATTCGCCGGAACGGTTAGGATAGCCGCCTGTTTCAGTCAGTCTTTTTCGGGAGTAGCTCATGAGCGCCGTGAATCGCGCAGCGGTGGAAGCCGTTCTTCGCCAGTACACCGACCCCTATTTGAACCAGGACCCGGTCAGTGCCGGCTGTGTGCGTGGCATCGAGGTCCAGGGCGATCAGGTGTCAGTGCAAATGGAACTGGGCTACGCCGCCGGCTTGTTCAAGAGCGGCTGGGCGCAGATGCTGCAAATGGCCATCGAAAACCTCGACGGCGTGCGCTCGGCCAAGGTTGACATTCAATGCGTGATCGCGCCGCACAAGGCCCAGGCGCAGATCCCGGGCCTGGCCAACGTTAAAAACGTTGTCGCGGTGGCGTCCGGCAAGGGCGGCGTGGGTAAATCCACTACAGCGGCCAACCTGGCGCTGGCCCTGGCCCGTGAGGGTGCGCGCGTGGGCATCCTCGACGCGGACATTTACGGGCCCAGCCAGGGCGTGATGTTTGGCATTGCCGAAGGCACGCGGCCCAAGGTCAAGGACCAGAAGTGGTTCGTGCCGATCGAGTCCCTGGGCGTGGAAGTGATGTCCATGGCCTTCCTCACCGACGACAACACGCCGATGGTGTGGCGTGGGCCGATGGTGTCCGGGGCGTTGCTGCAATTGGTCACCCAGACCGCCTGGGGCGACTTGGATTACCTGGTGATCGACATGCCGCCAGGCACTGGTGATATCCAACTGACCCTGGCGCAGAAAGTCCCGGTGGCCGGCTCCGTGATCGTGACCACCCCTCAAGACCTGGCGCTATTGGACGCGAAAAAGGGCGTTGAGATGTTCCGCAAGGTCAACATTCCGGTGTTGGGTGTGGTGGAGAACATGGCCGTGCACATCTGCTCCAACTGCGGTCACGCCGAGCATCTGTTCGGTGAAGGTGGTGGCGAAAAGCTGGCGACCCAGTACGGGGTGGAACTGTTGGCCTCGCTACCGTTGTCGATGCAGATTCGCGAACAGGCTGACGGCGGTAAGCCAACGGTGATGGCAGAGCCGGATAGCCAGATCGCCCTGATTTATCAGGAACTGGCTCGTCATGTGGGCGCGCGGATCGTGTTGCAGGAAGCCGCTGCCCCGGCGATGCCGACGATTACCGTCAGCGACGACTGAGATTGTTTAAGGTAAAAGGCCTCGACAGTGTCGGGGCTTTTTTACGCCTGGCAGAGGGGCAATGTGCGCTGATTACCCCTTTACGCAATTGTTCGTGTAAGCAATGGCTTACTTTTTCGTAAGCGTTTGGGGTTTTTATTCGCCGTGTCCGTCTCGAAATTGCGAACGTGTTTTCTATCTTATTGAAATATAAGAATTATTTTCTGGTGTCTAAGCGGGTAAGCCCATCAGTGCGCTGGTAGCATCTCGTTGAACTTCCCTTGGAACTCTCTAACATCAGCCCTGTGTCCACGGATTGGCACGGCCATCACGGAACGATGGTTCAAGGAATATCGCGGGATGCGATTCATCAGGATGATGAAAAGGAATACAGGGACTAGGGAAAAAATGTGGGCGGGTCATACCGCCCCTTTTTTCGCCTGTAGGAAAGTGAACGCAGGCACCAGAATGCAAAAAAGGCCCTTGAGGGCCTTTTTTTGTTGGGCAGCGGCGTTTTAGCGCTCTAGTTGCTCAATCTTGTTGGGTTTGCCATCCCACTCAGCGGCATCCGGCATCGGATCTTTGCGCTCGGTGATGTTCGGCCACACTTCTGCCAGCTCGACGTTCAACTGGATGAACTGTTCCATACCCGCAGGCACTTCGTCCTCGGAGAAAATCGCAACGGCCGGGCATTCTGGCTCACACAGGGCGCAGTCAATGCACTCGTCCGGGTGGATAACCAAGAAGTTCGGGCCTTCGTAGAAGCAGTCCACCGGACACACTTCTACGCAGTCGGTGTACTTGCACTTGATGCAGTTGTCGGTGACGACGAAGGTCATTTCTAATTTTCTCCTCAGGCGGCGGCAGCGAAACCCTTTATGGCAGGGCTCGCGAGGTTCGGGAGCGATAGTCTGCAGGCCAGGCTAAAAGCCTGCAGCATCCCAAACCGCGCGAGAGTCTACCAGCTTGCAAGCGTCTGCGTTATATCCGAGTCTTCAGTGCATATAACATTTCGAGCGCTTTACGCGGAGTCAAGTCATCCAGATCAAGCTTTGCCAACTCATCCAGCACCGGATGGGGCAGGCTGGCGAACAGGTCGCTCTGGTGTGGCGCCGAGGGCTTGCGGTTGCTCTTGGCAGGGCTGGCGACCACGGTTTCGTGCGGCATGGCCGTGGTTTCCAGGCGGCTGAGGTGCTCGCGGGCGCGCAGGATAACGTCGTTCGGCACACCCGCCAGTTGCGCCACGGCCAGGCCGTAACTCTGGCTGGCCGGCCCTGGCAGCACATGGTGCAGGAATACAATGCGCTCGTTGTGCTCGGTGGCATTGAGGTGCACGTTGGCCACCAGCGGCTCGCTTTCAGGCAACACGGTCAGTTCGAAATAGTGGGTGGCGAACAGCGTATAGGCGCGCAGATGGGCCAAGCGCTCGGCCGCCGCCCATGCCAGGGACAGGCCGTCAAAGGTACTAGTGCCGCGACCCACCTCGTCCATCAGCACCAGGCTGCGTTCGGTGGCATTGTGCAGGATGTTTGCGGTTTCACTCATTTCGACCATGAAAGTCGAACGACCACCGGCCAAGTCATCGCTGGAGCCGATCCGCGTGAAAATACGGTCGACCAGGGACAGCTCGCAACTGGCCGCCGGCACAAAGCTGCCGATGTGCGCCAGCAACACGATCAACGCGGTCTGGCGCATGTAGGTGGATTTACCGCCCATGTTCGGGCCAGTGATCACCAGCATGCGGGTGTCGTCGTCCAGCGACAGGTCGTTGGCGACGAACGGCGTGGTCAACACCTGCTCCACCACGGGGTGGCGTCCTTGCACGATGCGCATGCACGGTTCGCCGACAAAGCGCGGGCAGTTCAGGTCCAGGTTCAGCGCACGTTCCGCGAAGTTGCTCAGTACGTCCAGTTCCGACAGGGCTGCCGCAGTGTCTTGCAGCGGCGCCAGTTGGCCGATCAAGTCCTCCAGCAGCGCCTCGTAGAGCATCTTTTCGCGGGCGAGCGCACGGCTCTTGGCCGACAGCGCCTTGTCTTCGAACTCTTTCAGCTCCGGGGTGATAAAACGCTCGGCTCCCTTGAGGGTCTGGCGGCGCTGATAATCAATCGGCGCCTGCTCGGCCTGTTTGCTCGGCAGCTCAATAAAGTAGCCATGCACGCGGTTGTAGCCGACCTTCAGGTTGGCCAGGCCGGTACGGGCTTTTTCGCGGGCTTCCAGGTCGATCAGGAATTGCCCGGCGTTTTCGCTCAGGGCTTGCAGCTCGTCCAACTCACTGTCGTAACCGGTCTTGAGCACTCCGCCGTCGCGGATGATCGCCGGCGGGTTGTCGATGATCGCTTTGTCCAGCAGCGCCGCGAGTTCTGGGTAAGTGCTGCTGGTGACGGCCAACTGTTGCAGGTGCGGTGCGTCCAGGTCGGTCATCGCTGCTTGCAGTTGCGGCAGCGCGCCGAGTGCGTCGCGCAGGCGCGCCAGGTCACGGGGGCGCGCGTTACGCAGGCCGATACGCGCCAGGATGCGCTCGATATCGCCGATTTCTTTCAGTTGGGGTTGCAGCTTTTCAAAGCGATAGCCGTCCAGCAGGCACGTGATAGAGGACTGACGCGCTTGCAGCACCTTCAAGTCCCGCAGCGGACGGTTCAGCCAACGGGTCAGCAAGCGGCTGCCCATGGCCGTTTGGCAGCGATCGACCACCGATTGCAGGGTATTGTCGCGTCCGCCGGACAGGTTGGTGTCCAGCTCCAGATTGCGACGGCTGGCGCCATCCAGCACGACGGTGTCATCCAGGCGTTCGTGGCGCAGGCTACGCAAGTGCGGCAGGGCGGTGCGCTGGGTTTCCTTGGCATAGCTGAGCAGGCAACCGGCGGCGCCGATGGCGAGGGTCAGGGTTTCGCAACCGAAACCCTTGAGGTCCTGCACGGAAAATTGCTGGCACAGGCTCTTTAACGCCGAATCGCGCTCAAAATCCCACGGCGCGCGCCGCTTGGTCCCACGACGTTTTTCCGCCGGCAGGTCTTTTGGCCAATCATCCGGGATCATCAACTCCACCGGATTGATCCGCTCCAACTCCGCCAGCAGGTTCTCCCAGCCCTTGATCTCCAGCACCGTGAAATTGCCACTGGTGATATCCAGCACCGCCAGTCCGAACAAGCGTTCATCGCCCAGTACCGCGGCGATCAGGTTATCGCGACGCTCATCCAGCAGCGCTTCGTCACTCACCGTACCCGGCGTAATGATGCGCACCACCTGACGCTCCACCGGCCCCTTGCTGGTGGCGGGGTCACCGATCTGCTCACAGATCACCACCGACTCACCCAGTTTCACCAACTTGGCCAGGTAACCTTCCAGTGAGTGGTAAGGAATCCCACACATCGGAATCGCCTGCCCCGCCGACTGCCCGCGCGCGGTCAGGGTGATGTCCAGCAGCTTGGCGGCCTTCTTCGCATCTTCGTAGAAGATCTCGTAGAAATCGCCCATGCGATAGAACATCAACTGATCAGGGTGCTGGTTTTTCAGGCGCCAGTACTGCTGCATCATCGGGGTGTGTGAGGAAAGGTCAGACATTCAATACCTTACGAAGATTTGTCTAATAGATGACTCAAGATCGTCTAATACTACCGTGTATCGACGCGCTATGAAAAAGGCTACGAATGATAAACGCTCATCAGTATGAAGGAATTTTGTAGCCCATTTCTTTTAAGTCTTGCAGCGCATAAACTGATGGTGTAAATGTGCCATCACTGATGGCACGGATGAAATTGGTTGAGAGGGAGCTGATAATGGGTTTGCCTAAGCTTGAGTCTTGGCAGGTTGAGGCACTGAGATTTTCACTTTTCTTTGCTGTGCCTGTTAACGCACAACATCAGAAATGGTGGGAAAGTTTTGCGGGGCGAGAGGCCGAAGCCAAGGTAAATAAACCACATCTTGGTGAATATACTGAAACTGGCAGCTTTTTAGATGGGCAATGTGAGTTAAAGATTTTATTCAATAGGGTTGACTGGGCTGTATCATTTCCATTTGCAGGACTTCCCCATTCACCCTCGCACTTAGAGCTTAAAGTGCTTCTTGCGGAATGGTTAATGGCTATTAGTCGATGGATGAATAACGAAGGTTTCACGCCTCAGAGAATAGCGCTGGGCGTTGCGATGATTGTTCCTGTAGCTAGTGAAAAATTTTCCAACTCTGTTATAGAAAGTTTTTTTCCTTTTGTTGATTTTACAAGTAAAAATTTGATTGATATCGCTATTCAAGTCAACTCTCCAACTCCTTCGTTAAGGCTCCCTGGCTTGTCGATTAATAGGCTTGTAAGGCTTAATACAGCTACGCGGCAGGTTGTAAATATGGCGGCGTCAGGAGTGCCGGTTGTAGAGGCGGATACTGTGCTGAGGTGTGATCTTGATATAAATACATCTCCTCAATGGATGAATTTATTTGGCGTTCGGTCAGCTATAGATATTGTTGAGGAAATGATTGGGGATGTTGAAGTTATCTTAACTAAGAGTATTTAGTTGTGAATAATTCAGTGTATGAGACGTTTTCTCTTGGTTGGATAGAAGAGCAAGCAACTCCCGATTTGGGCGGCGCGGTTTATATTGAGAATCGTAGTTTGGCTGAAAAGCACTGCTTAAGTGAAGGTGGGAGGTCTCCAAATATTACTAATGTGCGCGAAGAGTTATGCACTAAATATTCAAGCGCCACATATCATATGTCCTTAACAACAAAGTATTCGGCGTTGCTCAGCTCTGTTGATCTCACTCTTGGGAACCACAAAAAAGCCCAGGAACTCCTGTATCACTGGGAAGGGAACCAGCACGGGCGCATTGCTTCAGTATTTGCGGTCTTTTTTATTGAAAGAAATTACGCCGCTATGAACCTAGAAGCCATTAACTCACTGATGCTTACAACATCGGTAAAGAGGCTTACTGAGTGGTCCATGGTTGCAATGTTGCGAGCTTCATTTTCAGCTAAACAATCTCTTCCGGCTTGGGAGGTGTTTTATAAACAAGTCAAGCTGCAATTAAAAGACAATCCGCGCATTAGTAGGCTTCTGGCGGGTCTGGATGACTGATTTTAATTTCAAAGGATGCTGGGGCTTACCATGGGTTTGGAGTTGCATAAGTTTGACGTTGAATTGCCTGAAGATGTAAGCTTGGCTCTCGTTATCTGTGGGGATCTTGGCGTTGAAGAGCAGCGTCATACTGGTTTTGTTGTGCGCAATATGATGGGTGAAACTTACCTGTTTCATCTCGCCACGCATAATGATTTCAGAAAGGGTCAAGTTAGCTTAAGCTATAATTACTTGTTGATTCCCTACCTCGAGCCTGCCGTAGAAGTACCAATCGTGGCGTTTCTTTTTTTACTGCATCATGACACTCAAGGTAGAATTTCTTATTCTACAGAGTACCAGGATCGAGATTATTTCGATGGCGATGGTAAGCTTGTTTTAGTTAAGCCGAGTGATGGCTTTACTTGTGCTACCTTTGTTTTGGAGACTATGCGAAAGTATGGGATGGACTTAGTTGATCGTTCGACATGGCCGATTAACGAGAAGGACGCAGAATGGCAAAGGAATATAATCGGCCGAGTCGGTCTTAATCTTGAGGAATTCCTTGCTCAGATTGAAAATATCGGAGAATATCCTCGATTCCGTCCCGAGCAGGCTCTTGGGGCTGCTCACTATTACGAGGGTAAGAAGCTCTCCTATAACGTAGTGCATCCAGCAGGTTTGGAAGTGATTTACGAGATGGCGCGGCTCCGCGCATAAACACCTCAAGTGTTTTTTGGCATCATTGGTGGTAGTCCTACATTAGTTTTTCGCAGGCGTAGATATCGCTGTGTCATCCTGGCATCGGTGTGGCCACCGAGCTTCTGTGCGTCGTTGCCCTGGTCGTCGGTATCGGAAAGCGACTTGGCGCGCAGGTCGTGCAGGCTCGCGTCCTCGACCCCAGCCTTCTTGCAACTGATCGCGAAGGCGTCCTTCACCGAGCTGTAGTGCACTGGCTTTCCGCCGCGCGGCGAGCAGAAAAGGGTGAGCCCGCGGATCTTCCGAGGGAGCGCTCTGGCCCTGGCGATCAGGTCTTCTAGGTCGGGTGTCATCTGCACCAGCAGCCTCGCATTCGTCTTCTCCTGCTTGAACGCGATTCCTTCGGGGCTGATGTCGACCAGCCGGATGGCCAGCACGTCGCCGATCCGCTGGCCGGTCAGATAGCACATCTCGTAAATGACCCGCATGTTGTCGCTGGAGTTTTCGCAAATCGCCTGGAATTCACCGTGGGTAATGTAGCGGTCGCGCCTGTGTTCAAGATGGCGCCGAATGCCGGTGCACGGATTTGAGTCAACGATCTGCTGCTCCAAGGCGTAGGTGAACACCGCCCGAAGCACCGAGATCACCCGGTTTGACATGTTTGGCGTGTCCGCCATGTGCATTTTGAGCGCTACGACGTGTCGCTGGAGAACCTCGCGCGGCTCAAAGTCGGCGAAGTTTTCCTTCAGCCGCTCGCAGGCTGCTTCGTACTGCTTCAGTGTGTTCGGCTTCAGCGCGGGCTTTGTCCTGGTGCGCATGTATTCGAGCGCATCGTCGATCAGCTTCGGCATTCCGCCCTGGCTTCCCTTATCCAGCAGCTTGGCGTATTCGGCCAGGGATGCCTGGAAGTCAGTGCCCAGGCGCTTCCATTTGCCTTTGCGGACTAGGTAGTAAGCGCCATGCTTCTGGTACATGCACGCCGGCAGGTGCCGGTCCTTCTTGCGCGGACGCATCGATCTTCACCTCAGCCCAGCCGAAGCTCTGGCCCTTTCCTTGATTGAATACCACCCAGTCGCCCGATGACAACTTGGCGCAACACCTTCGGGTGCCCATCGCCACCTATCGCGAACCCGTATCGTTCTGCGGTCAGCCACTTTATCTGTGCCCCTGGCTTCTTGTAGCCGGTCAGGTCGGCAACTTCCTCTGCTGTCAGAAACATTCCTACCTCTATCGCGTGGTGGCGTCCGGGTTCATGCAGTGCTCGCGTTTTGCTGAAAGTGTTCAGCCAGCACTCGGCGCGCGTCGATGCCGCAGGATGCCGACATCGCGTAGATCTGCCCGAACGTGGTTTCTCGGCGCTGCAGGGCGTTGAACAGTTCGATCAGGCGCTGGCCCTTGGTAGTCTTGCAGCGGCTCATAATTGGAACCCCTTTTCCTGTGGGAGCGGGGTGGTGGTCAATTGCTCGTTTTGGCACATGGAGGTTGCCAGAAAAGCCCGTGCCGCCTGGCTTTCGTCCGTGGTGGTGCTGGTGGGCACCTTTAGGAGTGAACTGTCCGGCAGGCAGCTGATACCGGTGTTGTTCAATATCCAGCAGGTGACGCCGCGGGCGCTGTCGTGCTGGACGTCGATCAACTGCTCGCCGGCGGTGGTATGACCGGCGATCAAAAGTAGGGTTACCGCTTGCAGCACTGCACGATTCAACTGGTGTCGATTCATTGGCTTCACTTTCTCCAGGCCGAACGAGTCCCGGCCGCGTTGTCGGCTTTCGCGAAAATCAGGTTGGGTTAGGTGATCGGCATCCGCTGATCCACTGGACTACGCCCGACAGAAGGCGCACGCCGCTGGATCAGGCGATGAATACACCATCTTCGGATTTTTGATCGTGCTGTCGGGGGTCAGGTGAGGACGGGGCTGTAGCGGTGATAAGACCACGCAACATAGCTTCGGCGACAAGTGCTGGGCGCCTGAAAACGCCCAATTTGAACATGGCGGATTCAATCCGGCCCTTGACGGATCTTGGAGAAAGTCCGTCGCGCGCAGCAATTTCTTTATCTGTATGTCCGGCAGCAACAGCAAGAAGACACGAAATCTCTCGTGCGGCCAACCCCATTCCTAGCTGACCCTTCCATGATCCCGATACGATAAATTCCATGACCTTCCGACCCATTCAGTTGAATATGGGTGGAATAGTGCCTGCGGGATTTTTACATGTCAATGCTTGCGGGATTATTTATAATCCCGGCATGCGCACATCGACTACCCGGCCCACCAAAGTCCAGTCTGGATTAAGCCCCAATGTGGGAAAGGTCGGGTTGAGGGCGACCAGATAATCAGAGCTTGCCTCCCTCATGTATTGCCTGATCGCAAAGTCGCCGCCAGAGTGACGCGCTAGGTAAAACTTCCCAGCTTTAATCTCAAAATCATTTGGTTTTATGAGTAGGTATGAGCCTGGAGGGAAGCTGGGAGCGGCAGCGCTCGACATCGAAGGGCCTTGCATTGGGATCCAATAACCGTCGGCTCCAGCCGGCTCAGTGCTTGCAATAAAATCTGGGTCGCTCTCGTCTTCAAATCGGTCGCTGGCAGGGTTCCTCATTCGAAGGCTATACCAAGGCACTAGTGGATAGGCTGCTGCTGAAGCGTGTATATGCCCAAACCATTCATTTATATGCCCTTCAGCCCCTTTGCCCTCGATACGAAAGCGCATGAAGCTATCAAGGCTGCGAGGCCCAAAGTCCGAAAGAGCTGTCGCATAACGAGGAGCAAAGTCTGTTACTGGCACTCCCAGTAACTGGGAAACAGAGAGCGCAAATTCGAGATTGATAGCGTTTCGACCATTCAGGTAGTGACTAAACGAACCCTGGTTCATCCCTAAGTGTTGAGCCGCTTTTTCCTGAGTAAGGCCTAGGGCTTCTTTTTTAGCGTTGAATATTTCTTTCAGCGCTGCGCATTCCGCCAGCTGCTTTTCAGTCAGTGGCTTTTTTTTCTGTATTTTCATAATCAACGACCATATTGCTGGCGGGATTTAAAATCAAATCCCGCTAGGATTGACATGCAAAAATCCCGCTGGCACTATTCAGTAGGGTCAATCTATGGAGGCATGAAAGTGCAGCGCACACCACTCGCGGAATATGCCGCTAAACGCCATGCCTTGACGGCAAAACGCTTGGGAATGACTCAGGGCGCGCTGAGCAAGGCCATTCGTGATGGACGGGTCATTTACGTCACAGATTGTCCCGATGGATCAATTAGTGCTGTGGAGGAAAAGCCGTTCCCCGGGCAGCGCAGGGAGCCTCAGCTAAGTGAGTTCGTAAATGCTAGGCCATCTACAGCGCCAAAAAAAGCGCCTGAAGGACCTGTGAATGTATCCAGTACCCATCAGGTTACCCGGTGAGCGGTATCTCGGTCTGTATTCCGCTTGCTGAATTTATTGAGCGAGTAGGTAGGGCAAAAGCGGCTCAGGCGCTCGGCTGTACAGGGCCCGCTCTGTCGAAAGCAATCGCGATGGGAAGGACCATTTTTGTCGAGCGAACGGAAGACGGCAGGATTTCGGCAACCGAAGTCAGCAAGTTTCCGGGCCGTTGACGAAATGTGTTCCTCAAGATGTGCCGGTCTCTCAGCGCTATGGATGGATACCTAGAGTATTCTACGCCTACTGTATGTAACCCCAGTACAAGGATTTAAGAATGAAACGCGCAGCCGCACCAGAGCAGCAATCAACAGACCCGCCCTGATAGTGCGCCTGCTTAGAATTCTGACTTTCTGAATCCCAGAAAGCAGAAAACCCGCCTGGCAGCGGGTTCTCAATCGGCACTTGTTGACGCAAGCGCTTAGGTACTTCTTCGTTCTGGAGAACGATATGTCACACCAAAAAAATACCACCGTGCGCCCCAAAGCGCAACACCGGCCATCAAGGCCGCGGCCTGAGCCTCTTCGAGGATTCACCTATTACGAGGTTCAAGTCCTCTACGAGGATGCCGGGCTTAAGCGAACCTATCCAGGTGTGCAGGACAAGCACCTTGCTCTGGAGTTGAAGGGGATGCTTGAGCCGGAACACGCTCCATATCCTGTTCGGCTTCTGTGGATTGCTGGTCAAGAGGAAGAAGTTGAAAGCTTCCTCCGCATGGAACACCGCGTGACCGACATGATTAAGTCGGTTCGTTCGGCGGATCGTCCTGGTCATGAGTTCATGGCTCGCCTCGGCCAGTTCGGCTCATATGAAGGTTACGCGCCACGTTCTGCGCAATCCGAAAACGTGGCGGGGGAAAGCGGGGTGACCGGACATGAGTCGTGAAACCCTGCTGCCGGATCGCCTGGAAAACGCGCTGCTCACTATCAACCAGTTGAGCAAGATACTGATCAACAACGAAGCTTTGCGTGGTAGCGAGCCAGAGGCTCAGCTCGACCATCTGGATGTCGACGCTGTCATGCGGGCCGTTCTGTTGATCAGCGCCCAGGCGCATGACGACTTCTGCGAAATCATAAACTCTGCGGAGGTCCGGCCATGATCATCGCCAAATTCGAAGGCGGCGAAGCTGTCACCATGTCCTCGCAAGAGATCGCCGACCTGGTGGGCAAGCGTCACGACAACGTGAAGCGGACCATCGAGTCGCTTGCGGCAGGCCGCGTTATTGGATTACCTCAAATTGAGGAAATCCCGACCGCTACAAAACCGGTAAGCGTTTACGTGTTTTCAGGCGCTAAGGGTAAGCGCGACAGCCTCGTCGTGGTCGCCCAACTCAGCCCTGAGTTCACTGGCGCGCTGGTAGATCGTTGGCAACATCTGGAGCAGCAGGTGCAGGCGCCAGCGTTGCCCGGCGACTACATCTCAGCCCTGGAGCACTTGCTTGAATCTAAGCGCTCCGAACAGCTTGCGATCGAGCAGCGCGACCAGGCCATCGAAACTAAGGCTGAGATCGGTTCGCGCCGTGAAGCTACGGCGATGGCCACAGCGTCGGCAGCTGTTCGGCAGGCCAACCAGCTCAAGGAAGAACTTGGGCGCGGCCTGCGGCAGGCCACCGTCGCCGCGGTGGAGAAGGTAGCCAAGCGCAAGTTAGGCAAGCAGGGTTTCCGTCCGCTGAAGAATTGGTGCGCTGAGAACGGCGTGCAAGTCCCGAAAGTCCACGATCCGCGTTATGGCTGGGTTCGCTCCTGGCCCGCCTCTGCCTGGGCAGCCGTTTACCAAATTGACTTGGCTGACCTGTTTGGCGCCGATGGAGAACAAGCATGAGCAAAGTAATAGTTTTCCCACCGAAGGTGATGCCTGTTGAGCATATCGACGAGGCCCACTTCGAGAAAAACAACGACGCCGCGCTGTTGTTGAAATGCTTCGAGGTGGTGAAGGACGCACTGGACGTAATCGCCGAGCCTGAATACTCCATTGAACAGGAGGATGACACTCACATCGATCTGTACCGTGCCTACTACGCGCTCAAGGTTTTATTCCGGCGCCGCACTGGACACGATGCTGCGCAAGTTGCCCAAGACCACCAAGAGGCAATCACCCGGCATCTGCTGGGTGGGGAGTCGCGACCCGAAAACAAAATACCCGTCGTCGTGTACCCGGCCGAATGCCTGCCAGACGAGGCTTTCGACGGTCTGACCGATCAGCAGCTGGCTTGCGCTGCGTTCAACTCAACCGATCGCGTTCGATCGCTGATCGTGGAAAACCACACGCCGCCTGCACTTGCCCTGGATGAGGCTAGGACGAACGTCATTGACGCATCTACCGCCCTGCGTCTGCTAGTACTGCGCCTGTTTGGTGGCTCGGTGGAAGCCATGGGCGCAAGTCTGTGCCGCAAGCCTGGGGAGTTTCTGCAATGACCAAGCCTGTCGAATTAACTACAGGAATCCCCGCAATTAAACCTGCCACTGCCGAAGTGGTCGCTGGTCCCTGGCCGAATTATTTTAACTGCCGCCACCTGCCTGAGCGCGAACGCTGGGAGATCTATGGCCTTGCCAAAGCTGGCCGTGAAGCTTTGGAAGAAAGGGGCATCGTTATGGATGAAAGCTATGACGATTTCGTGCGCCGGGTAACGCGGGAGCTAGACATATGAGCATGGATCTGATGGTCAAGGCCATGAAAACCAAGGTTGGCAACCCGCTGCGCAAGCTGGTACTGGTCAAGCTGGCCGATAACGCCAGTGATCAGGGCGAGTGCTGGCCGTCGTACCAGCATATCGCCGACCAGTGCGAGATCGACCGTAGCACTGTTCGTAGGCATATCAGGAAGTTAGCCGAGCAGGGGCTGTTGCGGGTGGAGAATCGTGATGGCCCCAAGGGCAACTCTTCGAACCTGTATTTCCTGACCCTCGGAGGTGTAGGCCAAAAAAGCACACCTGTAGGCACAGAAAGCACAGGTGTGGGCGCTGTGCCTACAGGGGGTGTAGGCACAGAAAGCACCAGAACCAATCACCCTTCTGAACCAGTCAATGAACCTAAAATCTTGTGCACGCCGGAAGCGGAATTGGGTGAAGCCTTCGAGGTTTTCTGGAAGCTGTACCCCAACAAGAAATCGAAGAAGGACGCTCGCAAGGCCTGGGACAAGCTCGAGCCAGACGCTGAACTTCGCTTGACCCTGATGACCGCCTTGGGCAACCACCGCCTTTCCCGCGACTGGACCAAGGACGACGGGCAGTTCGTGCCGATGGCGTCGACCTGGCTGAACGGCGAGCGCTGGACTGACGTACTCAAGCCCGCTGCCGCCAATGGCCAGGCATACAACAACCTACCCCAGCACACCGACGATATGTATCAGCAGGAGGCGCCCAATGGCTCAGCGTTCTAACTTTCGCCGCCAGCCTGAGATGCGCGAGTTCGCCGGTGAATGCCCTATCCACGGCGCGGTGGATCGTTCCGAGGTTGAGCAGTTCGACGGATCGATACTGACCCGCCCATGCAAGCAGTGCCAGTACCATGGCCTGCGGGTGGCGCCGCAGGGTAGCGCAGAGCATTCCCAGGCACTGGCTCACCTCGCTGCTGAACGCGTTAACAGCGCGTTTATAGGCTCTGGCATAACGCCTCGATTCGCTAAATGCACATTCGCAACTTACCGAGCAACTACGCCCGCGATGGTCGACGCCCTGGAGAAGTGCCAGGTCTACGCCAGAGACTTCGCCCAGCACTACCAGGCCGGCCGCAATCTGCTGCTGACCGGGAATGTCGGTACCGGCAAGACCCACCTGGCCTGCAGCATCGTTCGGCAGGTTATCGGCCTGAATGCGATCGCAGTGATCACCACCGCCGCCGAGATCATCCGGGTTTTCAAGCGCTCAATGGCACGGGACTCCGGCTACACCGAGGGCGACGTGATCGATGAGCTGGCAAGCTTTGACTTGTTGGTAGTCGATGAAGTCGGCGCCCAGGCAGGCACAGCGTACGAGCTGGCAGTTCTGCATGAGGTCATCGACAAGCGCTATCAACTGGTCCGGCCTTCGGTACTGATCTCCAACTTGCCGGCCACCTCGAAGCAGGACGTTGACGGGAAGTCCACGCCGAGCCTAGAGCAGTACATCGGCGTTCGGGCCCTGGATCGTCTACGCGAGAACGGCGCATTGCTGGCCGGCTTCACCTGGGCCTCGGCACGGGGGCGCGCATGAACGACTACCGCGAGCTCTACAGCGACGAGGCCGAGCACGCGCTGCTTGGCGCGCTGATGCTGGATGGTGACTTGTTCGACTCGATCACTGCCAGCGTGACCACCGCCGACTTCCACGATCCGGAGAACGCGGCGCTGTTCCAGGTCATGCTGGACCTGCACGCTACCGGGGCCCCCGTTGACCCCGTCACGCTTCACGACTTCAAACCTTTCCTCCCAAGTGGCGGCACGACCATTGCCTACGCGGGCGAACTGGCGAGGAACACCCCCAGCACGGCCAACTGGAAGGCATACGCCCGAACGGTGGCAGAGAGGGCAGTGCTTCGGCGCCTGGTTGAAGCTGCCGACGCTGTGCGTGATTCGGCCAATGAGAACAGGCCGGTGGCTGAAATCATTGCCAGCGCGCAGCAGGCCATGGCCGATCTTCGCGACCTTGACACCGGCGAGCCTGATTACAAGCGAATGGACGAGGTGGTCACGCGAAACATCGACATCATCGACTCAAAATACAACGGCAACTTGCCGACTGGTCTTTCTACCGGCCTGACGGATCTGGACAAGCTGATCCGAGGCCTGCGCAAAAAGACGGTGACTATCGTCGCCGGCCTGCCGGGCAGCGGTAAAACCACACTTGGGCTGCAAATTGCCCAGCACATCGCATGCGGAGGGTTCGGTGTCGGCATGGTGTTCTCGCTGGAAATGCCAGAGGAGGAGTTGGCGAACAGGGCCTTGGCGTCTCTGGGCTCCGTCGACCTGCAGGTTCTGGACAGTGGGCGACTTGAGGACGACGACTGGCCTCGCCTGACCTCCGCTGTCAGCAAGATCAACGGCAAGCCACTGTATGTCTGTGACAAGTCTGATCTCACCGTCGCGCGCATCCGCAGCATTTGTCGACAGGTCAAGCGAAAGCATGGCCTCGACGTGGTGGTCATCGACTACATCGGATTGATTGGCTCCGACGGGAAGGCGTTCAACCGCACGTCTGAACTCGGGAAGATCTCGACCGGCATCGTCAACATCGCAAAGGAGCTGGAGGTGCCGGTGATCCTGCTCGCCCAGCTCAACCGGGATTCGACCAAACGCCCAGGCAAGAAGCCCATTGCTTCAGATCTGCGTGACTCTGGCCAGATCGAGGCTGACGCCCACTGCATCATTCTGGTCCACCGCGACATGGACGACGAGCAGGGCCAGAACGGTGTGACCGAGCTGATCATGCCTAAGTGCAGGCACGCGCCGGTCGGTTCGTGCGTTGTGCAGCAGCAGGGCAAGTTCGCGCGCTTCGTCAATTTCGCGGGCCGTGAGCCCACCCAGGAAGAGGTGGAGATCAACCGCCCCTTCGCCGACCAGTACAAGGGGAGAAAAAAACATGGGTAACGTTACTGCGGCATTGCCGCGCAAAAGCATGAGCGACCTAGAGCGGCGCTTTCTTAAGATCGCTGGTGAGGAGCTGGCCGAGGTCAAAGTTGGCGGGCCGAGCGCGCTGGCTTACCTGCTGGACATGGTCGCCAGTTGGCACGGCAGCCGGGCCCAGATCGGTTTCCATGACTTCGGGCAACGCTGGCTTATCGAGGGCAATGCAAAGAACAAACCCGCTGACCGGTTGCTGCGTGACCTGTTTGGCCTGAGTGATCCAGATCCGAGGAAAGCCGCATGAAGAAGCGTACCTACACCGACAAGCCGCTTGGCGATACGGAATACCTGTTGGAGCAGTGGGGCTGGTGGCGCATGGATGGTATGGGGGTGCCCCGGTACGTGTCGCCGCTCTTAGCGCTCATGCGTGACAATGTCCAAATGGCGAGCCCGTCCAGCTACGTGATCACAGATGATCAGGCTCTCGCGGTGGATTCTGCCATGGCAAAGCTGACGCGCCGTAATGAGCAGATGGGTTTGTTCCTCTGGCTCTACTTTGGCGCCAAATGGACGATGGTGCGAATAGGGGAGTCGGGCAAAATGTCAGAGCGCTCGACAAGAGAAGTAATCAAGGCCGGAGTAGGTTGGATTGATGGAGTCCTACACGGGATGAGCGATGCCGCGTAAATAGTCCTTTCATGCCGGATGCCGACCTGTTTTCATGGCACGGTGTTTAGCTGTTCCAGCACGACACCACAGAAAAGCCCGACAAACGAGTCGGGCTTTTCCAATGATTTAATATGAGACGATTTTTGTCTAAGGTTATGGCTTTGGTTCAGAGCTTAACTGCATGCACTCAAGATATTTTACTTTGTCTGATATTACATCTGCATATAGTTTGGATAGGCCTGTATCATCCCCTGCGTCAGACTTAAAGTTAGTGCTTTGAAAAGCGGTGTTGTAGATCACCTTGATGCTTTCTTCAGTTTTGAATGAATTCTTCTCTACATCGGTGCGCGCATTTTTTTGAAGATTTAGAGCATCTGCGGAAGCGTCTATGTTGATTGTGGCGATGATGTTTTCCGCGATCGCTTTATTTTCTAATGTTCTGTAATTTGAAATGCCTTTAGCGATAGCCATTGGAAGGTTTTCATCCGTTAAGCTTTCAGCTGGGGGAGCGATTTTCAATGAATTTAAATATGAGGCCCCAGCTTGGGACGCTGAGATTTTCTGAAGGTCATCACCTTTTTTATTAATACTCTCTACATAAGGGATTGCACATCCCAACTTATAGTAGGCGGAAGAGTAAATTTTTGATTGTTCTTCAAAGTTTCCCCATGACTTAAATCCTAGTGAGGTTAAGATAATGGCTCCAGCTGATTTGTATAGATCAGAATGTGAGTCTGTTGCTAACCCTATTGCCCCGACTCCCGCGCCGCCTAGGGCTACTAAGTTCAAGGTGGAACTGTTTAAATTTGCCCCGTTTGCATATTCGGCCAATTCATTTTGTATGGACATCATCCGACAAATGCTTGGAGTTGCGGAGGTGCATTTTGTAGTGGATAAATCCATTGGGCGAAGATTTTTTCCACTGCATCCAAGAAGCATAGTTAGCGATATAAGTAAGATTGTTAGCTTGCTCATGTTTATCCCTATTTTTTATAGTGAAGGCAAACTGATATTAGCAGCGTTTTTTAAGGGTGCTTTTCTATTTGCATGCCTTGGATACGCCGCAATTTGACGTTTTCTAACAACCCTGAGCCTCGCCACTGTGCGGGGCTTTTTCGTATCTGGAGGCCCCTATGGCAGCCCCAGGCAGGAGCAGAAACATGGCCAACCCGACGCCCGAGAGCATCGTAGAGGTGGTGGGTGCGTCAGTGGCCAATAAGGGCATGCTGGTTGGCGGTGCCGCTGGCATGGTGGGATTTTTCTCACAGGTCAACTGGATCGGTGTGGCCGGTGTTGTTGTGGCGGTGCTTGGCCTGCTGATCAATCTGTACTTCCAAGTGCGTAAGGATCGCCGGGAACACGCCGAGAGTCAGGCGCGTATCCAGGCCCTGCGCGAACAGTGCCGATCATGAGCCCCGTCATCCGCCAGCGTATCGCTGTTGCCATCCTTGGCATGAGCGCCGCCGGCTTCGCAACTTGGCAGGCCAGCGAGGGCTATACGCCTGTTGCGATCATCCCCACCAAGGGCGACGTTCCCACCATCGGCCACGGCTCCACTCGATACGAAGACGGCACGCCAGTCCGCATGGGGGACACCATCACCCCGGCCCGCGCCGAGATCCTGGCCCGCAACCTGAACAGCCAGGCAGAGAAGCAGTTCGCCGCGTCACTGCCGGGTGTCACGCTGCATCAAGCTGAGTTTGACGTGTACATGGACTTCATTGGCCAGTACGGCATTGGCACCTGGCTCAAGGGCTCCCCTCGCCGTGACCTGCTGGCCGGCAACTACGCCCAGGCCTGCCACGACCTGCTCAAGTATCGCTACGCCGCTGGCTTCGACTGCTCCACGCCGGGCAACAAGCGCTGCGCCGGTGTGTGGGCTCGCCAGCTTGATCGCCACGCCAAGTGCATGGACGCGCAATGAGGATCACCCTCGGCATCTGCGCCGCGCTCGCCGTTGGCCTGCTGCTGGCGTTGTGGCGCCTGGACCATGTCAGCGCCAAGCTTAATGCCTCAACAGAGCGTGTAGGCGTGCTGGAGGCTGCCAACGCATCACGCAAGAACACCCAACGCCTGCTGGCCCAGCTGGATACCGAACATACAAAGGCTCTGACCGATGCCCAGACCGCTAACAACCAGCTTCGTACTGCTGTCGCTACTGGCGCTCGCCGGCTGTCAGTCAAGGCCACCTGTCCCGCCGTGCGAACCGCCGGCACCACCACCGGCCTGGATCATGCAGACGCGCGAGCCGAACTTGACCCAGCGGCTGGAGCAAGAATTATCGCCATCGCCAACGACGGTGACGAAGGACTGATCGCCCTGCGCGCGGCACAGGACTACATCACCGCCGTATGCCTGAAGGGAGGCACCCAATGATCAAGTACCGAGTCAAATCCGCCAATGAAGTTCACGAGGTGATGGCTGTCACGTTCATCCAGGGCGTTGACCTGCGTCTGATTGGTGAGGGCGGCTCAGTTGTTGCCATATTCGCCTCGTTCGAATGGCTCAAGGTCATCCCCGCCGAGACGGCGCCAGTTGTTGAGCCTGAGCCGTCCACCGAAAAGCTTGAGCTGGCCGGTGAGTGATGACTGACAAGCAGCCAACCGACTGGGAGCGGATTGAACAGCTTTACCGAGCCGGCGTGTTATCCGTCCGAGAAATCGCCGCAGCGTGTGGCGTCTCCCATACCGCGATCAATAAGCGGGCCAAGGCAGGCAGTTGGGAAAGAGACCTTAAGGCGAAGATCCAGGCTAAGGCCGATTCGCTGGTTTCCAAAGCAGAGGTTTCCAAGCAGGTTTCCACAGAGGCGCTGGCAACCGAGCGCGGAATCGTTGAGGCGAATGCTCAAGTCATTGCTGGTATCCGCATTGGGCACAGGACTGACATTGGTCGGTACCGAAAGCTGGCCAACAAGCTGCTGGACGAGCTGGAAGGCGTCACTGATAACCGTGAGCTATTCGAAGAGCTTGGCGAGATCCTGCATAACCCAGAAGACCCACGCTTGAGCGATGCCTATCACAAGGTGATTGGGTTGCCATCCCGCACCAAGACGCTCAAGGAGTTGGGAGAGACGCTGAAGAACCTGATCGCCCTGGAGCGTCAGGCCTATGACGTCGGCGCCGAGAAACCAGGCGATGACCGCAGTCAACTGACGGAAGAAGAACTTGATCGCAGAATCGCCAAGCTCGCAGGCCAGGGCTGACAAGCTTGAGCTATTGGCGCTGCTTGAGGAAAAGGCGCGCAGGGATGCACAGAGGCGGCACCTGCTCCAGTTTGAGACGCTTTACGAGTGGCAGCGCAAGTTTGTAAGGGCTACGGCTGATCACACGTCCTGCATGCTCATGGCGGCAAACCGAGTGGGCAAGACGCGCACCGGGCTGACAGTTGATGCCATGCACCTGCTGGGCGATTACCCCGAAGACTGGGAGGGCCACGCATTTGACCATGCGCCGATGTGTTGGCTGCTGGGGTTCTCGATGGAGAAAACCCGCGACCTGCTCCAGACGCCGCTGTTCGGCACGCTGGAAGGCGGCAAGTGGACTGGCGGGTTAATCCCCGCTGATCGAATCATTGCGCATCTGTCTGCTACCGGAACATCAGGGGCAATGCGTCAGATCACTGTCCGGCACAAGTCCGGCAGTCAATCAACAGTGCAGTTCTGGTCATACAGCCAGGGCCAGCACGCAATCATGGGTGACAGCGTCGACTGGTATCACATCGACGAAGAGCCACGAGACAAAGCGATCTACCCGCAAGTGCTGACTCGTACTGCCACCGGTGATGGCGGCCAGGGCGGTCGGGGAATTTTGACGTTCACCCCGGAGAACGGCCGAACCGAACTGGTTGTTCAGTTCATGGACTGCCCTGCCGAGGGCCAATACATCCAGCGCGCTACCTGGGCTGATGCACCGCACTTAACCGCTGACACTCAGCGCAAGCTGCTTGGCATGTATCCCGAGTGGCAGCGCGACATGCGTTCGAAGGGGCTTCCGTTGCTTGGTACTGGGTTGATATTCGACTTCTCCGATGAAGACATTAAGTGCCAGCCGTTCCCTTGTCCGCCGCACTTCTACGTCATCAACGGCATGGACTTCGGCTGGGATCACCCGCAAGCACACGTTCAGCTGTGGATCGACATCGAGTCGGATGTGATCTACCTGGCCCAAGCCTGGAAGAAGTCGCGCGTCACGCCATCAACCGTGTGGGGCACCGTCAAGGCTTGGGCTGCAAACATCCCCACTGCATGGCCATCTGACGGCCTGCAGTCTGAGAAATCATCGGGCGAACAGCAGAAGAAGGCCTATGTCGATGCCGGCTGGCAGATGCTCGACGTGCATGCCACCTGGGCTGATGGTGGTGTCGGCGTGGAAATCGGCTTGGTTGAGCTTTACGAGCGCATGACCACAGGCCGTTTCAAGGTGTTTTCGCACCTGTCTGACTTCTTCGACGAGAAGATGAGTTACCACCGGGATGAGAACGGAAAGATCGTCAAGTTGAATGACGACATCCTTTCGGCCACCCGTTACGCATACATGATGCGCCGCTTTGGTCAGCAGCGCTGGCAGCTTGAGTCAAATGACTCGGGCAAATTCCAATCCGAATACGACCCTTACGCGAGTAACTGACATGTGCGGAAAGAGCATTAAGAAATTGGTCAACAAGGTGGTCAAGCTCGACCCGTTGCGCGGTGGTGACGTCATCCTTGAAGGCATGGGATTGCCGAACATGTTCGGTGAGAACACTGGCATGTTCAACAAAGCTGAGCGCGAGAAGGCAGCAGCAGAGGCGGCCGCTGGCGCCGCAGGCTCTACCGAATCGACGGCGGTGGCAGCCACTACCTCAAGCGACTCAGTACAGGCCGCTGTCGAGGCTGAGCGCAAACGCCGCCTTGCCCAGTCGGGGCAGAACGGCACCATCTTGACCGGATCTTCTGGCCTGCTTGGTGGCGCCAGTACCGGGCAGAAAACGTTGTTGGGGGTGTAAGTTGGCCGACTCCCTGCGCGAACGCTGCGAGAAGCGCTACACCGCTCTCAAGAGCGAGCGCGACAGTAATTGGCTGCCTGAGTGGAAAGAACTGGGGGACTTTATCAGCCCGCGCTCTGGCCGCTGGTACAACACCGATACGAACGACGGCAAGCGCCGCGACCAGAAGATCATCAACCCACAGGCCACGTTTGCGGCTCGTACGCTGGGCGCTGGCATGCACACCGGCATGACCAACCCGTCGTCGCCTTGGGTGAAGTTTGGAACGCCAGACCCAGGCCTTATGGACTATGCCCCCGTCAAGGAATGGCTGTTTGCAGCAGAGAAGGCTATGCGCGAAGTCATGGCCAGGGGCAACCTTTACAGCGTGCTACCAAACCGCTACAGCGAAGAAGGCATATTCGGCACCGCGCCGATGGTTGTTATGCCCGACGACAGCGACTTGCTGCGCTCGTATCCGCTGGCTGTAGGCAGTTACATGCTGGCCAACAATAGCCGCAACCAGGTGGACACGCTTTACCGTGATTTCCGCATGACTGGGCGCCAGATGGAGCAGCAGTTCGGCAAGGACAAGATGTCCACCACGGCGCAGAACCTGCTGGCCAGCAAGCCAGACGCCTGGATCGACATCTGCCACGGCATCGAACCCAACGATACCCGAGAGAAGGGCCGCAAGGACAACGCCAACATGCCGTTCCGATCCGTGTACTGGGAGAAGAGTGGCGACAAGGATTCAATGCTGCGGGAGTCGGGATTCAAGGTGTTCCCGGTCATGGCGCCGCGCTGGGATGTGCTGGGTGAAGACGTGTACGGCACCGGCCCTGGCTCAATGTGCATCGGTACCACCAAGGCCATCCAGTTGATGGAGCGCCGCAAGGCCGAATTGCTTGAGAAGGGCGTGCGTCCACCAATGGGCGCACCCGCCAGCCTCAAGAATCAGCGGGCTTCCATCCTGCCAGGCAGCATCACTTATCTGAATGACATGCAGGTCGGCGCCAAGTTTGCGCCGTTGTATGAGGTTCAGCCTGCATGGCTTGGCCAGTTGCGTGGTGAGATCGCTGCCGACAGCTCGATCATCGACACAGCCTTCTTCGTCGATCTGTTCCTGATGATCAGCCAGATGGACAGCGTGCGCACCGCGTACGAGATCGCAACCCGCAAGGAAGAAAAGCTGCTGATGCTCGGCCCGGTGCTGGAGCGCCAGACCGATGACTTGCTCGATCCGCTGGTCGACATGTACTTCAACCAGATGCTGGAGCAATCCATTCCACGCTGGCAGGGGATGTTGCCGGGAGCGCCACTGTTGCCACCTCCACCAAAGGAGCTGGCCAACATGGACTTGCGTATCGAGTTCACCAGCATCTTGGCTCAGGCACAGAAGGCTATCGGCGTTTCCAGCATTGAGCGCGCTATTGGGTTCGCCGGCACCGTGGCGGCTACAACCCAAAGCCTGGAGCCGCTCGATCTGCTTGATGGCGATGAAGCCATGCGCCAGTACTTCGAGCTTATCGGTGTGCCGCCAACTATGGTGCGCGCTGACGATATGGTCTCGCAGATCCGCCAGCAACGCGCGCAGCAGCAGCAAGCGGCGCAGATGCAGCAAGAACTGGGTACGGCCATCCAAGGCGCCCAGGTGCTGAGCCAGACCGACACCAGCGGCGATAACGCCCTGACCGCGTTGGCAGGTGCTGTGTAATGGCCGAGCAACAACCAACCGAGCAGGAACTGCAGGACATCGCCGACTTCAAGTGGCTGATGAGCGACCACCGCGGGCGCCGCTTCATGTGGCGAACCCTCGGCCATTGCAAGCTGTTCCAGGGCTCAATAGGCCCCACAGACGCAATCACGAACTTCAACGAAGGCCAGCGCAATGTTGGCCTTCTTCTTTTGAGCCAGGTGAACGACCTGACCCCATCGCTGTACGCGGTCATGGCTGCTGAGAACGCGCCGCAGCCGATCCCCGAACAAACCCAGGAGACAGATGAATGAGCCCTTTGATGATGAAGCTGCTTGGCCGCGTGTACATGAACGAGGCACCAGCTGATGGCGGGCAGGGTGGCGGTGCTGATGCTCCGGTGCCCGCTCCCGCAGCGGACGCCCCGGCCCCGGCTGCCGAAGGTTCGGTATTGACCCCGCCAGCCCCAGCGGCTGCACCGGCGCCAGATGCAGCCAAAACCCCTGAGCAGATCCAACAGGACGCCGACGCGGCAGCGAAGCTCAAGGCCGATACCAGCGCGCCCGAGGCCTACGAGGCGTTCACCCTGCCCGAAGGCATGGAGATGGACGCGGATGTCCTGGGCGAATTCCAGAGCCTGGCCAAGGAACTGAATATTCCACAGGCCAAGGCCCAGCAGCTGATCGACTTCCAAACCCAGCTGGCGACCAAGCAGGCCGAGCAGTACCAGGCAGCAGTGATCAAGCAGGGCCAGGACTGGGCGGCGTCCATCAAAAGTGACCCTGAAGTAGGCGGTGAGAACTACGACAAGAGCGTAGAGAGCGCCATCAAGGTCATTCAGTCCTTCGGCGACCCGGCATTGACCGAGCTGCTGAATACCTCCGGGCTGGGCAACCACCCGGCCCTGTTCAAGTTCTGCCACCGCATCAGCTCGGCTATCTCGGAAGACAAGTTCGTCATGCCCGGCAGCCAGACCAACGCACCGAAAGAAATGAGCATCATCGACGCCTTCAAGTAAGGCCCTGACCAACCGTAGGAGATACACAGATGGGCATTTTGACCTCTACCATGCCGACCTTGCTGGATAAGTTCAGCCGGGAAGACAGCCAGAAAAAGATCATGAAGATCGTCGAGCTGATGGCCAAGCAGAACGATATCCTCATGGACGCCGAATATCAGGAGTGCAATGACGGCTCCAAGCACAAGACCACCATGCGCTCGGGCATCCCTGAGCCAACATGGCGCCTGTTCAACAAGGGCATTCAGCCAAGCAAGTCCACCACTGTGCCGGTACTCGATACCACCGGCATGATGGAAGACTACGGCCTGGTCGATAAGGCTCTGGCTGATCTGTCGGGCAACGCCGACGCCTTCCGCGTATCCGAGAACATCGCCAAGCTGCAAGGCTTCAACAACAAAGCTGCGCGCTACATGTTCTACGGCAACACCGGTTCTGAGCCAGAAGCGTTCCTCGGCCTGGCGCCACGCTACAACAGCCTGGCAGCAGAATCCGGCGCCAACATCATCGACGCAGGCGGCACCGGCTCCACCAACGCATCGCTCTGGTTCGTTACCTGGGGCGAAATGACCACGCATTTGCTGTATCCAAAGGGCAGCGTGGCCGGCTTCCAGCACCGCAACCTGGGTGAAGACACCGTCAAGGATGCGGTTGGCGGCGAATACCAGGCCTACCGCGATCACTTCAAGTGGGACATCGGCATGTCGGTACGTGACTGGCGCGCCAACTCGCGTATCGCCAACATCGATGTGACCGCCCTGACCGCCGATGGCGCGACTGGCGCCAAGCTGATCGAGCAGATGATCAAGGCCTATTACCTGCTGGAAAACCCTATGCAGGGTGAGGGCCGTACCGTCATCTACGCCAACCGCACCTTGCAAACCTTCCTGCACCTGCAGGCCATGAACTCCAAGAACGTGAACCTGACTATCGGCGAATACGCCGGCAAGAAGATCCCCGAGTTCCTGGGAATCCCAATCAAGCGTGTTGACGCACTGCTGAACACCGAAGCCCGCGTAGTCTAACGACTGCGTGGTTTTCCTCTATTTCGGAGAAACCATCATGCTTTTTGACGCAAAGCTGCTCATGTCGAGCGCCCAGGCCATCACCGCCACGGCTGCATCGACCGACATCATCGATCGCGGCGACACCAAGGATGTGGGTCGCACCGGTGATATTCCGTTGCTGATCCAGGTCGTTGAAGCGTTCAACACCCTGACCAGCCTCACCATCGAACTGCAAGCCGATGACAACTCGGCGTTCAGCTCGCCGCGCTCCCTGTTTCAGGTAGTTGTTCCGCTGGCTGATCTGAAGCTGGGCTACCAAACGCCAGTCATCACCCTGCCGCAGAAGACTGAGCGCTATCTGCGTGTCAACTACACCGTGACCGGCACCGCGCCTACTTTGGGCAAGGTAACCGCCGGCGTGGTCGCTGGAGTACAGACCAATGCCTAAGCGCTATGAAGTGCTGGAGCGGTCGTTTATCAACGGCCAGCTCTATGAGCCAGGCGAAGTGCTGGTGCTGGAGATCGACAGCCCCGGCGGCAACCTGAAGCAGCTGGGCGGCAGTGCAGCATCCGCCGGCAAGCAGGGCGCTGACGCTGCCGACTTCACCGCCAAGCACAATGGCGGCGGCCGCTTCATCATCATCAACAAGGGTGGCGACCGTGTTGGCGAATTCACCGGTAACAAGGATGAAGCGGAAGTGGAAGCCGCACGCCTGAATGCTGGCGGTGAAGTTGCCGGCAAGCAGGGCGCTGACGCTGCTGAAACTGGCAGCAACGGCCTGCCGGACGCCTGATCACCAGTAGCAATCCTCAAGGGCCCTTCGGGGTCCTTTTCTTTTTCTGAGGTTCCCGAATGTCCAGCGACGTAGAGATTTGCAACATCGCCTTGTCTCGGGTTGCCAACACCCAGCCAATCGTATCGTTCACGGAAAAGAGCAAGGCCGCTGAGCTGTGCCGGGTGTTTTATGGCCCGCTTCGCGAGTTGGTGTTGCAGGCATTCCCCTGGCCGTTCGCGGAATCCATCGTTGCGCTGGCCAGCCTGGGCAATCCTGCGCCTGGCTGGGCCTACCGCTATCGCTACCCGGCAGATTGCTTGCAGGTTCGAGATATCGTTCAGCCAGGATGGCGCAGGGCGCTATCCGCCGACCAGCAGATCCCTTTCAAAATTGGCTACGACTCTGGCGGTCGAGTGATCCACACCGACCAGCCGGAGGCCGCATGCCGCTTTACCTTCAAGGTCGAGGACTCAACGTTCTTTGACCCGCAGTTCGCTGACGCACTGGCCTGGCGCTTGGCGATGGATCTGGCATTACCGCTCAGCTCCAAGCCGGACCTGCAGCAGTTCGCCGCCCAGCAATACCAGATGGCCTTGACCATGGCCGAGGGGTCAGCCCTCGAAGAATCCCAGGACGATCCAGAGCCTGAATCTGAATTTATTACGGTGCGAGCATGAGCGGAGTACTTCAGCCAACCTTCGCGGCGGGCGAGCTGTCACCATCGGCCAGTGCCCGTACCGATATCGCTCGGTACTACACCGGGCTGAAACTGTGTCGTAACTTCACGGTGATGCCATACGGCGGCGTGCGTAACCGAGCAGGCACTCGGCTGGTTGCCGAGGTAAAGGATTCGACCAAGCGTTGCCGCCTGATCCCGTTCCAGTTCAATGACGTACAGACCTACGTGTTGGCATTCAGCGACCTGAACATGCGCGTCATGAAGGATGGCGGGCAGGTGCTTTATAGCTCTGGCCCCAACATCGGGCAGCCATTCGAACTGGCGCTGCCATACACGCAGAATGATTTGAGCCTGCTGAGCTTCACTCAGTCGGCCGACGTCATGACGTTCGCCCAGCCAGCCTACAAGCCTCGTGAACTGAACCGTCTCGCGCATGACAACTGGACTACGGCAGAGATCAACCTGGCGCCGCGTATTGCAGCTCCTGCAACGGCGACAGCGGTTACCGGTGGCGGTTCTGGGGTTTCCCAAACCTGGCGCTACCAAGTGACCGCGGTGCTTGACGATGGCAACACGCTTGACGAATCACTGCCAGTCACGTCGAACCCCATTACCAGTCATGCCGACGTTGCATCAGCCACCATTACCTGGACGGCTGTCACTGGTGCGAACTACTACATCATCTACAAAGACAACGCCGGCGCAGGGATCTACGGCTTTATTGGTCGCGCCACCGGCACCACCTTCACCGACCAAAATATTACCGCTGTCAAGACTGACACGCCGCCGAACGGCAATGACCCATTCGTGGGTACCGGTAACTACCCAGGTGCAGTGGTGTATTACCAGCAGCGCTTGATATTCGCCGGCAGCGATTTGAAGCCTCAGACGGTATGGACAAGCAAGACCGGCCTGTTCAAGAACTTCGGATACTCGGTGCCGAACAAGGATGACGATGCAATCACCTTCACCCTGAGCAGTAACAAGGTGAATCGGGTGCGCCACCTACTGGGCCTGCGCAAGTTGATTGCGCTCACCACGGGTGCGGAGTTCACCATTGCCGGCGGTGAAACAGGGCTTTCAGCCAAGACCGTACAGGCAAGCCCTGAGGGCTACGACGGCTCATCCATCGTTCCGCCGGTGGTGGTTGGTAACAGTGCCGTGTACGTCCAGGCGCGAGGCAACCGCGTTTCATCGTTCGGCTACTCCCTGAATGCGGATGGATTTGCCGCTGACGACCTGACGCTGTTCAGCGCCCACCTATTCAAGGGCAAAGAGTTGACGAACGTTGCGTATCAGAAGGTGCCTGACTCAATTGTCTGGTACGTGCGCGACGACGGCGTTCTGCTGGGGATGACCTATGTTCCCGAACAGCAGCTGGTTGGATGGCACTGGCATGACACTGATGGCTTTGTTGAGTCCATTGCATGCATCCCCGAGGGCCAGGAAGACGTTCTGTACATGGTGGTACGCCGCAACATCAACGGCGTGCAGAAGCGCTATATCGAGCGCATGGCAAGCCGGCAGATCACCAGTATCGAGGACGCGTTCTTTGTCGACTGTGGCCTGACCTACGACGGGCGAAACGCCGATACAGCCAAGACAATGACCCTGTCCGGCGGTACCACCTGGGGCTTTCCCGAGGTTGTCACCATGACTGCCGTGGGGCATACGCCATTTACGGTTGGGAGCATTGGCGTCAATTACTCGCTGAAGGTGGTGGTTACTGACGAGAACGATGACCAAACCACCGAGATCGTCCGTGTGGAGGTGGTTGGCTACACCAGCGCCAGCGTTGTCACCGTAGAACTTCAGATCGTTTGCCCGGCACCGCTGCGTGGCGTACCCGTTTCGACATGGGCGCGCCAGGTCAAAACTCTGTCGGGGCTGGGCCATCTCGAAGGCAAAACAGTTTCGATCCTGGCTGACGGCAGTGTTCACCCTCAACGCGTCGTCACCGCCGGAACGGTAGTGCTGCAAGAGGCCGCAGGCATTGCACACGTCGGCCTGCAATACGTATCCGATATGGAAACCCTTGATCTTGAGCTGAAAAACGCCAATGAGACCGTGCAAGACAAGAAGATCGCGGTCACTGGATTGACCATACGCGTCGAAGAGTCGCGGGGCATTTTTGCGGGCAAGGACAAGAACCACCTGTACGAATGCAAGACCGATCGTGATGAATACGAACTGCCTATTGATCTGCTCACTGGACAGGCTGAAATTCCGATATCCAACGACTGGCAGGGCAAGGGCCGGGTGTTCATTCGTCAGTCAGACCCACTACCACTGTCGGTCCTGGCTGTTATCCCGGAGGTGACAATTGGCGGCCGCTGATGTGTTGCCCATTGAGCCAGAAGATGTGCCGGTGATCCTGCGAGATGTGCGCCAGGCCGACATAGACGAGATCGTTGAAGGGCTCGGCGTCTCCCTGGAGATGGAGCTGCTGGAGGGCATTATTGGCAGCCTCAACGCCCGCAAGATCGTCGTCGATGGCCAGATCGTCGCCGTATTCGGTGATGCGGTACACAGCGTCTTGGGCTCCATCGGCGTGCCCTGGCTCATCAGTACCATCCATGTAGAGCGCAACGCCCGAGCCTTCCTCAAGGTCTGCAAGCCGGAGGTGCAGGGGATGCTTACCCGGCACCGGCACCTCATGAATTACGTCGACGCCCGAAACACCTCGGCTATTCGCTGGCTGAAATGGTTGGGCTTCGAATTCGGCGAGGCCATCCCATACGGGCCAAAGCGCCTGCCGTTCTACCCCTTTACGCTGAATCGAGAGGAATAACCCATGTGCTGGATGGCATTGATACCCGTCGCTATCGGCCTGGCCGGCAGCATGATGCAGGCCCAGGGACAGAAGCAGAACGCCGGGTTCCAGTCGGACATGATGCAGCAGAATGCCGGTTTCAAGCGGCAGACGGCTCAGGAAGTACTGAATGCTGGTGACACGTCAGCAGACTGGCAGCGCGTGCGAACTGGGCAGGCCATCGGCACCCAGCGCAGCGTACAAGCGGCCAACGGAATCGACGTGAACAGCGGTAGCGCCGCCCAGATTCAGGACGATACCGCCATGCTTGGCGAGCTTGATGCCCTGACGATCCAGAACAACGCCGCGCGCCAGGCCTATGGCTACCGCGTACAGGCCAGGCAGGACCTACTCAACGCCAACCAGACTGTGCAGAACGGTAACACCGCCGCAATGGGCTCGATCCTTGGCGGTATCGGTGGCGCATTCGGTTCATTCGCGGGGGCTCGATAATGCCACGGGTACCTACGTACGATACGGCCCAGGTTCAACAGCAACCGACCGGCGCCATTCAACTGCAAGGCGTAGCGCCTGACACCACCTCGATTGCTCAGGGCCTTCAAACTCTGGGGCGCGGCGCGCAGATGCTCATGGACAAAGAGCGCGAGAAGGCCGATACCGCGCTACTGATGGATGCCGACAACCAGCTCACCAAGTGGCAGCAGCAGAGTATGTACGGCGAGAACGGCGCCTATACCCGCAAGGGTCAGAATGCCTTGGATGTCACCAACCAGACACTTGACCAGTTCGACAAAGCTCAGGCCGAGATTGCCAAAACCCTGACCAACGATCAGCAGAAGACCAGGTATGCGCAGATCGTCAACAGTCGGCGCAACTCCCTGTCCAGCGATTTGAACCGTTACGAGTACGGCGAGCGCCAGAACTATTACGGGCAAGTCGAAAAGGCCCAGCTTGAAACCTCTATGCAGGGCGCCGCTCTGGAGTATCAAGACCCGAGCAAGGTTGATCAGTATCGGCAGAAGGTTGACGCAGTTCTGTCCAGCCGTGCCCAGCGCCTTGGGCTGTCGCCTGAAGCCGCGCAGGCTGAGCGCCTGGAAACCAACAGCGGCATGTCCAGCGCAGTGATCCAGCGAATGCTGATTGACTCGCCGCAGAAGGCAAAGAGCTATTACGAGTCCTATAAGGACACGATGACGGCCGAAGACCAGATACGCACCAGTAACGGTATTGACCAGGGCTTTCGCCGCCTTGAGGCCGAGGCCCGCCAGCGCCAGGTTGAGGCCCGGCAGATGCAGGCCATCAACCGCATGGAGCTGGGCAGTCGAGTGCAGGATGCCAGTGCGGCCTATTCGCAGGGCCTGGACTTCGACAATCCGCCGTCGAAAGTAGACTTTGCCGCAGCGTACGGGCCGGAGAAGGGCGCCAAAGAGTACGAGCGCTTTTCCAAGGTTCAAGAACTGGCCCCAGCCATTCGTGAGTTTGCCACCGCTGACCCGCAAGAGCGCCAGCAGATCCTGTCAAAATTCCAGCCAGGCAAGGACGGCACCGCCGGCGAGGGCTTCAAGGAAGATAGCCAGCTGTATCAGCACCTCACCAACGTCGGCGTGCGGCTGATGAAACAGCAGCAGGACGACCCGGCAGCATATGTAGCCAAGTACAGCCCAACTGTGCAGAACGCTTTTGTGGCCGCTCAGCAAGATGGAACGCCAGAGGCCTACCAGGCTTACGCGCGTACCACCCTGGCCGAACAGCAGCGCCTTGGCGTCAAGCAGCCCAAGCTGTTGCCGGATGCGGCCGCCGATCAGTTGGTTGCCAACTTCAACAACCAGATCAATGGGGGCGAGAATGCCGCCACCATGATCGAGCAGCAGCAAGAGCTATGGGGCAAGGACTTCCCGGCTGTGTTGCAGCAGGTCGGTAACAAGCTGCCGGCCGAAGCCCAGGTGATTGCCACCGGCTTGCCGAAGGATGTGGCCGAACGCATGGCTTCCGTGGCATCTATCAAGGACAGCGACCTGCATGCAGGGCTTCAGAAAGGGCAGAAGGATACGATCAATCAGTCTGTATCAGCTGCCATGGCGCCGTTCGCCCAGTCTTTGCAAGGTCAGTCTGGCGGCATCAACACCTATAACACCATGTATCAAGCGGCCGCCCGCACTGCGACGTCCTACGTACTCCAGGGCATGGACCCGGAAAAGGCTGCAAGCAAAGTCGTGAATGGGATGCTCAACGACAAATACGACTTCTTCGGCACCTACCGCGTGCCAAAAACCCAGGACACCGATGCTGTCAGTCGAGGCGCCCAGCAGGCTATGCGCCAGATCAAGCCTGATGAGCTGATGCCGCTGCCTGGATTCGCCGGTGTTACTGAGGAGCAGAACCGCCAGCAGTTGCACGACGCACTTCAATCCAGCGGACAGTGGGTGCCGAACGAGGATGAAAGCGGGCTGTCGCTGACTCTGAATGGCTATCGCGTGCGTGGCGCCGACGGCAAGCCAATCACTCGCAGCTGGGCCGATCTTCAGCAGAATGGATTGCGCGAGCCTGATCAGTACCGCGTGGCGCCAATGGGGTTCATGCCATGACCATCTATGCAGGCGATGCCCCGGTCCTTGACCGGCGGACAATGCTCGATATTCCGGCCGACGCCGGCGAGGTATGGGATGCATCTTTTGGCGGTGCCTACGCAACCAACCCAACCTCTTCCGTTATGCGCATGCGAGCACTGGAAGATGAAGAGGTAGGAGCCCCCCAAGTTGGCGCAGGCCTTGGGCGCCTTCCGTCGCAGCGTCTCGCACCGGATACACCTTTGCTCGACGCTCAGGCAGCACGGGAAAAGGTTTCAGGCATGGGCCTGGATATCAAAATACCCGAGCAAGGCATCCGGCAGGGCGCTCTGGACATTCTCATTGATCGTCACCGTGAGCAGGCCGCCCGCCAGCAGGTCATGACTCGAGCGAACGGCGGGGCGTTTGGCACGCAGTTAGCAGCCGGTATATCCGCTTCTCTGCTTGACCCGCTCAACATCGCTTCGGCGTTTGTACCCGTGGTTGGCGAGGCTCGCTATGCGTCAATTCTGGGTCGTGCCGCTACACCATTGGGCCGTGCCGGTGTTCGCGCTGGCGTCGGCGCCGTTGAGGGCGCCGTGGGTGCTGCGATTATTGAGCCACTGCCGCTTCTGGCGGCCCAGCAAGACCAGACTGAATACGGCCTGTCCGACTCCCTGGCCAACATCGCCATGGGCGGCCTTCTGGGTGGCGGGCTGCATACTGTAGGGGGGGCAGTGTCTGACGCCCTGCGCCGCCGAATCGCGACCGAGCCTACCCCGCAAGTCGAAAGCGTGTTGAATTCCGGTGATCGTCAGGCCCCGCAGCCGTCGCGCTCGGCCGACTTCGATCGCGTGTTTGACCAAGACCCGGAAACAGCACTGCGCGGCGCACTTGCCCGCGACCTGGAGGCTGATGGCGCCACCCTGTACCGCAACGCTGAACGTCAGGCCATTGATGAGATCAGGCCGACACTGACAGGTGAGCGTGTCGGAAACGTGGCAGACCTGCATGTTGAGCGCCTTGCTCTGACTCAGCGCGCCATGGGGCTGGATGCAACGCTCAAGGACCTGGCCAAAGAGTTCCAGGGCCAGCGCATGACCCGAAAACAGGCAGAGCGCGCCGCGCGAGACACTATCGCAACCCAGCGCGAGCAGATCGGCGCACGGCAGTCCGAAATTAACACCGCCCTTGAGCGCAACCGTGCAGGTGAGTTTTATCGACGTGACCTTGGCTTGATCGAGCGTGGCGAAGTTCCAGAGCGTTTACGCCCGCAGATTGAAGCCCGCGCCAAGCAGATCATGCAGGGTTACCAGGTGCGCCCGCTGGGCCCGGCCATCCGAACCGCGCGCGAGACCGCTCAGGATGCGGACTGGACCGTGCGCGACAGTGCGTTGCGTACCGCTGTCGCTCAGGCCGTCAGCGGCCGTGATGTCGACGTGCAGGCCCTGTTCGATCTGGAAGCCCCAGGTAAAGCTGCTGGGGCACTGGAGTACGTAAAGCGCCCGCTTACCCGCCGTCTTGATCCAGAAGGCCAGGCCGAAAGCCTGCGTGTAGACAGCGCGCCAAAAGCCCAGCCCCAGGACGAATTGGAAGCCACCCGCCAGCAATTCGAAGAGGACGAGGCACTGGTTAACGAGATGCTCGACCAACTCCCCGAACAGGACCGCGCCGACGTCATGGCCGCCAGCCGCGACGAAGCAGAAGCCGCCCAGGCCCAGGCCGACCGCGCCGAACAATACTCGAAGGCATACCGCGCCGCAGCCGTATGCGACATAAGGAACGGACAATGACTCCTTGCATTGATGCTGTACGGGCTGCCGCCGGCAACCTGGAAGACAGAGAGGTTGCCGAAATATTCGAGTTGTTGCGGGGGAGAGCCAAGGAACTGATGGCCAGGGAGGGCGCGCTGGGAATGGAGCAGGCCACGTTGCGAGCGGCGGACGAGCTGGGCAAGCAGGCCCAGCATGCGGCGTTGATCGAGAAACGCAATGCGCTGCTCAACTTGCGCCGCCGCGGCGAGATCGTTTCCTTTGTGCGCGGCAGCTTCGCCGATCGGCCAGACCTTGGCATTGAATCGCTGTTGGTTGGGACCAACCTGTCCCGGCAGGGCTCTCGCATGTCTGTCGCCGCCGAGCAGAAAGCCCTGGGCGATGCCTATATCGGCGGATTCATTCACGACCTTGAGCGCCAGGACCTGACTGGAATCCTGGCCAAGGGCGATTCAGATGTAGATATCGCCGATGCACTGTGGAAAATCGGCACGAGCCAAGACACCTCAAAGCTCAACGATCAGGTGGTAAGCATCGCCCGAGCCATCCAGAAGTACCAAGAGGCGGCGCGTATCGATGCGAACCGCGCCGGCGCCAATATCGGCAACTTGCCAGGCTACATAGCCCGCCAGAGCCATGACGGCGAGAAGATCGGATCTGCAGGTTTCGATAAGTGGCTTGAGGAAATTCAGCCGCGCCTGGACCCTCGAACTTTCGAGGATGTAACCAATCCCGCACAGTTCCTGCGTGGCGTCTATGACGGCCTGGTTTCGGGTGATCACCTCAAGGCGCCAGGCGATAAACCCTCGAACGGCTTCAAGGGCCCGGCCAACATCGCCAAAAAGGTCAGTCAGGAACGGGTCCTGCACTTCAAGGACGGCGTTGCCTGGCACGAATACAACACCATGTTTGGCACCGGAAACCTGCGCGAGTCCGTGCTGCGCGGCCTGGACATGGCTGGGCAGAACACCGGGATCATGCGCCGACTCGGAACCAATCCAGAAGCGAACCTGAACATGGCCATGGATATCCTGGCCGAGGATGTGCGCAAGTCGGGCGACCCGAAGGCGCTGACCAACTTCAATACCGCTCGCGGAAACATGATCGCCAACCGCTTCGCCGAGGTTAGCGGGGCAACCCGGATACCAGGCAATGCTTGGGCCGCCAGGATTTCGGCCAACGTCCGGGCATGGCAATCACTGTCAAAGCTTGGCGGCGCATTGCTGTCGAGCTTTGCTGACCTGCCGGTGGCCGCCAGTGAAATGCGGTACCAGGGCAAGAGCTTCCTGGGTTCACTTGGGGAAATGACCGCCGGACTGGCCAAGGGCCGTGGCAGCCTGGAGCAGCGTGAGATTCTTTCGAGTTTTGGGGTGTATGGGGATGCCATGCGCGGCGAGATCATGCGGCGCTTTTCTGCCGATGACTCTGTGGGCGGGAAGATGTCGCGAGGGATGTCGCTGTTCTTCAAGTTGAACGGCCTATCCTGGTGGACCGACGCCAACAAGGCCAGCGCTGGCCTGATGATGGCGCACAACCTGGCGCAGAACAAAGGCAGGGCGTGGGGCGGCATGGACACTGGCCTGCGCCGCACGCTTGAGTTGTACGACCTCGATGCCGGCAAGTGGGATCTGTTGCGCGGGATGGATACCCGCATGGCTGATGGACGGGACTATATGACCACCGACGGCATTCCCGGCATTCCTGATGAGCGCATCAGCGCATATCTCGCTGATCAGGGGCGAAAGGTGTCCGACGCGGCCGTTCGCGAAACCAGGGAAGGCCTGGAGCGCAGCCTGCGCGCCTATGTCAACGACCGGGTAAGTTATGCGGTGTTGGAGCCTGACGCCCGCACGCGCTCGATCATGAACCAAGGCACCCGGCCGGGTACGATCATGGGCGACCTCAACCGGTTCATGACCCAGTTCAAGAGCTTCCCTGCTGCGTATATGCAGAAGACCCTGGGCCGGGAACTGTATGGCCGTGGATATGCGCCGACCCCGCTGGGGGAGGGCTATCGGGGCAGCAAGGATTTGATCGCCGCCCTGCGCAACGGTAATGGCGAGCGCCTGGCTATGGCTCAGTTGCTGCTGTGGACCACGGCATTTGGCTATCTGTCTATGTCTGCCAAGGATGCGGTCAAGGGCCGCCAGCCACGGCCAGCGGATGATCCCAAGACGTGGATTGCTGCGATGACCCAAGGCGGCGGGTTCGGGATCATGGGCGACTTCATGTTCGGCGAGGTCAGCCGCTTCGGCAACAAGCCGCTTGAAACTCTCGCCGGTCCAACGCTCGGCACCGCCGCGAACGTTATCGATCTGTGGGCCAAGGTCCGATCAGGTGATGACGCGGCATCGTCAGCGCTGCGTTTGGCCCAGAACAACACACCTTTTCTCAACCTGTTCTATACGCGCATCGCCATGGACCACCTGTTCCTGTGGTCGGTGCAGGAGGCCATGAACCCAGGGTCGCTACGCCGAACCGAGCAACGCATCCAGCAGGAAAACGGCCAGAAGTTCCTGGTCAAGCCTTCGCAAAGCTACCTCGACCCCCTGGGCATCGCCCGATAACCGAACACACCCCACCGAATCCCGCCATTGAGCGGGATTTTTTTTGCCCAGAGAAAAGGAGTCACAACCGTGACCGTCAACACAATCGACAGCATTGCCGAGTTTGATACCAACGGGGTTACCACCAATTTCCCGTTTTATTTCAAGTTCCTGGCAAATGAGGACCTGGTTGTCACCTATGTGAACCCGGCTGGCGTAAGCAGCACGCTGACCCTTGGGTCGCAGTACACCGTGAATGGGGCAGGCAACGATGCAGGTGGGAGCATCGTGACGACGTCCGCACTCGCCGGCCCCGGACAGCTTGTCGTTTCGCGCGAGATGCTCGCCTATCAGCAAACGTCGCTCAGAAACCAGGGCAAGTTCCTGGCAGAAACCCACGAGGACGTGTTCGATCGTCTGACCATGCTCTTCCAGCAGGGGCTTTCCATTGCCAAGCGCGCCTTGATGCGCAAGCCAGGCACTGATTACTTCGACGCCGAAAACCGCAACATTTCGAATCTGGCTGACCCTGTAGCACCGAAAGATGCCGTGAACAAAGGCTGGCTGGCCACCTACCTTGAGGCGTTCACCGGCGCCATCGTTTCCACTGCCAGCATCCCGTACGACACCTTCACGCTGTTCGACTTCCTGCGCTTCTGGAATGCGCGTGCTGTTGACAGCATTGCCGAGCTTCGTCTGCTTTCGTCTGCAAGAAACCAGAAGGCTCACGTCTATGGCTACTATGACAAGGGCGATGGCGGCGGCGGGTATTACTACGTCGACACCACAGATACCACGTCTGCTGATAACGGTGGCACCGTCATCGTCGGCATCGATGGTGCGCGGTGGAAGTCCTCACGCACACGGGTTGTCACCCTGCGACAGTTCGGCGCGAAGGGTATTGGCACCGATGACACGGCAGCAATGCAGGCTGCTATCTACTCGGGTGCCAAAAAGGTCAAATATGGGTCGGGAACATATGGTGTAGGGGCCGCTGGGTTAACTGGCGTGGCAAGTCAGATTTGGGAGGGCGATGGTGATCTGGTTTGCATCCTAAAGATGCTAGTGCCGCCGACGCTGGACATGGTCTATATCCAGCAGAAAACTAATTTTGATATTTCCGGTATTTGCTTTGATGGCAACGGACAGTTAACCGCCGGGGTTGGCCACTTCCCAAGTCTTCTGCCGTGCGTGCATATCTCAGAGTGCAGTCAGTTCAAAGTTGTGGATTGCAGATTTATTGGCTTTTACAACATGGGCCTGCTAGCGAACGTAGTATCTAAAAGTTCGATTCGCGGAAATCATCTTGACCGTGGTGGCAATGATACTTTCATTAACCATGGCATCGGTGTTAGCGGTGAATCCTCGGACATGCGGATCGAGGGTAACCGGTGCTACTACTGCCAGATATCGGTCAACGCCATCAATACGATCATCGATGGGAACATCGTTACTGGCTGGGGGTTCAGCGCTGGGATCAATACTCAGGCAACGTCGTCGTGCTACAACCTGACCATCACCAACAACATTTGCCACGACTCCAGGCAAGAGGCGGATGTATCTCCTTACTGGCCGCAGGGGATCGAAAACTGGGCGCCAAACTCGATCATCACGGGCAACATCTGCTACGGAAACTTCGGTGACGGAATTGGCAACGGCGGTAAGAACTGCCTCATCGCCAACAATATTTGCTACAACAACAGGTCGTACGGGATTTTCAACGCCTACCAAGATGCAACTTACAACGCTAGCGGGACGCTGGTGGTCAACAACAAGATGTACGACACCAGAGTCGGTGGGTTCCGTTACCAGCAGGGGGGTTATGCTGAGCAGCCAGGCGGCCTTACCGGAATCATGTTCTCCGATAACCAGGCCACGAACAACATTGGGGCAAACGTTTTCAACTGCACCGACCGTGCAACCGCCGCCCAATACGATTGGATCCCGATCACGGTGTTTACAAACTCCTGGCTTGATTATGGTGGTGGCACTTTCAGCCCTGTCTCTTATTACAAAGATACAGATGGGATTGTGCATCTGAGGGGGGCTATAAAGTCAGGTACTGTAGCTGCTGCTGCGTTCCTGCTCCCCGCAGGATTCAGGCCTGCCGGCAACTCTTATTTCCCATGCGTATCCAACAACGCATTTGGGTTCTTCAATATCACCACTGGCGGTGGCGTGGTCCTTCAGGTAGGCAGCAATTCCTACGCGTCGCTCGATGGGATCTCATTCAGGGCTGCATGATTTGGGAGTGGTGTTCGCCGGCAGGAGGCCGGCTCTACCCTCAGCAGGCGCTGATTCGTATTGAACTGCGTAATTCATTAACTCGTTCTAAAAATATTCGTCATATCAGAGGTGGAGGGCTTAGAGAGGCCCCTCCTTTCTGACTGGTTACCACCTTCGGGAATCTGCGGACTGCACGCTTCGTGGTGATCGTGCTTTCTACCCATGCCTCATACCCGCGTACGTCGATCAATACCCGGCCATCCGGAGCATTTCGCCAGACTAGGTTTTTAATCCAAGTCCCGTCAGCCATCTTGGCTCTAATTGCAGCTTCCGTGTATCCGCTCTCTGCCGAAAATTGCCTTACCGTCTTGTAATTGACCATATAGGTACTCCTGATCAACGACCGATACTTTTCAAGGTAGGGGGCACCTGCCGCTTCCTTCCCACTCTTATTGGCTTGGTTTGGATCTTGCCATCCCTGTAGTCGAGCAGGAACTGCATCACATCTGCTCTTAGCCAGCAATGCTTGATCCCCATTCTGAAGCCCTTGGGCAACCAAGAAGCTTGGCGGCGAATACCCTCTCTAACTGATACCTCAGTTCGGCCCAGGATTCGCGCCAGATCTGCAACGTAAATTACCTCGGATTCCTCGCTCATAAAGTTCTCCGGATTCTCGTTTATACGCTGGGGTTTTGCTTCAGTCGCGCTAGGCCCTGTTTGATGTGGCCTGCGTTCTCTCCGATGGTCTCCAGGGCGCCGCGGACATTCTCGTCTACGTGAGGGCCGCCATGGTTCGCGGTCCACATCGACAGCTCCATGATCGCTGCCTCCAGGGCGAGTTGGTTTTCGTAGATGCGTTCCAAGACATCAGGAAGAGAGTATTCGGGCGAGTGCATTGCTATGTCTCCATTCGATGGTGCGATGAGCGTAGCCCATCCAAAAGCGGGCGGGCTCGGCAAATTGCAGGCAAAGAAAAGCCCGCGATGGGGAGGGCGGGCTGAAAGAGTTTCATAAGGAGCTGGGGGAACCATAGACCCTCTGCTGTGAAAAGAACGTGAATGGCCATGCTCAGTAGGTCGCTGCGATCGCCTTGGCGAGTTGCATATCGGACATGAGGGGAGCCCTAGACCTCAATCGGTAGTGTCGGGATGCTTGCTCAAACTGTGCGCCGCGAATCTCGCCGTCCGAACCAATGAACGCCAGGGCGTCAGTCTTGGCGGACTTAAAATACTCTGGAATTTCCGAGGTAATAGCCGTGGGCGCTGAGATGATCACCGCGGGCACTATGGTGGTGATCATTAGCGCGCCTTGGAACGGGTTGTTGTTTTCGGCTGCAATTGCCTGAGTGCTGCTTAGCACCATGGCGGCGATTGCCAGGTTCTTCCATGAGTCCATTCTTCGTTGCTTCCATTGCGTCCAGAGAGCACCACAATAGCAGAGCAGGGCGCTTACCAGATACAAGAAGCCCGGCGCTGGGCCGGGCTTATTAGAAAGTGGCTTTAGATTGCTTAATGAAGCTTACAAAGTCGATCACGATCGTAGGAGGTTTTTTATATCCACATACAGCAGGTATCTTGTACTTGGACAGTAATTTCGGAAGGGTGAGCTGGGGGGATTCATTTGATACAAGCGGCAGGCCCTTTATCTCAGCTGTTGCGATAATGATTAAATCATTTTCTCCTACACCAGCTCCGTATCGATTCCCATCGATTTCTAATAATGCTTTAAGTCTGGCTGCACATCGCAATATGGCTGTGTCAGGGTGGAGAATGCTTATATCCTCATCCTTCAGCCATTTACCGCACTCGGGTGTTTTAGCCGTTGTCTCGTCGAAAGCAACCAATGGCATCGAAATTGTGCCAAGGAATATTTGATTGCTGACCCAATTCCAAAGCTTTGGAAACTGCTCTTTAGGGTAATTGTCCCAAGCATATATCATTGATGAAGCATCAAATGCCCACATAGAATTCCTTAAGGCTATCTATATCCCTGATTTTAATTCCGTCTAAGTAGGTGCTGGCTTTCGCGAGACTGATATTTCTTGCATTAAGAGAGTCGAGTACCACCCGCACAAATCCATCGCCAAAAATGTGCTTTGGCTCTCGATGTCTAAATGCTCTATTACCGCTTTGGTCAAGCTCTGGCATTTTCAGGCGCGCGCGATAGCTCCTGTAAGCTTCGTATTCATCGTTTCGTATGAAACCTTCGTCGCGAAGACGTCGAATTATAACCTCGCCGCTCACACCCCACGCTTTTCTCTGTGGCTCAAGCCAATCGTCAAAATCCTCTGCGTCATCTGGCTTGCTGCCTAACTCTATAAGGCGCAAAAAACTGTCTGGTACTAAAACTAACCCTGCGAATTCGTTGGCTTCTTTCTCATGACCGCTCGCATTATGAAAATCACCATCATCATCAATAGAGCTTTCATTGTGCAGCAAAATGTGCCCAAGCTCGTGCATTAGAGTGAAGGTCTGAAGAGTCTCAACATACTGTTTTTTAACAAAAATAAGAGGGCATTCTTCGCTGTATAAAGAGAACCCAAGAACTGGGTTTTCTTTAGCTATTTGCCACTGCCCGTGATACCCGTTACTTCTAAATACGAGTATTCCCTTCGCTTCTACAGCAGTGCGGTACTGCTCAAACGTAGAGTGCTTCTTTAAGCATAGCCACTCTCTTGTTGCATGAGCCGCTTCTTTGACATTTTCTGAAATTTCCGGAGGTGCAAATCGAGCGATATCTTCATTTTCGATATCGCTTACCAGATCTAGATAAATATCTCTCTGCCGCTCAGCGCGTTCAATTAGATTGCGGAGCTTATTGTTAATAGTGGGCTTTTGATTTGCTATACTACGAAATGCGGCGGTATGGATTGTCACCGGATTAGCTTCACCTTCCTCCATGAAAAAGAGAACACCACGGCCAAAGTAGTCTGCGATTCTCTTCAGCTGGGCGAAAGATAGCCCTCGCTCCCCCTCTGCAGCCTTCGACAATGTGGCCTCAGCCACTCCAGTCTCCGAAGCAAGTGTTCGCAACGATATGCCGCTTTCCCGGCAGCACCAACCGATCCGTGCATGATTGAAATCTATTCGCTCCATTTGCCCATAACCCTCGGGTCAAGCTCCTGTAAATCTTGAAGGGAGTGTACGGTTCCTGCTATCAACCGTCTAATTTAGTCGACCGCCGCCATTTCCATCTGACTCACATCACCTGGGCACACCATATAAGTGATTCAGCGCTACCAGCTCAACCACCGCCACGATGGTGCAGAGCACAACGAAGCCAGGGCTGAAGACCCGCTTGCGGCCGGACGAGCCCCAGCTAAGACCAGCTGCGTCGGAGTAACCGGGAATCATCATGAGGAAAGCCACGCAAGCAATGACCCCAACCTTGCTCCAGAAGCTCTGCTCTCGCCATGCAGTCATTTGCGGTATTCCGCAGCCCGACTTATCCGGCCGGCCTTCACTTCATCCGCATACCCCACCAGCCTGTCGGCTTCCTCATAAAGCGTACCTACCAATCCCATCAGGGCTATGGCGTCGGCATCGCTGAGCTTTTCTGCCAGCTTGCCCAGGTCGACACAGGATTGCTCGATGTTGAACGCTATCGCCTTGAGATCGCGGCGTAGCTGCTGGTTGGGTTTGGTGAGAGGCATGGTCAGGTATCTCGTTTCGTTCGGCCAGTCAAAATCCACTGCACGAGTCGGCCGGTTACCTTGTCATACAGGACTGACAAGAAAAGCCCAACTATCACAAGGTAGCTACCGTAAAAGACTGCCGGGTACTCCTTAACGCGATATTTATTCCAACTGATCACATCTAGCCACCGCTCAAAAAAGCGGTCCGGACTCAGGTAGCGCCCGCCCATATTGTAAAGACCAATAGATAGGATAATCAGTCCGACCAGCAACAGAACAATACCTATGCGCTTTGTGACGGTATTTGTGAACTCTGCCACGCTGGCCTCCTGTCTGCTGACCATGCCATACGGGATGGCCGGTCTCTGATCCATAAAATTACTGTAGCGCCTTCAAACACCAAGCGCACAGAATACTATGCCCGAAATAGTCGCGCTGGTAAGCACCGGCGCAAACGGCTTGAAGCCGCTAGTGCTGGAGGAGCGATACTATGGCTGGTCATTTGGAATCGATGTTTATCAGCTCTCAGGACCTTGCAGAGCTTACTGCTAGTGCGCGCTCGGCTATCCAGATTCGATGGTTACGTGCGAATGGAATCCCATTCATCGTAGGTGGTGACGGCATGCCCAAAGTCGCTCGGCAGGCATTACTGCACAAGTTTGGTCTAGCTGAACCCGCTGCCGAACTATCACTGGAGCCTCAGGCCAGCCTCGTCGAGATGACTGACAGCTGGGACAAGGTCACAGAAAGCCTGATGGCCGAGCTATTAGGTGTGACACGGCGAGCCCTAGAAGGAAGGCGTTCTACCGGAGCAATCCCCGCGGACATCTGGAGAAAGGTTGATGGGCGAGTGATGTACAGCATGAAGCGTTATGAGGCTTTCCTTGAGAGGCACTGGTCACCATTTCTCGAGCCTGTAAATAGTCCAAGCAAAAAGCCGGCTCACAGAAAGAAACCAATTCAAGGAAAGAAAGAGACTATTTATCAATTGGTCTGATCCCCTCACAACGGCAGACCTATTAAGAGCCAGCTCAAGCATAGCCATCACCGACACCGGCGACCAAGGACTGATCGCTCTGTGGGCGTGCCAGGCGTATGTCAGAGCGCTAACGCATTGACCCACATTCGAGGCGAGAAAATTAGCATGGCTGGTTCGGCAGATTGCCGGAAGAGGTTGCATAAGGTTCGAATGGTCACGTTCGCGTCCATGACCACCCTAGCCTTACACCCTGTTTAAAACAGCAGCAGCAATTAACCCCAGTACAACAGCGATTACCGGGGCTACACCGGAAGCGCAAAGCACTCCGACGAAGCTGCCTAACGCCGTGAGGCGAAGGTGTAAAGCTGCTGAACCAGCTTGTTCAGAAATGCGCATGGCAATCCTCCCTAGCTGTTCTCCCGGTCTCATATTGCAGTTGGCAAGGAGGTTCAGACTATCTCTGCCTATTTCCTTTTTCCGCTCGCACGGGGTTTCCAGGAGGTCGGTGGCAGCTACCCAACTGGTCGGATGCACAACGACCTGCAATGGTCGTGTGGCTTATGTCCAGAGAGGCGGAAAAACTACCATAGATCTTTCATGGTGTCATTTTGCCGTGCAGAAGAAATTAGGGCACCCTAACTGTCATCCATCACCGGAGGCAGATCGTGGCTATAGGGACATGCAAGCTGACATTGAAATCCGGGAAGTTTGTGAAGTCACACATGATTCCCCTAGCGTTCTCAGCTCCAAGCGAGGGGTGCTATTTCATCGATGGAGCACCGGGAGGTCGTCCGACCAGGAGGCCGACTAGTTGGTATGACCGTGAACTGGTCACGCGCTCAGGCGAGGATATTCTCGCTGATTTGGACAGCTTTGCTGCGACTGAACTTCGCAATGCGCGATTAGTTTGGAGTGGCTGGGGGAAAGAAACGGTAATCAAGGATAAAATAATTAAATATCCGGAGAGCGAGCAATTCGTTCGTTTAGTTCCTGATCTGGATGTTCTAAAGTTGCGAATTTTTTTTCTTAGTTTGCTTTGGAGATCTGCGGCATCTGACATGCCACAATACGCAAATATTAAATTACAAGAGTGCGAGTTGGAAAAGCTTAGGCTTATGGTTTTAAACAAAAACCCATATCCTTTAAGTTTTTTTCCGGTGCATCTAACTCAGATGGTAACTCGTGGTGCACGTCACAACCTTGGCCCGTTGGAAATGAAAACTCCTTTGGACTTTGGCGCTGGAAATGGGCCATTGATGTTAAATAGCTACCGGTTCTACTTTGATGGGTTAATAGCAAATATACATACAAACGTCTCGGAAAAGTTTCACGCAGGGGCTTCTGCTATTTATGTAGGAGGCGATGCTATCGTAATAGCAAACTGCATTAAGTTCGAAGATTCTTTTCAAGCTTCTAATATGATCCAGCATGGGTGCGAGGCCTTTATGAGCCACCAATCCACTATGCTAAAACTCCTCAAGTAATCTCGTACAACTTTTTACACCATTCCGCCGCTTCTCTAGCGGCGTTTAGGGGATTGAAAACCACCTGAAGTCCGTTAAAACCTCAGACCAAAAACGCCAGCTAATCCGCGCCCTCTTGCCTTTCCTGGTGTGACGAAAGAATATTTTCTGCGCATCTGGTAGCGTCTGACGACAAGCCTAACCAAGCGGGAATACGGTATGTCGATCAAAGTCACTGCACCACTCGTTAATGGCAATTTGTGGGATCCACTCGGCGAGCGCGCGTCGGGCGCGGAAATTGTCGAACTTATATGCGGTGATGATCTGCGGCCGCCTCCCACGAGTGTGGTCATTACGATTACTACCGAATCGGGTAAACGGGTGGAGGTGCGGATTCCGAACTCTGACACCGGCAACGCCAGCGTGAGGATTGACGGCAAGTCCGTGTAGAAAATCGGCTGATTTTCTGTCTAAAACTACCCCCGCCTACCGCGTATTCACTGACCTGAAACGCGTCTAAATGACGGTATGGTTTTAGACAGTGAAATGCTGAAAGCCACGTTTTACGTGGCCTATGCACTGTTCCAGCCCATACTGCTGCATCATTGGGGTGTGGGAGGACAGATCGGACGTATTTTTACTCATTGGGTAGTAGGCAAATTCGTTGAAAGTGATGGGGCAAAGGGCGCGCTTGGCCCAGCAGTTTTTGCGATGGCGGCAAGGTTAACATGCGAGGTCGGCCCTTCGCAGGTCGCAAACGGAGAGGCAAAATATGAAAGGGTATGACTCAACCACGTGGGTTACAAATTCAGGTCATACACCGTAGAAGTGGTTCAGCAGTATCAGCTCACATACGGCTACAAAAATGCACAACACAATGAAGCCGGGGCTGAAGACGCGCTTGCGGTGGGACGAGCCCTCTCCCAGAGAACTTAGGTCTGCACCATCGGACACTACGGCCATAAGTGCCAGGAGGCCGAGGATCCAGGCCTTGGTCCAGAAACTATAGGTTCGCCATTGACTCATCCTTGCCGCCCATCCCGTCGATATCTGCGATGTAGAAAAGGTTAACACTCAAGCCTGACCTTCGCAGGTCTGCTAAAAGGTATGCCGAGTGCATAAATAATGCATTTTGATGCAGGTCAGCATTTGCCAACCCCTTAAACACCCGGCACTATCCTCGTTATGCAAAAACGCAACGTTTCTATCGTCTTAAGAGAACTGCTGGGCCGCGACCGGATCTCCCCCACGGAGCTTTACCGGCGCACCGGAGTGCCTCAATCCACGCTGTCCCGGATCCTCAGCGGCAAAATCGTTGATCCATCGGACAAGCACATTTCCCGTATCGCCGAGTATTTTTGCGTCAGCACCGATCAACTGCGCGGACGTGTGGCGCTGGGCGTTTCGCGCGAAGAGGGGCGCGACCCGATGCATTCGGAACTCAAGGACATAAGCCTGTGGGACGATGACACCCCCGTGAATGATGACGAGGTATCGATCCCCTTTTTGCGCGAGGTTGAATTGGCTGCTGGATCAGGAAGATTCGTCATTGAGGAAAGCGAAAAGGCCAGCCTGCGTTTTGGAAAGCGCAGCCTGCGGCATAACGGAGTGCAGTTCGACCAGGCCAAATGTGTGACGGTGCGCGGCAATAGTATGTTGCCGGTGCTGCGCGATGGCGCGACGGTCGGAGTGAATGCCGGAAAAAGCGCGATTGGCGACATTGTCGATGGCGACCTGTATGCCATTAATCACAATGGCCAGTTGCGGGTTAAACAGCTCTATCGCCTGCCCTCGGGTATTCGCCTGCGCAGTTTCAATCGTGATGAGCACCCGGATGAAGACTACAGCTTCCAGGATATTCAGGATGAGCAGATCAGCATCCTCGGCCATGTGTTCTGGTGGGGCATGTACGCCCGCTAACCATCTTCTGTCAGACGAAGCCCGTCAACGTGCGGGCTTTTTTACCTGTAAAAAATCACTAAACCCTAAGCCTGTCGGGCTATAAATGCGTATGTGCATTTTGCCGAGAGAAATAAATGCATTAATGCATTGACTGTATATGCATCCAGTAATACTCTTCATCTCAAGCCAGCCAACAAGGTCTGGTGGAGGCGGCAAGGATGCTGCCTAGGAAGACAGGGAAGGCACGCAACATCGGCAAGGACGCCATCCGAGCGATGGCAAGGACGCCAGGCAACACCGGCAAGGATGCCGACGCTCTTTAGTTACAAGGTTGTATCCAGATAAACAGTAATGAATCGGCTTTGACGGTTCGGAAGGTTGGTCTGGGTGTACAGCTTGAAGCATCAGAACAGTTATCCGGCAGACAAGGATCGTGGTCGGAAAAACATCAAGGACCAATCCGTAACGCGCCAGTAGCGCCGAAGGACCGTATTACTGAAAAGCCTGGGCAACCGGGCTTTTTGGAATGCCTGCCTATACGGAATTACCCAGACACCGGCATGTTGCCGGCGTTGCTCAGCCAGGAGGCGCGACATGACAACCGAGCAGCAAGCGTTAGCGGAAATGCCTATCTGGCTGGTGATCGTACTGGCGCTGATCGGCGCAGTGTCCGGCGAAATGTGGCGCGCCGACAAGGAGGGCGCTCGCGGTTGGTCCCTGGTACGGCGCCTGGCGCTGCGATCCGGAGCGTGCATGGTCTGCGGTGTTTCGGCGTTGATGTTGTGCTACGCCGCGGGTATGTCGATCTGGACCGCCGGCGCGATTGGTTGCCTCACCGCCATGGCGGGGGCCGACGTCGCCATCGGCCTTTATGAGCGTTGGGCGGCCAAGCGTATCGGCGTCAACCAGGGCCCACCTTCCCGGCCGGATCAGCAATAACTGTGTGCTTTTTAGTCGAAGGGGGGGCGTGCCTGCCAGGCCTATGTGCGTGGCGTCGCCTGTTAGCGTCTTGATTCAGTCTGTCGCTTGCGTGTGCGATTCGCTCCTGTAGGGTAGGCGAACGCCCGCCCACTTCTGGAGACGCCCGTGAACGACATCACCCCACTTGCTGCTGAACTAGGCCGACGTTTGCAGGTGCTCAATGCCCATGTCACCACCGCTGAGTCCTGTACGGGCGGCGGGATCGCCGAAGCCATCACGCGGGTTCCGGGGAGTTCTGCCTGGTTCGAAGCGGGGTACGTCACCTACTCCAATCGGCAGAAGACCCGGCAGTTGAACGTGCCGGAGGATTTGTTTCCAAAAGTGGGCGCGGTCAGTCGGGAAGTGGTGGAGGCCATGGTGCGCGGCGCTCAGGAAAAAAGCCTGGCGCGGTTTGCCGTGGCGGTCAGCGGTGTGGCGGGGCCGGACGGCGGCTCGCCGGACAAGCCGGTGGGCACTGTATGGCTCGCGTTCGGTGTGGGCGATGAGGTGACCGCCGAGCTTGAGCACTTCGCCGGCAACCGCGACGAGGTCCGCCGACAAACGGTAAAGGCCGCCCTTGAGGGCTTGTTGCGACGAGCTGCAGCAGAAATAGAAAATCAGGGGTAGGCGATCTCCGATCTTTGTGGAACAATACTGTCTACTTATACAGGTGTTGGCCGTCAGGCCTTATTGATTACGTGAGGACTTTAATGGACGACAACAAGAAGAAAGCCTTGGCTGCGGCCCTGGGTCAGATCGAACGTCAATTCGGCAAGGGTGCCGTAATGCGTATGGGCGATCATGACCGTCAGGCGATCCCGGCTATTTCCACTGGCTCTCTGGGTCTGGACATTGCGCTCGGCATTGGCGGTCTGCCAAAAGGCCGTATCGTTGAAATCTACGGTCCTGAATCTTCGGGTAAAACTACCCTGACCCTGTCGGTGATCGCCCAGGCACAGAAAATGGGCGCCACCTGTGCGTTCGTCGATGCCGAACATGCCCTGGACCCTGAATACGCCGGCAAGCTGGGTGTCAACGTTGACGACCTGCTGGTTTCCCAGCCGGATACTGGTGAGCAAGCCCTGGAAATCACTGACATGCTGGTGCGCTCCAACGCCATCGACGTGATCGTGGTTGACTCCGTGGCTGCCCTGGTACCGAAGGCGGAAATCGAAGGCGAAATGGGCGACATGCACGTGGGCCTGCAAGCCCGTCTGATGTCCCAGGCGTTGCGTAAAATCACCGGCAACATCAAGAACGCGAACTGCCTGGTGATCTTCATCAACCAGATCCGTATGAAGATCGGCGTAATGTTCGGCAGCCCGGAAACCACCACCGGTGGTAACGCGCTGAAGTTCTACGCTTCGGTCCGTCTGGACATCCGTCGTACCGGCGCGGTGAAGGAAGGTGACGAGGTTGTCGGTAGCGAAACCCGCGTCAAGGTTGTGAAGAACAAAGTGGCTCCACCATTCCGTCAGGCCGAGTTCCAGATTCTCTACGGTAAGGGTATCTACCTGAACGGCGAGATGATCGATCTGGGCGTGCTGCACGGTTTCGTTGAGAAGTCCGGTGCCTGGTATGCCTACAACGGCAGCAAGATCGGACAAGGCAAGGCCAACTCGGCCAAGTTCCTGGCAGATAACCCGGACATCGCTGCCACGCTTGAAAAGCAGATCCGCGACAAGCTGCTGACGGCCGCGCCAGACGTGAAAGCAGCCGCCAACCGCGAGCCGGTTGAAGAAGTAGAAGAAGCCGACACTGACATCTGAAGCAAACGATGACAGTTGTACTGGATACACTCGTCGCCGTTCGGCGCACTGCGATGGACCTGCTCGCTCGACGCGAGCACGGTCGAGTCGAGCTGACGCGTAAACTGCGTCAGCGCGGCGCAGACCCCGAGATGATCGATACAGCACTCGACCGGTTGACGGAAGAAGGGTTGTTGTCGGAATCCCGTTACCTTGAGAGTTTTGTCTCCTACCGCGCCCGCTCCGGTTACGGCCCTGCGCGAATTCGTGAAGAGTTGAGCCAGCGTGGTCTGCAACGTGCCGATATCGACCTTGCCCTGCGCGAGTGCGGTATCAGTTGGCAGGCGCAGTTGGAAGACACTTGGCGGCGCAAGTTCTCTGGCCAGCTGCCCATCGATGCCAAGGAGCGAGCGAAACAAGGCCGCTTCCTGAGTTATCGCGGATTTTCTATGGAGATGATCAGCCGCTTGTTGAGCGGCCGAGACATGGATGACTGAGTTGACTGTGGCGAGGGAGCTTGCTCCCGCAGAGCTGCACAGCAGCCCTAAATCCTCCATCACCGACCTGATTCGCCACAAAAAAGACCCACTATGAAAATAGTGGGTCTTTTTTTGCGCTTAAAAATCAAGCCGTTTCCGGCGCCACCCGCTGCTGTGTCTTCCCTTGAGCCGATGCCCAGTTCTCCGGCAAGTTGATGTAATCCACCAACTCTCGCAACCGGCCCTGATCTCGCCCATTGAAGTTGAACACCAGCCGTGTCAAATGGCTGAATTTTGGCTCGTCATGATCCTCACCCGTATAGGCAAGTTGCTGGAATTCCCCGCTCAATCGCAGGCTGGCAAATTCACTCTGCAGATATTTAAGCGCTCGATCACTCAGCGGGTGATTCATACGCACCACAAACTCGCGCTTCAACCAGCGCGTGGAATGGAAGTTCGCATAAAACTGATTGATTTCCTCCACCGCTTCTTCAGCGCTGTATACCAAGCGCACTAACTTGAGGTCGGTCGGCAAGATATAGCGATTGGCTTCTAATTGGTTACGGATAAAGTCCAGGGCACCTTGCCAAAACCCGCCACCTGGCGCGTCCAGCAATACCACCGGTACCAGCGGACTCTTGCCGGTCTGGATCAGGGTCAGCACTTCCAGCGCTTCATCCAGTGTGCCGAAGCCGCCCGGGCACAGTACCAACGCATCGGCTTCCTTGACGAAAAACAGCTTGCGCGTAAAGAAGAAGTGGAACGACAGCAGATTCTCGGTGCCATCAATGGTCGGGTTGGCGTGCTGTTCAAACGGCAGGGTGATATTGAACCCCAGGCTGTGCTCCAGGCCGGCGCCTTCATGCGCCGCGGCCATTATGCCCCCGCCGCCGCCGGTGATTACCATCAAGTCGGAGCGTGCCAGCGCGGCGCCCACTTCACGGGCCAGGGCATACAGGGGACTTTCCACGGGCGTGCGCGCGGAGCCGAATACCGTGACTTTGCGTCGGCCCTTGAACTGTTCGAGCACGCGAAAGGCATGGTCCAGTTCGCGGATGGCTTGCAGGGTGATCTTGGCGTTCCAACGGTTGCGGTCGTCCTGGGCCATGCGTAGCACGGTGAGGATCATGTCGCGATACAGAGGGATATTCGGGCTGTTGGGGGCGATCAGATGGAGTTGCGCTTCGACCTGTTGCGTGAGGTCGGCTCCACTTTCTTCAAAGTGCCGGAGCAGGCTGTCATTCGGTTCGTATGGCATTCAACGTCTCCTTCTTACAGGGCCCGGATGGCCGACGAGCGATTCGCCGGAGGCTACGACACTGCATGTGTCGCTGCTTGCCGCAGAGGGCAACCTTCTTTTGCCCTGAAAATGTTACAGAACAGCATGAGAAATGCTGTGAGTGAGCTGTGGGGGATGGCCTGATGATGGGCTGAAAAACCCTTGCCTGGCAACCGCTTATTGGTCACTCACACGGAGTCTAGCTGCAGGCGGAGCGTTGAAGCGGGGGAAGTGCGCGTCACTGGCAGCAACGCGCGAAGTCAGGCAGAGGTTACTTTTTCTTCTTGGCTGAAGCGGGGGCAGGGCAATCCGCTTCCACGAACTTCACCGATGCCACCGGGCGGTTAGTTTTGTTCTCGGTGATTTCGTAGCGCATGACCGCGCCCTTGGCCATCAGCTCGCGATAACCCTTGTTCAGGCACACGCTCTGGCCCAGCTGGAAATACACAGCCTTAGGGTTGGCCCGCATCTGTTCGGCGCGGTCGGGCAGTACGCTGAGGTGATCGATCAGTTGCATGCCTTCAACGGTGTAGGCCACTTCCAGGGTTTTTTCATCGATTTCCCGGGGCAGGTCCTTGTTGCTTTCGGTTGCGACGCTTTGCAGCTTCCTGTTCATTTGCGCCTCCAGCAGCGAGGCCGCCTGGGCGCCTACGGGCAAAACCAGCGCAAGCGCAATGGATGGGGCGGCAAGGCGCAGCATGGAACGCAGCATGAAACTCTCCTGATTCGGTTACTGGTGCATAGACCAGCCACTGCGCTGTGCGTTCAGTGGCGGGCAATTATAGGTGAGCCCTTGCCACTACAGCCAGGCGTATCGCTGGTAAACTGCCGCCACTTCAACCTTTCTTGAGCTATCCCGTGTCGATCTCTCCGTCCCTGCGGCGCATCCGATGAACCACGCCGTCTCCCGCCTGCGTACCCAGCGTCTGGCGCGTGCTATCAAGCCCTTCGTCAACCGGGGCTCCCGTGCCGAACGCTGCCCCGGTTGCCGGGTGATCCCCGAGTACTGCCTGTGCGATTGGCGGCCCAGGGTCCAGGCCAAGTCCGCCATGTGCCTGCTGATGCATGATGTCGAGCCGATGAAGCCCAGCAACACTGGCTGGTTGATCGCCGATGTCATCGAAGACACGACCGCCTTCGCGTGGTCGCGAACCGAAGTCGATCCCGAGTTGCTCACCTTGCTCGCTGACCCGCAATGGCAGCCCTATATCGTGTTCCCCGGCGAATTCGTGGCGCCTGAACGGGTGGTCGGTGAGGTCAAGGTGGAAGAGGGCAAGCGCCCGTTGTTTATCCTGCTGGATGGCACTTGGAGTGAAGCGCGCAAGATGTTTCGCAAGAGCCCTTATTTGGAGCATTTGCCGGTCCTGAGCCTGGCGCCTGAGCAACTGTCGCGTTACAAACTGCGCCGGTCCAAGCGCGATGATCATTTCTGCACCGCCGAAGTCGCCGCCTTGTGTCTGGAGTTGGCCGCCGACGGTGCCGCCAGCGAAGTACTGGACGCCTACCTCGACGTCTTCAGCACTCATTACCTGGCCGCCAAGTTCCAGATGCCTTTGGACCCGACTGATATCGTCCATACTCGACTGGCGCCCTATATACCGAGCGTATAGCCAGACGACGTTTGCATGATGGCACCGTAAAGCCACTCGCCGCTAAAATGCCCACTGGGCGTGGTGCTTGACCCCCCAGGCTACGCTGGGCATGCTGGGCGCCGATTGGGGCGCAACCGTGACTTTTCGACGTCGTTCCAGGCGCTTTTGACGTCGAGTTTGCCCTGTGGCAATGGCTGCCTGGCCGCTGCCGTGTGTACTGGCGAACCCTGAACCCATCAGGGCTGCCTTAAAAAACAGGATCATTTAATCAATGGCCACATACGAAATCCTGATAGCCGATGACCATCCGCTGTTTCGCAGTGCGCTGCATCAAGCGGTGACCCTGGGCCTTGGCCCGGACGTGCGCCTGGTCGAAGTGGCCAGCATTGCCGAGTTGGAGACCCGCCTCGCCGAAAAGTCCGACTGGGATCTGGTGCTGCTCGACCTGAACATGCCCGGTGCCTACGGTTTTTCGGGGTTGGTGTTGTTACGCGGGCAATACCCGCAGATCCCGGTGGTGATGGTCTCGGCCCAGGAAGACGCCGACGTGGTGGTGCGCTCCAAAGAGTTTGGCGCTAGCGGTTTCATTCCCAAGTCCAGCGCCATGGACGATATTCAGAACGCCGTGCGCAAAGTGCTCGATGGCGATGTGTCCTGGCCGCCGCAGGCGTTCGAAGAAATCAACGTGTCCGACGAAGCCAAGGCTGCCCGTGACGGCCTCGCCAGTTTGACGCCCCAGCAGTTCCGGGTATTGACCATGGTCTGCGAGGGCTTGTTGAACAAGCAGATTGCCTACGAGCTGAGCGTGTCGGAAGCGACCATCAAGGCGCATGTGACAGCAATTTTCCGCAAACTGAATGTGCGGACGCGGACTCAGGCGGCGCTGCTTTTGCAACAACTTGAGTCAATTTCGTCGCAATAAAATGTCACGGGTTCACGCTTTTTTGACTTTGCGTGATCTAGCTTCCCCACTTCTTTGGTTCAGTTGCCTACGTCTATGTCGCCTTTCAAGGGTCAAACCGGTATCAAACGTATCTTCAATGCGGGGGGCTATTCCCTGGATGGCCTGCGCGCGGCCTTCACTGGCGAGGCGGCTTTCCGTCAGTTGGTGCTGCTCAACGTGATCCTGATCCCGCTGAGCTTTTTCCTGAACGTCAGCCGGGTCGAGCGCGCTTTGCTGATTGCGGTATGCCTGTTGGCCCTGATTGTCGAGTTGCTCAACTCGGCGGTGGAAGCGGCCATCGATCGCATCTCTCTGGACCGCCACCCCCTGTCGAAAAACGCCAAGGACATGGGCAGCGCCGCGCAATTCGTCGCGCTGACCATGATCACTCTGGTATGGGCAGTGATCCTGGTCTGAGCCTCAGGCAATGTTCGGCAGTACGATCTCGTCGCTGCGTTGAACCCCTGCGGTGAAAGCGCGGCACAGCTCCAAAAACTCGCGCATCGCCGAGGTCTGGTACTTCTGCTTGTGCCAGATGAAGTAGAACTGTCGCGCCAGGTCCAGGTCCGGGGTCTCCACCGGCACCAGGCTGCCGCGCCGAAACGCGTCGCGCAGCGCCAGGCGCGAGATGCAGCCAATCCCCAATCCGGATTCCACGGCGCGCTTGATCGCTTCGGTGTGTTCCAGCTCCAGGCGGATATTCAGTGCGCTGCGGTGATGGCGCATGGCCTGGTCGAAAGTCAGGCGCGTGCCTGAGCCTTGTTCGCGCAGGATCCACGCTTCATGGGTCAGCTCTTGCATCGTTGCCACGCCGCGTTTGGCCAGGTGATGCTGCGGCGCGCAAAACACCACCAACTCATCTTCGACCCAGGTTTGCACTTCGATGTCCGGATGGCTGCAGTCGCCTTCGATTAGACCCAGGTCAATTTCGTAATGCGCAACCTGGTGCACGATATTGGCAGTGTTTTGCACATGCAGCTTCACTTGGCTTTCCGGGTGCTGCTGCATGAAGCTGCCGATCAACAGCGTCGCCAGGTAATTACCGATGGTCAAGGTGGCGCCGACTGCCAGGGAGCCGAAGCCGGACTTGCCATTGAGCAAGTCCTCGATCTCCTTGGCCTGGTCCAGCAATGCCACCGCCTGCGGTAATAGCTGATGGCCGAGCGCGTTGAGGCTCAGGCGTTTACCGGCACGGTCGAATAATTGGCAGCTGGATTGGCGCTCCAACTCGGTAATCGACGTGCTGGCCGCAGATTGGGATAAGGCCAGAAGGCCAGCAGCGCGTGAGACGCTTTCCTGCTGGGCGACGGCGACGAAGACTTGCAGTTGACGGAGAGTAAATCGCATATCGATATAACCGATAACCCTTATCTTAATAATCCAGTTAACAGATATTGTCGCCGCCATTAGAATGCTGTGCAATTGCGCGCTTCATCTCTGGCGCAGACCCACTTCCAGGAGTCCCCCGTACATGAGCAACATGAACCACGAGCGTGTCCTCAGTGTTCATCACTGGAACGACACTCTGTTCAGCTTCAAGTGCACCCGTGATCCGGGCCTGCGCTTCGAGAACGGTCAGTTCGTGATGATCGGCCTGCAACAGCCCAACGGCCGCCCGCTCATGCGTGCTTACTCCATTGCCAGCCCGAACTGGGAAGAACATCTGGAGTTCTTCAGCATCAAGGTGCCGGATGGCCCGCTGACTTCCCAATTGCAGCACTTGAAGGAAGGCGACGAGATCATCATCAGCAAAAAGCCGACAGGCACCCTGGTGCTTGACGATTTGAAGCCGGGCAAACACCTGTACTTGCTCAGCACGGGTACCGGTTTGGCGCCGTTCATGAGCGTGATCCAGGACCCAGAGACCTACGAACGCTTCGAAAAAGTGATCCTGTGCCACGGCGTGCGTTACGTCAACGAAGTCGCCTACCGCGAATTCATTACCGAGCACCTGCCGCAGAACGAATTCTTCGGCGAGGCCCTGCGTGACAAGCTGATCTACTACCCGACCGTGACCCGCGAGCCCTTCGAGAACGAAGGCCGCCTGACCGACCTGATGCGCAGCGGCAAACTGTTCCGCGACATCGGCCTGCCGCCGATCAACCCCGAGGACGACCGCGCCATGCTGTGTGGCAGCCCAAGCATGTTGGATGAGACCAGCGAAGTGCTGAACAGCTTCGGCCTGAAAGTTTCGCCACGGATGCGTGAGCCGGGTGACTACTTGATCGAGCGTGCATTCGTCGAGAAGTAAAACAGTCAGGCCATGTGCTGACTTCGCAACACAGTAGAACCCAATGTGGGAGGGGCTTGCCCCTTCCACATTGGGTTTCCGGTTTATCCAGCAGGCACCACTTCCAATACACAAATGACGCCAGCTTCAGGGTAGTGCCACCGCACATCCACATCCCAGAACTGCGCTCCGTATTCGCGCTCAGGCCCAGGCGTTTGATACGCCGGCCGTGGATCTTGCGCCAAACACTGATCAATCAACTCCACCAACGGTTCACCAAGGCGCTGCGCATGGCCTTGTGCCTGCTGCAGCGCTGTCTTCAGCCACTGCACCGCAATCAACGCCGGCGCACCACTGGCGATGCCATTGGTGGCCGTGTCGACAATATCGGCATACGGCACATACGGCTTGATATCCAAAACCGGTGTGCCATCGAGCAAATCGATCCCGGAAATCCATAGCCGGCCCGCTTCCACCTTGTCCAGCTTGACCACCGACTGGCCGATGCCGTTGGGCCGATGGGTCGCACGGGTGGCAAATACGCCCATGGACGTGTTGCCGCCCAGGCGAGGCGGGCGCACTTTGAGGCGTGGTGTGTCTTCCAGGGCCTGGTGGAACAGGAACAGCAGCCACACATGGCTGACCTGCTCCAAGCCCTGCACCGCCTCACCACCGTCGAACGGCGCCACCAACTCCAGCACGCCCCGGGCTGCAGGCGCCAGTTGCGGTTGGCGCGGGATGGCGAACTTCTCCTTGAAGCAGGAGCGAACGAAGCCGACGGGCGAGACTTGATAGCTCATGGTTTACGCACGAACCCGCAGGGTCAGCCCCTTGAGGAAGTTGCGCAGCAACTGGTCACCACAGGTGCGGTAGTTGGTGTGGCCGAACTTGCGAAACAGCGCGCTCAGTTCCGGCTTGGACACCGGGAATTCGGCGGCCTTGAGGATGGCATGCATGTCGTCTTCCTTGAGTTCGAAGGCCACGCGCAGCTTCTTGAGGATGATGTTGTTGGTCACCGGCGTTTCGATCGGCTGCGGTGGACGGCTTTCGTCCTTGCCGCGCTTGAAGATCACCAGGCCGTCCAGAAAGTGGGCCATGACGTCGTCCGGGCAGAACACAAAGCCTTCTTCTTCGTCTTTCTTGAGGTAGGTCAGCAGGTCGTCCTTGGTCACGTCCATGCCGCCGAGCTTGATGATCTCGACCATCTTGTTGTCGCTGATGTCGAGCATGTAGCGCACGCTGCGCAGTACGTCGTTGTGAATCATGGTGGGCAATCCTGGTATTCAACTGAGGGCACCGCCTATCGGGCGGTACCGAGAAAAGGGGAGCGGCTTAGAACTTCTCTTTGCCGGACAGGTAACGCCATTGACCGACCGGCACCTTGCCGATGGACACGCCGCCGATGCGGATGCGGCGAATGGCCACAACCTTCAGGCCAACGGCTTCGCAGAACAACGCGATCACGCCGGGCTGTGGGTTTTTCATCGCAAAGCGCAGGCGGTTTTCGTTCTGCCAGCTGGCTTTGACCGCTGGCAGCTCTTTGCCTTTGTAGGTCAGGCCGTGGTTGAGGCGGTTGAGCCCGTGGGCAACCATGTCGCCCTCGACCTCCACCACGTATTCCTGCTCGATCTTGGCTGCATCGGCGGTCAACTTGCGCAGAATTTTCCAGTCCTGGGTAAAGACCAGCAGGCCGCTGGCCTTGGCCTGCAGGTCGGCGCTGGCGGTCAGGCGCAGGAAGTGGCCCTTGAGCGGGCGCTTGCTGAAGCGGTGTTCTTCGGACAGGGTGTCGGCGCTGATCGAGGCCATGGCCGTCTCGGCATCCACGCCGGCAGGGGCGTGAAGCAGGATGGTCACCGGCTCCGGCGCGGTGGCCTTGGCCTCGGGGTCGAGTTCGACCTTCTCGGTGGTGACCTTGAACTGCGGCTCGTCGATCACTTCGCCGTCCACCGAGACCCAGCCGCCTTCGATAAACAGCTCAGCCTCCCGACGGGAGCAACCGACCAGTTCGATAAGGCGTTTGGAGAGGCGTATGGGGTCAGTCATGACAAGGGCCGTAACAAAAGGGGGCGGCTATTGTACCTGCCTGGCGCCGGTTAATCCCGGCCCCATTTCAGCGCGGTGCTCTATTGATCAAACGCAATTCAAAATGGCGCGGTGTGGGTCAGCCACGGCATCGTTGCTGCTGCTGGCGCAAACGCAGATGCAGCAACGGATAAGGCTGGCCCAGGCCGTCATGCGCCGAACGACCGATTACTTCGAACCCAAACTTTAAATAAAACCCCAGGGCCTGGGGGTTCTGTTCGTTGACGTCCAGTTCCTCGGCGTTCATATGCTCAACCGCATACCCCAGCAGTTGCCGGCCGAGGCCCTGGCCACGGTGCTGTGGGTCGATAAACAGCATCTCCACTTTGCCCGCTGCTACGCCGGCAAACCCGGTGATGCGCTGGCGCGAGTCCTTGGTGCAGATCAGCATCACGGCGTCGAGGTAGCGGGTCAGCACCAACTCTTTGAGCAACACGATGTAACTGTCCGGCAAGAAATCGTGGGTGGCCCGCACCGAAGCCTCCCAGATCCGCGCCAATGCTGGGTAGTCACTGGTTTTAGGTGTGTGGATAACCGAATGCTGACGCATGCCCGCTGCCCCTCGCTGTGAACGGTGCTGATGGGCGAAACAATAGACCTAAAAAAGCCCTGCATCTTGTCCAGAAGCAGGGCTTTTTTATTCTTTACCGATCAGGCGCGTTTTTCCGCCCACAAGTCGTACTCGTCGGCATCGGTCACCGTGCACCACACCTTGTCGCCCGGCTTCAAGCCGCTGGCGTCGTCGATAAACACGTTACCGTCGATTTCCGGCGCGTCGAAGAAGCAGCGGCCAACGGCACCTTGCTCGTCGACTTCGTCGATCAATACTTCGATTTCCTTACCGATGCGCAGTTGCAGGCGCGCCGAGCTGATCGCCTGTTGGTGCGCCATGAAGCGTTCCCACCGGTCTTGCTTGACGTCGTCCGGCACCACGGCCAGGTCCAGCAGGTTGGCGGGGGCGCCTTCCACTGGCGAATACTGGAAGCAGCCGACGCGGTCCAACTGGGCCTCGGTCAGCCAGTCCAGCAGGTACTGGAAGTCTTCTTCGGTTTCGCCGGGGAAGCCGACGATGAAGGTGGAGCGGATGATCAGCTCAGGGCAGATCTGGCGCCAGTTCTTGATGCGCGCCAGGGTCTTGTCTTCGAAGGCCGGGCGTTTCATGGCCTTGAGCACTTTCGGGCTGGCGTGCTGGAACGGAATGTCCAGGTACGGCAGGATCTTGCCAGCGGCCATCAGCGGAATCAGCTCATCGACGTGCGGGTACGGGTAAACGTAATGCAGGCGCACCCACACGCCCAGGCTGCTGAGGGCTTCGCACAGTTCGGTCATGCGGGTCTTCACCGGCGCGCCGTTCCAGAAACCGGTGCGGTATTTCACGTCGACGCCGTAGGCGCTGGTGTCTTGGGAGATCACCAACAGCTCTTTGACGCCGGATTTGACCAGGCGCTGGGCCTCGTCCAGCACATCGCCCACCGGGCGGCTGACCAGTTTGCCGCGCATCGACGGGATGATGCAGAAACTGCAGCTGTGGTTGCAGCCTTCGGAAATCTTCAGGTACGCGTAGTGGCGTGGCGTCAGCTTGATGCCTTGCGGCGGCACCAGGTCGATCAGCGGGTTGTGGTCCTGGCGCGGCGGCACCACGTCGTGCACGGCGTTGACCACCTGCTCGTACTGCTGCGGGCCGGTCACCGCCAGCACGCTGGGGTGCACGTTGCGGATATTGCCTTCTTCCACGCCCATGCAGCCGGTCACGATGACCTTGCCGTTTTCCTTGATCGCTTCGCCGATCACTTCCAGCGACTCAGCCTTGGCCGAGTCGATGAAACCGCAGGTGTTGACCACCACCACATCGGCGTCCTGGTAAGTGGACACGACGTCATAGCCTTCCATACGCAGTTGCGTAAGGATGCGCTCGGAGTCGACGAGCGCCTTCGGGCAACCCAGGGAAACAAAGCCAACCTTGGGGTTGGCTTTTGCGATGGTGGTGGACATGTCTAACCTCGGTATTGAATGACGCCGCCGGTCGTGCACGACGAGGCAACGGACGGGCGCTTGGCGCGCCTCTGATCAAAAAGTGCGCAATTCTAGCGACGGGCAAAGCAATTGACCAGCTTTATGCAGGGAAATGCGACGAGTGCTGCGCTGGGTAATTCGCAGTGCGGCTACTTACGCTTTTTAAGCGTGAACATCTTGCTCTGTACGGTGAGATACGACTTTGGACATCCCCACGCCCAACGCCTGAAGCACTTTGAGCAGGGTGGAGAGCTTCGGGTCGCCGCCGACTGCAATGGACCGGTACAGATTTGCCCGATTGAGTCCCGTGTTCTGGGACAGGTTGAGCATCCCTCCACGCGCTTCCACCACTCGACGGACAGCGACAAGAAAGGCGTCCTCACCACCCGCTTCATCGATTTCTTCAAGTGCGGCGGATAGATACTCCAGAGCGAAGGCTTTGTTGTCTCGGAGCATTTCAAGGACGCTGTCTTCATGAGAGCGAGTACGAATAGTCATTTTTGCTGCACCTTATAGGATTTCCAGAGAGCCTTGGCTTGCTCGATGTCGTTCTGCTGCCTGGCCTTTGAGCCACCGCCCAACAGGAAAACAATTTTTCGGTCCTGGAGTGCGTAATACACGCGAAACCCAGGGCCAAAGTCGAGCTTCATTTCAAAGACCCCATCACCCACCGGCTCGGTTATTCCGAAGTAACCAAGTGACGCTCGGTCCACTCGGGTGGTGATTCTTGCTTTAGAACGATTGTCTTGAACGGTGTCTAGCCAGGCTTGGTAGATATCCACGCCATTGGCGGACAGCACGTGTTTCACTTCGTACATAAGGAATGTACCTTGAAAGAGACATGTCGATGATTGAGTTTCTATATCGACTGCGATCGCCGTGCGCGGGCACGTTTGATAGAGCGAACCAAGCCGGCCAAGGATTTCTTAATCGCATCGTTAAGGTAGGCACCGCCGAGTCGCGCCAAAATATACGGTCGGTGGTAAGTGTGATCAATGCAGGCAAAAAGGCTCCAAAAGGCTGTGTCAGTCATAACTGATCGCCTAAAGCAGCCTCTAAAGCACTTGAGCAGGGAAATGCGACGAGTGCTGCGCTATGCTTCGCGCCGTTACCCACCGGGAAAACCCGTGGGTCAACAAAACGTCTGTTACGAGAAGTAAAACAGCGCATGCTAGGGTCAGCTTAGAGGCGTTGTTTATAAAAGACCGCAGGTCAAAGGGCAGGAGTGGTTGATGGGTCAGGCAAGTAGTCAGGCAGCGGGTGCCGAGCATTCCAACGTCAAGCCGATTGGCATGCTGGTGGCAGCGGTTGGGGTGGTTTACGGCGATATCGGGACCAGCCCGCTCTATACCCTTAAAGAGGTGTTCACCGGCGGTTATGGGGTTCAGGTCAATCATGATGGTGTGCTTGGGATCCTGGCGCTGATCTTCTGGTCGCTGATCTGGGTGGTGTCGATCAAATACATGTTGTTTGTGCTGCGTGCCGACAACCAGGGGGAGGGCGGCATCATGGCCCTGACGGCGCTGGCTCGACGGGCGGCAGGGGAGCGCAGGAAGTTGCGCAGTTTCCTGGTGGTCTGTGGCCTGTGCGGCGCGGCGCTGTTCTACGGCGACAGCATGATCACCCCGGCGATTTCCGTATTGTCGGCGGTAGAAGGCCTGGAACTGGCGTTCGATGGCCTGGAAAAATGGGTCGTGCCCATTGCGCTGGTGGTGCTGGTGGCGCTGTTCCTGATCCAGAAGCACGGCACCGACCGTATCGGCAAGTTATTCGGACCGGTGATGGTGACCTGGTTCCTGGTGCTGGGCGGCCTGGGCATCTATGGCATCTCCCAGCATCCGGAAGTGCTCAAGGCCTTGAACCCGATCTGGGCCGTGCGGTTCTTCGAAGCTCACCCAGGCATTGGCGTGGCCATCCTTGGCGCCGTGGTGCTGGCATTGACCGGCGCTGAAGCGCTGTATGCCGATATGGGCCATTTTGGCCGCAAGCCCATCGCTCGCGCCTGGTTCATGCTGGTACTGCCGGCGCTGGTGCTCAATTATTTCGGCCAGGGTGCCCTGCTGCTGGGCGACCCGGAAGCCGCGCGCAACCCGTTCTACCTGCTGGCGCCGAGCTGGGCGCTGATCCCGCTGGTGGGGTTGTCGACCCTGGCTACGGTGATCGCCTCCCAAGCGGTGATTTCCGGGGCGTTCTCGTTGACGCGCCAGGCGATCCAGCTGGGTTACATCCCGCGCATGCATATTCAACACACCTCCAGCGCCGAACAGGGCCAGATCTATATCGGCGCGGTGAACTGGTCGCTGATGGTCGGCGTGATCCTGCTGGTGCTGGGCTTCGAGTCCTCCAACGCGTTGGCCTCGGCTTACGGTGTGGCCGTGACGGGCACCATGCTGATGACCACCATCCTGGTCTCGGCCGTGATGCTGCTGCTGTGGAAATGGCCACCGGTGCTGGCCGTGCCGGTACTGCTTTGCTGCCTGTTGGTCGACGGGCTGTATTTTGCGGCCAACGTGCCGAAAATCATCCAGGGCGGCGCTTTCCCCGTGGTCGCGGGGATCGTGCTGTTCGTGTTGATGACGACCTGGAAGCGCGGCAAGCAATTGCTAGTAGATCGCCTCGACGAAGGCGGCCTGCCGCTGCCGATCTTTATCAGCAGCATCCGCGTGCAACCGCCCCATCGCGTGCAGGGCACGGCGGTGTTCTTGACCGCGCGGCCGGATGCAGTGCCCCATGCGCTGTTGCACAACCTGCTGCATAACCAGGTGCTGCACGAGCAAGTGGTGCTGCTGACGGTGGTGTACGAAGACATTCCGCGCGTACCGGCCTCTCGGCGTTTCGAGGTGGATGCCTACGGTGAAGGTTTCTTCCGTGTGATTCTGCATTTCGGCTTCACCGACGAGCCGGATGTGCCTCAAGCGCTGAAACTGTGCCATCTGGACGATCTGGATTTCAGCCCGATGCGCACCACCTACTTCCTCAGCCGCGAAACGGTGATTGCCTCCAAACTCGAGGGCATGGCGCGCTGGCGCGAAGGTTTGTTTGCCTTCATGTTGAAGAACGCCAACGGCAACCTGCGCTTCTTCAAACTCCCGGTAAACCGAGTGATCGAGCTGGGCACCCAGGTCGAAATGTAGCCTGGCGCTGTACGGGGGCCGGCAATCGGCTCCCGTTTTGTCTTCTGAACCCTGTGCAATCGAGCGTTGTCGACTAGGCTCTACTCACCGTTAGAGAGTCTTGAAGCTCGCCCACAGAACCCGGAAGAGGTGCGCCATGAGTCAGCTGCTCGAACCCTATACCCTGCGTCAATTGACCCTGCTCAACCGCATTGCGGTGTCACCGATGTGCCAATACTCCAGTGACGATGGCCTGGCCAATGATTGGCACCTGGTCCACCTCGGCAGTCGTGCCGTCGGCGGGGCCGGGCTGATATTCACCGAGGCCACCGCCGTGACCGCCGACGGCCGCATCACCGCCCAGGACCTGGGCCTGTGGAATGACCAGCAGATTGAACCGCTGCAACGGATCACCCGTTTCATTGCCGCCCAGGGCGCGGTGGCGGGGATTCAACTGGCCCATGCCGGGCGCAAGGCCAGCACCCACCGGCCATGGATCGGCAAGCATGGCAGTGTCAAGCCCGAGGATGGTGGCTGGGTGCCGGTAGGGCCTTCGCCGATTGCCTTCGACCCGCAACACACCCAACCCAAGCAGCTGGATGAAGGGCAGATCCAGCAAGTGGTCGCCGACTTTGTCGCCGCCGCCAAACGCGCATTGACGGCGGGTTTCGAGGTGGTAGAGATCCACGCCGCGCATGGTTACCTGTTGCACCAATTCCTCTCGCCCCTCAGCAACCAGCGCCAGGACCAGTACGGCGGCTCGTTTGAAAATCGCATCCGCCTGGTGCTTGAGGTAACCAGGGCCGTGCGCGAAGTCTGGCCCCAAGAACTGCCGCTGTTCGTACGGGTGTCGGCCACCGACTGGGTGGAAGACGGCTGGAACCCCGATGAAACCGTGGAACTGGCGCGCCGCCTGAGAGATTTGGGCGTGGACCTGATCGACGTTTCCTCCGGTGGCACCGCCGCCAATGCCGAGATCCCCACTGGCCCCGGCTACCAGACACGGTTTGCCGAGCGCGTGCGCAAAGAGTCGGGCATCGCCACCGGCACCGTGGGCATGATCACCGAACCGGCCCAGGCCGAGCACATCCTGCGCACTTGCCAGGCCGATATCATCTTCCTGGCCCGCGAACTGCTGCGCGACCCGTACTGGCCGTTGCACGCCGACGATGACCTGGGCGGGCGCAAAGCGATCTGGCCGGCGCAGTACCAACGGGCGACTCATCGGGACCAGCCGATTCATGAGTCTGACTTGCGCGATTGAGTTTTTCTCGGCAGTCGTAAACCCACCCTGAGCCGGTGGGTTTTTTTTTGCGTATGGTCGTGGGATTTGGCTGTAGGTATTTGTTACCGAAGGGGTTTTTTAAGTGAATGCTCTAAAAAAATCCCACACGTAACAAGATTGTTTCTACGCTTAGGGTAGGACTGGTTGCTGGCCCAAGAAGTCAGTCTTGTCCAGGGAGGCGTAGCGCTTCACAGGAGGCAGTGGGTGGGCGCCGTGAGTATTTGATCGAGATCAGGAGAAGCAGTCCATGGCCAAGTCCTATGGTGTAGCGGGTGTGGTGGCGTCTTTTTTGGCCCGCAGGCTGTCCTTGCGTGGTCGCAGGTTGAGTTCGGATGAGGCCGAATTGCTTACGCAGTATCGCGCTTTGAACGAAAACGATCAGGTGGCGATGCGTTATCTGGTGGGAGCGATGAAGAGTGTGTCGCGGTTTTAGGGTCAACGTAGAACCAGGGTGGGAGGGGGCTTGCTCCCGATGCGGTGTACCAGTCGGCTAACCTGTCACTGACACATCACTCTTGAGAGCAAGCCCTTCTCACATGGGTATCAGGTGTACTTGCGCAGCTCCGGCGCCGGCGGGAAGTACTGATACAGCCAGGTTTCACTCAAGGTGCGGTCCTGCGTGCGGATAAACAGGCGCAGCTCCACCGGTTCAACGCTGTCGCTGGTCGGGTACCAATCGAACAGGATGCGGTAGCCCTTGATGTTGTCCAGCACCAGCACGCTGAAGTCTTTCACTTCACCGTGGGAACAGGTCACCACCGGCTCGATCCCGGTGCCGGCGGGCAGGCGATCCAGGCCACCGCCTTTGAAGTCCACGGCGAAACGGCGCGCCCACACGTCCGGGTAATGCTCGCCCGGCGCCCAGCCTTCGGTGAAGCCGCCCATGCCTGAGCGGGTCGCGTCGACTTGCGCCAACGGTGTGCTCACCGGCGGCAAGGCGCTCCAGTACAGCTTGTAGCCGTAGTTGAGCGAGTCGCCGGCCGCCACCGGTTTTTTCGGGGTCCAGAAGGCCACGATATTATCCAGGGTTTCGCCCGTTGTCGGAATTTCCAGCAGGTCGATCGAGCCTTCGCCCCAGGCGGTGGTCGGTTCTACCCACAGGCTTGGGCGCTTGCTGTACCAGTCCACGGTGTCCTGGTAGCTGGCGAACTCATGGTCGGTCTGCACCAGGCCGAAGCCTTTCGGGTCTTTGTCGGTGAAGGTGTTGAACTGCAGCTTGGCCGGGTTATTCAGCGGGCGGCAGATCCACTCGCCATTGCCGCGCCACATCGCCAAGCGGTCCGAGTCGTGGATCTGTGGGTGGATGGTGTCGCACATCCGACGCTCATGGGTGCCGCAACTGAACATGCTGGTCATCGGTGCGATGCCCAGTTGTTCGATGGTGGTACGTGCATTGATATGCGCATCGATGGCCATCACCACCTGGCTGGCCTGGCAGTCGATATCGAAACGGTAGGCGCCGGTGGCGCTCGGCGAGTCGAGCAGGGCGTAGACCACGAAGCGGGTGGCGTCCTTGTCCGGGGTTTCGAACCAGAACTGCGTGAAGTCGGGGAATTCCTCGCGTTTTTTTGCATAGGTGTCGATGGCCAGGCCACGTGCCGACAGGCCGTATTGGCCGGTGGCATCCACCGCGCGGAAGTAACTGGCGCCGAGGAACGACAGCACGTCATGGCGATCCAGTTCCGGTGCCTTGAACAGCTTGAAGCCGGAGAAGCCCAGGTCGCCGGTCAGCTGTTGGGTGTCGACGGTGGTTTTTTCATAGTTGAACAGTGACGGACGAAAGTGCACCTCCCGCGCTTCACGGGTCTTGGGGTCGACGCTGTGCATGCGCACCGGCGTCTTGAAACCCATGCCGACGTGAAAGAACTGCACGTCCAGTTGGCCGTTCAACTCTTTCCACAGCGAATGCTTGCCGTCGTAGCCGATGGCGTTGAAATTCTGCGGGGTCATGCTCGCCAGGGTTGGCGGCAGCACCTGTTTGGTGTCTTTGTACGCGGTCCCGGCGAGTTGCTTGGCCTGGGCTTTCAGCGTGTCGAAGTCGAACGCCACGGCCTTGCCATCGGCGGCGCGGTTACCCGCCCAAGCCTGCGCGGCCAGCAGGCCGCTGGCCGATAAACCGGTGTAAGCCGCAATGGCCATGGACGCTTTGAGCAAATTCCTGCGATGCATAGAGACAACCTGTCGTGAGCAAATCCCGCGCCGTACCTGGCACGTGCTGGATCAGAAATTACGGTTCGGACATGCCTTCGGCCAAACGCAACGGACATTAAACAGACGCCGGATAGCTTAAGCGGTTCGGTGGGGAAGGAAAATTGATTGATGGCGGGGTGATGGCAGTGCATATGAAACAAGACGTTTCCGAGCCTGTGAGGGGAATACCCTACCCCGAAATCATGCAGATAAAAAACGGGGAGGGACTTGCTCCCTCCCCCATTGGCTTCAGTGCTTGAACATCACATGGCGAACGGTGGTGTAGTCCTCCAGCCCATACATGGACATGTCCTTGCCATACCCCGACAGTTTCTGACCGCCATGGGGCATTTCGCTGACGAGCATAAAGTGGGTATTTACCCAGGTGCAGCCGTACTGCAAGCGTGCGGCCAAGCGATGGGCTCGCCCTACATCGGCGGTCCATATGGATGACGCCAGGCCGTAGTCCGAATCATTGGCCCAGTTCAGCACCTGGGCTTCGTCGGCGAACTTGGTCACCGACACCACCGGCCCAAACACCTCGCGGCGCACGATCTCGTCGTCCTGCTGCGCATCGGCCAATACCGTCGGCTCAAAGAAGAACCCATTGCCTTGCACGGCCTTGCCACCCGTGACCAGGCGGATATGTGGCTGCGCCACGGCACGTTCGACAAACCCGGCGACGCGGTCCCGGTGCTGCGCGGTGATCAACGGGCCCAACTCGGTGGCCGGGTCATCCTGCAAGCCGTACTTGATGCTCGACACGGCGATGCCGAGTTTCTCGACGAAGGCATCGTAGATATCCGCCTGGGCATAAATGCGGCACGCGGCGGTGCAGTCCTGGCCGGCGTTGTAAAAGCCGAAGGTGCGGATGCCTTCCACGGCGGCGTCGATGTCTGCGTCGTTGAAAATAATCACCGGGGCCTTGCCACCCAGCTCCATGTGCATGCGCTTCACGCCGTCAGCGGTGCTGGAAATGATATTCGCGCCGGTGGCGATGGAGCCGGTCAACGACACCATGCGCACTTTCGGGTGGCTGACCAATGGGCTGCCCACCGTAGGCCCACGACCGAACACCAGGTTGAGCACGCCAGCCGGAAAAATCCGCGCCGCCAGCTCAACCATGCGCAACGCCGTCAGCGGGGTTTGCTCCGACGGTTTGAGCACCACGGTATTACCGGCGGCCAGGGCCGGGGCGATTTTCCAGGCGACCATCATCAGTGGGTAGTTCCACGGCGCGATAGAGGCGATCACGCCCACCGGATCGCGGCGGATCATCGACGTATGGCCCGGCAGGTATTCACCGCCCGCCGAGCCGCTCATGCAGCGGCTGGCGCCGGCAAAAAAGCGGAACACGTCGGCAATCGCCGGTATCTCGTCGTTCAGTGCGGCGTTGTACGGCTTGCCGCAGTTGTCCGATTCGAGCTTGGCCAGCTCAGCGCCGTGGGCTTCGATCGCGTCCGCCAGTTTCAGCAGCAGCAGCGAACGGTCCTTCGGCGCGGTTTGCGACCAGCTTTCAAAGGCCGCGTCGGCGGCACGCACGGCGGCGTCGACCTGGGCTTCGCTGGCTTCGTTGATTTCCACCAGCACCCGGCCCAATGACGGGTTGAATACGGCCTGGGCCGGGCCTTCGCCTTGTACCAGTTGGCCGTTGATCAGCAGTTTGGTTTGCATGGTTCAGCTCTCCTCAAACGAATGTTATTTCCCTGAAGAAACCGGCTCTAAATGTGGGAGGGGGCTTGCCCCCGATGGCAGTACATCAGACAGCCCTGTATTGACTGAAATACAGCTATCGGGAGCAAGCCCCCTTCCACATTGGAATCGCATTCCTCCAGTCAAGTTATTTACCGCCACTACCGGCCACGCTTTCCCCGCCACGTGTCAGGTAATAGGCCCCCAGAATCGGGACCATCGTCACCAGCATCACCAGCATCGCCACCACATTAGTCACCGGCACGTCCCGTGGGCGGCTGAGCTGGTTGAGCAGCCAAAGCGGCAAGGTGCGCTCGTGGCCGGCGGTGAAGGTGGTGACGATGATTTCGTCAAACGACAGCGCAAAGGCGAGCATGCCGCCGGCCAGCAGCGCCGAGCCCAGGTTGGGCATGATGATGTAGCGAAAGGTCTGCCAGCCGTCGGCGCCCAGGTCCATCGAGGCTTCGATCAGGCTGTGGGAGGTACGGCGCAACCGTGCGATCACGTTGTTGTAGACGATCACCACGCAGAACGTTGCGTGGCCGACGATGATGGTGAACATTCCAGGCTCGATGCCCAGCGTCTTGAACGTGGCCAGCAAGGCGATACCGGTGATGATCCCCGGCAGCGCAATCGGCAGGATCAGCATCAGGGACACGCCTTGCTTGCCGAAGAACTCCCGGCGATACAACGCCGCCGACGCCAGCGTGCCGAGCACCATGGCAATCAGGGTGGCAATCGCGGCGATCTGCAGCGACAGCTTGATCGCTTCCAGCACATCCGGCCGGGCGAAGGCCACGCTGAACCACTTCAAGGTAAACCCCTGGGGCGGGAAGCTGAACGCGGCCTCTTCGGTATTGAAGGCGTAGAGGAAGATGATCAGGATCGGGAAGTGCAGAAACACCAGGCCGCCCCAGGCTGCGATTTTCAGGCCCAGTGATGATTGATCAGAGTGCATCGAAGGCCCCCAGGCGTTTGACGATGGACAGGTACACGGCGATCAACACGATCGGCACCAGGGTGAACGCCGCGGCCATGGGCATATTGCCGATGGCGCCTTGCTGGGCGTAGACCATGCCGCCGACAAAGTAGCCCGGCGGGCCCACCAGTTGCGGCACGATGAAATCGCCCAGGGTCAGTGAAAACGTAAAGATCGAACCGGCGGCGATCCCTGGCACCGACAACGGCAGAATCACCTGCATAAAGGTCTGGCGCGGCTTGGCGCCCAGGTCGGCCGAGGCTTGCAGCAGCGACGGCGGCAAACGCTCCAGCGCAGCCTGGATCGGCAGGATCATGAACGGCAGCCAGATATACACAAACACCATGAACCGCCCGAGGTGCGAGGTGCTCAAGGTGCTGCCGCCCACGCCGGGAATGCCCAGCACGAACTGCAACAGCGGCTCCAGCCCCAGGTGCTGCACGAACCACTGCGCCACGCCGCCCTTGGCCAGCAGCAGGGTCCAGGCGTACGCCTTGACGATATAGCTGGCCCACATCGGCATCATCACCGCGATATAGAAAAACGCCTTGGTCTTGCCCGTGGTGTAGCGCGCCATGTAGTAGGCGATAGGGAAGGCCACGATCGCGCTGGCGATCGACACCACGATGGCCATGCTCAAGGTGCGCAGGATGATGTCGAAGTTCGACGGCTGGAACAGCGCGGCGAAGTTGGCCAGGGTCAGGTCCGGCGTGACCGCCATGGTGAAATCGTCGAAGGTGTAGAAACCTTGCCAGAGCAGGGTCAGCAGCGAACCCAGGTAGATCGCGCCGAACCAGATCAACGGCGGTATCAGCAACATCGCCAGGTAGAGGTTGGGCTTGCGGTACAGCAGGTTGGAAAACCTGCGCAGCGGCGGTTGTCGGGAAACGGCCAGGCTCATCTCACACCTCGCCTGTGCTGTCGGCCAGCGGCGTCATGGCTTGCCGCGCCCAGCGTGCGGTGATGGTCTGGCCGACCTGATGCGCACTGCTGGTATCGAGCCACTGGTTGTTGGCCTGGCTGATGTTCAGCGCCTGGCCGTTTGCCAGTTTCAACTCGTAGCGCGTGGCACTGCCCTGGTACTGGATGTCGTGGAGCACACCGCTGATTTCCACGTCACCGGCCGCCACCGGGCCTTCGGCAAAACGCACGTGTTCCGGGCGGATCGAAAACGCCTGCGCACTGCCGCTCAGCAGCTGGGCCAGCTCGCCGCGAATCACGTTGGAGGTGCCGACAAACTCCGCCACGAACGCGGTGGCCGGTTTCATATAGAGGTTGCGCGGGGTGTCGACCTGTTCGATGCGGCCTTTGTTGAATACCGCCACGCGGTCGGACATTGACAGCGCTTCGGTCTGGTCGTGGGTCACGAAGATAAACGTGATGCCCAATTGCCGTTGCAGCTTTTTCAGCTCGCTTTGCATCTGTTCGCGCAGCTTGAGGTCGAGGGCGCCCAACGGTTCGTCGAGCAGCAACACCCGCGGGCGATTGACCAGCGCGCGGGCCAGGGCTACGCGTTGGCGTTGGCCGCCGGAGAGTTGCACCGGTTTGCGCTCGCCATAGCCGCCCAGGGCCACCATGGCCAGGGTTTCTTCGGCACGGCTCAGGCGCTCGGCCTTGCCCACGCCTTTGACTTTGAGGCCGTAGGCCACGTTGTCGCGCACGTTCATGTGGGGGAACAGCGCGTAATCCTGGAACACGGTGTTGACGTCGCGCTGGTAGGGCGGCAAGCCGGCGGCTTCCTCGCCATGAATACGGATCGAGCCCGCGCTCGGCTGCTCGAAGCCTGCGATCAGGCGCAGGCAGGTGGTCTTGCCCGAGCCCGAAGGGCCGAGCATGGAAAAGAACTCGCCGTCCTGGATATCGATGCAAACCCGGTCAACGGCCTTTACTTCGCCGAACTGACGAGAAACGTGGGTGAATTGGACTGCAAGCGTCATGGTGCGGTGCTCCAAAAAAGCATGGGCCGTCGCAGCGGCCCGGCCTGGGCTTCTGAAAAAACAACAGATCTGTGAATACGGTCAGTGTGGGAGGGAGCAAGCCCCTCCCACAGGGGCCTATGTTGTCTGAAGGGCCTCAGCGCCCACCCATGATCGCGATGTAATCCTGGGTCCAGCGGCTGTACGGCACGAACTTGCCGCCTTCGGCCTGCGGGGTTTTCCAGAAGGCGATCTTGTCGAACTGGTCGAACCCGTTGGTCTTGCAGCCTTCGGCGCCGAGCAGTTCGCTCTCTTTACACGCTGCGGGCACCGCCGGCAGCGAGCCGAACCAGGCGGCTACATCGCCCTGGACCTTGGGTTGCAGCGACCAGTCCATCCACTTGTAGGCGCAGTTGGGGTGTTTGGCCTCGCTGTGCAACATGGTGGTGTCGGCCCAACCGGTGGCGCCTTCTTTCGGGATGGTCGAGGCGATCGGCTGCTTCTCGTTTTGCAGGCCGTTGACCTGATACGGCCAGGCGCTGGAGGCCACCACGCCTTCGTTTTTGAAGTCACTCATTTGCACGGTGGTGTCGTGCCAGTAGCGGTGGATCAGCGGTTGCTGGGCGCGCAACACGTCGAGCACGGCCTTGTATTGGGTTTCGGTCAGTTCGTACGGGTTCTGGATACCCAGCTCCGGCTTGGTCGACTTGAGGTACAGCGCCGCATCGGCGATGTAGATCGGGCCGTCATAGGCCTGCACGCGACCCTTGTTCGGTTTGCCGTCCGGCAGGTTCTGCGCCTTGAACAGCACATCCCAACTGGTGGGCGCGGTCTTGAACACGTTGGTGTTGTACATCAATACGTTCGGGCCCCATTGGTAAGGGGTGCCGTAGGTTTGCTGGCCTACCACGTACCACGGCCCGTCCTTGAGGCGCGGGTCGATGTTTTTCCAGTTGGCGATCAACGCGGTGTTGATCGGTTGCACCCGTTTGCCGGCGATCAAGCGCAGCGATGCGTCACCCGACGCGGTGACCAGGTCGTAACCCCCCTTGGCCATCAGGCTTACCATTTCGTCCGAGGTGGCGGCGGTTTTCACGTTGACCTTGCAGCCGGTTTCCTTCTCGAAACCGGTGACCCAGTCGTAGGCCTTGTCGCTTTCGCCGCGTTCGATATAGCCGGGCCAGGCGACGATATCCAACTGGCCTTCACCTGCGCCAACGGCCTTGAGCGGTTCGGCGGCCTGAACGCTGACGCTGGCCAGCAGCGCGGTGGTCAAGGCGCTGAGTAATGCTGTCTTGTGCGCGGACATGGGGGTTCCCTCTTCTTTAATTATGGTCGGGGCAGTGTTTTGAACCGGTGACGCATGAGCGTAGTTGTTGTTTTAAAGATGCTGGCCGTGGCGAGCCATGATGTGGCGCACCACGCTGTAGTCCTGTAGCGAATCGCTGGACAGATCCTTGCCATACCCCGAGCGCTTCAAGCCGCCGTGGGGCATCTCGCTGACCAGCATGAAATGGCTGTTGATCCAGGTGCAGCCGTATTGCAGACGCGCCGCCACTTGCATGGCCTTGTCCAGGTTTTGCGTCCACACCGACGAGGCCAGGCCGTATTCGGACTCGTTGGCCCAGTCCACCGCGTGTTCCAGCTCGTCAAACCGCGTCACGGTGACCACCGGGCCGAACACTTCGCGCTGCACGATTTCATCATTCTGTTTACAGCCGGCGAGCAAGGTCGGCTGGTAATAAAAGCCCGCCCCGGAATGCACGGCGGCACCGGTGACGCGTTCGATATGCGGCTGGCCGAGGGCGCGTTCGACAAAACTGGCCACGCGGTCGCGCTGGCGCGTGCTGATCAGCGGGCCCAGTTCATTGTCGGCATCGCGCTTGCCGGCAAAACGCAGGCTGCTGACCGCTGCGCCCAGTTCGGCGACCAAGGTGTCGTGGATACCGGCCTGGGCGTAAATACGGCACGCGGCGGTGCAATCCTGGCCAGCGTTGTAATAACCGTAAGCGCGCACGCCCTCGACCACGGCTTGCAGGTCGGCGTCGTTGCACACAATGACCGGGGCCTTGCCGCCCAGTTCCAAATGGGTGCGCTTGAGGGTCTTGGCGGCGGCCTGGAGGATCTTTTGCCCGGTGACGATATCGCCGGTCAGCGAGACCATGCGTACTTTCGGGTGACTGACCAAGTGGCTGCCGACGCCTTCCCCGCCGCCACACAGGATGTTGATCACCCCGCGTGGTAACAAATCCTTCAGGGCCGGCGCCAGGGCGAGGATCGACAACGGCGTGTGCTCCGACGGCTTGAACACTAAGGTGTTGCCGGCGGCCAGTGCCGGGGCGATTTTCCAGGCGGCCATCATCAACGGGTAATTCCATGGGGCGATGGACGCCACCACGCCAATCGGGTCGCGCCGCACCATGCTGGTGTAGCCCGGCAGGTATTCGCCGCTGAGCTGGCCGGTTTGGCAACGTACGGCACCGGCGAAGAAGCGGAACACGTCGACGGTGGCACTCAAGTCATCCTGGCGCGCCAGGTGCAGCGGCTTGCCGCAGTTCAGGGATTCCAGGCGGGCCAGGTAGTCGGCTTGTTTTTCGATGGCATCGGCGATGCCGAGCAGGATGTTGGAGCGTTGCTGCGGCGTGGTGCGCGACCAACCGGCAAATGCACGGTGGGCGGCCAGGATGGCGCTTTCGACTTGCTCGGGGCTGGCTTCGGCGATCTGGGTGAGCACTTCGCCGGTGGCCGGGTTGAGGATCGGCTCGACAAACCCTTGGCCAGGGACCAGTTCGCCGTCGATCAGCAACGCAGTGAGCAGCGGAGTGGGCGCGCCGGACATTTTTCGTGATCTCTTTTCTTGTGCGGTCATGGGCGTTCTCTTACAAGGCGCCTGACCTTCTCTTAGGGGATCAACAGAGACTAGAGGCCAGGCACGAGCTCAACAAATACTAAATACTGAATGCAGCATTCGATTAAATAGATGGCTTGCGTGGGTGTGGCTGCTCCCGGGCCACGGTAAGGAATGGGTCGACCAGCGCAGGCCTTGCCGTGCCACGGCGCCAGGCCAGGCCTACGTCGAGGGTCTGGCTGAGGTCGGCAATGGGCCGCGCTTCAATGATGTCGCCCTCCAGTGACCAGGGCCGGTAGGTCATGTCGGGCTGGATCGACACGCCCAGGCCTGCGGCAACCAGGCTACGCACGGCTTCCGTCGATGCCGTGCGCAATGTGACGCGCGGTTGCAACCCTGCGCTGGTCCACAGGCGCTGGGCGTTGTGGCCCATTTCGTCGACGTTCAGTTGGATCAGCGGCTCGCGCGCCACATCGGCGAGGTTGATGCTGTCGTGCTCCAGCAGCGGATGTTGCGCCGGCAGCCACAGGCGATGGGGCGAATGGGTCAGCACTTCGGTCTGCAACGCATGGCGGTCTTCCAGGTTGGAGAGGATCAGCACGCCCACGTCGATCTCGCCGCTGACCAGCAAATGCTCGATATACGGGCGCTCGTCTTCCATCACGCGGAGTTCCACATTGGGGTAGGCACGCTGGAAACGGGTGAGCAGGTCCGCCAGGTAATAGCCGGCGACCAGGCTGGTCACGCCGATGATCAGCTGCCCAGCCACCTGGTCGGTGCTCTGTTGCAGGCTGCGCTTGGCGTTGTCGACGGTGGCGAGGATCAGGTGCGCCTGGCGCAGGAACTGGTGGCCCTGGTGGGTCAGCGTCATGCCCTTGGCGTGGCGGTTGAACAGGTTGACGCCGATTTCCTGCTCCAATTGCTGGATCGCCAGGGTCAGGGTCGATTGGGAGATGAACGCGGTTTGCGCGGCGGCGGAGATCGAACCGGTCTCGGCCACGGCAATGAAGTGCCGGATTTGACGCAGGGTCATCATGCTGGAATTACCGGTGGGGTGTTTTTATAGATTTGATCGAGTGTATATCGATTTTAGCGAACGGCACCGGCGTTACATCTGGAAGCACTCTAGATCGGGGTTTTTTGGCACTTAGTTTTACGCTGGTGGCCTATTGGTCCTATGAACCCAAGTGTCTGGAGGCTTTTATGAACACCCGTGGATTGCTCGATCAGTTGCTCAAATCGGGCCAGGACATGTTGCAAAACAAAGCTGGCGGCCAACGTAAGCAGGACGATAAAGGCGCATTGGGCGGTTTGCTCGGCAGCGGTGGGCTGGGCAGCCTGCTCGGCGGCGCGGGTGGCGGTGCCTTGGCGGCCGGCGCCATGGGCCTGTTGCTGGGCAACAAAAAGGCGCGCAAATTCGGCGGCAAGGCCCTCACTTATGGCGGGCTGGCGGCGCTGGGCGTGATCGCCTACAAGGCCTACGGCAACTGGCAGGCCAATCAGGCCGGCGCCCCTCGGGGCGAACCGCAAACCATTGACCGCCTGCCACCGGCCCAGGTCGAGCAACACAGCCAGGGCATCCTCAAGGCGCTGGTGGCCGCGGCAAAAGCCGACGGGCATGTGGACGAGCGCGAGCGCGCACTGATCGAGGGTGAGTTCACCAAACTGGACAATGACCGCGAACTGCAAAGCTGGCTGCACGCCGAACTGAACAAACCGCTGGACCCGGCCGACGTGGCGCGAGCGGCCGGCACCCCGGAAATGGCCGCCGAGATGTATATCGCCAGCGTGATGTTGGTGGACGAAGAAAACTTCATGGAAAAGGCCTATCTGGACGAATTGGCGCGTCAACTCAAGCTTGAACCAGGTTTGAAACTGGAGCTGGAAAAGCAAGTGCGCCAAGCCACCCTCTGAGCCTTTGCGCTTATATCAGGCACCCCGTCTGGTGCAATACCCCGGGGTGTTTTTGCAATTTGCGAGCGCTGCATCCAAACCCATTGATTTATGAGGGCTTGCGCTCGGCTATACTGCCCTCCATTTGAATGGCCCTCCGAGGAATTACTGTGAAGAACTGGACCTTGCGCCAACGCATCTTGGCAAGCTTTGCGGTCATTATCGCCATCATGCTGCTCATGGTTGTGGTCTCGTATTCGCGGTTGATGAAGATCGAATCCAGCGAAGTCGCGGTGCGCGACGATGCGGTGCCGGGGGTGTACCTCAGTTCGATGATTCGCAGCGCGTGGGTCGACAGTTACCTGCATACCCTGGAACTTCTGGGCCTGCGCGAAGATAAAAAGCTCAGCGATGCCGACAAGGCCGAGTTCATAAGCTTCGAAACGCGCATGCTGCAGCAGATGGCGCTCTACGAGAAAACCATCGCCGCCGGTGACGACCGTTCCGAGTTCGACAAATTCGAAACCTTGCACCAGCTCTACAACAAGAGCCTGGCCACCGTGAAAGAAAGCTTGCAGCGCGGTGACATCGCGGCCGCGCGCAAAGAGTTCGACACGCAACTGACACCGGCCTGGACCGCAGGCCGGATGAAGCTCAACGACATCATTACCGAAAACAAGAATGTCGCCGACCGTGCGACCAACGCCATTGATGATGCGGTGTCCGCCGCGAAAATCAGCATGTTCCTGTCGCTGCTCGTGGCCCTCTTCGCCGCCGGCCTGTGCGGCCTGCTGCTGATGCGCGCAATCATGGCGCCGATGCAGCGTATCGTCGAAATCCTTGAGGTCATGCGGACCGGTGACCTGAGCAAGCGCCTGAACCTTGAGCGCAAGGACGAATTCGGCGCCGTGGAAACCGGCTTCAACGACATGATGACCGAACTGACGGCCCTGGTGTCCCAGGCTCAGCGCTCGTCGGTACAGGTGACCACCTCGGTGACAGAGATTGCCGCCACCTCCAAGCAGCAGCAGGCCACGGCCACTGAAACCGCTGCCACCACCACCGAAATCGGCGCCACCTCGCGGGAAATCGCCGCCACGTCCAAAGACTTGGTCCGCACCATGACCGAAGTGTCCACCGCCGCCGACCAGGCTTCGGTGGCCGCCGGTTCCGGCCAGCAGGGCCTGGCCCGCATGGAAGAGACCATGCACTCGGTGATGGGCGCCGCCGACTTGGTGAACGCCAAGCTGGCGATCCTCAACGAGAAGGCCGGCAACATCAACCAAGTGGTGGTGACCATCGTCAAGGTGGCCGACCAGACCAACCTGTTGTCGCTCAACGCGGCCATCGAGGCCGAGAAGGCCGGTGAATATGGACGCGGTTTTGCCGTGGTCGCCACTGAAGTGCGCCGCCTGGCCGACCAGACCGCCGTGGCCACCTACGACATCGAGCAGATGGTGCGCGAGATCCAGTCAGCGGTCTCCGCCGGGGTGATGGGCATGGACAAGTTTTCCGAGGAGGTGCGCCGTGGCATGTTCGAAGTGCAGCAGGTGGGCGAGCAACTCTCGCAGATCATCCACCAGGTGCAGGCGCTGGCGCCGCGCGTGTTGATGGTCAACGAAGGCATGCAGGCCCAGGCCACCGGTGCCGAGCAGATCAACCACGCGTTGGTGCAACTGGGCGATGCCAGCAGCCAGACGGTGGAGTCCCTGCGCCAGGCCAGTTTTGCGATTGATGAGCTGAGCCAGGTTGCGGTGGGCCTGCGCGGCGGCGTTTCGCGTTTCAAAGTCTGATGAGCGACCTCGCGGCTAAACGCGGCGCCGTCCCGGCAGCGAAAAAGGCGTTGTTCCTGGTGTTTCACATCGGCAGTGAACGGTATGCCCTCAAGGCCACCGAAGTGGCCGAAGTGCTGCCACGCCTGCCGCTTAAGCCGATCGCCCATGCACCGCTGTGGGTCTCGGGCATCTTTGCCCATCGCGGCGCGCTGGTGCCGGTGATCGACCTCAGCGCATTGACCTTCGGCACCCCGGCCCAGGCCCGCACCAGCACGCGGCTGGTGCTGGTCAATTACCAGCCGCACCCGTGGATAGAAGCGCGCTGGCTGGGGCTGATCCTGGAGCAGGCCACCGACACCCTGCGTTGCGACCCGGCGCAGTTCCAGCCCTACGGCCTGGACAACCGCCAGGCGCCGTACCTGGGGCCCGTGCGCGAAGACGCGCAGGGCCTGATGCAGTGGATCAGCGTGAATGACCTGCTCACCGATGAAGTGCGCGCCTTGTTGTTTTCTGCCGAGCTGAGCCTATGAGCCACGACCCACGCTTCTTTGTCTTCTTGAAAGAACGTATCGGCCTGGACGTCGCATCGGTCGGCGAAGCGATCATTGAGCGCGCGGTGCGCCAACGCAGCCAGGCGGTGCAGGCGCAAACCGCAGGCGAGTACTGGCAGCACCTGCAAAGCAGCGAAGATGAACAGCAAGCGCTGATCGAAGCGGTGATCGTCCCCGAAACCTGGTTTTTCCGTTACCCCGAGTCCTTTGCAACCCTGGCCCGACTGGCCAAGGCGCGCCTGCTGGAGATCAAGCAGATGCGCGCGCTGCGCATCCTCAGCCTGCCGTGTTCGACCGGCGAAGAACCCTATTCGATCGCCATGGCCTTGCTCGATGCGGGCCTGGCGCCGCACCAGTTCAAGGTGCAGGGAATGGACGTCAGCCCGCTGTCGGTGGAGCGCGCGCGACGGGGTGTGTACGGCAAGAACTCCTTTCGCGGTGGCGACTTGGCGTTTCGCGAGCGCCATTTTGTGGAGTGCGGCGACGGTTACCACATCGCCGACCGCGTGCGCGAACAGGTGCGCTTGCAAGTCGGCAACCTGCTCGACCCGGCGCTGCTGGCCCATGAGGCGAGCTATGACTTCGTGTTTTGCCGCAACCTGCTGATCTATTTCGACCAGCCGACCCAGCAGCAAGTGTTCGATGTGCTCAAGGGCCTGACCCACGTGGACGGGGTGCTGTTTATCGGCCCGGCCGAGGGCAGCCTGCTGGGGCGCCATGGCATGCGCTCGATTGGCGTGCCGCAGTCATTCGCGTTCAGCCGGCATGCGGAGCCGGTGGCGCCTGCGCCAACCTTTGTGCCCATGCCCCTGCCGCCGCGCAGTGCGGCACCCATCCCCGTCAAGCCGCGACCGTTCAGCACCGCCAGCGCGCACGTCGTGCCGATCAAGCCGGCGCTCGCCGATGCAAGCACCTTGCTCAGCCGTATCGCCACCCTGGCCAATGAGGGCAAAAGTGCCGAGGCGCGGGCCGCGTGCGATCAGTATTTGAGCAGCCACCCGCCGGTCGCCCAGGTGTTTTACTGGCTGGGGCTGCTCAGCGATGTGGACGGCAGCGCCCTGCAAGCCCAGGGGTATTATCGAAAAGCCTTGTACCTGGAACCCCAGCATCCGCAGGCCTTGATGCACCTGGCCGCGTTGCTTGAGTCCCAGGGCGACAGCGCGGGGGCGCGCCGTTTGCAGGCGCGGGCCGCCCGTAGCGAGCGAGCTGACAGTGAGTCCAAACGATGAGTAGCCCTGACGCGCTCGACACCGCCGGCCTCGACCTGACGCTGGCCGATACCCAAGCCATCGACGATTGCTGGAACCGCATCGGTATTCACGGCGACAAGTCGTGCCCGCTGCTGGTGGATCACATCCATTGTCGCAATTGCTCGGTTTACTCGGCGGCCGCTACGCGCTTGCTGGACCGTTATGCCTTGCAGCAGGATGACCGCCGCCCGACGGCCGCCAAGGTCGACGAAGAGATCGTGACCCGCTCCTTGCTGATGTTTCGCCTCGGCGAAGAATGGCTGGGGATTGCCACCCGCTGCCTGGTGGAAGTGGCACCGTTGCAACCGATCCACTCGCTGCCGCACCAGCGTTCGCGCGCGCTGCTCGGCGTGGCCAATGTGCGTGGCGCGCTGGTGGCGTGCCTGTCGCTGGTGGAACTGCTGGGCCTGGACACCACCGGCAACGGCACCGGCGGTGGGCGAGTCATGCCGCGCATGTTGATCATCGCCGCGCAGGATGGGCCGGTGGTGGTGCCGGTGGATGAAGTGGACGGCATCCACGCTATCGACGAGCGCACCCTGGACGCCGCGTCGGCCTCGGGCGCCCAGGCCAGCGCACGCTTTACCCAGGGGGTATTGCAGTGGAAGGGCCGCAGCCTGCGTTGGCTGGACGAGGCGCAATTGTTGTCCGCCGTGACTCGGAGCCTCACATGACCCCCGACCAGATGCGCGATGCCTCGCTGCTGGAACTGTTCAGCCTGGAAGCCGATGCGCAGACCCAGGTGCTGAGCGCGGGGCTGCTGGCCCTGGAACGTAACCCGACCCAGGCCGACCAGCTCGAGGCCTGCATGCGTGCGGCGCACTCGCTCAAGGGCGCGGCGCGCATTGTCGGCATAGACGCCGGGGTGAGCGTGTCGCATGTGATGGAGGACTGCCTGGTCAGTGCCCAGGAAGGCCGCCTGTACCTGCAACCCGAACATATCGACGCCTTGCTGCAAGGCACCGACCTGCTGATGCGCATAGCCACGCCGGGCAACAGCCTGGGCCCGGCGGATATCGACGCTTATGTGGTGCTGATGGAGCGCCTGCTCGACCCCTCGCAGCCGACCGCCAAAGTCGCGCCGCCGCCCGCCGTACCCGCCCCCGTCGTTGAAGCGCTGGCGCCGGACCCGGAGCCTGCGCCGCCGGTCGTCGGCGACACGCCACGCCAGAACAAACACATGACCGAAGGCGGCGAGCGCGTATTGCGTGTGACCGCCGAGCGCTTGAACAGCCTGTTGGACTTGTCCAGCAAGTCGTTGGTGGAAACCCAGCGCCTCAAGCCCTACCTGGCCGGCATGCAGCGCCTCAAGCGCATTCAAAGCCAGAGCGTGCGCGCCCTCGACGTCCTGGACGGCCAGCTCAAGCCGCTGGCCCTGAACCTTGAAGCCCAGGAAGCCCTGGCCGATACCCGCCGCTTGCTGAACGAAGCCCAGGCCTTGCTGGCGGAAAAAGTCGCCGAACTGGATGAGTTCGGCTGGCAGGCCGGGCAGCGTGCCCAGGTGCTCTACGACACCGCACTGGCGTGCCGCATGCGCCCGTTTGCCGATGTGCTGGCCGGGCAAACGCGCATGGTGCGGGACCTGGGCCGCAGCCTGGGCAAGCAGGTGCGCCTGGAGATCGAAGGCGAAAAAACCCAGGTCGACCGCGACGTGCTGGAAAAGCTCGAAGCGCCACTCACCCATTTGCTCCGCAATGCCGTCGACCACGGCATCGAAACCCCTGAACAGCGCCTGCTGGCGGGTAAACCGGCCGAAGGGCTGATCCGCCTGCGCGCGTCCCACCAGGCCGGGTTGCTGGTGCTGGAACTGAGCGACGATGGCAATGGTGTCGACCTGGAGCGCCTGCGCGGCAGCATTGTGGATCGCCACCTTTCGACCCTGGAAACGGCGCTGAACCTGAGCGAAGAGGAACTGCTGACGTTCCTGTTCCTGCCGGGCTTCAGCCTGCGCGACAAGGTCACCGAAGTGTCCGGGCGCGGCGTCGGGCTGGACGCGGTGCAGCATATGGTGCGCCAGTTACGCGGCGCGGTGGTGCTGGAGCAGACGGCGGGGCAGGGCAGCCGGTTCCATCTGGAGGTGCCGCTGACCTTGTCGGTGGTGCGCAGCCTGGTGGTGGAAGTCGGCGAAGAAGCCTACGCGTTTCCATTGGCGCACATCGAGCGCATGTGCGACCTGGCCCCCGAAGACATCGTGCAACTGGAAGGCCGCCAGCATTTCTGGCACGAAGGCCGGCATGTCGGCCTGGTCGCCGCCAGCCAGTTGTTACAGCGCCCGCCGGGGCAGAACAATGATCAAACCTTGAAGGTGGTGGTGATACGCGAGCGCGATGCGGTGTACGGTATCGCCGTGGAGCGTTTTGTCGGCGAACGCACCCTGGTGGTGTTGCCGTTGGATGCGCGTTTGGGCAAGGTCCAGGATATTTCCGCCGGTGCCTTGCTGGACGACGGCTCGGTGGTGCTGATCGTCGATGTGGAAGACATGCTGCGTTCGGTGGACAAATTGCTCAACACCGGTCGCCTGGAACGTATCGCCCGGCGCAGCCAGCAGGCCACCGAGGCGCCGCGCAAACGCGTGCTGGTGGTGGACGACTCGCTCACCGTGCGGGAGTTGCAACGTAAATTGCTGCTTAATCGTGGTTACGAAGTGGCTGTGGCGGTCGACGGTATGGACGGTTGGAACGCCTTGCGCTCCGAAGACTTCGACCTTTTGATCACTGACATTGATATGCCTCGCATGGACGGTATTGAATTGGTCACACTCTTGCGCCGTGATACTCGCCTGCAATCATTGCCGGTGATGGTGGTGTCGTACAAAGACCGAGAAGAAGATCGTCGCCGTGGCCTGGACGCCGGCGCCGATTACTACCTGGCCAAGGCCAGTTTCCACGATGACGCGCTGCTCGATGCCGTGGTCGAGTTGATCGGAGGCGCGCGGGCATGAAGATCGCGATCGTCAATGACATGCCCCTGGCGGTAGAGGCGTTGCGCCGTGCCTTGAGCTTCGAACCCGCGCACCAACTGGTGTGGGTGGCCGCCAATGGCCTGGAAGCGGTGCGGTGCTGCGCCGAGCTGACGCCGGACCTGATCCTGATGGACCTGATCATGCCGGTGATGGACGGGGTGGAGGCCACGCGACAGATCATGGCCGAGACGCCGTGCGCGATCCTGCTGGTGACCGTCGACCGCCAGGCCAATATGGGCCGGGTCTTCGAAGCCATGGGGCATGGCGCCCTGGACGTGGTGGACACCCCGGCGCTGGGCGTGGGCAACCCCAAGGATGCGGCGGCGCCGTTACTGCGCAAAATCCTCAATATCGGCTGGTTGATCGGCCAGCGTGGCAGTCGCGTACGGGCCGAAACCACGCCGGCGCGCCATACCGGCAAACGCCAGAGCCTGGTGGCTATCGGCTCCTCGGCCGGTGGCCCCGCAGCCCTGGAGATCCTGCTCAAGGGCTTGCCCCGCGACTTTTGCGCCGCCATTGTGCTGGTGCAACACGTGGATCAGGTGTTCGCCGCCGGCATGGCTGAGTGGCTGAGCAGTGCCTCCGGGTTGCCGGTGCGCCTGGCCCGTGAAGGCGAACCGCCGCAAGGCGGGGTAGTGCTGCTGGCGGGTACCAACCACCATATTCGGTTACTCAAAAACGGAACGCTGGCCTACACCGCCGAGCCGGTGAATGAGATTTACCGGCCGTCGATCTACGTTTTTTTCGAAAGCGTGGCCAGCTACTGGAGTGGCGATGCGGTCGGCGTACTGCTGACCGGCATGGGCCGCGACGGTGCTCAAGGCCTCAAGTTGATGCGGGAACAAGGATATTTGACCATCGCCCAGGATCAGCAAAGCTGCGCGGTGTATGGCATGCCCAAAGCGGCGGCGGCAATTGATGCTGCTGTTGAAATTCGCCCACTGGATAGAATTGCGCCCCGGTTGCTGGAGGTCTTTGCACAATGAGCAGGGTCTTTGGCAGCGCTGGCTTGCAGGCAGTAATTCAGGTGACTGCACATGAATGATTTACAGATCGATGGCATCAAGACTGACGAAAACGCCGCCATGGTATTGCTGGTCGACGACCAGGCCATGATCGGCGAAGCCGTGCGACGCGGCCTGGCCCATGAAGAGAATATTGATTTCCACTTCTGCGCCGACCCGCACCAGGCGATTGCCCAGGCCATTCGCATCAAACCGACGGTTATCCTGCAGGACCTGGTCATGCCAGGCCTCGACGGCCTGACCCTGGTGCGTGAATACCGCAACCACCCGGCCACGCAGAACATCCCGATCATCGTGCTTTCCACCAAGGAAGACCCGTTGATCAAGAGCGCGGCGTTTTCGGCCGGGGCCAACGATTACCTGGTCAAACTGCCGGACAACATCGAACTGGTGGCACGTATCCGCTATCACTCGCGCTCCTACATGACCCTGTTGCAGCGCGATGCGGCTTATCGTGCGCTGCGGGTCAGCCAGCAACAGCTGCTGGACACCAACCTTGTGCTGCAACGGCTGATGAACTCCGATGGCCTGACGGGGCTGTCGAACCGTCGCCACTTCGACGAATACCTGGAACTGGAGTGGCGCCGCGCCATGCGTGACCAGACCCAGCTATCGCTGCTGATGATCGACGTGGACTTCTTCAAGACCTACAACGACAGCTTCGGCCACGTCGAGGGCGATGAAGCGCTGCGCAAAGTCGCTGACACCATCCGTGGAGCAAGCAGTCGCCCCTCGGACCTGCCGGCGCGCTATGGCGGCGAAGAGTTTGCCCTGGTGTTGCCGAACACCTCGCCGGGTGGGGCGCGTCTGGTGGCCGAGAAGCTGCGCATGGCCGTGGCCGCGCTGAAGATCCCGCACATAGCCCCGGTTGAAGGCTCGAGCCTGACCGTCAGTATCGGGCTGTCGACGATGACACCGGTGCAGGGCACCGATTGCCGAAAATTGATCATGGCGGCGGACAAGGGCTTGTATACCGCCAAGCACAACGGGCGCAATCTGGTCGGCATCGAGTAATTCGAGGCGGGCACAGCTTCATCAACTGACAGGCCCTCATCGGGAGCAAGCCCCCACATGTGATCGGGATTATTCGGTGAATCGTGTGTAAACACTGGCCTTTTCGCCAAGCGGGCTGCCGCTCCCGCCCGTTTGCCGTTATACTCGCCGGCTTTCAAAAGTTCGCCAACGAGTGCTGCCCGCCATGGAAATCAACCCGATCCTTAACACCATCAAGGACCTGTCCGAGCGCTCCGAAACTATTCGGGGGTATCTTTGACTACGATCAAAAGCATGAGCGTCTGACCGAAGTCAATCGCGAGCTTGAAGATCCGAGTGTCTGGAACAAACCTGAATACGCCCAGGAACTGGGCCGCGAGCGCGCTGCGCTGGCGCAGATCGTCGATACCCTCGACGAGCTGAACACCGGTCTGGCCGATTGCCGTGACCTGCTGGACATGGCCGTCGAAGAAGACGACGAAGGCGCAGTGGGCGATGTCGTCGCCGAGCTGGCCCGTCTCGAGGAAAACCTCGCCAAGCTCGAATTCCGCCGCATGTTCAGCCACGAAATGGACCCGAACAACGCCTACCTGGACATCCAGGCCGGTTCCGGCGGCACCGAAGCCCAGGACTGGGCCAACATCCTGCTGCGCATGTACCTGCGCTGGGCCGACAAGCGCGGTTTCGACGCGACCATCATGGAACTGTCGGCCGGCGAAGTCGCGGGTATCAAAGGCGCTACCGTGCACATCAAGGGTGAATACGCCTTTGGCTGGTTGCGTACCGAGATCGGCGTACACCGTCTGGTGCGCAAGAGCCCGTTCGACTCCGGCAACCGCCGCCACACCTCGTTCTCGGCCGTGTTCGTTTCGCCAGAGATCGACGACAAAGTCGAAATCGAGATCAACCCGGCCGACCTGCGTATCGACACCTACCGCTCCTCCGGTGCCGGTGGCCAGCACGTAAACACCACCGACTCGGCCGTACGTATTACCCACGTACCGACCAACACCGTGGTCAGTTGCCAGAACGAGCGCTCCCAGCACGCGAACAAGGACACCGCCATGAAAATGCTGCGGGCCAAGTTGTACGAGCAGGAAATGCAGAAGCGCAACGCCGCTTCCCAGGCGCTGGAAGACACCAAGTCGGACATCGGCTGGGGTCACCAGATCCGTTCTTATGTGCTCGACGCGTCGCGGATCAAGGATCTGCGTACCAACATCGAACGCAGCGACTGCGACAAGGTGCTCGACGGCGATATCGACGAATACCTGGAAGCCAGCTTGAAATCAGGGCTGTAAACCGTCAGCCAAGACCCAAGTCCCCCGCCACCAGTGGGGGCAACGAACCTGTAATGGAATTTCAAAAGACATGAGCGACCAACAACTCGACCCGCAAGCCCTGCAACAGGAAGAAAACTCCCTGATCGCCCTGCGCAAGGAAAAGCTTGCTGCCGAGCGCGCCAAGGGTAACGCCTTCCCCAACGACTTCCGCCGCGACAACTACTGCGATGCCTTGCAGAAGCAGTATGCGGACAAGACCAAGGAAGAGCTGGCAGAGGCTGCGATCCCGGTCAAGGTGGCGGGTCGCATCATGCTCAACCGTGGCTCGTTCATGGTGATCCAGGACATGACCGGGCGTATCCAGGTCTACGTCAACCGCAAAACCTTGCCTGAAGAAACCCTGGCCTCGGTGAAAACCTGGGACATGGGCGACATCATCGCAGCCGAAGGCACCCTGGCCCGTTCGGGCAAGGGCGACCTGTATGTCGAAATGACCAGCGTGCGCCTGCTGACCAAGTCCCTGCGCCCCCTGCCGGACAAGCACCACGGCCTGACCGACACCGAGCAGCGCTACCGCCAGCGCTACGTTGACCTGATCGTCAACGAAGACGTGCGCCAGACCTTCCGCGTGCGTTCGCAAGTCATCGCCCACATCCGCAGCTTCCTGATGCAGCGCGACTTCCTGGAAGTGGAAACCCCGATGCTGCAAACCATCCCCGGTGGTGCCGCGGCCAAACCGTTCGAAACCCACCACAATGCCCTGGACATGGAAATGTTCCTGCGCATCGCGCCTGAGTTGTACCTCAAGCGTCTGGTGGTGGGCGGCTTCGAAAAGGTCTTCGAGATCAACCGCAACTTCCGTAACGAAGGCGTCTCGACCCGTCACAACCCTGAATTCACCATGTTGGAGTTCTACCAGGCCTACGCCGACTACGAAGACAACATGGACCTCACCGAAGAACTGTTCCGCGAGCTGGCGCAGTTGGTCCTGGGCAGCACCGACGTGCCGTACGGCGACAAGGTGTTCCACTTCGGCGAACCGTTCGTGCGCCTGTCGGTATTCGACTCGATCCTCAAGTACAACCCTGAGCTGACCGCTGACGACCTCAACGACATCGACAAGGCTCGTGCCATTGCCAAGAAAGCCGGCGCCAAGGTGCTGGGCTTCGAAGGTCTGGGCAAGCTGCAAGTGATGATTTTCGAAGAGTTGGTGGAGCACAAGCTGGAACAGCCGCACTTCATTACCCAGTACCCGTTCGAAGTGTCGCCGCTGGCGCGTCGCAACGACGACAACCCGAACGTCACCGACCGTTTCGAGCTGTTCATCGGTGGCCGCGAAATCGCCAACGCCTACTCCGAGCTTAACGACGCCGAAGATCAGGCCGAGCGCTTCATGGCGCAGGTGGCCGACAAGGACGCCGGCGACGACGAGGCGATGCACTACGACGCTGACTTCGTACGTGCCCTGGAATACGGCATGCCGCCAACGGCCGGCGAAGGCATCGGCATCGACCGTCTGGTGATGTTGTTGACCAACTCGCCATCGATCCGCGATGTGATCTTGTTCCCGCATATGCGGCCACAAGCGTAACCGTAGCGAAATCCGAAGCCGCCTTTTATAAGGCGGCTTTTTTATGTGGCGTTTATAAGCGTCAAGCAAACGACGCCAGGTTTTTTACTCTCAAGGATGTGTTTGGTGAACCGCGTAACCGCACAAGAAGGCGCCGCCGGCATCGCTGCTGCCGTGGCTGAAAGCGTCCAGTACCAGGGCCGCAAGGCCAGCCGTCGAGGCAGCGAACAGCGCCGACAAGACATTCTCGACGCGGCCATGCGCATCGTGGTGCGCGATGGCGTGCGTGCCGTGCGCCATCGGGCGGTGGCGGCGGAGGCGGGGGTGCCGTTGTCGGCCACCACCTATTACTTCAAGGACATCGACGACCTGCTCACCGATACCTTCGCCCAGTACGTGGAGCGCAGCGCCGCGTACATGGGCAAGCTGTGGGTACGCAACGAAGGCTTGCTGCGCGAGATGGTCGCCTATGGCGATGGCAGCGCAGCGTCGCGCTCGCAGTTGGCCGATGACATTGCGCGGTTGACCGCCGACTACGTGCTGCGCCAACTGACCAACCGTCGCGACTACCTGATGGCCGAGCTGGCCTTCCGCCAGGAAGCGCTGCTGAACCCCCGCCTGGCTGAACTGGTGCGCTCTCACCAGCAGATCCTGTTGCAGGGCACCGGGCAGTTTTTTCAGGTATTGGGCTCCCGCGAGCCGCAACAGGACGCCAAGGTGTTGACGGCGATTATCAGTCGGATGGAATATCAGGGCCTGCTGGGCGGCGCAGAGCCTCTGACCGGTGAAGAGATGCTTGAGATTCTCAAGCGCTACATGCATTTGGTGTTGGCCTCGGTCTAGCCTGGCCCCATGCACGATCTGCTTTATGTGGGAGCTGGTGTGTCGGCGCCTCACATCTGACGGGGTATTACATGAAAACCTGGCGTATCGCGGTAGTCGCCTTGTCGTTACTGTTGCTCAGCGGTTGCCTGGTGACCTTCAAGTCGCCGCTGGCAACGCAGGATACGGCGCCGGCTGAACTACTGGGCAAGTGGGCCAGCAAAAACGCCTGGGGCGAGCCGCTCAACCTGCACATCACCCGCGCGGGCGAGCAGCGATATAAAGCCGTGAGCTACCCTGTCGCCAAGCCGGGCCAGCGGGATGAGTACCTGTTCAGCGTGTCGCGCCATGGCAGCCGCTGGTATCTGTCGGCACCTTTGCCGGCCAAGCTGGGCGGGCATTTTATTCTGGCGGGCTTCGAAATCAACGAAAAGCACGAATTGGTGGTCTACAACCTCGATCTGGAGCAAATCCACCAAGCCATCGGCCAGCAGGCATTGCGCGGCCACACCGTAGAAACCGTCGAAGGCGACGGCGTATTGGTGGACAGCCCGATGGAGCAGGTGTTTGCCTACCTGGATAACCCGGCCAACGCCGATGTGTTCGTTGAAGCCGTGCGCTACCAGCGTGCGGGCAAATAACGTTTAAAGAAGGAAGCACCCGGTGGACGATTACCAGCAGACGATACGCAGCTTGTCCGATCGCATTGTGCTGGCGCAAACACCGATTCGCGTGCTCGACGCCGTGAAGTGGGACGACAACATTCGCCAGGGCTTTCTCAAGGCCAAGGGCAAGGCGATGCCTGCGGTGGACCGCGACTATTACCTGAACCGGCCGCTGTCGTTCGACTCCAGCGCGGTGAAGCTGGAGTTCCAGAACATCGAGCGTGACATCACCCGCCGGCTCGGCCAGTTCAGCCCGGTGGGGCAGATCATGCGCCGCATGTGCCGTGAATATCGCATGGTGGTGCGCATGCTCGAAGCACGCGGCACCGAGGACTTCGGCCTGATCTCCCAGGAACTCTACGGCGCCGCCTCCGACGCCTTCCACGCCGGTGACCCGACCCTGGCCGACCTTGGCCTGATGCTCTCCGACTACCTGAACAATATCGACGGGCGTGGCGACCTCAAGGACGAAGCCAAGACCCTCACCGCCAAAGACGCCGTCGCGCTGTTGCAAACCCGCCTGAACAAGGTGTTTGGCGAGGCCGAGGAAACCATCCGCGTGTTTGAGTCCGACGGTATCGTCGCCGACGCGGCGGCAGGGGCCGACTACATCAAGATCCGCGCCGACGCGATGTTCAACAGCCGTGACGTGCGTGCCCTGGAAGTGCATGAAGGCCTGGTCCACGTCGGCACTACCTTGAACGGCCAGAACCAGCCGATCTGCACGTTCCTGTCCAAGGGCCCGCCGTCGTCCACCGTGACCCAGGAGGGCCTGGCGATCCTGATGGAGATCATCACGTTCGCGTCCTACCCCAGCCGCCTGCGCAAACTGACCAACCGCACCCGCGCCATCCATATGGTGGAGGAGGGCGCCGACTTCCTGCAGGTGTTCGAGTTCTTCCGCGAGCAAGGCTTTGAAATGGCCGAGAGCTATGGCAACGCCAGCCGGGTATTTCGCGGTTCGGTGCCGAATGGCCTGCCGTTTACCAAGGATTTGTCCTACCTCAAGGGCTTTATCATGGTCTACAACTACATCCAGCTGGCCGTGCGTAAGGGCAAGCTGGAGCAAGTGCCGTTGCTGTTCTGCGGCAAGACCACCCTGGAAGACATGCGCACCCTGCGCCAACTGGTCGACGAAGGCCTGGTGGTGCCGCCCAAGTACCTGCCCGAACAGTTCCGCGACATGAATGCGCTGGCGGCGTGGATGTGCTTCTCCAACTTCCTCAACCACCTGAGCCTGGACCGGATTGAGGCGGATTACTCCAACATCCTGTAACAGATATGACAGACGAAACCGGCTCACTGTGGGAGGGAACAAGCCCCCTCCCACAGTGGATCTGCACAAGTCGGCATATTCCAACTCAATCACGAGGCTTCAACGGATGAGAATCCTCGGCATTCTGTGCCTGCTACTCACACTGAACGGCTGCAGCTCACTGCTGTTCTACCCCGAACCGGGCCTGCCGTTCACACCGCAAAAGGCCGGGCTTGCCTACCGCGACGTCACCCTTACCACCGCCGATGGCGTGAAGTTGCACGCGTGGTGGCTGCCGGCCAAGCCGGGCGTGCCGCTCAAGGGCACGGTGCTGCACCTGCACGGCAACGGCGGTAACCTGGCCTGGCACCTGGGGGGGAGTTGGTGGCTGCCCGAGCAGGGCTATCAAGTGTTACTGCTGGACTATCGCGGGTACGGCTTGTCGGAGGGCAAACCCTCGCTTCCCGCGATCTACCAGGATGTAGACGCCGCCTTCAGTTGGATCGACGAGGCTCCCGAAACCCAGGGCCAACCGTTGATCGTCCTCGGCCAGAGCCTGGGCGGCGCGCTGGCGGTGCATTACCTGGCGGCGCACCCCGAGCGCCAGGCCAGGCTCAAGGCGCTGGTGCTGGACGGCGTGCCCGCCAGTTATCGTGACGTAGGACAATTCGCCCTGAGCACCTCCTGGTTAACATGGCCGTTACAAGTGCCTTTGTCCTGGCTGGTGCCGGATGCCGACAGCGCAATCAACGCCATGCCCCAACTGACCGGCGTGCCGAAACTGTTGTTCCACAGCCTGGATGATCCGATCGTGCCGCTGGCCAATGGCATCCGCCTGTACCAGGCCGCGCCGCCGCCCAGGGTGTTGCAACTGACGCGCGGTGGGCATGTGCAGACCTTTGCCGACAAAACCTGGCAAACCGTGATGCTGCGCTATCTGGATGACCCGCAACACTTCAATGGCCTGCGTCGCCTGGGCGAAATCGCGAACTACCCCACTTCTAAAGTTGATTGATCAGAGAGCCCGCAATGAGCGAAGAACGCAACATGATCCCGCTGATCCTCACTGGCATCGGCACCATCATTGGTACCGTCGGTTGCCTGTGGTACTACGGCTACCTGCACTTTGCCAAGCCGCAGGATGCGCTGCTGCTCAGTGACTTCACCATGCTCAAGACCGTACCCGGCGAGGACTACAAGATCTCCCTGACCCCGGCGGCCCAAGTGGCGCAATGTGTGGACGGTGTGCTGGTGATGTTCGACACCGAGCAAAAGGGCCTGAGTGGCGTGCTGGTAAACAACAAGAAGCAAGCCGTGCGCTGCATGGGGCAGGAAACCCCGCAACTGCAGCAATAGGAGGATCGCGCCAATAGCTGGAAACATCTGGAACCGTTTTTCGTAGGGCGCCACTGACGGGTCTGTCAGTGCGACTGGCAGATCACTTACGAATACGGAACTTTGGAGAGTAAAAGATGGATATCGCTGCCATAGGCAAGATGTTGAGAATGGCCAGGGGCCATGAACGACTGGGACAGGACGCCGCCCAAGGCACTGTCCAGCGCCAGGAAAAAATAGACCCGGACGTGCTCAAGAAACTGATGGAGATGCTTTCGGATGGCGCTCAGGGCGGTGGCGGTGCTGACGGTCAAGTGGATCAAGAGCGGATCAGCAAGATGATGTCGGGGCGCCAGGGTATGGAAGCGCTGATGCCGGACAGTGACAACGGTCGCCAAATAGTGAGTTGACCCAAAAAAACCCACCGTCAGGTGGGTTTTTTTTCAGGCTGGATCAATCAGTTCGTCATCGACGAACGTGGCTTGACCGGCTGGTTGTCGTTGGAAATGGTCACTTCAACGCGACGGTTCATGGCACGGCCCGACACGCTGCCGTTATCGGCAACCGGGTATTCCTTGCCGTAACCGGTAGTCACGATGCGGCGCGGGTCAACGCCCATCTTGATCAGCGCGACCTGCACCGACGCGGCGCGACGCTCCGACAGGCTCTGGTTGTAGGCATCGCTGCCAGTGCTGTCGGTGTAGCCTTCAACGATCACCTGACGATCAGGGTTTTCCTGAAGGAACTGCGCCAGTTTGTTGATGTTCACCAGGCCGCTGGATTTGAGGTCGGCCTTGTTGGTGGCGAACAGCACATCACCAAAGGTCACCAGGGTGCCGCGATCGGTTTGCTTGGCATTCAAGCTGTCTTGCAGTTGCTTGATCTGTGCATCACGGGCATCCAGAAGGGCGCGGGCGCGTTCGTCACCGGCGTTTTTCAGCTTGGCTTCGGACTCGCGCAGCACGATGGTGTCTTTGGCTACTTCAACCCGCTGGTTGGTCAGGTAGGCCAGTTGGTCGACCTTCTTCTGGTCTTCCTTGTCGCGGTACGCCTTGTCGGCCTTGTCCAGCCAGTCTTGGGCGTCCTTGGTTTCCAGAGCGGCAACCTTGGTTGCGTTCGGGTTGGCTTGCAGGGCCGAGAAGTTGGTTCGTGCGTTTTCCAGGTTCGCGTTCGGCGGGGTAGAGCACGCCGCCAGGGCAACGCTCATCGCCAACAGGGCAGGGATCATCAATTGTTTACGCATAATCGTGTCGTCCTTTCAATTCGATATCGGGTGCGATGCAGTCAAGGCGCGTGGCTTATTTCTGCTGGATAGCCGCCGGGCGCATGCCTTCCTTACGCAGCTCGTCAACAGCCTTCTGGGAATCCTTCACGGCCTGCTCAGCCTTGGCGGCCTGGGCTTTGCGCTCTGCAACGCGAGCGTCCCACTCGGCTTGTTCAGCCAGGCGACGGGCTTCATCGTAGTTTTTGTCATGCATAGCCAGTTCAGCTTGCTTGAGCTTGTCTTGGGCCGACTTCATTTCTACGGCCGCGTACTCAGTGCCGCCGGCGCTCACAGCGCTGTTGACCGCCGATTGAGTCACCGCGTATTGCTCGGTCGGAGGGTTGCCGGCGCAGCCAGCCAAAACGAAGCTGGTGCCGATTGCCAGCGCGGCCAATTTGAGCCCGCGCAAGTGGTTAAACGTGGATTTGGCAGTGCTGGTCTTCATCGTCTTCAACTCCATTGGATAACTCCTGAAAAACTTCAAAATCCATCGCTGTGGGTCAACGGTTCAGGGCTCGACGGTAACGCTCATGGTGCCCTTTTAAACGACCGTTCCAAGTGATGGCTTACTGGCTGTGACTGGCGGCTTTTTTGAATAGTTCAGAGAAGATGGCGATTTGCCTAAAAAAATATCTGACTGAATGGTCAGCGTAAAAACTTGGAACTTTCGGCAGGCGCAGCGGTACGCCGGGCCTTTACCAAGGCCCGGCGTAAAAGGGTGTGGCGGGGTTTTATCAGTGCTTGGGTTTGTCGGCGCCGGCAGCCATATCGTGCAGGTAACGCCGTGACAAGGTGAGAAAGCGCGGGGTAGGGCCGACGTCTTCGTACAGCGGATCGCCTTCCTCATCGGTGGCGATGACGTGCTGGCCCTTGATATAGGGAAAGCTGGCTTCCAACTCTTCAAGGGCGGCGCCGATCAGCTCGCCGAGCAGTTCTTCGGGGTGGCGCTTGGGATACATTTCGGCGATGGCCGCCAGCCGCGCGGCAGCTTCTACATCCAGGTGGATCGCGTACTCGGTCTTGGTCAGGCGACCCTTGGCGTTCTCTTCCCAATGCTGGGCCAGTTCTCGAATTTTCATGGCAACCTCAATAAAACCCACGATAGCGGGCGGTGATGAGTGACCAGTCGCCCGCGTGGATAAACGCGACGACTCAACAGTGAGACTAGCTGCACGCCGCAAGGTTTAAAGTCTTGTCATAAAACGAGGCTGGCGGCACTCTGACACACCTGCGCGTCCCGGATTTCTGGCTGGAGATTGGCTGATGAGTGATATCGATGCACGCTTGCGTGAGGATGTTCACCTGCTGGGTGAACTGCTGGGCAACACCATTCGAGAGCAGTACGGCGCTGATTTTCTCGACAAGATCGAGCAGATCCGTAAAGGCGCCAAGGCCGACCGCCGCGGCGCCGGCGATGAACTGAGCAGCAGCCTCAACCAATTGCAGGAAGACGAACTGCTGCCGGTGGCCCGGGCGTTCAACCAGTTTCTCAACCTGGCCAATATCGCCGAACAGTACCAGTTGATTCACCGCCGCGATGAGTCGCAACCGGCGCCGTTCGAGTCTCGGGTGTTGCCGCAACTGCTGGCGCGCCTGCAAAGCGAAGGTCACAGCAACGAGTCCCTGGCCCGTCAATTGGGGCGCCTGGAGATCGAACTGGTCCTCACCGCCCACCCCACCGAAGTGGCGCGCCGCACCCTGATCCAGAAATACGATGCCATCGCCGCGCAATTGGCGCTGCAGGACCACCGCGACCTCACCACGGCCGAGCGCGAACAGATCCGCCAGCGCCTGCAACGGTTGATCGCCGAAGCCTGGCACACCGAAGAAATCCGCCGCACCCGGCCCACCCCGGTGGACGAAGCCAAGTGGGGCTTTGCCGTCATCGAGCATTCGTTGTGGCACGCCATCCCCAATTATTTGCGCAAGGCTGACCAGGCCTTGCACGCCGCCACCGGCCTGCGCCTGCCGCTTGAGGCCGCGCCGATCCGGTTTGCGTCCTGGATGGGCGGCGACCGTGATGGCAACCCGAACGTGACCGCGCCGGTGACGCGCGAAGTGTTGTTGCTGGCGCGCTGGATGGCCGCCGATTTGTACCTGCGCGATATCGATCACCTGGCGTCCGAACTGTCGATGCAAAAAGCCAGCCCGGCATTGCAGGCCAAGGTCGGCGACAGCGTCGAGCCCTACCGCGCCTTGCTCAAGCAACTGCGCGAACGCCTGCGCGCCACGCGCCAGTGGGCCCATACCGCGTTGGGCAGCAGTACGCCGGCACCGGCTGAAGTGTTGCAGAACAACCGCGATCTGTTGGAGCCGCTGGAGCTGTGCTACCAGTCGCTGCATGAATGCGGCATGGGGGTGATCGCCGATGGCCCGTTGCTCGACTGCCTGCGCCGGGCCGTGACGTTTGGCTTGTTCCTGGTGCGCCTGGACGTGCGACAGGATTCCAGTCGCCATTGCGCGGCAATGACTGAAATCACCGATTACCTGGGCCTGGGCCGCTATGAGGACTGGGACGAAGACGCACGCATCAGCTTCCTGATGAAGGAACTGGCCAACCGTCGTCCGCTGCTGCCGGGTTATTTCAAACCGTCGGCGGATACCGCTGAAGTATTGAATACCTGCAAGGAGATCGCTGCCGCACCGGCCGCCTCGTTGGGCTCCTACGTCATCTCCATGGCCGGCGCCGCCTCGGATGTGCTGGCGGTGCAACTGTTGCTTAAAGAGTCGGGCGTGCAACGGCCGATGCGCGTGGTGCCGCTGTTCGAAACCCTGGCCGACCTGGATAACGCCGGCCCCGTGATCGAGCGATTGTTGCTGCTGCCGGGTTACCGCGCGCGGTTGCAGGGGCCGCAGGAAGTGATGATCGGCTACTCCGACTCGGCCAAGGATGCCGGCACCACCGCCGCCGCCTGGGCGCAATATCGGGCGCAGGAACGGCTGGTGGACATCTGCCGCGAACAACAGGTGGAACTGCTGTTGTTCCATGGTCGCGGCGGCACCGTCGGGCGCGGTGGCGGCCCGGCTCACGCGGCGATTCTGTCGCAGCCGCCGGGTTCGGTGGCGGGGCGTTTCCGTACGACTGAACAAGGCGAAATGATCCGCTTCAAGTTCGGCCTGCCGGACATCGCCGAACAGAACCTCAATCTTTACCTGGCGGCGGTGCTGGAGGCGACGCTGTTGCCTCCGCCGCCACCCGAGCCTGCCTGGCGGCATTTGATGGACGAACTGGCCGCGGACGGTGTCAGCGCTTACCGCGCCGTGGTGCGGGAAAACCCGCAATTCGTCGAGTATTTCCGCCAGTCCACCCCAGAGCAGGAACTCGGCCGTTTGCCGTTGGGCAGCCGCCCGGCCAAGCGCCGCGCCGGTGGTATCGAAAGCCTGCGCGCCATCCCGTGGATCTTCGGCTGGACCCAGACCCGCCTGATGCTGCCCGCCTGGCTGGGCTGGGAAGCCGCCTTGAGCAAGGCTCTGGAGCGTGGCGAGGGCGAACTGCTGGGGCAGATGCGCGAGCAGTGGCCGTTCTTCCGTACGCGCATCGATATGCTGGAAATGGTGTTGGCCAAGGCCGATGCCGATATCGCGCGTTTATACGATGAGCGCCTGGTGCAGCCCGACCTGTTGCCATTGGGTGCGCATTTGCGCGACCTATTGTCGCAGGCCTGCGACGTGGTGCTTGGCCTGACCGGCCAGTCGCAACTGCTGGCCCATAGCCCTGACACCCTGGAGTTCATCCGCCTGCGCAACACCTACCTCGACCCGCTGCACTTGTTGCAGGCCGAGTTGCTGGCACGTTCGCGCCAGCAGGAAGCGGCACAGGACAGCCCTCTGGAACAGGCGCTGCTGGTCTCCGTGGCCGGTATCGCCGCTGGTTTGCGCAACACCGGTTGAGGTTTTCGGCGTGTTCTCAATGGCTTGCAGCTAAACCGCGACGGCCGCCCCGAAACGGGCGGTCGTTGTTTGAACGGTCGGGTTGCACCCAGGCACACCCTACCTATGGCGCATGCGTGGCACGGGTTCCTGCGACTTTTGGCGGCTTGTGTGGTTAAGGCCTGCTGTGTATCTTGATCAGCCTTTGGCCGTTTGGGCGGCCTCGGCTCACATTTTTAAGAGCCATATTTTTACGAGATTGGCCCCACGCGGCGAATCCGAGCGTCATCTCTATAAAAAATTGAGGAGCACATCGATGCGCGTCATTCTGCTGGGAGCTCCCGGGGCCGGTAAAGGTACTCAGGCTAAGTTCATCACCGAGAAATTCGGCATTCCACAAATCTCCACCGGCGACATGCTGCGCGCGGCCGTAAAGGCCGGCACCGAGCTGGGCCTGATCGCCAAGAGCGTGATGGACAGCGGCGGCCTGGTCTCCGATGACCTGATCATCAACCTGGTCAAGGAACGCATCAGCCAGCAAGACTGCAAGAACGGTTTCCTGTTTGACGGTTTCCCACGCACCATTCCCCAGGCCGAAGCCCTGGTGAAGGCGGGCGTCGAGCTGGACGCCGTGGTCGAAATCGCCGTTGAAGACGAAGAAATCGTTCAGCGCATTGCCGGCCGTCGCGTTCACGAAGGTTCGGGCCGCGTGTATCACGTTGTCTACAACCCGCCAAAGGTTGAAGGCAAGGACGATGTCACCGGTGAAGACCTGGTACAGCGCAAAGACGACACCGAAGAAACCGTGCGTCATCGCCTGTCGGTCTACCATTCGCAGACCAAGCCGCTGGTGGACTTCTACCAGAAGCTGTCCGCTGCCCAGGGCAAGCCGAAGTACAGCCACATTCCTGGCGTTGGCTCGGTGGAAGCGATTACTGCCAAGGTGCTTGAAGCACTGAAATAACCCTTGCGCTCAGCTTCACAGACAACGGCCCGCTTGCGGGCCGTTGTTGTTTATACTGGCGCACTTTTTTTCGACTTGGACACCCACACCGATGAGCACCCTGCTGGCCCTGGACACCGCGACTGAAGCTTGCTCCGTTGCCTTGCTGCACGACGGCAAAGTAACCAGCCACTACGAGGTGATCCCGCGCCTGCACGCGCAGAAGCTGTTGCCGATGATCAAGCAGTTGCTGGAAGACGCGGGCACCACCCTGGCCGCCGTCGATGCCATCGCCTTTGGTCGTGGCCCGGGTGCCTTCACCGGTGTGCGCATCGCCATTGGCGTGGTGCAGGGCCTGGCGTTTGCGCTGGAGCGGCCAGTATTGCCGGTGTCCAACCTCGCGGTGCTGGCCCAGCGCGCGTTGCGCGAACAAGGGGCCTTGCAAGTGGCCGCAGCCATCGACGCGCGAATGGACGAGGTCTATTGGGGCTGCTACCGCGAAACGGCTGGCGAGATGCGCCTGGTGGGGGTGGAGGCGGTGCAGCCCCCCGAGTCCTCGGTGCTACCTGAGGGCGCCGGCGGTGACTGGTTTGGTGCTGGCACCGGCTGGGGCTATGGCGAGCGTATCGGCGTGCAACTGGCTGGCCAGGACGTCACGATGTTGCCTCACGCCGAAGACCTGCTGACGCTGGCACGCTTTGCTTTTGAGCGGGGCGAGGCGATTGCTGCTGATCAGGCGGCACCGGTTTACCTGCGCGATAAAGTCGCGCAGACCAAGGCGGAACGAGGAATTATTTGACGCCAAAAATGATGGCAATTTGGGGCAAAAGTCGCCAATCGTCAGAATTTGCCCCCGTTTTTAAACCTTTTTCAAATTATGTGTTCTAGTTATCACCAGAGCATTTGCGCACAACGGACAGTGCTGCCAAAATGCCATCACTGATAGCGAGTTCGCGCCCATGCGTATTGATGGATTTTCCTCACAGTCGTACCCAATCAAGCGTAAGCCGCGTAAGGCAAACGCCACGGTGGACGACTCCGTCGAGGATTCGCCGGATTTCATCGAAGTGCAGTCCGACGCGCAGGCCAGTTCTCAAGCACGCATCAGCGGCCTTCCAGCCCGTCAGCAAGACATGATCTTCCCGCGCTCCATGAGCAAAAGCGTTGCCACTGCCCTGGCCAGTTACCTGACCACCGCCAGCTTTGTCGAATGGGATATGGAAGTGCTGGGCCTCGACATCCATATCTGATGCGTCTGCCTTACTACCTCGGTTGCCCGTCCTGGAGTGAAAACGCCTGGCGCGAGTACCTGTACCCCGCCGATGCTCACTCCAGCGATTACCTTGCGCTGTATTCCCAGGTCTTCAACGCGGTTGAAGGCAACACCACGTTTTATGCCCGCCCCTCGGCCGCCACGGTGCAGCGCTGGGCCGACATCATGCCCGCAGATTTCCGCTTCACCGCCAAGTTCCCCGGTGATATCAGCCATGGTGGCGATTTGCGTGAGCAATTGCCGGCGGCGCAGAGTTTTGTTGGCTTGATGAGCCCATTGGGTGAGCGGGTTTCACCGCTGTGGCTGCAATTGTCGGCGAGTTTTTCGCCGCAGCGCCTGGCTGAGCTGGCCGGTTTTATTGAGGGCCTGGAGCGTCCGATGGCGGTGGAAGTACGCCACCCGGCGTTCTTCGCCAAGGGCGATGCCGAACGCATGCTCAACCGTTTGCTGCGTGACCGTGGTGTGGAGCGCATCTGCCTCGACCCACGTGCACTGTTCAGTTGCACCTCGACCTCGGCGGCGGTGCTGCATGCCCAATCAAAAAAGCCCAAGGTGCCGCCGCGTCCGGCCGCGCTGACGCTGTTTCCGCAGGTGCGGTTTATCGGCCACCCCGAGCTTGAGGCGAATGACCCCTTCCTGGTTCCCTGGGTAGAAAAAATCGCCGGTTGGATCGAAGAGGGCCGCACACCCTATGTGTTCCTGCACACCTCCGACAACCGCCTGGCCGCGCAACTGGCGCTGCGGTTCCACGAAAAACTGCGCGAGCGCCTACCCGGCCTGCCGGCGCTGCCTACGCTCAATCGCACTCCCGAAGTGGAACAACTGGGGTTACTCTAGGCTCCTTTTTCCGCCAGGAGCCAGACATGGATGCTCAAACCCTTCGCGCCGAAACCTTCAAGGCCCTGCACGAGCGTGACCGTGCGTTCGTCATGCCCAACCCATGGGACGCCGGCTCCGCCGTGATGCTGGCCAGCCTGGGTTTCGAAGCGTTGGCCACCACCAGTGCCGGCTATGCGTTCAGCCTGGGGCGCCCGGACGCGGAAGGCGCGCTGTCCCTGGAAGATACCTTGCTCAATGCCTCGATGATCGCCAACGCCACCGCGTTGCCGGTAGCGGCCGATCTGGAAAACGGCTTCGGCGACGCCCCCGATGACTGCGCCCGCACCATCCTGCGTGCCGCGGCCACCGGCATTGTCGGCGGCTCGATCGAAGATGCCACGGGTGTTGCCGCCGACCCGATCTATTCCTTCGACCTCTCTGTTGAACGTGTGGAAGCTGCTGTCGCGGCTGCCCGCAGCCTGCCATTCCCCTTCACCCTGACCGCCCGCGCGGAAAACCTCCTGCATGGCCGCCTGGATTTGCCCGACACTGTTCGCCGCCTGCAAGCCTACGCCGAGGCCGGTGCCGACGTGCTGTATGCGCCCGGCTTGCGCAGTGCCGAGGAAGTGCTGGCGGTGGTCAAGGCTGTGGCGCCCAAACCGGTGAATGTGTTGATGTCCGGCGGGCTCAAACTCAGCGTGGCGCAATTGAACGCGATGGGCGTCAAGCGCATCAGTGTCGGTTCGGCAATGGCGCTGGCGGCCTATGGCGAGTTTTATCGCGCGGCTCAGGAGGTTTATGAGTTGGGCACATTCAGTTTTACCGAGCGCTCGATGCCGTTCAGCCGGGCCAACCAGTTCTTCAAAGGTTAAGCCGTGCGTTTTTTCAACGTCATGGGGGCGCTGCTGGTGCTCGGCGGCGTTGTTGCCGTTGGGGTCTGGCGCGGCTGGGTGCCGGTAGCGGATCAATGGAACCCCTGGGCGCCGCTGGATGTACGCGCCACCCCCAACCTGCTGACCCGCTACAAACTGGGGCGTCTGGCAAATGACCCCGCGTTGTGCGAACAGGTGCTGGAAACTTCCGGCCTGCATGTGAGCCATCAAGCTGATACGCCCTCCGACGTTGCCTGTCCCTTGCGCAATACCTTGCGCGTGCAGGGCGCGGCGGTCGGCTTGAGCGGCAGCTTTCTCGCCAGTTGCCCGTTGGCCGTGGCGTTCGCCCTGTTCGAGCGTCACAGCCTGCAACCGGCGGCCCAGGCGATATTTGGCCAGGCGGTGACGCGGGTCGATCATTTGGGCAGTTTTGCCTGTCGCAACATGTATAACCGTGCCGAAGGGCGGCTGAGCCAGCATGCCTCGGCCAACGCCTTGGATATCGCCGGGTTTCGCCTGGCGGATGGGCGCAGCATCAGCGTGCTCAAGGACTGGCCGGGGGAGGGCGACAAGGCGCGCTTCCTGCGACAGGTACGCGACAGCGCCTGTGATGATTTCAACGTGGTGTTGGGGCCAGACTACAACGCCGCGCACCGCAACCATTTCCACCTGGACATGGGCCCCTGGTGGGTGTGTCGCTGAAGGTCAGGCGGCCAGGCGCAGGTTCTGGGTGACCAGCGGGCGTGCCCAATGGTAGTCAAAGTCCAGGGCCTGTTGTTGCGCCAGCAGCTCCTCGGTCGGGTACGGCGTGGCGGGAGGTGGCAGCAGGTCCAGCTCGAACTCGGCAATCGGCAGATGCAATGGGCGTGGTTGCGGCGCCGGGCCTGGCTCGGGCAATGGCTGGCCGGCGCTCAGCACGATGGGGCGTACCCAACCGCTTTCAAAATTCTGCTGGCGTTGCTGGGCAACGATCTCTTCTTGCGGGAATGGCGTGGCGGCCGGTGGCAGCAACTCGGTGTCGAATTCGGCGATGGGCAGGAACAGCGGCTCAGGCGGGGCGATGATGGTGTCTTTCACGTCGCACTCACGCTGGGTGAGGATCTGCGCCAGCAGGTCGGCGCCTTCGCTGGGTTCTACCGCCGGGTCCATCGCAGCCGACGCCTGGGCAGCCGGCACGCCTGGCGTATCGCCAAGCTGCTCGGCCAACGCGCGGGCGAAGAAGTCCTGCCACACATGGCTCACCCCGGCCAGCGCTTGGGTATTGCGCAGGCCGTAGTGGTTGTGGGTCGGCAGTACACCGATGGTTAGGGGGAGAATGTCTGACATTTTTTTCGGTCGACGCTCAGCTCTGGCAAAATACCTGACTGTGATTTTTATCGGCCGTTGTTTGCCGATCCTTAATATTTTTGAGCGTAGCGATTGATGAGCGAACATCCAGCGGCCAGCCGCATCCAGGTCGAGGCTTTGGCCGAAGGTTTCCAGGCTCGCGCCGAGCAATGGGCTTCGTTGCTTGGTCTGCCTTTACAGCTCGCGGATGCGGAGTTTTCCCTGCAGGTCGGGGAACATGGCCTGCAACTGCAACAGCTCGGGCCTGACGCACCGGGGCCGGTGCGTGTGGACTTTGTCGAGGGTGGCGCCGCGCACCGGCGTTTATACGGTGGCGGCAGCGGGCAGATGATCGCCAAGGCCGTTGGCGTTGCCCAAGGCGTGCGCCCACGCGTACTGGATGCCACGGCCGGCCTGGGCAAGGATGCGTTCGTACTGGCCAGCCTCGGTTGCGACATGAGCCTGATCGAACGCCAGCCGCTGATCGGCGCCTTGCTTGAAGACGGCCTGGCGCGCGGCGCGGAGGATTTCGAAGTGGCGCCCATCGTGGCACGCATGAAGCTGCTCAAGGGCAACTCCATCGAGGTGATGCGTCATTGGGAAGGCGAGCCGCCGCAGGTTATCTACCTCGACCCCATGTTCCCTCATCGTGAGAAAACTGCCCTGGTGAAGAAAGAAATGCGCCTGTTCCGGCCGTTGGTGGGCGATGATCCGGACGCGCCGGCCCTGTTGGCCGCGGCACTGGCCCTGGCCAGCCACCGCGTGGTGGTCAAGCGCCCACGCAAGGCGCCCTGCATCGAAGGGCCCAAGCCGAGCCATGCGCTGGATGGCAAGTCCAGCCGCTATGACATCTATCCGAAGAAAGCGCTCAAGCCTTGATGTTCAAGGCCTGTAGGCCCGCATAAACAACCCCACCACGTCCTGCACATGCGCTTCGGCGGCTTCTTCAGTCAGTTGCCCGCCGCAGCCATACAGCAAGCAGAAATTCGCCGTGCCCTTGAGCAGGCAAAAAAAGTGCTCGGCGGCCTTAAAGGGTTTGTCGATGCTCAGGGCGCCGCTTTGGTCGATCTTACCGAGCAGGCGCTCCATGCCTTGCAGCATGCGCATCGGGCCGGCTTCGAAAAAGATCCGCGACAGTTTCGCGTCCTGATTGCCGGTGGTCATCATCAGGCGATGCAGGTTGACCGACTCCTCACTGTTGATCAGGCGATGAAAGCCCCGTGCGATGTTCAACAGCACCGTCTTGACGGGCATGCCGTCGGGCAGCTCGAAGTACATGACCGGTAATTGCTCTTCGCACTTGGCCACGACGGCGGCGGTGAATAGCGTCTCTTTGTCGGTGAAGTGGCTGTAGACGGTCAGTTTCGATACGCCGGCTTCAAGGGCCACGGCATCCATGCTGGTGTTGGCGTAACCATGACTCAAAAACAGAAATTTCGCTGCTTCGAGGATCGTCTGGCGTTTTGCCATGTCCTTGGGGCGCCCGGGGCTGTTGGTGTTCAATGGATTGTCGGACATTTTCACCTTTAATACTGGACTGGTGAGTTTGGTATTAATAACATACTGGCCAGTATAATTATTCCTAGCTCCATTTGCGAAAGGTCCTTCAGCATGCGCAGTACTTTCCTGCCCCTTGCGTTGCCTGTCAGCCTGGTCTTCCTATTGGCCGCCTGCGGCCATGAAGAAGCGGCCCAGACCACCGTCCGCCCGGCCATGGTGGTGCAGCCGCAGCCATCGGCGCAGTCGACGGACAGCTACCCCGGCGAAGTACGTGCCCGCTATGAACCGGACCTGGCCTTTCGCATCGGCGGCAAAGTCAGCAAACGGTTGGTGGAAGAGGGCGAGCGCGTCAAGGCCAACCAAGCCCTGGCGGAACTCGACCCCCAGGACGTGCGCCTGCAATTGGAAGCCACCCGTGCCCAAGTGGCCGCCGCCGAGGCCAACCTGAGCCTGGTGCGCGCTGAACGTGACCGCTACAAAACCCTGATGGACCGTCAGATGGTCAGCCGTTCGCAGTACGACAATTCCGAAAACCTCTACCGATCCGGTGAAGCGCGCCTCAAGCAGATCAAGGCCGAGTTCGATGTGGCCAGCAACCAGGCCGGTTATGCCGTGCTTCGTGCGCCGCAGGACGGTGTGGTTGCCAAACGTGCGGTGGAAGTCGGCCAGGTGGTGTCCGCCGGGCAAACCGTGTTCACCCTGGCCACCGATGGCGAGCGGGAGGTCCTGATCAGCCTGCCGGAGCAGGGGTTTGGCCGCTTCAAGATCGGCCAGCCGGTGGCGGTGGAGTTGTGGAGCCAGCCGGACCAGCGCTTTGCCGGGCGCATTCGTGAGCTGTCACCGGCTGCCGATCCCAAGTCGCGCACGTTTGCTGCACGCGTTGCGTTCACCGGTGGCAAGGTGCCGGCGGAACTGGGCCAGAGCGCCCGCGTATTTATCCAGGCCGACGGTGTTATTCCACTGTCGGTGCCGTTGTCGGCCCTCAGCGCGGAGAATGGCGCGTCCTACGTTTGGCGTGTGCAGCCGGACAACACCCTCAAGCGCGTGCCGGTGCGTATCGGCGCGTTCGGCGAAAAAACCGTCCCGGTGCTGGAAGGCCTGACCCCCACCGACTGGGTAGTCGCGGCGGGCGTGCACGTGCTCCACGAGGGCCAGCAAGTGCGCCCGGTGGATCGCTCCAACCGTGTGGTCAATCTAGCGGCCAAGGAGTAGTCCCTGATGGGTTTCAATCTTTCCGAATGGGCGTTGCGTAATCGCCAGATCGTACTGTTCCTGATGATCCTGCTGGCGGTGGTCGGCACTTTGTCCTACACCAAACTGGGGCAAAGCGAAGACCCGCCGTTCACCTTCAAGGCCATGGTGATCAAGACCAACTGGCCGGGTGCTACCGCCCAGGAAGTCTCGCGCCAGGTCACCGAGCGCATCGAGAAAAAACTGATGGAGACCGGCGAGTACGAACGCATCGTTTCGTTTTCGCGTCCCGGTGAGTCCACGGTCACCTTCATTGCTCGCGACTCCATGCACTCCGTGCAGATTCCCGAGTTGTGGTACCAGGTGCGCAAGAAAATCAGCGACATCCGCCAGACCTTGCCGCCGGACATCCAGGGGCCGTTTTTCAACGATGAATTCGGTACCACCTTCGGCAACATCTATGCCCTGACTGGCGACGGCTTCGACTACGCCGTGCTCAAGGACTACGCCGACCGCATCCAGATTCAACTGCAACGTGTGCCGGATGTGGGCAAGGTCGAACTGCTTGGCCTACAGGACGAGAAGATCTGGATCGAACTGTCCAACCTCAAGCTCGCTACCCTCGGCCTGCCGTTGGCGGCGGTGCAGCAGGCGTTGCAGGAGCAGAATGCGGTGTCCACCGCCGGCTTCTTTGAAACCCCGAGCGAGCGCGTGCAACTGCGCGTGTCGGGTAACTTCAAAACGGTGGAAGAGATCCGTAACTTTCCGATTCGCGTCGGCGACCGCACCTTCCGCATTGGCGATGTGGCCGACATCCATCGGGGTTTCAATGACCCACCGGCGCCGCGCATGCGTTATATGGGCGCGGATGCCATCGGCCTGGCCGTGGCCATGCGCGACGGCGGCGACATTCTGGTACTGGGCAAGGCCCTTGAGGGTGAATTCGCACGCCTGCAGAAGAACCTTCCGGCCGGCATGGAGCTGCGCAAGGTATCGGACCAACCGGCAGCGGTGAAAACCAGTGTCGGAGAGTTCGTCCAAGTGTTGGCCGAGGCCTTGGCGATTGTCTTGCTGGTGAGCTTCTTCTCCCTTGGCGTACGCACCGGCATGGTGGTGGCCCTGGCGATTCCGCTGGTGTTGGCGATGACCTTTGCCACCATGTATTACCTCGGCATCGGCCTGCACAAGATCTCTCTCGGTGCGCTGGTATTGGCCTTGGGCCTGCTGGTGGACGACGCGATCATCGCCGTGGAAATGATGGCGATCAAAATGGAGCAGGGCTATGACCGGCTTAAAGCCGCGAGTTTCGCCTGGACCAGTACCGCCTTCCCGATGCTCACCGGTACGCTGATCACCGCCGCCGGCTTCCTGCCGATTGCCACCGCGCAATCCAGTACCGGCGAATACACGCGCTCTATTTTCCAGGTGGTGACCATCGCGTTGCTCGCCTCGTGGGTCGCCGCTGTGGTGTTTGTGCCGTATCTGGGGGAAAAGCTCCTGCCTGACCTGGCGAAGATTCACGCGGCCAAACACGGCGCGGATGGCCCTGACCCCTACGGCACACCGTTTTACCAGCGCGTCAGACGTTTGGTGGAATGGTGCGTGCGCCGGCGCAAAACCGTGATCGTGTTGACCTTGCTACTGTTTATCGGCTCGGTGGCCTTGTTCCGCTTTGTGCCGCAGCAGTTCTTCCCGGCTTCCGGTCGCCTGGAGTTGATGGTTGATCTGAAACTGGCCGAAGGCGCCTCCCTGAGCAACACCGCCGACCAGGTAAAACGTCTGGAAGGATTGCTCAAGGCCCACGCCGGCGTCGAAAACTATGTGGCCTATGTCGGCACCGGCTCGCCACGTTTCTACCTGCCCCTGGACCAGCAACTGCCGGCGGCCAGCTTCGCGCAGTTTGTAGTGCTGGCTAAAACCATCGAAGAACGCGAAGGCCTGCGTACCTGGTTGATCGAAACCCTCGACGAACAATTCCCCGCACTGCGCGGGCGCGTCACCCGGTTGGAGAACGGACCGCCTGTGGGTTATCCGGTGCAGTTTCGTGTAACCGGCGAGCACATCGAAGAGGTCCGCGCCCTGGCTCGGAAAGTGGCGGCCAAGGTCCGCGAAAATTCCCACGTCGCCAATGTGCATCTGGACTGGGAAGAACCGAGCAAAATCGTCTACCTGAATATCGACCAGGACCGCGCCAGGGCGTTGGGGGTCAGTACCGCCAACCTGGCCAAATTCCTGCAGAGCTCGCTGACCGGCTCCAGCGTCAGCCAGTACCGGGAAGACAACGAGTTGATCGAGATCCTGTTGCGCGGCACGGTTCATGAACGCACCGAGTTGTCGCTGCTGCCAAGCCTGGCCGTGCCGACCGACAACGGCAAAAGCGTCGCGCTGTCGCAGATCGCCACCCTCGAATACGGCTTCGAGGAGGGCATTATCTGGCACCGTAACCGCCTGCCGACCGTGACCGTGCGCGCCGATATCTATGGCAAGGAGCAACCGGCGACCCTGGTCCAGCAGATCCTGCCAACGCTCGCCGACGTACGTGCCGAACTGCCGGACGGTTATCAGCTGGAGGTCGGCGGCACCGTCGAAGACTCCGCCCGTGGGCAGAACTCGGTGAAGGCCGGGGTACCGCTGTTTATCGTGGTGGTGCTGACCTTGCTCATGCTGCAACTGCGCAGCTTCTCGCGCAGCGCCATGGTGTTCTTGACCGCGCCGCTGGGCCTGATCGGTGTGACGCTGTTCCTGCTGGTGTTCCGCCAGCCGTTCGGTTTCGTGGCGATGCTCGGCACCATCGCCCTGTCGGGCATGATCATGCGCAACTCGGTGATCCTGGTGGACCAGATCGAGCAAGACATCAAGGCCGGCCTGGCACCGTGGCAAGCCATTATCGAGGCCACCGTGCGGCGCTTTCGCCCGATTGTGCTGACGGCACTCGCGGCGGTGCTGGCGATGATCCCGCTGTCGCGCAGCGTGTTCTTCGGGCCGATGGCGGTAGCGATCATGGGTGGGTTGATTGTGGCGACGGCGTTGACACTATTGTTCCTGCCGGCGCTGTATGCTGCGTGGTTCCGAGTGAGGAAGGACGTCGCGTAATCATGTTGGCCACTGTTTCAGCCCTGTTGCTGCTGCTGCTCGCCCCAGGCCCCACCAATACCCTGTTGTTTCGCGCCGGGGTGTTGTTCGGGCTTCGGGCTTCGTGGCTGTTGGTGTTTATCGAATGCCTGGCGTACCTGCTCCAAGTGTCGGTGTGGGGCGTCGCGCTGCTCTACCTGGGGGCTTATTCACCTTGGGCATTGCAAGCGACGCAACTGGCCGCCGCCTGCTACCTGTTGTATGTCTCGTACAAGCTCTGGCAACGCAAAAACAGCGCCCTCGACCCACGGCACGACCGCTTCTCTGGGCTTTATTTTTTCTGGCTGACGGTCATGAACCCCAAGGGGCTGTTGATCGTATCCTTCATCGCGCCGGCCAGCACCTTTGCCACGCTGCAAGGTTATGTCACGTTCATGGGCACGCTGGCGCTGGTGGTGATACCGGTGGGGGCGGCCTGGATCGTGCTGGGCAGTCGCTTTGCAGGGATTCAAAAAACCTGGCTCACGCCGTTGAGGATCAATCGCGCAACGTCCGTGGCGATCGGTTGTTTTGCCACGCTCATGATGGGGCGGTTGGCCGAGGCGGTTATGCATTGATTGGCCGGCGTTTCACATGCTGATGCAAACACGCCTCAGGCCAGGTGGAACGTTCATGGGTTTCACTCCACTCAGATTTGCCTGATGGACAGGCACAGGTCTTGGTTCCGCCCGTTGGCGGCCGGCCTGATTTCACTGAGTTCAAGGAGTGTCAGATGTCGTTTTTCAGCGCAATTGCTGCGTTCAAGGGTGCATTTCTGGGGGCGTTGCTGGGTGGCTACTTGCCGCGCGAAGGCACTGCTCCAGCTTTACAGCAAAGACCAGGAGGCGAGGCTCATCGCCCCCATCCAACCCGGCCAGGTTATGGGCGGCCGCACCCCACGCGTCCCGCTTGTGCCACACCGCATCACCCGCATACGCACCCGATCAGCCATCCTCAATTGCCGAGCCGGCCGTTGTTTGCGTTGTTTAACCGCTAAGCGTCAGGCGTAAGACCACTGCGCCCAGTTTCGCAGGAAGCGGCCTGGGCGCAGTGAGGAAGGGGTTACAGCGCGCCGAACACCTTCTTCGCCAGGCTGGTGGCCGCCGCCGCCGGATTCTTGCGAATGGTTTCTTCCTGTTCGGCAATCATCTTGAACAAACCGTCCAGCGCCTGCTCGGTCACGTAGTTTTCGACGTTGGCGCTCTTGGCATCCACTGCGCCGAATGCCGCCGCCTTGCCTGCCAGGGCGTTGTACTGCTGAGCCACGCCGACCTTGTCGGTGGCGGCCTTGACGATGGGCAGGAACTTGGCGCGAATCTCTTCGCGGCTGGTTTTATTCAGGTACTGGGTTGCCGAGTCCTGGCCACCGCTGAGGATGCCCTTGGCGTCGGTGACGCTCATTTTTTTCACGGCATTGACCAGGATCGGCTGAGCCTGGGTCACTGCTGTTTCCGCCGCTTTGTTCATGCTGGTTTCCAGTTGCGTGACCTGGTCACCCATACCGAACATTTTCAGCTTGTCGGCGACTTTGCCCAACTTGCCGGGCAGGCCGATCTTGACCTCGGGGTTGTTGCTGAAGCCGCCGGGTGTGCCCAGTTGTTTCACGGCGATCTGTGCGCCTTGGGTGAGGGCATCCTTGAGGCCGCCGCTGGCGTCGCCTTGGGACAGGCTGCCAAGGTCCAGGGCCATGGCGTTGGCACCGAGCAGCAGGCCGGCACACAGGGCGGTAAGGCGAAGGGAGTTACGGAGCATGGGCGCTTCCTTATGATCGAATTCAGTGGGCCACGGCATCGACGCGCAGGCGCAGAGGTTGTGGGTCCTGGCCGTTGAGCTGAACAGCGTGCCGTTCGGTAGTGGTAAACAGTAGCTTGCCGTCCAGTTCGATGCGAGCGCTCACCGAATAAGTGTGGCCGGGCTTGACCTGCGCCGGGTCGTAGCTCAGGTGAAACGGCAGGGGCACCTGGCCTTTGACCGGGCCTTTCTGTTCGGCGAGGGTCACGGCCGGCGCGTCCATCAGGGATACGTCTTGCAGGCTGACGCTCAAGGTCGCGGCCGCAGGAAGAGCGATGCGTTGCAGGTAGAACACCTCGCCGTCGAGGCTTGCCTGGGGGGAGTGGTGCACGGATTGGCAGGCTCCAAGCAGGGCGGTAAGGCCCAGCAGGATAATTTTTTTCATGGTGCGGCTCCTTTCAATGGCGCCTGCATCCAACGGGCGCCTGTTTAAATCTAGCGGGTTTCTTGCGCCTCGACTGACGCTTCGGCTGCGCCGTCCACACGGTGCAGGGCCACTTGGCGGATCGACAGGCGAATGTCGGCCGGCAACACGCGTTTGGCGGCGCCTTCGGCCAGTTCGCCGAGCAATGCGTGGTAGCTCAACTTGCCGGCTTCGTCGCGGCGCAGCACATCCTGCTCCAGCAACGTCTGAATAAAATGTCGGAAAAGGCTCTTATCGAAGAACTCCGGAGCATTGAGGCCATGCAGGATCGACAGGCGCTGGGCCATGATCGTGCACAGGTCCTCCAGTTCTTCGGCGCTGATACTGTTCTGGCCGCTGTTGAGCAGCAGCGAAATCGCCATGTAGAAGCGTTGCAGGGTCTGGGCGATGCTCTTGGACAGCAGCGTCAGCAACACGAAGTGCCGCGAACTCGGCGCCGGGCGCAGGTACACGTCTTTTTCGAAGCGCAGCAGGCCCTGTTCGACAAACGCTTGCAGCCACTGGTCGATGACCGCGTCGAGCTCTTCCAGCGACCAGCGAATAAACAGCTCCGATTGCAGGTACGGGTACAGCGCGTGGGTATAGCGCAGGATCTGCTCGCGGTTCATGCGCGAACTGCTCTGGAAGAAACTCGCCAGCAACGCCGGCAGGGCGAAGATGTGCAGCACGTTGTTGCGGTAGTAGGTCATCAGGACGGCGTTCTGCTCGTCCAGGTACAGGATCTTGCCCAGGGCGTCGCTCTGTTCCGACAGCAGGTTCATGTCCTTGACGTGCTTGATCAGCGCCAGGCCATCGCCTTCCGGCAGGGTGGTGTGCGGCGAATAAGGCACGCGGCGCAACAGCGCCAGGTACAGGTCCAACTGGCGGGCCATGGCCTGTTCGTCCAGGGCCAGGCGCGTGGTCGACAGCAGGGCCAGGGCCACCAGGTTCACCGGGTTCACCGCTGCGGCTTCGTTCAAGTGGCGGGCCACTTGTTCGCCGAGGCGGTTGGTGGTTTCGTTGAGCCAGGCCGGTTTGTAGTTCGGGCCCAGCTCCTGGGCGCGCCAGTCGGGTTGTTCGTTGTCGAGAAACTCAGCCAGCTTGATCGGCTCGCCGAAGTTGACCGCCACCTGGCCGAAACGCTGCTTGAGCGCGCCGACCACTTTGAAGATGTCGAAGATCGATTCTTTCTTCTTGCTCGCACCGCGCAACTCACCGAGGTAAGTACGGCCTTCCAGTACGCGTTCATAGCCGATATACACCGGCACGAACACAATCGGCATGCGCGAGGAGCGCAGGAAACTGCGCAGGGTAATCGCCAGCATCCCGGTTTTCGGCTGCAGCATGCGGCCGGTGCGCGAACGCCCGCCTTCCACGAAGTACTCCACCGGGAAGCCCTTGGTGAACAACGTGTGCAGGTATTCGTTGAACACCGAGGTGTACAGCGGGTTGCCCTTGAAGGTGCGGCGCATGAAAAACGCACCGCCACGGCGCAGCAGGCTGCCGATTACCGGCATGTTCAGGTTGATGCCGGCCGCGATATGCGGCGGCGTCAGGCCATTTTTGAACAGCAGGTACGACAGCAGCAGGTAGTCGATATGGCTGCGGTGGCAGGGTACGTAGATCACCTCATAGCCCTGGGCAACCTTTTGCACACCTTCGATGTTATTGACCTTGATGCCGTCGTAGATCTTGTTCCAGAACCAGCTCAGCACCACCTCCAAAAAGCGGATCGCGGTGTAGGTGTAATCCGAGGCGATTTCGTTGCCATAGCGCAGGGCCTGGGCCTTGGCTTTTTCCGGGCTGATTTTTTCGCGCTCGGCTTCATCAAGAATGGCCTGGCGCACCAGCGGCATATTCACCAGGCCCTTCACCAGGTTGCGGCGATGGGACAGGTCGGGGCCGATCACGGCGGTCTTCAGGTTACGAAAGTGCACACGCAGTATGCGTTGGGCCATGCGCACGGTGCGTTCGTGCCCTTTATTGTGCTCGATCAACTCACGCAGGTTGATAGGCGCAGAGAATTGCACACGGGTCTTGCGACCCAGGATCAGGATGCTTAACAAGCGGCGTAGACGGCCGGTGACGGCCCAGCTGTCGGCAAACAGCAGTTTCCACGGGCTGGACTCGCTCGCCGGGGTCTGCCCCCAGAACACACTGACCGGAATGATTTGTGCATTCTCTTCGGCGTGTTCGCTCAGGGTGTTGACCAGGCGGGTCAGGGTCGGCGGCGCGCCGCGCTTGTCCTGGCGGCCGAGCCAGTCGGGTTCCGGCGTGAGGTAGAAGAACGCTGCCGGTTCCATCAGCGGGCCTACCGATACCGGCAGCACCGGGCGCGGCAAGCCGGCCTTGGTGCACTCGGCATCGACCACGGCCAGCTCGGTGAGGGAGGGCGATTGCAGGACGTAAAACACCGGCCGGCTGCGGTCCAGGTTAAGGGTAAGGGACGACTGGTTGATCGTCTCCGAGCGAACCCAGAGGTACAACAGTCGGCGCAAGGTGCCAAATACCAGACGGCGGAACGGGGAGCGGGTCATAGGCGAGCTGCTTGAAGTGGAAAAAACCGAGCGGGCGCTCGGGCGGGTAGTGTGCCGTATTCGCCGAAAATCGGCAAAAAAGCAGCGATGTAAACTTGAGTTGATCGTTTTTGAGCCTGTCTTATACTCGGCAGTTCAACGCGAACCGGCTCAACAATAAAAAAACCGAAGGGGGAGTGAGACAAATGGCAACGCGCGAAACCGGGAATGTGAAGTGGTTCAACGATGCAAAAGGCTATGGGTTCATTCAGCGTGAAGACGGCAAGGATGTGTTCGTGCATTACCGCGCCATTCGCGGGGACGGGCATCGCTCGTTGGCCGAAGGCCAGCAGGTGGAATACGCCGTGGTGAGCGGTGAGAAGGGCTTGCAGGCCGAGGATGTGGTCGGTTTGTAATGCGGGCTTTTGTTACACCGCAGAACCCATGTGGGAGGGGGCTTGCTCCCGATGGCTGAGTGTCAGTCACTGAATACATTGACTGACCCACCGCCATCGGGAGCAAGCCCCCTTCCACATTTTTGATTGGGTGTTCAGCTTAAGATCAGGCGGTTTTCCAGGTGATCTGCTCTTCACCGTCTGCGCTGATGCGAATCCAGATGTCAGCGCTTTCCTCGCCTTCTTCCTCAATCCACGTGCCCGGTGCACAACGCACTTCGACGTTCAGCGCGGCAAAGGCCGCCCGGGCGCAGGCGATGTCGTCGTCCCACGGGGTCTGGTCGCTTTCCAGATACAGGCTGTTCCATTTGCCGACGGCCTTGGGCAGCCAGGTTACCGGCACATTGCCGGCCTTGCATTTGTAGGTCTGGCCCTTCTGGACCCAGTCGGTGCATGGGCCGAGGGCGGCGCCGAGCCAGGCGGCGATGGCCTTGTGGTCGACGTCAGCGTCCTTCAGGTAAATCTCGATATCGGGTTGGCGCATGGATGTTCCTCGTTGCGGGATTCGAAAATCCATTCGCGGATGTAGAAAAGTCGGTTATTGAAGCACGAAATAGTCGTAGCGCATCGACACGGTGACCAGCAGCGGCTCGGCAGCCTCGATCACCTCGCTACGGCGCTCGGCGCTGGCACGCCAGCCGTGGGGCGTCATGGCCAGCAGGTTGGCGCGGTCCTGGGGTTCATCCAGGCGCAGAGTGAATTCCAGGGTCTCGCTGTGCGCCAGGCTCATACCCTCGGGCACTAGGGCCAGGTGCTTGTCGTCGGTGTACTCGCGCACTTCGTCGTACAGGCGCTCGCGCAATTGCATCAGATGGCCGCGGGTGGGGCCGACCTTCATCAAGCCGCCGCCAGGGCTGAGCAGGCGCTTGGCTTCCTGCCAGTCCAGCGGGCTGAACACACTGGCAAGGAACTGGCAGCTGGCATCGGCCAACGGCACGCGGGCCATGCTGGCGATCAACCAGGTCAGCGCCGGGTTGCGCTTGCAGGCGCGCTTGACCGCTTCCTTGGAAATATCCAGCGCGTAACCGTCGGCCTGGGGCAGGGCGTCGGCGATTTGCGCCGTGTAGTAACCCTCGCCACAGCCGATGTCGACCCAGCGCTGCGGCGCGCGTTCGGCGGCCAATTGCGCCAGGCGCCTGGCCACCGGGGCGTAGTGCCCGGCGTTGAGGAAGTCGCGGCGCGCCTCGACCATGGCCAGGTTGTCGCCCGGATCGCGGCTGTTCTTGTGCTGCACCGGCAACAGGTTCAGGTAACCCTGGCGCGCGCGGTCGAAACGGTGCCCGGCCGGGCACGCCACGCCATTGTCCACCGCGTTGAGCGGGGCGCTGCAAATGGGGCAAGCGAGCATCAGGCGAGCAACTTGATCAGGGTCTGGTAGTAGATTTCGGTCAGCACATCGAGGTCGCTGGCGAGAATGCGCTCGTTGACCTGATGAATCGTCGCGTTGACCGGGCCCAACTCGACCACTTGGGTTCCGAGGGTGGCGATGAAACGCCCGTCCGAGGTGCCGCCGCTGGTGGACGCCTGGGTCTCGCGCCCGGTGATCGCCTTGATGCTGGCGGAGACGGCATCGAGCAACGCGCCCGGTTCGGTGAGAAACGGCAGGCCCGACAGCGCCCATTCCACGTGCCAGTCCAGGCCATGCTTGTCGAGGATCTGCGCGACGCGCTGTTGCAGGCCTTCGACGGTGGATTCGGTGGAGAAGCGGAAGTTGAACACCGCCGTCAGGTCGCCGGGAATCACGTTGGTGGCCCCGGTGCCGGAGTTGAGGTTGGAGATCTGGAAGCTGGTCGGCGGGAAGAACCTGTTGCCGTCGTCCCAATGCTCCGCGGCCAATTCGGCCAGGGCCGGCGCGGCCAGGTGGATCGGGTTTTTCGCCAGGTGCGGGTAGGCCACGTGGCCTTGTACACCGCGCACGGTCAGGGTGGCGCCGAGTGAGCCACGGCGGCCGTTCTTGACCACGTCGCCCACCAGGGTAGTGCTCGACGGTTCGCCGACGATGCACCAGTCCAGGCGCTCTTTGCGCGCGGCCAGGCGTTCGATGACCGCTTTGGTGCCGTGGTGCGCCGGGCCTTCTTCATCGCTGGTGATCAGGAAGGCGACCGAGCCCTTGTGGTCCGGGTAGTCGGTGACGAAACGCTCGGCAGCCACCAGCATGGCCGCCAGGCTGCCTTTCATGTCGGCGGCGCCACGCCCGCAGAGCATGCCGTTTTCGTCGATCAGCGCGTCGAACGGATCGTTCTGCCAGGCCTGCACCGGGCCGGTCGGTACCACGTCGGTGTGGCCGGCAAAGCACAGCACCGGGCCTTCGTGCTTGCCGTGGGTGGCCCAGAAGTTATCCACCTCGAAGATGCGCATCGGCTCCAGCGCAAAACCAGCGTCGCCCAGGCGCTGCATCATCAGCTTCTGGCAATCGGCGTCGATCGGCGTGACCGACGGGCGACGGATCAGGTCGATGGCAAGTTGAAGGGTCGGCGAAAGGTCGGCATGGGCCGTCATGGGGGAAACTCCGGAAAGCGTATTTGGGAGAGCCGGGCGGGCGCACAAAAGGGCCGTTATCTTATAGCAAAACGGCGGCCAAGGGCCGCCGTTTAGTGCATTGCGCAAGTTTTTACACCGCGCTTGCAGGCTCCACTGCGGCCGCCGGTTTGGGCAGCGACGACAGGAACGCCATGATCAACGCCGCCACATACGGCAGCGATTGCACCAGCAGCATCACCACCCAGAAGCGCATGTCATTGCTCGGCAGGCCCTGCACCAGGTAGATCCCCAGCGCCGCGCCCCACAACAGCAGCATGATGAACATCTCTTCGCGGGCTTCGGAAATAGCCACCCAGAAGCCGTGGTTATCCGCGTTTTTCGGTGTACGAAAGAACGGAATACTGCTGGTGAAGAAGCCATACAGCACCGCCTTGGCGATGGTGTGGGACAACGCCAAGCCGGCCAGGGCCGCGCAGAACGCGTCCTTGAGGTTTACGCCTACCGCACGGCGGTACAGGAAGATGATCTTGCCCACCTTGAACACGAACAACGCCAGGGGCGGGATCGCGAAAATCAGCAGCGGCGGGTCGACCCGCGTCGGCACGATGATCATCGCCGCCGACCACAACAGCGCACCGACGGTAAAGAAGATGTTCATGCCATCCGCCACCCACGGCAACCAGCCCGCGAGGAAGTGGTAGCGCTGGCCACGGGTCAGCTCGGTGTCCTTGCCGCGCAAGAGGCTGGCGGTGTGACGCTTGATGATTTGGATCGCGCCGTAGGCCCAGCGGAAACGCTGTTTCTTGAAGTCGATAAAGGTGTCCGGCATCAGGCCTTTGCCGTAGCTGTCGTGGTAATACGCGGCCGACAGGCCTTTCTCGAATACGCGCAGGCCCAATTCGGCGTCTTCACAGATGCACCAGTCGGCCCAGCCCAGTTCTTCGAGCACCGAACGACGGGTCATGGTCATGGTGCCGTGCTGGATGATCGCGTCGCGGTCGTTACGGGTGACCATGCCGATATGGAAGAAGCCTTTGTATTCCGCGTAGCAGAGCTTCTTGAAGGTGCTTTCGTTCTGGTCGCGGTAATCCTGCGGCGACTGCACCACGGCGATTTTCGGGTCGGCGAAGTGCGGCACCATGTGCTTGAGCCAGTTTGGCGACACGCAGTAGTCCGAGTCGATCACTGCGATCACTTCGGCATCCTTGGCCGTGTGCGGGATCAGGTAGTTCAGTGCGCCGCCCTTGAAACCGGCCAGCGGGGCGACGTGGAAGAACTTGAAGCGCGGGCCCAGGGTTTCGCAGTAGTCGCGCACCGGTTCCCAAACGGCAGGGTCCTTGGTGTTGTTGTCGATGATCAGGACTTCGTAGTCCGGGTAATCGAGGGCGGCCAGGGCATCGAGGGTCTGTTTGACCATTTCCGGCGGTTCGTTGTAGCACGGCACGTGGATCGACACTTTCGGGCGGTAGTGCGAATCCCCTTCAACCGGCAGGAATTCACGCCGACGCTTGTGGGTCCACACCGCTTCGGCCAGTTCGTGGGCTTCGGTGAGCAGCACGATAAATACGCCCAGGGCGCCGAGCGCCAGGAGGATACCCACGGTGACGCTGAACCAGGTGCTGTATTGCTGACTGTAGTCGTAGCCGATCCACACCAGCACCGAACCGCACAGGAACGCAATAAACGTCAGGAAGGTACGGCCACGTTGGCGCAGGGCCGAGCCGTCGATCATCAGCAACGTCAGGGACAGCAGCGCGAGCACCACCGAGCCGATGGCCAGCACGCGCCATTGCGGGATCGCGACCACAGGCCCTTCAAAGTTGAATTTCTGCTGGCGCGCAGCGTTGAACACCCCCCAATAGGCGCCTGCCGAACCTTCGTCGCTGACTTTCCACGGCTGATCGAAGGCCTCGATCACGAAGTAGTTGTAGCCCTGGCGATTAAGCTTGTTCACCAGGGTGCGTAGGTAAATCGCCTGGTCTGCGGGGGACGTTTCGTTGCCACCGCGCATGCGTCCGTTACTCGGCCAGCCCACTTCCGACAGCAGCAACGGCTTTTTCGGGAACAGTTTCTTCAGGTCCTTGGCACGGTCAAGTACGTACTGGCCGGCCTTGTCCATCGGGATGAACTCCCAGAACGGCAGGATGTGCGCGGCGATCAGGTCGACGTGCTTGGCCAGTTGCGGGTTTTTTTCCCAGATGTGCCATTGCTCGGAGGTGGTCACCGGTACTTTCACGGCGGCGCGCACGCGGTCCAGCAGCACGATCAGTGCCTCTGGGGTGATCTCTTCACGGAACAGCGCTTCGTTACCCACCACCACTCGTACGACGCTGCGCGAGGTGTTGGCGATCTCGATGGCGCGCTGGATCTCGCGTTCGTTGCGTTCCAGGTCCGGGCTGATCCAGATCCCGAGGGTCACGCGCAGGCCGAACTCTTCCGCCAGCTTGGGGATGTCCCCCAGGGTGCCGTCGACCGAATAGGTGCGGATGTTGTCCGTCAGCTTGCTCATGATCGCAAGGTCCTGACGCATCTGCTCATCGGTGGGGTACTGGTTTTTCTGCGGGTACTGGCCTTGCTGGAACGGCGAGTAGGAAAACCCCGAGATCTGCTCAGGCCAGTTGGGAGCGGTGACCGGGCGGTTGATCAGCGCCCAGAAGCCGGTGAACAGCGCGGCAATTGCCAGCACCACCACCAGGTTGAGTCCAAATTTACGCGATGCCATGGTTATGTCGGGTTCCAAAAGGTGTGGAACGAAAAGAGGTGCCGGCCTGCGCCGAACGGCGCGCATCCTACACCGGCCTTTCCCCGAGCGTACAGCAGACAGAGAAAAGCCGGACGTTAGTCAGCGAAAGACCATCTAAGTTCTTTACTTGTAGCTTGTCGTTTCGAACTTGTCGCTGCGTAGTCCATAATGCGCGCCGGTTTTTGGGGTAATGGTCATGAGTACAGAAGATCCGCGGTTTGCAGGCGTCGCCCGCTTGTATGGCATTGAAGGCCTGGAGCGCTTGAAAGCGGCCCACGTGGCGATCGTCGGTGTCGGCGGCGTAGGCTCCTGGGCAGCCGAGGCCATGGCCCGTTGCGGGGTGGGTGAAATTTCGCTGTTTGACCTCGATGACGTCTGCGTGAGCAACAGCAACCGCCAGTTGCACGCGCTGGACAGCACCGTGGGCAAGCCCAAGGTCGAGGTGATGGCCGAGCGCCTGCGCGGCATCAACCCGGACTGCACGGTGCATGCGGTGGCGGATTTCGTGACCCGCGACACCATGGCCGAGTACATCACCCCAAACATCGATTGCGTGATCGACTGCATCGACGCCGTTAACGCTAAGGCCGCGCTGATTGCCTGGTGCAAGCGTCGCAAGATCCAGATCATCACCACCGGCGGCGCCGGCGGGCAAATCGACCCGACGCTGATCCAGGTGTGCGACCTGAACCGCACCTTCAACGACCCGCTGGCTTCGAAAGTGCGCTCTACGTTGCGCCGCGACTATGGTTTCTCCCGCACCGTGACCCGCCATTACAGCGTGCCGTGCGTGTTTTCCACCGAGCAACTGCGCTATCCCAAGCCGGACGGCAGTATCTGTCTGCAGAAGAGTTTTGTCGGCGACGGGGTGAAGCTGGACTGCGCCGGGGGCTTTGGCGCGGTGATGATGGTCACTGCCACCTTCGGCATGGTGGCGGCCACCAAGGCGGTGGACAAGATTGTCGCCGGGGTGCGCCGGCCTTCAGAGCGGGTCAAGCCCGCCTGAATGTCAGTGTGGCGAGTGGCTGAGTTCGCGCATGCGCTGCAGGACGGCATTCAAGCCATTGCTGCGCGACGGCGACAGTTGGCGTGAAAGCCCCAGTTGGTTGAACCAGTCAGGCAAATCCACCGCCTGCAACTCAGCCGCCGACAACCCATTAACCCGCGCCAGCAATAACGCCACCAGCCCCCGGATCATTCGCGCATCACTGCTGGCGGCAAACTGCCAATGGCCGTCGTGCAAGCGCCCTACCAACCACACCAGGCTTTCGCAGCCCTGCACCAGGTTGGCATCGACCTTCTCTTCATCGGCCAAGGCGGGCAGACGCTCGCCCCATTGCATCAGCAGGCGCGCACGTTGTTCCCAACTGCCGACTGACTGGAATGCCGCCAGCGCCGCGACTGCGTCGATTGGCACGCTCATCGCAACATATCCAGCGCCTGGTCCAGTGCGTCAAAGAAGCGCTCCAAGTCGTCTGAATCGTTGTACAGCGCCAGGGATACACGGATCGCTCCTGACAAATGCAGCGCTTTGAACAGCGGCATTGCACAGTGATGGCCGGCACGCACGGCGATGCCTTGTTCGGTCAGCAGGTGCGCAAGGTCGGCGTTATGCACGCCTTCTACCACAAAGCTGACCAACGCCACCTGCGGCGCGCCCAGCACGTGCACGCCATTGCGCGCTTTCAAGCCGCGTAAGAGGTAGTCGTGCAGGGCGGCTTCGTGGGCCACGACGGCCTGCTGGTCCAGTGAACTCAGGTAATCGAGGCTCGCGCCCAAGCCGATCACGCTGGCGATCGGCGGCGTGCCGGCTTCGAAGCCCAGCGGCGCGGGGCGAAAGCTCGCGCTGTGGTAGTCGGCCTGTTGCACCATCTCGCCGCCGAATTGCCAGTGACGCAGATGATGCAGGGCTTCGTTGCGGCCATACAGCACGCCGACGCCGTCGGGGCCGTAGAGCTTGTGGCTGGAAAACACATAAAAGTCGCAGCCCAGCGCCTGCACATCGTGGCGGCCATGGACGATACCCTGGGCCCCGTCGATCACGCTCAGGGCGCCGTGGGCCTTGACGCGCGCGAGCAGGGCTTCCAGCGGTTGCCAGGCGCCGAGTACGTTAGAGAGCTGGCTCACCGCCAGCAGGCGCGTACGTGGGCCGATCAGCTCGGCGGCGGCATGCAGGTCGATCACGCCGTCATCGCCCAGTGGCAACACCACCAGTTGCAGCGCGCGGCGTTTGGCCAGTTGCTGCCAGGGCAGCAGGTTGGCGTGGTGTTCCAGGGCGCTGATCACAATCTCATCGCCCGCATTGAATAAGTGCTCAAGGCCGTAAGCCAAGAGGTTCAGCGCAGAGGTCGCGCCGTGAGTAAACACGATTTGCCCGGTGTCGCCTGCATTCAGCCACTGCGCAACCTTGCTGCGACTGTCCTCGAAGGCCTGGGTGGCATGAGCCCCAGGCAAATGCTGGGCACGGTGCACATTGGCTGCGCCATTGGCGTAGTAATGGCTGATGGCATCCAGCAGGGCTTGGGGTTTTTGCGTGGTGGCGGCGTTATCCAGATAGGTCTGGTCTTGCCGTTGCAGGGTGGCGATGGCCGGGAAATCGGCGCGCCAGGGGGAGGGCACAAGCATGGTGGTCAAGACTCGTATAAACGGGCCGCCCCGGAAGGCGCGGCCCGTTAGTGGCATCGAGTGGCTGCTTAGTTGTGAGCGTGCAGCGCTTCGTTCAGTTCGATCGCCGATTTGTGGGTTTTGCACTCCACGGCACCGGTCTCGGAGTTACGGCGGAACAGCAGGTCCGGCTGGCCGGCCAGTTCGCGCGCCTTGACTACCTTGACCAGTTGGTTTTTCTCGTCGAGCAGTGCGACCTTGGTGCCGGCGGTGACGTACAGGCCCGACTCCACGGTGTTGCGGTCGCCCAACGGGATACCGATACCGGCGTTGGCGCCGATCAGGCAGCCTTCGCCAACCTTGATCACGATGTTGCCGCCGCCCGACAGGGTGCCCATGGTGGAGCAACCGCCGCCCAGGTCCGAACCCTTGCCGACGAACACGCCGGCCGACACACGGCCCTCGATCATGCCCGGGCCTTCGGTGCCCGCGTTGAAATTGACGAAGCCTTCGTGCATCACGGTGGTGCCTTCGCCTACATAGGCACCCAGGCGCAGGCGGGCGGCATCAGCGATACGCACACCGGCCGGCACCACGTAGTCGGTCATTTTCGGGAATTTGTCCACCGAGAACACTTCCAGCAGGTCGCCACGCAGGCGCGCTTCGAGCTGGCGCTCGGCCAGTTCCGCGATGTCGATCGCGCCCTGGCTGGTCCAGGCCACGTTCGGCAACTGTGGGAACACACCGGCCAGGTTCAGGCCGTGAGGCTTGACCAGGCGATGGGACAGCAGGTGCAGTTTGAGGTAGGCCTCAGGGGTGGAGGTCAGCGCGGTGTCTTCGGCCAGCAGAGTGGCGACCAGCGGCGTGTGGCTTTCGGCCAGGCGGCTCAGCAGGGCCGCTTGGGCAGCATCGACGCCTTTAAGTGCGTCAGCCAGTTGCAGGGCCTGGGTCACGGTGAAGGTGATGGCCTGGTTGCCTTGGGTGTAACCGAGGATCGGTGCGATAGCCGCCACGATTTCAGCCGATGGGTTGAGCAACGGTTGTGCGTAAAACACTTCCAGCCAAGCACCTTGGCGGTTCTGAGTGCCGACGCCGAAGCCCAGGCTGAACAGGGAATTGGACATGCTGTTACCTCTACAAAAATGGAAGGGCTGGCCTACTTGAGGGCCGCCGAATAACTTTCTGGCTTGAAGCCAATCAGGGTTCTGTCACCGAGATCGAGCACTGGGCGCTTGATCATCGAGGGTTGTGCGAGCATCAATTCAATGGCTTTCGACTGATCGAGATCGGCTTTGCGTTCGTCTTCGAGTTTGCGAAAGGTGGTGCCCGCACGGTTCAACACCACCTGCCAACCGTGCTCGTTGCACCATTGGGTCAAGTGTTCGCGGTCGATACCGGCCGTTTTGTAGTCGTGGAATTCATAGCTCACCGCGTGCTCATCGAGCCAGGTGCGCGCCTTTTTCATGGTGTCGCAGGCTTTGATGCCGAAAAGGTGCAAGGTTTTGCTTGAAGCGGTCAAGGAATTGCCCCCTTTTGGACTGATGAAAACGAAAGGTTACGGATTATGCCACGACCAGCGGCTTTGGGTGCCGATCGTCCTGCGCGCTGCGACTTTTGTGCAAAAGCCATCGCGTAGCCTGGGCGGGTACCATAGCCGGGAAATATGGCACTTCAACGGCTACGTGTTGCCTGATGTGTCGTAGTAAGTCGATTGTCCGGGAAATCCGCGTTATGCAAACCGCCTACACCGTTCTTATCCTGCTGATGCTGGTCAGCGTTTCGCGTTTGGTGGGGCGTGTCATCCCGCTGCCGCTACCCCTGGTGCAAATTGCCGCCGGCGCCTTGCTGGCCTGGCCCACGCTGGGGTTGCATGTGGCGCTGGACCCGGAGTTGTTTCTGTTTCTGTTCTTGCCGCCATTGCTGTTCTCCGACGGTTGGCGCATGCCCAAGCGCGAGTTGTGGCGCCTGCGCGGGCCGATCCTGACGTTGGCGGTGGGGCTGGTGCTGTTTACCGTGGTGGGTGCCGGTTACTTCATCCATTGGCTATTGCCTACCATCCCTTTACCGGTCGCCTTCGCCCTGGCGGCGGTTTTATCACCGACAGATGCCGTAGCGGTGTCGGCCATTTCCCAGAACCGTTTGCCCAAGCCGTTGATGCATATGCTTCAGGGCGAGGCGCTGATGAATGACGCGTCGGGCCTGGTGACGTTCAAGTTCGCCCTGGCGGCGGCGTTGACTGGGGTGTTTTCCCTTGCCGACGCCAGCCTGACCTTTGTATTGGTAGCGGTGGGCGGCCTGGCGGTTGGTGTAGCGCTGAGCTGGCTGGTCGGTCGTTTGCGAGCCTGGATGATCGCCCGTGGTTGGGATGATCCTGCGACCCATGTGGTGTTCATGTTGTTGCTGCCATTTGCCGCGTATGTATTGGCTGAGCGTCTGGGGGCCTCGGGGATTCTGTCGGCGGTGGCGGCGGGCATGATGCAAAGCTGGCTCGACCTGCTGCCACGCCAGACGAGCACGCGCCTGCTCAACCGCAGCGTGTGGGCGTTGTTGGAGTTTGCGTTCAATGGCTTGATCTTCTTGCTGCTGGGCCTGCAATTACCGGACATTATCAAGGCCGTGGTGAGCCATGAGTCGACGCTGTGGCCGGCGCTGCTCTATCGCGGCCTGGAGGTGCTGGGGATCTTCCTGGTGCTGGTGGTATTGCGTTTTATCTGGGTGCAGAGCATCTGGCGGTTGTCGGGGTTATTGCGTCGCCTGCGGGGGAAAAGCGAGCTGACATTGGTGCCCACTGCGCGATCCTGTTGGCTCTTGACGGTCGGCGGTGTGCGCGGTGCCGTGACCTTGGCGGGTGTGATGTCGGTGCCGTTGTTGCTGGCGCCGGGCAAAGACTTTCCCGAGCGCGATTTGCTGATTTTTATTGCCGCCGGCGTGATCCTGTTTTCGTTGGTCGCCGCCTGCATCGCCTTGCCATTGTTACTGCGCGGCATCGAAAAGAGCCCCGACGAGAAGCGGCATAACGAAGTGCGTGAAGCCTGGAAAAAAACCGCCGTGGCCGCGATTCATGCCCTTGAAGCTGAAGAGCCTGGCGAAAGTGAAACCCCGGACGCCGCCCAGGCCGCGCTGGCCGCCGAACTCAAGGCGCGGCTGATGTCGGAATATCGCCATCAGTTGGACGTGTTCAACGACTCGGCCGAAGCCCAGGCGCTGGCGCGTCAGATGGATTTGCTGGAGCGAAAGTTGCGACTCAAGGCCCTGCGCGCGCAACGCTTGGAGCTTTACAGCCTGAGCCGTCATCACCAGATCGGTGATGACGTATTGCGCGAAGTGTTGGCGGATCTGGATATGAGCGAGGCGAATCTGGGCGTGATGAAATAGCGGCCGGCAGGCTCTGCACGCCGTCAGGGGGTCAGCTGTACAGCCTGCGCGCGATGGCTTTGTCGCCGTCAGAAAGCCAGTGTTGGGTATCGACACCTTTGGCGTCGTGGGTTACGTAACCGGGGTACGCGTAGTGCATGACGGATCGACTGTCATAGCGTGTGACCTCCAACCGATCACCCACCGGCAGTTCCAGGATCTGGCTATAGACCAGTTCTCTGGGGAAATGATCACTGGCGTAAGCCTTGTAGACCGCGGGTTTGTTCCAGTTGATCGTGTGCTCGGGGTTCTGGTGTTCGTGCAGCAGCCCCAGGGCATGTCCGAACTCGTGCAAAACAGTTGCGCGAAATGTCTTCGAGTCATCGTTGCGCTCCAAATGCAGCGTGGGCTCGTTCAGGGGGATGTTGCCCGCGTCGGTGCCGATCACGGACCAGTTTCCCTTCAGACTTTCGTCGTCGCAAATGCGGATATCACCCTCTCTGCTTCTGACGATGCGAAATTGCAGGGCCGGAGTGTTGTGGGCCCACTCCTGGATTGCATCTACCGCCAAGGCGGTGCTTTTTTGATCTTTCAAATCCAACGAAACGGTAATAACGCCGGGAGGCCAGAGCTTGCGGTTATCGGCCAGGCCTCTTTTCACTCGCGAAGTGCCGGCAGAAGCTGGCGGTTCGTGGTCGATGGGCGACAGGTTGGAAGGGAGGTTGACCGAGTGTTGGGATGTCAGACGCATGCGTTCTACTCTTGTGGTAATGCGCCGAGTAGTGGCAAGCGCGTGGCAGCTGGTTCCCTGTGCTATCGCGCCGGGCGCCCGCACTGCATTGCACAGTGCGGGTTTTGCAAGGGTTACGACCTGCGCTGAATAAACGCGCGAATCCGTTCAGCCGCTTCGACGCACTCGGCCAGCGGCGCAACCAGTGCCAGGCGCACTCGCCCGGCGCCCGGGTTGAAGCCATCCACTTCGCGCGACAGATACGAGCCCGGCACCACGGTCACGTGTTCCTCCACGAACAGGTCACGGCAGAAGGCGGCGTCGTCGCCATTCACATTCGGCCACAGGTAAAAACCGCCGTCGGGGTGTTGCACGTCCAGCACCGGCTTGAGGATCGCCAGCACGGCGTCGAATTTCTCGCGGTACAGGTCGCGGTTGGCCAGTACGTGGGCCTCGTCCTGCCAGGCGGCGATGCTGGCCAACTGGGTTTGTACCGGCATCGCGCAGCCATGGTAGGTGCGGTAGAGCAGGAAGGCCTTGAGGATATCGGCATCACCGGCGACAAAACCAGAACGCAGGCCGGGCAGGTTGGAACGCTTGGACAGGCTGTGAAATACCACGCAACGCTTGAAGTCCTGGCGACCCAGTTCAACGCAGGCGCTCAGCAGGCCCGGCGGCGGGGTTTGTTCGTCGAAGTACAGCTCGCTATAGCACTCGTCGGCGGCGATGACGAAGTCGTATTCGTCGGCCAGGGCGATGAGTTTTTTCAGGGTCTCGACCGGGATCAGTGCACCGGTCGGGTTACCGGGGGAGCACAGGAACAGGATCTGGCAGCGTTTCCAGATATCCGCCGACACCGCATCAAAGTCCGGGTTGAAGCCATTTTTGTCCAGGCAAGGCAGGTAGTGTGGCTTGGCCCCGGCCAGGAACGCGGCGCCTTCATAGATTTGGTAGAAGGGGTTCGGGCTGACCACCAATGCATTGTCGCCACGGTTGACCACAGTCTGGGTGAAGGCGAACAGCGCTTCGCGAGTGCCATTGACCGGCAGGATATGGCGCGCCGGGTCCAGCCACCCCTTGGGCACATCGAAGCGGCGTTCGCACCAGGCGCCGATGGCCTCGCGCAAGGCCGGGATGCCCAATGTGGTGGGGTATACCGCCATCTGGTCGAGGTTGTTGCTGAGCGCCTCGGCGACAAAGGTCGGCGACTTGTGCTTGGGCTCGCCGATGGACAGCGCAATCGGGCGCTTGTCCGGGTTCGGTGTGACGCTGCCGAGCAGGGCGCGCAGTTTCTCGAATGGGTAGGGCTGCAGCTGGTTCAGGGCGTTGTTCATGGGAATCTCGTGCAAGGCGTTAAAAACTGGAATGAGGTTTAGATCGTCAGGCGCGTCAGCTCGACACCGGGTTCCTGAGTCACGCTCAACTGCTGCACGATGGCTTCCTGCAATCGTAGGCACAGCTCAGGATCGGACAGCGGCTGGTTGTCGGCGTCGGTAATGAAGAACACGTCTTCCACGCGCTCGCCGAGGGTTGCAATCTTGGCGTTCTGCAGCGACAGGTCGAATTCCAGGAAGATCCCACCGATGCGTGCCAGCAGGCCTGGGCGGTCCGGTGCGCTGAGTTCCAGCACCGTGACCGGGCGTTGCGCATCATTGGAGATGGTCACCTGGGGCGCGAAGGCAAAGTGCTTGAGCTGGCGGGGCACACGACGCTGAATGATGGTGGGGTAGTCGTCCGGGTTGCGCAGGGCTTCGGTGAGGCCTTCGCGAATCTTTTTCACCCGCGCCGGGTTGTCGCCGATGGAGTCGCCGTCGGTGTCGAGCACGATGTAGGTGTCGAGGGTGAACTGGCTGCTGGAGGTGATCACGCGTGCGTCATGGATGTTCAGGTTGAGCTGGTCCATGGCGGCCACGGTTACGGCGAAAAAGTCATGCTGGTCGGGGGCGTAGATGAAGATTTGCGTGCCCCCTTCGAACTCGCGCTGGGTGGTTTCCTTGATCAGCACCAACGGGCCGCCATCGGCCGGCTGCTGCAGGATCGCGTCGGTGTGCCAGGCCACGTCGCCTGCGGTGTGGCGCAGGAAGTAGTCGTCGCCCAGTTGCGACCACAATTGCTCGACATCGTCCGGGTCGTTGCCGCCGCGCACCAGAATATCCAGCGCCGCGCTTTGGGTGCGGCGGATCTGCTCTTCGCGGTCCACCGGGTTTTCCAGGCCACGGCGCAGGGCACGCTTGGTCTCGGTATACAACTGGCGCAACAGGCTGGCGCGCCACGAGTTCCATAGCGTCGGGTTGGTGGCGTTGATATCGGAGACCGTCAGCACGTACAGATAGTCGAGGCGGGTTTCATTGCCGACGATCTGCGCAAAGTCGTGGATCACCTGCGGGTCTGACAAGTCCTTGCGCTGGGCGGTGGTCGACATCACCAAGTGGTTCTGCACCAGCCAGACGATCAGGCGGCTGTCCCATTGCGGCAGCTGATGACGCTGGCAGAACGCCTCGGCGTCGACCGCGCCGACTTCCGAGTGGTCGCCATGCCGGCCCTTGCCGATGTCGTGATACAGGCCGGCCAGGTAGATCAGTTCCGGCTTGGGCAGCTTGGCCATCAACTTACTGGCCAGCGGGAATTTCTCTGATACCTGGGTGTATTGCAGCTTACGCAGGTGCTTGATCAGGTTCAGGGTGTGGGCGTCTACCGTATAGATGTGGAACAGGTCGTGCTGCATTTGCCCGACGATAAAGCCGAATTCCGGCAGGTAGCGCCCAAGGATGCCGTAGCGGTTCATGCGGCGCAGGTTGCGGTGGATGCCGATCTTGCACTTGAACAGCTCGATGAAGAGGCTGGTGTTACGGATGTCGTTGCGAAAGTCGTCGTCGATCAGGTGCCGGTTTTCCCGCAGCAGGCGGATGGTGTCGGCGCGTACGCCTTTGATTTCCGGCTGCTGGGCCATCAGCACGAAGATTTCCAGCATGGCGAACGGGGTACGCCGGAACACGCTGTCGTTGCGCGCCTCGATATAACCGTCATGCAACTGGAAGCGCGCATTGATCGGCTGCGGCGGCGCTTCGTCTTCGGGGGCCAGGATCACTTCTTCGAAGTGCTGGATGATCAGGTCGCTGAGCTGGGCAATGCTCATGACCACCCGGTAGTACTGCTGCATGAAGCTTTCGATGCTGGTCTTGGCGTCCTCGCCTTCGAAACCCAGCAGGGTGGCGATGGAGCGCTGGTGGTCGAACAGCAGGCGGTCTTCCGAGCGCCCGGCGAGCATGTGCAGGGCGTAGCGCACCTTCCACAAAAACTCCTGGGACGAAGCCAGCAGGGCGTTTTCGCTCTCCACCAAAAAGCCTTCGCCGGCCAGGGCGCGCAGGTTCAGGGTGCCGTACTGGCGACGGGCGACCCACAAAATCGTCTGGATGTCGCGCAGCCCGCCCGGCGAGCCTTTGACGTTGGGCTCCAGGTTGTATTCGGTGTCGTTGTATTTGTGATGCCGGGCCTTCTGCTCGGCACGCTTGGCCAGGAAGAACTCCTTGCTCGGCCACATATGCGCGGTGCTGGTGACTTCGAGCATGCGCTGGCGCAGGCGCTCGGGGCCGCAGATGGTGCGACTTTCCATCAGGTTGGTGACGACCGTCAAGTCGGCACGGGCTTCTTCGGCGCATTCGTCGACCGAACGAACGCTCTGGCCGACTTCCAGGCCGATGTCCCACAACAGTGTAAGAAACCGCTCAATGGAATCGCGAAAGATCTCATGGTCGGCGCTGTCCAGCAGGATCAGTAGGTCAATATCGGAGTAGGGATGCAGCTCGCCCCGACCGTAGCCACCGACCGCTACCAGCGCGATATCGGCATCTTCGCTCCAACTGAACTGTTCCCAGGCCTTTTGCAGGATGTTGTCGACAAACCAGGCGCGGTCTTCGATCAGCCGGCGGATGTCCCGGCCGCTGCGAAAGCGCTCATCGAGCACCTCGTGAGCCTGGCGGATCGCCTTCTTGAATGCGGCGATGGGGCTCGCCTTCAGGGCCAGCTCGGCCTGGAACTGGCCACGGTCGAAGAGTTCGGGATCCACCTGGGGCATCGATCGGCTTTCCTTTCTATCTGTCAGTCAGTCACAACACGCTGTGGGGGAAAACCTGGGCAACCTTCAGGCTGAAACGCGTGGGATCGTGTCGTCGGCGCGCAAGGTGAAGATCTCGTAACCGGTTTCGGTGACCAGCAAGGTGTGTTCCCACTGGGCGGATAGCTTGCGGTCCTTGGTGATGGCGGTCCAGCCGTCGCCCAGTACCTTGGTGTCGGCCTTGCCCTGGTTGATCATCGGCTCGATGGTGAAAGTCATGCCCGCCTTGAGTTCCATGCCGGTGCCGGCACGGCCGTAATGCAGGATCTGCGGCTCTTCGTGAAAGACTGTGCCGATACCGTGGCCGCAGAACTCGCGTACCACCGAGAAACCGTTCTTTTCGGCGTGCTTCTGGATGACTTCACCGATATCGCCCAGGCGGCAGCCAGGCTTGACGATTTCAATGGCTTTGTACATGCATTCCTGAGTCACCTGGGACAGGCGCTCGGCCCAGACCGGCACGGTGCCGACGTGGAACATGCGGCTGGTGTCGCCGAAGTAGCGGTCCTTGATCACGGTGACGTCGATGTTCAGCGTGTCGCCATCCTTCAATGGCTTGTCGCCCGGAATGCCGTGGCAGACCACGTGGTTGACCGAGGTGCAGATCGACTTGGGGAAGCCTTTATAGTTGAGCGGGGCAGGGATGGCCTTTTGCACATTGACTATATAGTCGTGGCAGATCTGGTTCAGCTCTTCGGTGGTGACGCCGGGCTTGACGTGCTCGGCAATCATTTCCAGCACGTCGGCAGCCAGCTTGCCGGCAATGCGCATGCCGGCGATGTCTTCGGCGGTTTTCAAACTAACGGTCATACAGGCTCTCTCTAGCGCGACGCGCTGAAATCAATACGGTTTACGGGCGTGCGACAAAAGGTTACAGAATTCGCACAAGCCACAAAAAACGCGATTCTACCAGACGCGGGTGGTAAACCATGAGCCCCTGACGATCGCTTCTCTCTATAGGGTGGGGTTAAATCCGCTCTATTCAACGGGTTGCCTATACGCCGCTCACGTCAGGTGTGATTGCGGGTTTCGTTTTCGCCCTTCGTGTGGTATAAAATGCGCCGCTTTCCGGGGATGCCCCGAAAGGCTTAAATCCACACACGTGTCGACACGATGACCTGGGTGCCGGAGGCCTTGATGCCGCTGGTTGGTCATTGGGATACGTGGAGGCCAAACCCGACTTATTAAGGAACTATCATGTCCCAAGTCAACATGCGCGATATGCTGAAGGCCGGTGTGCACTTCGGTCACCAGACCCGTTACTGGAACCCGAAAATGGGTAAGTACATTTTCGGCGCGCGTAACAAGATCCACATCATCAACCTTGAAAAAACCCTGCCAATGTTCAACGAAGCTCTGACTTTCGTAGAGCGCCTGGCCCAGGGCAAAAACAAGATTCTGTTCGTCGGCACCAAGCGTTCCGCTGGCAAGATCGTTGCTGAAGAAGCAGCACGTTGCGGTTCGCCGTACGTCGATCACCGCTGGTTGGGCGGCATGCTGACCAACTTCAAAACCATCCGTGCTTCCATCAAGCGTCTGCGTGACCTTGAAGTGCAAGCCGAAGACGGTACTTTCGCCAAGCTGACCAAGAAAGAAGCGCTGATGCGCTCCCGTGACCTGGAAAAGCTCGATCGTTCGCTGGGTGGCATCAAGGACATGGGCGGTCTGCCTGACGCACTGTTCGTTATCGACGTTGATCACGAGCGCATCGCGATCACTGAAGCCAACAAGCTGGGCATCCCTGTTATCGGCGTTGTCGATACCAACAGCAGCCCGGAAGGCGTTGACTACATCATCCCAGGCAACGATGACGCAATCCGCGCTATCCAGCTGTACATGGGTTCGATGGCTGACGCTGTAATCCGTGGTCGCAACCACGTTGCTGGTGGTACCGAGCAGTTCGTTGAAGAAGCTCCGGTAGCCGCAGCTGAGTAAGTGACGCCCTGGCGTTGACTCAGTAAGCAAAAAGGGGGCTTGGCCCCCTTTTTGCCACCTCGAAAACCATTTGTCGGCAGCGCAGCTACAACATCTGTAACGTGCAGCGGCTAACAAGGGTGGTTCGGGAAGAATTGATCCCCCGTTCGATCGGGTGGAATGGTTGAAAACCTATCCAAGAGGAATTTGAAAATGGCAGCAATTACTGCAGCGTTGGTTAAAGAACTGCGTGAGCGTACCGGCGAAGGCATGATGGATTGCAAGAAGGCCCTGGAAAAGGCTGACGGCGACATCGAAAAAGCCATTGATGACATGCGTGCTTCCGGCGCCATCAAGGCTGCCAAGAAAGCAGGCAACGTGGCTGCTGAAGGCGCTATCGCTCTGAAAGAAGACGGCAAGTCTGCTGTTCTGCTGGAAGTGAACTCCCAGACCGACTTCCTGGCTCTGCAGGACGACTTCAAGGCATTTGTTGCTGCCAGCGTTGAAAAAGCGTTCGCCGACAAACTGACTGACGCCGCTCCGCTGATCGCCGCTCAAGAAGCTGATCGCCTGGTACTGGTCGGCAAGGTTGGCGAAAACGTCAACATCCGTCGCCTGGTGCGCGTTGAAGGTGATGTGGTTGGTGGTTACCTGCACGGCAACAAGATCGGTGTTGCGGTTGTGCTCAAAGGCGGTAACGTTGAACTGGCCAAAGACATCGCTATGCACGTAGCGGCCAGCAACCCTGAGTTCCTGCTGCCTTCGGAAGTTTCTGCCGAAGCCATCGAGCGTGAAAAAGCTGTGTTCCTGCAGCTGAACGAAGAAAAAATCAAAGGCAAGCCAGAAAACATTGTTGAGAACATGGTCAAAGGCCGTATCAGCAAGTTCCTGGCCGAAGCAAGCCTGGTTGAGCAGGCGTTCGTCAAGAACCCTGAAATCAAGGTTGGCGAGCTGGCTAAGAAAGCCGGTGCTGAAATCGTTTCCTTCACTTACTTCAAAGTAGGCGAAGGCATCGAGAAGCCGGTCGACAACTTCGCTGAAGAAGTTGCTGCCCAGCTGGCTGCCGCTAAGCAATAAGACAGTTTTCAACTGTCGCCCGAAAGAGGCTGCCCGCTCACGCGCGCAGCCTCTTTTCAAATGGGCAGGCCAATTTTATTTGGCTTCCCCTCGGAACTGGCTTACAAAGCCGTGTTCCGATGGCGCTGTGATAGCGTCCAGCTAGAGTGAATGCAAGCCGTAAACGGCTCGCCAAGAATTTTTAAAATACGCCGCAGGAGAGATTCGCAATGGCTCAGCAGGGCAGTGGTTATCAGGCTCGCTATAAACGCATTCTACTCAAGCTCAGCGGCGAGGCCCTGATGGGCTCGGAAGAGTTCGGGATTGATCCCAAGGTGCTCGACCGTATGGCGCTGGAAGTCGGCCAACTGGTCGGTATCGGCGTACAAGTCGGCCTGGTGATTGGCGGCGGCAACCTGTTCCGCGGCGCGGCACTGAGTGCGGCCGGCATGGATCGGGTTACCGGCGACCACATGGGCATGCTGGCCACTGTGATGAACGCCCTGGCAATGCGCGACGCCCTGGAGCGTGCCAATATCTCGGCAATCGTGATGTCGGCTATTTCCATGGTCGGCGTGACCGATCACTATGATCGCCGCAAAGCCATGCGCCACCTGAACGCCAAGGAAGTGGTGATCTTCGCCGCTGGCACGGGTAACCCGTTCTTCACCACCGACTCGGCAGCGTGCCTGCGCGCCATCGAGATCGATGCTGACGTGGTGCTCAAGGCTACCAAGGTGGATGGCGTGTACACCGCAGACCCATTCAAAGACCCGCATGCCGAGAAGTTCGATCATCTGACCTACGATGAAGTGCTGGATCGCAAGCTGGGTGTGATGGACCTGACGGCTATTTGCCTGTGCCGCGACCACAAGATGCCGCTGCGCGTATTTAACATGAACAAGCCCGGCGCCCTGCTGAATATCGTACACGGCGGCGCGGAAGGGACTCTGATCGAGGAAGGCCAACAATGATCAACGAAATCAAGAAAGACGCCCAAGCGCGTATGCAAAAATCCCTGGAGTCTCTGAGCCACGCATTCGGCCAGATTCGTACCGGCAAGGCGCACCCAAGCATCCTGGGCAGCGTGATGGTGCCGTACTACGGCACTGACACTCCGCTGAGCGGCGTGGCCAACGTGACCGTTAAGGATTCGCGCACCCTGCAGGTCGTAGCGTTTGAGCGCAACATGCTCGCCGCTGTCGACAAGGCCATCCAGAGCGCCGGCCTGAACCTCAACCCGACCAACCTGGGTGAGTTGCTGCTGATCTCCATGCCTGCCCTGACTGAGGAAACCCGCAAGGGCTTCACCAAGCAGGCGCGCAGCGCGGCTGAAGATGCACGCGTTGCTGTGCGTAACATCCGTCGCGATGCCTTGGGTGACCTGAAAAAACTGGTCAAGGACAAGGAAATCAGCGAAGACGAAGAGCGTCGTGCCGTTGCCGATATCGACAAGCTGACCAAAGATGCCGAGGCCCAGATCACCAAGGCCACGGAAGAAAAAGAAAAGGACCTGATGGCCGTATAAGGGGTCAGGACACCTTCATGGAAAAGACCAAGCAGACTGTACCCTCAGTGGTGCCGCGCCATGTCGCGATCATCATGGATGGGAATAATCGCTGGGCGAAAAAACGCTTTATGCCAGGTGTCGCCGGGCATAAAGCGGGTGTCGATGCGGTGCGGGCGGTGATCGAGGTGTGCGCTGAGGCGAAGGTCGAGGTATTGACCCTGTTCGCCTTCTCCAGTGAAAACTGGCAGCGCCCGGTCGACGAAGTCACGGCTTTGATGGACTTGTTCTTCAAAGCGTTGCGTCGCGAGGCCAAGCGCCTCAACGATAACAACATCAGCCTGCGCATCATCGGTGACCGCTCGCGGTTCCACCCTGAATTGCAGGCGGCTATGCGTGAAGCCGAGGCCATTACGGCGGGTGCGGACCGTTTTGTGCTGCAGATTGCAGCCAACTACGGTGGCCAGTGGGATATCGCCCAGGCCGCGCAACGGCTGGCCCGTGAAGTGCAGGCCGGTCATCTGCGGCCCGAGGACATCACGCCTGAACTGTTGCAAACCTGTCTGGTAACCGGCGACCTGCCGTTGCCGGACTTGTGCATCCGTACCGGTGGCGAGCATCGCATCAGCAATTTCCTTTTGTGGCAGCTGGCTTACACCGAGCTGTACTTCTCCGACCTGTTCTGGCCGGACTTCAAACACGATGCCATGCGCACTGCGCTGGCAGATTTCGCTTCCCGTCAGCGGCGTTTCGGTAAAACGAGCGAGCAGATCGAAGCTGGAGCCCGGGTTTAAATGCTAAAACAACGAATCATCACAGCACTGATCCTGTTGCCGATCGCCTTGTGTGGGTTTTTCCTGCTCGATGGTTCCGGTTTCGCCCTGTTTATCGGTCTGGTCGTCACCCTGGGTGCCTGGGAGTGGGCGCGCCTGGCAGGTTTCAGCGCGCAGCTGCCACGCGTGGCCTACGCCGCTGCCGTGGCAGTGTTGCTGTTCCTGATGCATACCCTGTCGAGCATCGTCGTGCCCTGGGTGTTGGGCGCTGCGGTGTTGTGGTGGGCGCTTGCGACCTACCTGGTGTTGACGTACCCGCGTACCAGCGCGCAGTGGTCCAGCGTGGCCAGCAAGTTGGTGATCGGTTTGTTGATTCTGTTGCCTGCCTGGCAAGGGCTGGTGGAAATCAAGAATTCGCCGATGGGCAACTGGCTGATCATGGCGGTGATGGTGCTGGTGTGGGGGGCCGATATCGGTGCCTACTTTTCGGGGCGAGCATTCGGCAAGCGCAAGCTGGCGCCCGCAGTCAGTCCCGGTAAAAGCTGGGAAGGCGTATACGGCGGTCTCGCGCTGACCTTGCTGATCACCGTGGTGGTGGGTGTGGTGCGCGATTGGCCGGTGAAGGAAATCTTCCTGGCCCTGGTGGGCACGGCCATTGTCGTCTTCATCTCGGTCGTGGGCGACCTCACCGAAAGCATGTTCAAGCGCCAGGCCGGGATCAAGGACAGCAGTAACCTTCTGCCGGGTCATGGTGGCGTGCTGGACCGTATCGACAGCCTCACCGCGGCCATTCCGATCTTTGCCGTACTGTTGTGGATGACCGCTTCGTGAGCCGCCTGCAACAAGTAACCGTGCTGGGTGCCACCGGTTCGGTGGGCCTGAGCACCCTGGATGTGATCGCTCGTCACCCGCAGCGCTATCAAGTCTTTGCTCTCACCGGGTTTACTCGCCTGGCCCAGTTGCTGGCCCTGTGCGTACGCCATGCGCCGCGCTTTGCCGTGGTGCCTGAGGCGGGCGACGCGCAAGGTCTGCAGGAGGATCTGCGGGCTGCCGGGTTGGCTACGCGTGTGCTGGTGGGGGAGGAGGGCTTGTGCCAGGTCTCGGCCGACGCCGAGGTGGACACCGTGGTGGCTGCTATCGTCGGTGCCGCGGGCCTGCGCCCGACCTTGGCGGCCGTCGACGCCGGTAAGAAAATCCTGCTGGCCAATAAAGAAGCACTGGTGATGTCTGGCGCGCTTTTTATGCAGGCCGTGCGTAAAAGCGGTGCCGTGTTGCTGCCGCTGGATAGCGAGCATAACGCCATCTTCCAGTGCATGCCTGGTGACTATGCCCGTGGCTTGAGTCAGGTAGGCGTGCGCCGCATCCTGTTGACCGCTTCCGGTGGCCCGTTCCGGCAAACTCCGTTGAGCGAGCTGGAGCATGTGTCGCCAGATCAGGCGTGTGCGCATCCCAACTGGTCCATGGGGCGCAAAATCTCCGTGGATTCGGCAAGCATGATGAACAAGGGCCTTGAGTTGATCGAGGCGTGCTGGCTGTTCGATGCGCGGCCTGATCAGGTCGAGGTGGTGATCCACCCGCAAAGCGTGATTCATTCCTTGGTTGACTACGTGGACGGCTCGGTATTGGCGCAGTTGGGAAACCCCGATATGCGCACGCCGATTGCCAACGCCCTGGCCTGGCCGGAGCGAATTGATTCCGGTGTGGCTGCCTTGGACCTGTTTGCAATTGCCCGCCTGGACTTCGAGGCGCCGGACGAGCAGCGCTTTCCTTGCCTGCGCCTGGCGCGGCAGGCGGCGGAGGCGGGTAATAGCGCGCCGGCGATGCTCAATGCGGCAAATGAAGTGGCGGTGGCGGCATTTCTCGAACGGCGCATCCGCTTTCCACAGATCGCGAGTATCATCGAGGACGTCCTGAGCCTTGAGCCAGTTGTGGCGGTGGATGATCTGGATGCGGTATTCGAGGCGGATGCCAAGGCCCGGGCGCTTGCCGAACACTGGTTGAGCCGCAACGCGCGTTAGCCTGTGGGGGCGTTTGCGCCTCCAGGCACTGGATTGGAATGCGGAGAAATTAGATGAGTGCGCTTTACATGATTGTCGGCACCCTGGTTGCTCTGGGTGTACTGGTTACCTTTCACGAATTCGGTCACTTCTGGGTGGCGCGTCGTTGCGGCGTCAAGGTATTGCGCTTTTCCGTTGGTTTCGGCATGCCGCTGGTTCGCTGGCATGATCGTCGTGGCACCGAGTTTGTAATCGCGGCCATCCCGCTGGGTGGTTACGTCAAGATGCTCGACGAGCGCGAAGGGGAGGTGCCGGCTGATCAGTTGGACCAATCCTTCAATCGCAAGACCGTTCGTCAGCGTATTGCCATCGTCGCCGCCGGCCCGATCGCCAACTTCCTGTTGGCGATGCTGTTTTTCTGGGTCCTGGCCATGCTGGGGAGCCAGCAGGTACGTCCGGTTATCGGCGCGGTTGAGGCGGACAGTATTGCGGCCAAGGCCGGTCTGGTAGCGGGGCAGGAAATTGTTTCCATTGATGGCGAGCCGACCACGGGGTGGGGCGCCGTCAATTTGCAGTTGGTGCGTCGCCTGGGTGAAAGCGGCACCGTCAATGTCGTGGTGCGTGAGCAGGATTCCACTGCTGAAACCCCGCGTGCACTGGCCTTGGACCATTGGCTCAAAGGGGCCGATGAGCCTGATCCGATCAAGTCCCTGGGTATTCGTCCGTGGCGACCTGCACTGCCGCCGGTGCTCGCCGAGCTGGATCCGAAAGGTCCGGCCCAGGCCGCAGGTCTGAAAACCGGTGACCGTTTGTTGGCGCTCGATGGCCAGGCGCTGGGCGATTGGCAGCAAGTGGTCGACCTGGTGCGTGTCCGTCCTGATACCAAGATTTTGCTGAAAGTTGAGCGCGATGGTGCTCAGATTGACGTGCCGGTGACTCTGGCGGTTCGCGGGGAAGCCAAGGCGGCCGGGGGTTACCTGGGGGCTGGAGTCAAAGGTGTCGAGTGGCCGCCATCCATGGTGCGTGAGGTGAGTTTCGGGCCGTTGGCGGCAATTGGCGAAGGCGCGAAACGCACCTGGACCATGAGTGTGCTGACCCTCGAATCCCTCAAGAAAATGTTGTTCGGTGAGCTCTCGGTAAAAAACTTGAGTGGACCGATAACCATTGCTAAAGTGGCGGGCGCTTCTGCCCAGTCGGGTGTCGCGGATTTCCTGAATTTCCTGGCTTATCTGAGTATCAGCCTGGGGGTTCTGAATTTGCTGCCCATTCCCGTATTGGATGGGGGGCATCTGTTGTTTTATCTGGTCGAGTGGGTGCGTGGTCGCCCCTTGTCGGATCGGGTGCAGGGTTGGGGGATACAGATCGGTATCAGTTTGGTGGTCGGGGTGATGTTATTAGCCTTGGTCAACGATCTGGGTCGACTGTAACGCTTCGCTGAATTGCGAATCTGCCGCATTTTGCGGCAGTTTGTTTATTGCCAGTTGGAATAAGAAAGGACTTCATGAAACGTCTGCTGCTAACTGCGGTTCTCACCGTATTGATGATCGCCGAAGTTCACGCCGAGTCCTTCACCATCTCCGATATTCGCGTCAACGGCCTCCAGCGGGTTTCCGCGGGTAGCGTCTTTGGTGCCTTGCCGTTGAACGTCGGGGAACAGGCTGATGACCGTCGCCTGGTGGAATCCACTCGTGCGCTGTTCAAAACCGGGTTCTTTCAAGACATCCAACTGGGTCGCGAAGGCAACGTCCTGGTCATCACCGTCGTCGAGCGACCTTCCGTCGCCAGTATCGAGATCGAAGGCAACAAAGCGATCTCCACTGAAGACCTGATGAAGGGCCTCAAGCAATCCGGCCTGGCCGAGGGCGAGATCTTCCAGCGCGCCACCCTTGAAGGTGTGCGTAACGAACTGCAACGCCAATACGTTGCCCAGGGCCGCTACTCCGCGACCGTGGAAACGGAAGTGGTGCCGCAACCTCGCAACCGTGTCGGCCTCAAGGTCAACATCAACGAAGGTACCGTGGCGGCGATCCAGCACATCAACGTGGTGGGCAACACCAAGTTTGCCGATGAAGACCTGATCGACCTGTTCGAACTCAAGACCACCAACTGGCTGTCGTTCTTCAAGAACGATGACAAGTACGCCCGTGAAAAACTCTCCGGTGACCTGGAGCGTCTGCGTTCCTACTACCTGGATCGCGGCTATATCAACATGGATATCGCCTCCACCCAGGTATCCATCACCCCGGACAAGAAACACGTCTATATCACCGTCAACGTCAACGAAGGCGAGAAGTACAAAGTTCGTGACGTGAAGCTGAGCGGCGACTTGAAAGTGCCTGAAGACCAGGTCAAGTCACTGCTGTTGGTGCAGAAAGACCAGGTATTCTCGCGCAAGCTGATGACCACTACGTCCGAACTGATCACCCGCCGCCTGGGTAACGAAGGCTATACCTTCGCCAACGTCAATGGCGTACCGACTCCGCACGATGAAGACCATACCGTGGACATCACTTTTGTGGTCGACCCGGGCAAGCGTGCCTATGTGAACCGCATCAATTTCCGTGGCAACACCAAGTCCGCCGACGAAGTGCTGCGTCGTGAAATGCGCCAGATGGAAGGTGGCTGGGCGTCGACTTACCTGATCGACCAGTCCAAGACCCGTCTGGAACGCCTGGGCTTCTTCAAGGAAGTCAACGTCGAAACGCCAGCCGTACCCGGTGTGGACGACCAGGTCGACGTGAACTACGCCGTAGAGGAACAAGCCTCGGGTTCGATCACCGCCAGCGTTGGTTTTGCACAGAGTGCCGGCCTGATCCTGGGTGGTTCCATCACCCAGAACAACTTCCTCGGTACCGGTAACCGTGTGTCCATCGGCCTGACCCGAAGCGAATACCAGAGCCGCTATAACTTCGGTTATACCGACCCCTACTGGACTGCTGACGGTGTGAGCCTTGGCTACAACGCCTTCTATCGCACCACCGACTACAAAGATCTCGATGTTGATGTTGCAAGCTATGCGATCGACAGCCTGGGTGCCGGCGTCAACGTCGGTTACCCGATCAGCGAGACGTCGCGTCTGACGTTCGGCCTGACCGCGCAACAGGATGAGATCAAGACCGGTGTGTACACCGTGGATGAAATCTTCGACTTTACCCGTCGCGAAGGCGACAAGTTCCTGAACTTCAAGGCGTCTGCCGGCTGGTCCGAGTCGACCCTGAACAAAGGCGTGTTGGCAACCCGTGGTCACTCCCAGAGCCTGACCCTGGAAACCACCACGCCGGGCAGTGACCTGTCGTTCTTCAAACTCGACTACCGTGGCCAGTTGTTCCAGCCGCTGAGCGATAACTACACCATGCGCCTGCACACTGAGCTGGGTTATGGCGACGGTTATGGTTCGACCAATGGCCTGCCGTTCTATGAAAACTACTACGCGGGTGGTTTCAACTCCGTACGTGGCTTCAAGGACAGCACCCTGGGGCCGCGTGGTACACCAAGCCGTGGTGTTGGCGTGACCGGTAACCAAGGCACTACGGTCGACTCCGACAATGACCCGCTGCCATTCGGTGGTAACGTGTTGATCCAGGGCGGTGCGGAAATTCTGTTCCCGCTGCCGTTTGTTAAAGATCAGCGGTCGCTGCGTACGTCGGTCTTCTGGGACGTGGGTAACGTGTTCGACTCCAAGTGCGAACAGGTCACCAACCCAAGCGGCGTGAAGTCCAACACTCAGTGCAACGACGTGAGCCTCAGCAATCTGGCGAGCTCCGTGGGTGTGGGTGTGACCTGGGTGACTGCGCTTGGCCCGTTGAGCTTTGCTCTGGCCATGCCGATCAAGAAACCGGATAACGCTGAAACCCAGATTTTCCAATTCTCCCTCGGCCAGACGTTCTAAGCGTCTGACCCAAGATAACGACAACGGATTCTGTAGGAGTTGCATTGTGCGTAAGTTGACTCAATTGGTTCTGCTGGCCACCGTGCTGGTAACCACCCCGGCCTTCGCCGAAATGAAAATCGCCGTTCTGAACTATCAGATGGCTCTGCTCGAATCCGACGCGGCCAAGAAGTACGCCGTGGATGCCGAGAAAAAATTCGGTCCGCAACTGACCAAGCTCAAGACCCTGGAAAGCAGTGCCAAGGGCATCCAGGATCGTCTGGTAGCCGGTGGTGACAAGATGCAGCAAGGCGAGCGCGAGCGTCTGGAGCTTGAATTCAAGCAAAAGGCCCGTGACTACCAGTTCCAGTCCAAGGAACTGAACGAAGCCAAGGCTGTTGCCGACCGCGAAATGCTTAAGCAGCTCAAGCCTAAACTCGACAGCGCAGTGGAAGAAGTCATCAAGAAAGGTGCCTTTGACCTGGTGTTCGAGCGTGGCGCAGTGATCGACGTCAAGCCTCAATACGACATCACCCGTCAGGTGATCGAGCGCATGAATCAGCTGAAGTAAGCCATGACCGCGATTATCAGGCTCGGCGAGTTGGCCGAGTTCCTGGGGGCTACCTTGCGTGGCTCCCCGGAGAAGGAAATTACTGGGCTAGCCACCTTGCAGGAGGCTGGCCCAGCTCAGTTGAGCTTCCTCGCAAATCCTCAATACCGTAAATACCTCATCGACAGCCGCGCTGCAGCCGTATTGCTGAAGGCCGCTGATGCTGAAGGGTTTGCCGGGGATGCGCTGGTGGTGGCCGACCCCTACCTGGCCTATGCGCGGGTGTCGCACCTGTTTGATCCGAAACCCAAGGCTGCCGGCGGTATTCATCCGTCGGCGGTCATCGCCGATGATGCCCAGGTTGACCCTGCGGCGAGCATTGGTGCGTTTACGGTGATCGAGAGTGGCGCCCGTATCGCGGCCGGTGTAACGGTTGGTGCGCATTGTTTTATTGGCGCACGCTGCGAAATCGGTGCGGATGGTTGGTTGGCCCCGCGCGTGACCTTGTACCACGATGTGCGTATCGGTGAGCGTGTGGTAATTCAATCCGGTGCTGTGATCGGTGGTGAAGGCTTTGGCTTTGCCAATGCCAAAGGTGTCTGGCACAAGATTGCCCAGGTCGGCGGCGTATTGATCGGCGACGACGTGGAAATCGGGGTGAACACGGCTGTCGATCGCGGGGCCCTGGCCGATACCGTGATCGGTAATGGTGTGAAGCTCGACAACCAGATCCAGATCGCTCACAACGTTCAGATTGGCGATCACACCGCCATGGCCGCATGCGTGGGGATTTCCGGCAGCACCAAGATCGGCAAGCATTGCATGCTCGCCGGTGGCGTAGGGCTGGTGGGGCATATCGATATTTGCGACAACGTATTCATCACCGGCATGACCATGGTCACTCACTCGATTACCGAGCCTGGGGCCTACTCTTCCGGTACCGCCATGCAGCCTGCGGCTGAATGGCGTAAAAGTGCAGCGCGTTTGAGGCAGCTCGACGACATGGCTCGACGTCTCAAACAGCTGGAAAAGCGTGTTGGGGACGTGACCCCTGGCGGTAATGCTTCATCAGAAGGCTGATACCATTTCCATATCAAGTGTGCACAGCCGCTAGACTTGCCTCCTTGATTTGCTAGCGGGGCGTGCGTTATTCGCCCGCCCCCAATCTTTATTACAGGCTTCCCCCCGAAATGATGGACATCAACGAGATTCGCGAATACCTGCCTCACCGTTACCCGTTCCTGCTGGTGGACCGCGTAGTGGACCTCAATGTTGAGGAAAAGCGCATTCGTGCCTACAAGAATGTCAGCATCAACGAACCGTTCTTCAACGGTCACTTCCCTGCGCATCCAATCATGCCAGGCGTATTGATCATCGAAGCAATGGCCCAGGCTGCCGGTATCCTTGGTTTCAAAATGCTCGACCTCAAGCCTGCCGATGGCACGCTTTACTATTTCGTGGGCTCCGACAAGTTGCGTTTCCGCAACCCGGTTACCCCGGGTGACCAGTTGATCCTGGAAGCCAAGTTCATCAGCTGCAAGCGCCAGATCTGGAAATTCGAATGCCAGGCCTCGGTAGACGGCAAGCCGGTATGCTCCGCCGAGATCATCTGCGCGGAACGCAAACTATGAGTTTGATTGACCCTCGCGCAATCATCGATCCGTCGGCCGTTCTGGCCGCCGACGTTGAGGTCGGCCCTTGGTCGATCATCGGCGCAGGTGTGGAAATCGGCGAGGGGACTGTCATCGGGCCGCACGTGATCCTTAAAGGTCCGACCCGCATTGGCAAACACAATCGTATCTACCAGTTCTCGTCGGTAGGCGAAGACACCCCGGACATGAAGTACAAGGGTGAAGAAACACGTTTGGTAATCGGTGACCACAACATCATCCGTGAAGGCGTGACCATTCACCGCGGTACTGTGCAGGATCGTGCGGAAACCACCCTGGGTGATCACAACCTGGTGATGGCCTATGCCCATATCGGCCACGACAGTGTGATCGGCAACCACTGCATCCTGGTCAACAACACTGCGTTGGCGGGCCATGTGCACGTTGATGATTGGGCGATCCTGTCCGGTTTCACCCTGGTACATCAGTACTGCCATATCGGCGCCCACAGCTTTTCCGGCATGGGTACCGCCATCGGCAAGGACGTTCCGGCGTTCGTCACGGTGTTCGGCAACCCGGCCGAGGCCCGTAGCATGAATTTTGAAGGCATGCGCCGTCGTGGTTTCAGCGAAGATGCGATCCATGCGCTGCGCCGCGCCTATAAGGTGGTGTATCGCCAAGGGTTGACGGTAGACCAGGCATTGACCCAACTGACCGAGCCGGCAGCGTTGTTCCCGGAAGTCGCGGTGTTCCGTGACTCGATCCAGGCGTCGACTCGCGGCATCACCCGCTGACCATGGCCAATCTGCGTATCGCGCTGGTGGCGGGAGAGGCTTCCGGCGATATTCTGGGCGCAGGTCTTATGCGGGCTCTCAAGGCCCAGCACCCTGCGGTTGAGTTTATTGGCGTCGGCGGTCCGCTGATGCAGGCTGAAGGCCTCACGTCTTACTTCCCCATGGAGCGCCTGTCGGTCATGGGCCTGGTGGAAGTGCTGGGTCGCCTGCGTGAGCTGCTCGCTCGGCGCAAGCTGCTGATCCAGACGCTTATCGAAGAAAAGCCTGACGTCTTCATTGGCATCGACGCGCCGGACTTCACCCTCAATATCGAACTCAAGTTGCGTCAGGCCGGCATCAAGACCGTTCACTACGTCAGCCCGTCTGTGTGGGCCTGGCGGCAGAAACGTGTGCTGAAGATCCGTGAAGGTTGTGACCTGATGCTGACGTTGCTGCCCTTCGAGGCCCGTTTCTACGAAGAGAAGGGCGTGCCGGTTCGGTTTGTCGGGCACACATTGGCCGACACCATCCCTTTGCAGGCAGACCGCACAGCTGCGCGTGCCGAACTGGGCTTGCCCGACGGTCCACTCGTCGCATTGATGCCTGGCAGTCGCGGTGGCGAGGTTGGTCGTTTGGCCAGTGTGTTTTTCGATGCCGCCGAGCGACTGCAAGTGTTGAAGCCAGGCGTGCGTTTCGTGTTGCCCTGCGCCAGCCCGCAGCGTCGTGCGCAGATCGAAACGCTGCTGGAAGGTCGCACCCTGCCGTTGACCTTGCTCGACGGCCAGTCGCACCTGGCGTTGGCGGCCTGTGATGCGGTGCTGATCGCCTCGGGTACAGCGACGTTGGAGGCTTTGCTGTACAAGCGTCCGATGGTCGTGGCCTACCGTCTGGCGCCGCTGACGTTCTGGATTCTCAAGCGCATGGTCAAGAGTCCCTACATCTCTTTGCCCAATTTGCTGGCCCAACGCCTGTTGGTACCGGAGTTGTTGCAGGACGATGCAACGCCCCAAGCCTTGGCGCAAACCCTGCTCCCCTTGATCGACGGCGGCGAAGAACAGACCCGCGGATTTGACGAGATTCATCGCACCTTGCGTCGTGACGCGTCAAACCAGGCGGCAAACGCCGTATTGAGCTTGATTGGCCATAAACAGGAAGCCTTATGAGCACGCAGATGGGGCTGGATTTCAGCCTGGTTGCCGAGGCCCACGAACTGGTGGCCGGGGTTGATGAGGTGGGGCGCGGGCCTTTATGTGGCGCCGTGGTTACTGCGGCGGTGATCCTTGATCCGAGCCGTCCGATCCTCGGCCTCAACGACTCGAAAAAACTCACCGAAGCGCGCCGTGAAAAGCTCTTCGACGAGATATGTGAGAAGGCCTTGAGCTGGCATATCGCCCGGGCCGAAGTCGAAGAAATCGACCAGTTGAATATTCTCCACGCCACCATGCTCGCCATGCAGCGTGCGGTGGAAGGCCTGCATATCACGCCAAAAATGGCGATGATCGATGGCAATCGTTGCCCGAAACTGACCATGCCCTCCGAGGCGGTGGTCAAGGGTGATAGCAAGGTGCCGGCCATTGCGGCTGCCTCAATCCTGGCCAAGGTCAGCCGTGATCGTGAAATGGCGGCTTTCGAATTGATCTACCCCGGCTATGGCATCGGCGGCCATAAAGGCTACCCGACCCCCGTTCATCTGGAAGCCCTGGCCCGCCTTGGCCCCACGCCGATCCATCGTCGCTCGTTTGCCCCTGTACGGCTGGCTTACGAGACGCGCGGGAGTCTCATCGAGGTTTAGTCGCGAGGCTGATGTTTTTGCCAAGGCCCGGTACAATCCGGGCCTTGTTGTTTCCACGTATAAGACAGGATCACTATGCCGGCTTCATTCGTTCACCTACGCCTGCACACTGAGTACTCCCTGGTCGACGGCCTGGTACGGATCAAACCGCTGGTCAAAACCCTGGTGGGCATGAACATGCCTGCGGTCGCGGTGACCGATCAGAACAACATGTGTTCCCTGGTCAAGTTCTACAAGAACGCCATGGGTGCCGGCATCAAGCCGATCTGCGGCGCCGACCTGTGGCTGTCCAACAAAGATCCGGATAATGCCCTGAGCCGCATCAGCCTGTTGGCGATGAACGGCGTGGGGTATCGCAACCTCACCGAACTGATCTCCCGTGGTTTTATCGAGGGCCAGCGCAACGGTTCGATCATTATCGAGCGCGAATGGGTCGCCGAGGCCAGCGAAGGCCTGATCATGCTGTCGGCCGCCAAAGAGGGCGAGATCGGGATCGCACTGCTGGGTGGCAACCCCCATGAAGCCGAAGTGCTGGCGAAGGAGTGGATGCAGGTCTTTCCCGATCGGTTCTACCTCGAAGTGCAGCGCACCAACCGTCCTAATGATGAAGAGCACCTGCACGCCGCCGTGGCGTTGGCCGACAAGCTGGGCGCACCGTTGGTGGCGACCAATGATGTGCGCTTTATCAAGAAGGAAGATTTCGAAGCCCACGAAACCCGCGTGTGCATCGGCGAAGGCCGGGCCCTGGATGACCCGCGTCGCTCCAAGAACTACAGCGAAGAGCAGTACCTCAAAAGCGCCGAGGAAATGGCCGAGTTGTTCAGCGACCTGCCCGAGGCCCTGGAAAACTCCGTCGAGATCGCCAAGCGCTGCAACATCGAAGTGAAGCTGGGCAAGCACTTCCTGCCCAACTTCCCGATCCCCGACGGCATGACCATCGACGAGTACTTTCGCAAAGTGTCGTTTGACGGCCTGGAAGAACGCCTCTCGGTCCTGCTGCCCAAAGACACCACCGAAGATTACGAAGCCAAGCGCCAGGTCTACGTTGACCGGCTGAATTTCGAGCTGGATATCATCATCCAGATGGGCTTCCCCGGTTACTTCCTGATCGTAATGGACTTTATCCAGTGGGCCAAAAGCAACGGCGTACCGGTCGGCCCGGGTCGTGGGTCGGGTGCCGGCTCGCTGGTGGCCTATGTGCAGAAAATCACCGACCTCGACCCCCTGGAATATGACCTGCTGTTCGAGCGGTTCCTGAACCCGGAACGGGTTTCCATGCCCGACTTCGACGTCGACTTCTGCATGGACGGTCGCGACCGCGTGATCGAATACGTGGCCGAGAAATATGGCCGCAACGCGGTCAGCCAGATCATCACCTTCGGTTCGATGGCCGCCAAGGCGGTAATCCGTGATGTGGCGCGAGTGCAGGGCAAGTCCTATGGCCTGGCGGATCGTCTGTCGAAGATGATCCCGTTCGAAGTCGGCATGACCCTCGAGAAGGCCTACGAGCAGGAAGAAATCCTGCGCGACTTCATCAAGGTCGATGAGGAAGCCGCCGAAATCTGGGACATGGCGCGCAAGCTCGAAGGTGTGGTGCGTAACGTGGGTAAACACGCCGGTGGCGTGGTGATCGCGCCTACCAAGCTCACCGACTTTTCGCCGATCTATTGCGACGAAGAGGGCGATGGCCTGGTTACCCAGTTTGACAAGGACGATGTGGAGGCGGCCGGCCTGGTGAAGTTCGACTTCCTTGGCCTGCGAACCCTGACGATCATCGACTGGGCGCTCAAGACCATCAACCGCGACCGCGCCAAGGTCGGTGAAGAGCCGCTGGATATCGCGTTTATCCCGCTGGATGACAAGCCGACCTACAGCTTGCTGCAAAAGGCTGAAACCACGGCGGTATTCCAGCTTGAATCGCGTGGCATGAAAGAACTGATCAAAAAGCTCAAGCCCGACTGCCTGGAAGACTTGATCGCACTGGTGGCCCTGTTCCGTCCTGGCCCGCTGCAGTCAGGCATGGTTGATGACTTCATCAACCGCAAGCACGGGCGCGCCGAACTGGCTTACCCGCATTCGGACTACCAATACGAAGGCCTCAAGCCCGTACTGGCGCCGACCTACGGCATCATCCTGTACCAGGAACAGGTGATGCAGATCGCTCAGGTGATGGCGGGTTATACCCTCGGCGGCGCGGACATGCTGCGTCGAGCCATGGGTAAAAAGAAACCCGAGGAAATGGCCAAGCAGCGCGGTGGTTTCATTGAGGGTTGCGCCACCAACAATATCGATGCCGACCTGGCCGGTAACATTTTCGACCTGGTGGAAAAATTCGCCGGTTACGGCTTCAACAAATCCCACTCCGCCGCGTATGGCCTGGTGTCCTACCAGACCGCTTGGCTGAAAGCCCACTACCCGGCGCCGTTCATGGCGGCGGTACTGTCGGCCGACATGCACAACACCGACAAGGTCGTAACCTTGATCGAGGAAGTGCGCACCATGAAGCTGCGCCTCGACGCGCCGGATGTGAACGCGTCGGAGTTCAAGTTCACGGTGAATGACGAAGGCCGCATCATCTATGGCCTTGGTGCGATCAAGGGCGTGGGCGAAGGCCCGGTGGAAGCGATTACCGAAGCGCGCCAGGACGGCCCGTTCACGGACCTTTTCGACTTCTGCGCGCGGGTTGACCTCAAGCGCATCAACAAGCGCACCCTGGATGGCTTGATCCGCAGCGGCGCGCTGGACCGTCTGGGCCCGTATTTCCATGACGAGCCCAAGGCGTATCAAGCGAATATCGACCGCAACCGCGCGGTGCTGCTCACCGCCATGGAAGAAGCGATCAAGGCCGCCGAACAGACCGCCCGCACCCACGACAGCGGCCACGCCGACCTGTTTGGCGGGCTGTTCGTTGAAGAAGACGCGGACGTGTACGCCAACCACCGCAAGGCCAAAGAGCTGACCCTCAAGGAACGCCTCAAAGGTGAAAAAGACACCTTGGGCCTGTACCTCACCGGTCACCCCATTGATGAATACGAAGGCGAGATCCGCCGCTTTGCGCGTCAGCGCATCATCGACCTCAAGCCTGCACGCGACACCCAGACCGTCGCCGGCATGATCATCGCCTTGCGAGTGATGAAGAACAAAAAGGGCGACAAGATGGGTTTCATTACCCTCGACGATCGCTCGGGTCGGATCGAAGCGTCGCTGTTTGCCGACGCCTTCCACTCCGCGCAGTCGTTGTTGCAGACCGATGCCATGGTGGTGGTCGAGGGGGAGGTCAGTAATGATGACTTCTCCGGCGGCCTGCGCCTGCGCATCAAGCGCGTGATGAGCATGGAAGACGCGCGTACCAACCTGGCCGAGAGCCTGCGTTTGAAGGTGAAAACCGAAGCGCTCAAAGGCGATCAGCTACGCTGGTTGGGCGACCTGCTCAAGCGTCACCGTGGTGCGTGCCCCGTGACCATGGAGTACACCGGCAACGACGCCAAGGCGATGTTGCAGTTTGGTGAGACCTGGCGAATTGATCCTGCTGATGGCTTGATTCAAGCATTGCGTGACCAGTTCGGCCGTGACAACGTCTTCCTCCAATACCGTTGATGCGTCGGTGATGGCATTGCGCCTGATCTCGACTGAACATTTAATCTCGACCTGAACGCGCCTCTCCCTTAAGGTAAGGCGCGAATAGACAACCGGCTGGCCAGGTACCCCTTGGCCGTCGACCCAAGACGGACGCTTATGAACCCGAATTTTCTTGATTTCGAACAGCCGATCGCTGACCTGCAAGCCAAGATCGAAGAACTGCGCCTGGTCGGCAATGACAATTCGCTGAATATCGGCGATGAGATCGCTCGCCTGCAAGACAAGAGCAGCACGCTCACCGAAGACATCTTCGGCAAGCTAACCAGTTGGCAGATCGCGCGCCTGGCTCGCCATCCGCGCCGTCCGTACACCCTGGACTACATCCAGCATATCTTCACCGAGTTCGACGAGTTGCACGGCGATCGCCACTTCTCTGACGACGCGGCCATCGTGGGCGGTATCGCTCGCCTGGACGACCAGCCGGTCATGATCATCGGTCACCAGAAAGGCCGTGAAGTGCGTGAGAAAGTACGTCGCAACTTCGGCATGCCGCGTCCGGAGGGCTACCGCAAGGCTTGTCGCCTGATGGAAATGGCCGAACGCTTCAAAATGCCGATCCTGACCTTCATCGATACGCCGGGTGCTTACCCAGGCATCGACGCCGAAGAGCGCAACCAGAGCGAAGCGATTGCCTGGAACCTGCGTGTCATGTCCCGCCTGAAGACCCCGATCATCGCCACCGTGATCGGTGAGGGTGGTTCCGGCGGTGCGTTGGCCATCGGCGTCTGCGACCAACTGAACATGTTGCAATATTCGACCTACGCAGTGATCTCGCCGGAAGGTTGCGCCTCGATCCTGTGGAAAACCGCAGAAAAGGCGCCCGATGCTGCCGAAGCCATGGGCATCACCGCTGATCGCCTCAAAGGCCTGGGGATCGTCGACAAAGTCATCGCCGAGCCACTGGGTGGCGCGCACCGCGACCCGGCCGCTGCCGCCGCGACCATCCGTGCCGAGTTGAGTTCGCAACTGGCGATGCTCAAGAAGCTTGATAACGAAGCGCTGTTGGCCCGTCGTTACGAGCGTCTGATGAGCTACGGCCTCTAAGCCGACGCTGGCACTTAATGTGGGAGGGAGCTTGCTCCCGATGGCGGTGGATCAGCTTGCACATGCGGTGGCTGACACTGCGCTATCGGGAGCAAGCCCCTCCCACATTTGCTTTGTGTATGCTGGTAAACCTATTCCAGATTTGCAGCGTTGATGTGTGATGAAACCGGATGTTGCCGCAAGACTCCTGCAAGCCCTGGCCCCCTGGCGCAATGCCCCGGCCTGGCACATCGCATTTTCCGGTGGGCTTGATTCCACCGTCCTGCTGCATCTTCTCGCCTCCCTGGCAAACACCCAAACCCTACCGCCCCTTCGCGCCGTCCATGTCCACCACGGCCTGCAAGCTGCTGCCGACGCATGGCCAGCTCATTGCCAAGCGGTCTGCGACAGCCTGGGCGTACCCTTGCGCCTCATGCGTGTGCAGGTGAGGCCGGGCGCGAGCCTTGAACGTGCGGCGCGGGATGCGCGCTATCAGGCGTTCATGCAGGCAATGGGGGCAGGGGAGGTGCTTTTCACCGGCCAGCATCGCGACGATCAGGCCGAAACGCTGCTGTTTCGCCTGCTGCGCGGTGCCGGTGTGCGAGGGTTGGCGGCGATGCCTGAGCACCGCCCCTTGGCGCAGGGCCACTTGGTGCGGCCGTTGCTGGCATTTTCCCGTAGCGAACTGGAAGCCTACGCGCAACAGCATCAATTGCACTGGATCGAGGATCCCTCCAACGTTGATCCACGGTTTTCCCGCAATTACCTGCGTCACCGTGTACTTCCCAGCCTTACGGAGCGCTGGCCGCAGGCGATCACCCAGCTGGCTCGCACGGCTGAACACATGGCTGAGGCTCTAGGGCTGCTCGACGAGTTGGCGCAGATGGACCTGCAGCGCGCCGGTCAGCCTTCTGCGTTTCCCTGGTTGCCTCTGCCGTCCCTGGCGCTTGAACCCTTACGCCAATTGTCCGATGCCCGCCAGCGTAACGTTTTGCGGTATTGGCTGACGCCACTGACCCGTTTGCCCGACAGCGATCACTGGACCGGTTGGAACGCCCTGCGCGATGCCAAGGGTGACGCACAGCCTCTATGGCGCCTGGCCGACGGCCAAATGCAGCGTAGCGGTGAACGCATCTGGTGGTTGCCCACAACCTGGTCGACGTTTTCCGACGCATCGGTGAGCTGGCCCGATCCCCAACAACCACTCGAGTTGATGGGCAATGGCCAGCTGAGATTTATCGGCCGGGCCCCCGAAGGCCCGTTGGTGGTCCGCTATCGCCAGGGGGGCGAAATCTTCGATGTGCCGGGGCGAGGTCGGCGTGATCTCAAGCGCCTGCTCAATGAAAGTGGTTTGCCGGGCTTCGTCCGTGGCAGATTGCCGCTGGTCTATCGGGGCGAGCAATTGCTGGCTGTGCCAAGCGTCGCGGGGGCATGGACCCGCTCGGTGGATGACGGGCAATTGGATTGGTTGCCACAGAGCTGCGATCAAGGTTTGAGCTGATAGCGCCTTTCCGGTAGACTACGCTCCCTTCTTGATACAACTTCTGTGGATTCGCCTGAATCGCAGCAGTTGCCGATTACCAAGCAGTCTTTGCTGGGCGATTCCAAAAAATGTGTAGCGATCAACGTACCGGTGTTTCATTGCTGGTCTGTCACAACGCGGCGGTTTTTTTGAAAGGTGCACTGTGATTAATGCAGGTGATCGGGGGCTTCGGCCTCTCTTCGCTTTCCCCGGCGGCTCGGACCGCTTTAACGCAGACTTCTAGGGTTTTTCATGACGCGCTACATATTCGTCACGGGCGGTGTTGTTTCTTCATTGGGGAAAGGCATTGCCTCCGCTTCATTGGCGGCCATCCTGGAGGCGCGGGGGCTTAAAGTCACCATGCTCAAGCTGGACCCGTACATCAACGTCGACCCGGGCACCATGAGCCCGTTCCAGCACGGTGAGGTGTTCGTCACACACGACGGCGCCGAGACCGACCTGGACCTGGGCCACTACGAGCGGTTCATCCGCACGACCATGACCCAGAACAACAACTTCACCACCGGCCGTGTCTACGAGCACGTGCTGCGCAAGGAGCGCCGTGGTGACTACCTGGGTGCAACCATCCAGGTGATCCCGCACATCACCGACGAAATCAAGCGCCGCATCATCAAGGGCGCGGGCGATGCCGACGTGGCGATGGTCGAGATTGGTGGCACCGTGGGTGACATCGAATCCCAGCCGTTCCTCGAAGCCATCCGCCAACTGCGTTTCGAAGTCGGCGCCAAGCGCGCGATGCTGATGCACCTCACCCTGGTGCCATACATCGCCACCGCCGGCGAAACCAAAACCAAGCCTACCCAGCACTCGGTCAAGGAACTACGTTCCATCGGCCTGCAGCCAGACGTGCTGGTGTGCCGCTCCGATCATCCGATCGACATTTCCTCGCGTCGCAAGATCGCCCAGTTCACCAACGTTGAAGAACGTGCGGTGATTGCCCTGGAAGACGCAGACACCATCTACAAGATCCCGGGCATCCTGCATTCACAAGGCCTGGATGATTTTGTGGTCGAGCGTTTCGGCCTGCAATGCAACGGCGCGGATCTGTCCGAGTGGGAAGCCGTGGTCGATGCCAAGCTCAACCCTGAGCACGAAGTCACCATCGCCATGGTCGGCAAGTACATGGAGCTGCTGGATGCGTACAAGTCGCTGATCGAAGCGATGAGCCACGCCGGCATCAGCAACCGTACCAAGGTCAACCTGCGTTATATCGATTCCGAAGACATCGAGAACCAGGGCACCGCGCTGCTCGAAGGGGTCGACGCGATCCTCGTGCCAGGCGGTTTCGGCCTGCGTGGCGTGGAAGGCAAGATCACCGCCGTGCAGTACGCTCGTGAGAACAAGGTGCCGTACCTGGGTATCTGCCTGGGCATGCAAGTGGCCGTCATCGAGTTCGCCCGTAACGTGCTGGGCTGGAAAGACGCCAACTCCACCGAGTTCGACAGCAAGAGCGGCCACCCGGTCGTGGGCCTGATCACCGAGTGGGAAGACGCCACCGGCGCGGTCGAGACCCGTACCGAAAGCTCCGACCTGGGCGGCACCATGCGCCTTGGCGCGCAAGACTGCCTGCTGGAAGCCGGTTCTTTGGTTCACGATTGCTATGGCAAGGACGTGATCGTCGAGCGTCACCGTCATCGCTACGAAGTGAACAACAACCTGCTGCCGCAGATCAAAGCCGCCGGCCTGAAGATTTCCGGTCGCTCCGGTGATGGCGCGCTGGTTGAAGTGGTCGAAGCACCGGATCATCCATGGTTCGTCGCTTGCCAGTTCCACCCGGAGTTCACCTCGACGCCACGTGACGGCCACCCGTTGTTCAGCGGTTTCGTCAAGGCGGCACTGACGCAACACCAGAAGAAGGCGTAAACCTGATGGCCCAGAAGATCATTCGCGTAGGCGACATCGAGATCGCCAACGACAAGCCCATGGTGCTGTTCGGCGGCATGAACGTGCTGGAAAGCCGCGACATGGCGATGCAGGTCTGCGAAGAGTACGTCAAGGTTACCGAGAAACTGGGTATCCCTTATGTGTTCAAGGCCAGCTTCGACAAGGCCAACCGTTCGTCCGTGACCTCCTATCGCGGCCCGGGCCTTGAAGAAGGCATGCGGATCTTCCAGGACATCAAGCAAGCCTTCGGCGTGCCGATCATCACCGACGTCCACGAGCCTGAACAGGCTGCCGTGGTCGCCGAGGTGTGCGACATCATCCAGCTGCCGGCCTTCCTGTCGCGCCAGACCGACCTGGTCGTGGCGATGGCCAAGACCGGCGCCGTGATCAATATCAAGAAAGCCCAGTTCCTTGCGCCTCAGGAGATGAAACACATCCTGAACAAGTGCGTGGAAGCGGGTAACGACCAGTTGATTCTCTGCGAGCGGGGTTCGAGCTTCGGCTACAACAACCTCGTGGTGGACATGCTCGGTTTCGGCATCATGAAGCAGTTCGAATACCCGGTGTTCTTCGACGTGACCCACGCGCTGCAAATGCCCGGTGGTCGTGCAGACTCCGCTGGTGGTCGCCGCGCCCAGGTGCTGGACCTGGCCAAGGCGGGTCTCAGCCAGTCCCTGGCCGGCCTGTTCCTGGAAGCCCACCCGGATCCGGACAACGCCAAATGCGACGGCCCCTGCGCTCTGCGCCTGGACAAGCTGGAGCCATTCCTGGCCCAGCTCAAGCAGTTGGACGAACTGGTCAAGAGTTTTCCGACGGTAGAGACCGCGTAAGCGGCGTTTCTCCGGTAGACTTTCCCACGCTTTCTGCTCAGGCCGTCGGGCCTGAGCCTTGTCGCCTGCAAGCCTGCCCCGTTGTTCCACCCTTGCGGTCGGTCAAAAGTTTCCCTTCAGCTGCGTCGTTTTCGTCAACTTTGGAGTGTTTACAACAATGGCAAAAATCGTCGACATCAAAGGTCGTGAAGTTCTCGACTCCCGTGGCAACCCCACCGTCGAAGCCGACGTGCTTCTCGATAACGGCATCATCGGCAGCGCCTGCGCGCCATCCGGTGCTTCCACAGGTTCGCGCGAAGCGCTGGAACTGCGTGATGGCGACAAGAGCCGTTACCTGGGCAAGGGTGTCCTCAAGGCTGTAGCCAACATCAATGGCCCGATCCGTGACCTGCTGCTGGGCAAAGACCCGCTGGACCAGAAAGCCCTGGACCACGCGATGATCAAGCTCGACGGCACTGAAAACAAAGGCAGCCTGGGCGCCAACGCCATCCTCGCCGTGTCCCTGGCTGCCGCCAAGGCTGCCGCCCAGGATCAGGACCTGCCGCTGTACGCGCACATTGCCAACCTGAACGGCACGCCGGGTGTTTACTCGATGCCCGTGCCGATGATGAACATCATCAACGGTGGCGAGCACGCCGATAACAACGTCGATATCCAGGAATTCATGGTGCAGCCGGTTGGCGCCAAGTCCTTCTCCGAAGGCCTGCGCATGGGCACCGAGATTTTCCATCACCTCAAGGCCGTACTGAAGGCCCGTGGCCTGAGCACCGCCGTAGGTGACGAAGGTGGTTTCGCGCCGAACCTGGCGTCCAACGAAGATGCGCTGAAAGTCATTTCCGAAGCCGTGGCCAACGCTGGCTACACGCTGGGCACCGACGTGACCCTGGCCCTGGACTGCGCAGCCAGCGAGTTCTATGAAGACGGCAAGTACAACCTGTCCGGTGAAGGCCAGGTGTTCAACTCCGAAGGCTTCGCTGAGTACCTCAAGGGCCTGACCCAGCGCTATCCGATCATTTCGATCGAAGACGGCCTGGACGAGTCCGACTGGGATGGCTGGAAGATCCTCACCGACAAAATCGGCGAAAAAGTCCAATTGGTGGGCGACGACCTGTTCGTGACTAACACCAAGATCCTCAAAGAAGGCATCGATAAAAAGATCGCCAACTCGATCCTCATCAAGTTCAACCAGATCGGCACCCTGACCGAAACGCTGGAAGCCATCCAGATGGCCAAGGCTGCGGGCTACACCGCCGTGATCTCCCACCGCTCGGGCGAAACCGAAGATTCGACCATTGCCGACCTGGCCGTGGGCACCTCGGCGGGCCAGATCAAGACCGGTTCCCTGTGCCGTTCCGATCGTGTTTCCAAGTACAACCAATTGCTGCGTATCGAAGAGCAATTGGCCGGCAAGGCCAAGTACAACGGTCGCGGCGAGTTTCGCGGTTGATCGCTACTGGTTGGTAGGGCGTGGTAAAAGTCAGCGGATTGCGTCGGAAAGTTCACGATAGTGAACATTTCGGCGTTAATCTGATGGCTATCAAGCACAAGCCTGGTTCTTCCAGGCTTCGTGCTATCAGTTGCTTCAAAAGTGATGCATGGCTGTCTTTTTTCACTGGATACCCGATATTCGATGCGCAGTCCCAATTGGTTGTTCCTCGTCTTGCTCTTGTTGCTGGCTGGCCTGCAGTACCGCCTGTGGGTGGGTAATGGCAGCTTTGCGCAGGTAAAAGACCTGACCCAGCAAATTGCCGACCAGCACGCCGAAAACGAACGCCTGCTGGAGCGCAACCGCGTCCTCGACGCCGAAGTGCTCGAGCTGAAGAAAGGCACGGAGACCGTTGAAGAGCGGGCGCGTCATGAATTGGGCATGGTGAAGGAGGGCGAAACCCTCTACCAGTTGGCCCAATGAGCAACAGCTTGCCGGCCTTCTGGGCCGTGATTCCTGCCGCGGGCGTCGGTGCCCGTATGGCCGCGGACCGTCCCAAGCAATATTTGCAGCTCGGTGGACGCACTATTCTCGAACACAGCCTTGGCTGTTTTCTCGATCACCCAGACCTCAAGGGGCTGGTGGTCAGTCTGGCCTGCGATGATCCCTATTGGCCCACGCTGGCCTGTTCCGTTGACCCACGTATCCAGCGTGCGGACGGTGGTTCAGAGCGCTCGGGCTCGGTACTCAATGCACTGCTGCACTTGAACGCCCTGGGCGCCAGTGATGATGACTGGGTGCTGGTGCATGATGCTGCCCGGCCCAATTTGAGCCGTGATGATCTCGACAAACTGTTAAGCGAGCTGGTCGATGATCCTGTCGGTGGCCTGCTGGCCGTACCGGCCCGCGACACCCTTAAACGCGTCGACAAGCACGGCCGGGTGGTGGAAACCGTTGACCGCAGCTTGATCTGGCAAGCCTACACGCCGCAAATGTTCCGCCTCGGTGCCTTGCACCGTGCATTGGCCGACAGCCTGGTGGCCGACGCAGTCATCACCGACGAAGCCTCGGCGATGGAGTGGTCCGGCCAGGCGCCGCGCCTGATCGAAGGGCGCTCGGACAATATCAAGGTGACCCGACCGGAGGATCTTGAGTGGCTTAGGTTGCGGTGGGCGAATCGGCGCTAGTCGGTTAAACCGTGTCCAGCGCAAACACCGAATAATCACCCGCTGTACTCCGGCCGCCCAGCCAACCCTTCCTTCAAAAAATCCACCAACTTCCTGACCTTCGGCGACAAATGCCGCTGTTGCGGATACAACGCCCACACTGCCGTGTTCGGCGGCTGGTGGGCCTCCAGCAACGACACCAACGCCCCGCTGTGCAAATGTTGCAGCACGTAATAGTCCGGTAACTGGCACAACCCCACCCCCTGCAGCGCCGCATCCAGCACCGCTTGCCCACTGTTGCAGCGCCAGTTTCCCTGTACTCGCTGGGAAAATTCGCGCCCATCCTGAGCCAGTTGCCAGATATCCGAACTGCCGATCAGGCAGTTATGCCGACTCAGTTCCGACAAGCTATGCGGGCGCCCGTACCGTTCCAGATAGGACGGCGATGCGCACAAATACATGCGTCGGGGCGCCAGGCGGCTGGCGACCATCCTTGAATCAGAAAGACGCCCCAGGCGAATCGCCAGGTCCAAGCCTTCGTGTACCAGGTCGAGCTGGCGATTGCTCAGTTCGATATCCACCCGCAACTGCGGATAAAGCCCCATGAACCGCGTCACCAGCGGCACGATGAAGCGTTCGCCATAAGCCACTGCGCAGGTCATGCGCAACATGCCTTTGGGTTCGCTGGCCAGGTCGCCCACCGCGCGCAGCGCTTCTTCGCGGCCGTCTTGCAGGCGCTGGCAATGTTGCAGGAACGTTTGCCCGGCTTCGGTCAGGGTGACTTTGCGGGTACTGCGATACAGCAAACGGGTTTGCAATCGCTCTTCCAGGCGTGCGACCTGTCGGCTGATATGGGATGACGACACGCCCAGACGCTCGGCTGCCGCCGTGAATTGGCTGCACTCAGCCACGGCGACGAACTCGTCGATGCCTTCCCAGCGGTTTTCCTGCGTCATGATTATCCCTGTACAGCAATAATGTTTTGCTTTGTGCTGGATTATTAATCAATGAGCCGTGTTTTACACTGCTCTTCTCAATTTTCAGTGCCTGGAGAAAACCGGATGATCAAGTCACGCGCCGCTGTCGCCTTTGAAGCCAAAAAACCGCTGGAGATCGTGGAAGTGGAGGTCGCCATGCCCAAGGCTGGCGAAGTGCTGCTGCGCGTGGTGGCTTCCGGCGTATGCCACACCGACGCCTATACCCTGTCAGGCGCTGACCCGGAAGGTATTTTCCCATCGATCCTGGGCCATGAAGGCGGTGCGGTGGTTGAAGCCGTCGGCGAAGGCGTGACCTCGGTGGCCGTCGGCGATCACGTGATCCCGCTGTACACCCCTGAATGCGGCAAATGTAAATTCTGCCTGTCGGGCAAGACCAACCTGTGCCAGGCCATTCGTGCCACTCAGGGCAAGGGCTTGATGCCGGATGGCACTACGCGTTTTTCCTACAAGGGTCAGCCGATTTTCCATTACATGGGGACTTCGACCTTCTCCGAATACACCGTACTGCCGGAAATTTCCGTGGCGAAAATTCCTAAAGAAGCCCCGCTGGAAAAAGTCTGCCTGCTGGGTTGCGGCGTCACCACTGGTATTGGCGCGGTAATCAATACCGCCAAGGTCAAGCCGGGCGACACGGTGGCGATCTTCGGTCTCGGCGGTATCGGCTTGTCGGCGGTGATCGGCGCGGTCAAGGCCAAGGCCGGTCGCATCATCGCCATCGATATCAACCCGGCCAAGTTTGAAATCGCCAAGCAATTGGGTGCCACCGACTGCATCAACCCAAAAGACTATGACCGCCCGATCCAGGACGTGATTGTCGATTTGACCGACGGTGGCGTCGACTTCTCCTTTGAGTGCATCGGCAATGTGCAACTGATGCGCGCCGCCCTCGAGTGCTGCCATAAAGGTTGGGGCGAGTCGGTAATCATTGGCGTGGCCGGGGCCGGCCAGGAAATCGCCACCCGTCCATTCCAGCTGGTGACGGGTCGCGTCTGGCGCGGTTCGGCCTTCGGCGGCGTGCGCGGCCGTACCGAATTGCCAAGCTACGTGGAGATGGCTCAGACCGGCGAGATCCCGCTGGATACTTTCATTACCCACACCATGGGCCTGGAAGACATCAACAAAGCGTTCGACCTGATGCATGAAGGCAAGAGCATTCGCACCGTCATCCATTTCTGAGGTCGGCCATGAGTCTGGAAAACCTGTCGTGCCAGAAGAGCTTCGGCGGCTGGCATAAACGTTACAAGCATCACTCGGATGTGCTCGGTTGCGACATGACCTTTGCCGTCTACCTGCCGCCGCAAGCGGAGCAGGGCGGCAAGCTGCCGGTGCTGTACTGGCTGTCCGGGTTGACCTGCACCGATGAAAACTTCATGCAGAAGGCCGGCGCCCAACGCATGGCCGCCGAGCTGGGGCTGATCATCGTCGCGCCGGACACCAGCCCGCGCGGGCCCGGTGTGCCGGGTGACCCGGACAGCGCCTGGGACTTCGGCCTGGGCGCGGGCTTTTATCTGAATGCCACCCAGGAACCTTGGGCTAAGCACTATCGGATGCATGACTACGTGGTGCAGGAATTGCCGGCATTGGTTGAAGCGCATTTCCCGGCGTCGGACAAACGCGGTATCAGTGGCCACTCCATGGGCGGCCACGGTGCATTGGTGTGTGCCTTGCGTAACCCGGGGCGTTACCTGTCGGTGTCGGCGTTTTCGCCGATCAACAACCCGATGGATTGCCCTTGGGGCCAGAAAGCCTTCTCCCGTTACCTGGGCGACGAGCGCTCGAAGTGGCGTGAATGGGACGCCTGCGTACTGATCAGCGAAGCCTCGCAAAAGCTGCCGCTGCTGGTGGACCAGGGCGACCGCGACGATTTCCTCGCGGTGCAGCTCAAGCCTGAAGCCTTGCAGCAGGCGGCCAAGGCAGCCGGGCATCCGCTCGAACTGCGCCTGCAACCGGGCTATGACCACAGCTACTTCTTCATCGCGAGCTTCATCGAAGACCATTTGCGGCACCATGGCCGTGCTTTGCTCGGTTAATGTGCGGCAAAAGTAGGTAGAATCACGCCCTGAATAAAATCGGGGCGTTTTTTTATGCGTATTGGCCACGGCTACGATGTGCACCGTTTCGCTGAAGGCGATTTCATCACCCTGGGCGGCGTGCGCATTGCGCACCACCACGGGTTGCTGGCTCATTCCGACGGCGACGTTGTGTTGCATGCCTTGAGCGATGCCTTGCTCGGCGCGGCGGCGTTGGGGGATATCGGCAAGCACTTTCCGGATACCGACCCGACGTTCAAGGGCGCGGACAGCCGGGTGTTGCTGCGGCATGTGGTCGGCCTGATCCATGCCAAGGGCTGGAAGGTCGGCAACGTCGACAACACCATCGTGGCCCAGGCCCCGAAAATGGCGCCCCATATCGAATCGATGCGCGCACTGATTGCCGCAGACCTGCAAATTGAATTGGATCAAGTGAACGTGAAAGCCACCACCACCGAAAAGCTCGGGTTTACCGGTCGTGAAGAGGGCATCGCGGTGCACTCCGTCGCCTTGTTGCTGCGCGCATGAATGATCTGCAACTGTTGGGCCCGCGAGCCTATGGCGAAGCCTTGGGCAGCGCCGTCCTGAAGGCCACCGCTGAAGATTTCCAAGTGGACGAAGTGCTGGATATCCCCCTGACCGGCGACGGCGAGCACCTGTGGTTATGGGTGGAAAAACGTGGCCTCAACACCGAGGAAGCCGCGCGCCGTATCGCCAAGGCCGCCGGCGTGCCGTTGCGCACCGTCAGCTATGCGGGGCTCAAGGATCGCCAGGCGCTGACCCGCCAGTGGTTCAGCGTGCAGTTGCCGGGCAAGGCTGACCCGGACATGAAGGGTGCCGAAAACGACACTCTCAAGATCCTTAAAACCGCTCGCCACAGGCGCAAGCTGCAACGGGGCGCGCATTCGGCCAATGGTTTCACCCTGCGCCTGACCCAGTTGGCCGGCGATACCGCCGCCATCGACGCACGCTTGCAACAGATTGCACAACACGGCATCCCCAATTACTTCGGCGCCCAGCGTTTTGGCCATAACGGCGGTAACGTGGTTGACGCCCGTGAGTGGGCCGCTCGCAAGGCTTTGCCCGAACAGCGCAATGTGCGTTCGCGACTGTTGTCCACCGCGCGCAGTTTTCTCTTTAATAAGGTGCTGGCCGCACGCGTGGCCGACGGTTCGTGGCAACGGGCCCAGGTTGGCGACTTGCTGGCATTTACCGACAGCCGCAGTTTTTTCCCGGCTGGCGAAGCTGAATGCAGCGACCCGCGCCTGGCAATCCTGGACCTGCACCCGACCGGGCCGCAGTGGGGGGAGGGCGATTCGCCCGCAACCGGCGCGACCCATGAACTTGAGCAGGCGATCGCCGCAAGCGAAGCCGATCTGCGTGATTGGCTGGTGAATGCCGGCATGAGCCAGGAACGTCGCATTCTGCGGCTGCCCATTGGCGGGTTGACGTGGCATTATCCCGGGCCTGACATTCTGCAATTGGAATTCGTCCTGCCGGCCGGATGCTTCGCCACTGTCTTGGTGCGCGAGCTTGTTGATCTGGTGCCGGTGGGGCAGACGGACAGCCCATGCGTATTCTGATATCAAACGATGACGGTGCCACCGCACCCGGTCTTGCCGCGCTTCATGCTGCGCTGGCGGATTACGCCGAGTGCGTGGTGGTTGCCCCCGACCAGGACAAGAGCGGCGCCGGCAGTTCGCTGACGCTCGACCGTCCCCTGCATCCGCAGGTTCTGGCCAATGGCTTTATCAGCGTAAACGGTACCCCTACCGACTGCGTACACCTGGCGATCAACACCCTGTTGGACCGGGAACCGGACCTGGTGGTGTCGGGTATCAACCTCGGCGCCAACCTGGGCGATGACGTGCTGTATTCCGGCACCGTGGCGGCAGCTCTTGAAGGGCGCTTCCTAGGCCGTACCTCGTTCGCGTTTTCCCTGGCGTCGCGCCAACTCGACAACCTGCCCACCGCCGCCTATTTCGCGCGCAAGCTGGTGGAGGCCCACGGCTCCCTGGACTTGCCGCCGCGCACGGTGCTCAACGTCAATATCCCCAATTTGCCCCTCGACCACATTCGCGGCATCCAGCTGACACGCCTGGGCCATCGCGCCCGGGCAGCGGCCCCGCTGAAAGTGGTCGACCCGCGCGGCAAGGAAGGGTATTGGATCGCTGCCGCGGGCGACGCCGAAGACGGTGGCGAGGGCACGGACTTTCATGCGGTGATGCAAGGTTATGTGTCGATTACCCCGTTGCAACTCGATCGCACTTTCAGTGATGCCTTCCGTGGTCTCGATGGCTGGCTGGAGGGGCTGCGCTGATGGCTCGTGAACAAGACGACCTGCTGCGTCGCGGTATCGGGATGACTTCCCAGCGTACCCGTGAGCGTTTGATCCAGCGCCTGTACGAAGAAGGCCTGTCCAACGCCCAGGTGCTGGAAGTGATCCGCCGCACGCCGCGCCATCTTTTCGTCGATGAGGCCTTGGCCCATCGCGCCTATGAAGACACGGCGTTACCCATCGGCCATAACCAGACCATCTCCCAGCCCTACATGGTTGCGCGCATGAGCGAGCTGCTGTTGGCGGCGGGGCCGTTGGATAAGGTGCTGGAGATCGGCACCGGCTCCGGCTATCAAACCGCGGTACTGTCGCAGTTGGTGGAGCGGGTGTTCTCGGTGGAGCGCATCAAGGTGTTGCAGGATCGCGCCAAGGAGCGTCTGGTTGAGCTCAACCTGCGCAACGTGGTGTTCCGCTGGGGCGATGGCTGGGAAGGCTGGCCGGCGCTGGCGCCATACAACGGCATCATCGTCACCGCCGTGGCCACCGACGTACCGCAGGCATTGCTCGACCAGTTGGCCCCCGGTGGGCGGCTGGTCATCCCGGTGGGCTCCGGTGAAGTGCAACAATTGATGCTTATTGTGCGTGAAGAAGAGGGGTTCTCTCGGCACGTGCTGGGGGCCGTGCGCTTTGTTCCGTTGCTCAACGGCCCACTGGCCTGATCAATTTTTGCCGACAGTGAATTCTGCTGGTGTGGATGTGTCTTACAGCGGGGTCTATCAAGTCAACATGATGGGCGCAGCGATTCAACACGCTGGATGATTCGTTTCAGTCGTGTGCCGGTAAAACTTCAATGCCCAGTTATACTTGCGACATATTTCAAGCCTGATACAGGCATACATGTTCAGCCACCACAAAGGGAGCGGCGGGTGAGTCTCACAGGTCTTGCGCAGCGTATGGGTAAAACAAGTTTTCAGCGACTGGTGCTTGGCCTTGTCTTCGGTTCCTTGTTGGTAGGCTGTTCCAGCTCGCCAAGCAGTGGCGCGCGGGTCGTCGATCGTAATAATGCCGCCCCACAAAAGCCGACGGTCACCACCGGCCAGTACGTGGTGCGCAAGGGCGATACATTGTTCTCGATCGCCTTTCGTTACGGTTGGGACTACAAGGCGCTTGCAGCCCGTAACAACATTCCTGTGCCCTACACGATTCATCCGGGTCAGACGATTCGCTTTGACGGCCGCACCGGCTCAACGCCCACGGCAGTTGTGACAAACACCGGATCTTCGCCGTCGTCTTCGAGCAAAACCACCGTCTTTACAAGGCCTGCCGGCACGGTTGCGGCGACGCCTGCAAGCAAGCCGGCACCCGCGCCGCTGCCACCTGCGGGGCCTGCGCCGACCGGTTGGGGATGGCCCTCAAATGGAGTGTTGATTGGAAAATTCTCTTCAAACGGTAGTTTGAATAAAGGCATTGATATCGCCGGGGATTTGGGACAGCCTGTTTTAGCTGCGTCTGATGGGACAGTGGTGTACGCCGGGAGTGGTTTGCGGGGCTACGGCGAGCTGGTCATCATCAAACACAGCGATACCTACGTCAGTGCCTACGGTCATAACCGCAGGCTTTTGGTTCGGGAGGGGCAACAGGTCAAAGTCGGACAGACAATTGCCGAAATGGGGTCAACTGGTACGGACCGGGTGAAACTGCACTTTGAGATTCGCCGTCAAGGGAAGCCTGTAGATCCGCTGCAATTCCTACCCCGTCGTTGATGTGTTGCACAGCCTGTTCCTTACGTAGAAGGAACAGGCTCCAGCGTTGCCAAGGATAAAGGCGTCGCTTGAGCTTGAGGTCGAACTCACCAAAGGACTATAACAATGGCTCTCAGTAAAGAAGCGCCGGAGTTTGACATCGACGATGAGGTTCTCCTTATGGAGACCGGTATCGCTATGGAATCGATGTCGAATGAGGGACCTGTAACACCTTCAGTTCGCACCAAATCCAAGAACTCCACCGCGTTAAAGCAACATAAGTACATTGATTACACACGGGCGCTCGACGCGACCCAGTTGTACCTCAATGAAATCGGCTTTTCCCCTCTGCTCACTCCCGAAGAAGAAGTCCATTTTGCGCGTTTATCGCAAAAGGGTGATCCGGCTGGGCGCAAACGCATGATTGAAAGCAACCTGCGCCTGGTGGTGAAAATCGCCCGACGCTACGTCAATCGTGGGTTGTCCCTGTTGGACCTGATCGAGGAGGGCAACCTGGGCCTGATCCGGGCGGTGGAGAAGTTCGACCCTGAGCGGGGCTTTCGCTTTTCAACCTATGCCACTTGGTGGATTCGCCAGACCATCGAACGGGCGATCATGAATCAGACCCGTACCATTCGGTTGCCGATCCATGTGGTCAAAGAGCTGAACGTCTACCTGCGGGCAGCGCGTGAGCTGACTCAAAAACTCGATCATGAACCCTCGCCCGAAGAAATTGCCAACCTGCTGGAAAAACCGGTGGGTGAGGTCAAGCGCATGCTCGGTCTGAACGAGCGCGTGTCTTCGGTCGATGTCTCGCTGGGTCCGGACTCGGACAAAACCCTGCTGGACACCCTGACGGATGATCGCCCTACGGATCCTTGCGAACTGTTGCAGGACGATGATCTGTCGCAAAGCATTGACCAGTGGTTGTCTGAGCTTACGGACAAGCAGCGCGAGGTGGTGATTCGCCGCTTCGGCCTGCGTGGCCATGAGAGCAGTACCCTGGAGGACGTAGGCCTGGAGATCGGCCTGACCCGTGAGCGGGTGCGGCAGATCCAGGTCGAAGGGCTCAAGCGCTTGCGTGAGATCCTGGAGAGGAATGGCTTGTCGAGCGAGTCGTTGTTCCAATAACGACGCAACCTGAAAGCTTAAATGTGGGAGCAACTGTCTTGATGACCCTAACTTTGGCATCGCTTTTTAAGACAGCCAAGCTCCCACAGCTTCAAGCCGTGTGACCTTCAACCACACATCGCTGCCGATTCAGGCAGCGTGTTCTTTCCATTCGGCTCTATAACGCAGCATCGCGTTCAGCCTGACTAACAAAACACGCATGCATGCAATTAGCGCAACTTTTGCGCGTTTGCCTTTGTCGCGCAGTGCTTTATAGCGGGCCTGGAATTCAGGCTGTTCCCGGATGACAACCCAGCAGGCCATGTAGAGCGAGCGACGCACGGAAAACCTTCCGCCGCTAATGTGACGCGCACCTTGGTGTTTCCCACTGTCGTTGTTATACGGAGCGAGGCCCGCTAGCGCCGTGATCGGACGCCTGCCAATCTCGCCCAGCTCCGGCAGATATGCCATTAGGCTAGCCGCCGTAATGAGCCCGATGCCCTTAACTGAGCACAGGCGTTCGACCTTTTCGCGGTCTAGCCTGTTGGCGGTTTCGCGAATCAGCTGCTCTATCGCGTTCACAGCCTTGCTCAAGTAGTCGATATGGCTCTGCAACGCCGGTTTTACTACGTCGCAGGAGGCTGTTTTCAGGCGCCTTCTGTCATCGTCCCTCTGCTGAACAAAGTTCTCTCGCTGCTGGACTAACGCGCGCAACTCGTCATGTTCCGGGCTGGTGATTCGGCTGCTTGGTGAGTCGAGAACCGCTGCGAACTGCGCAAGAGACTTTGCGTCTATCGGGTCGGTTTTAGCGTGTTGCCCCATCGCCCTGGAAAAACTCTTGGCCCGACGGGGATTGACGCAGATGACATTAAGGCCCGCAGCCTGAAGCGCCTTCATGACTTTGCGCTCATAACCGCCAGTAGCCTCCAACACCACGCGTCCGACCTGGTGAAGCAATAGCCACCCAATCAACCCAGGGAAATCTTCTTCGGCGTTAGCGCAATTTACCCCAACGTCAACCTGATGAACTCGAGCTTCAAGGCTGTCCTTGGAAACATCAATGCCTGCTGGATAGGAAAACATAGCCAAACCCTCTTACACTAAAAGTGAGAGCGCTCTGGCTTGGCCCACGCTTGTAACTGTTCGAGGTGGGCTCGTTCAACTGTTCGGGCTCATGTCCAGAGCGGAGAAGTGAGTGGCAGCATGGGCTCCCACACGTGCTTTAAGCACTTCGGGCATTCAGCTTGCCACTCACCCTCTCACTCTCAGCTTAATCCCGTATCAAGACACAAGGGGGCTTGCTCCCGATTGTTGAGTGACAGTCAATGGATGCATTGACTGATTCACCGCTATCGGGAGCAAGCCCCCTCTCACATTTTTTATGCCTGGCGTTTGTTCGGGTATTTCAAGAAAATCCAGGCATAAAAAAACCCCGCTTTTAAGGGCGGGGTCTTTTCGACTAAGTCAGTACAAGTTAGATAACTTGAACTTCTTCAGCTTGCATGCCTTTCTGACCGCGGGTAGCGATGAAAGAAACCTGTTGGCCTTCTTTCAGGCTTTTGAAGCCGTCGGATTGGATAGCTTTGAAGTGAACGAACAGGTCGTCACCGGATTGTGGAGTGATGAAGCCGAAGCCTTTTTCATCGTTGAACCACTTAACGGTACCAGTTTGGCGATTAGACATGGTGTAACTCCTTGAACAAAGTTAACTGCGACTCAGGAAAAGCCCTGGCCGAGACTGAGTGCAAAGAGCAGGAAAAATTCTTGGAGATGGTTGGATCGAAATTCAACATATCGTGTAGAGATTCTCAGTGACACAAGCAACACAGTGACGCCACCTTAACCGTTTTTCCGGAACGTGCCAATGGTATTTCCGAAGGTTTCTCTAATTTCGTGACTGGCGGTGGTATTTACGGTCGCCGGGCACCGTCGTCCGGGTACCGGCCCCGCGGGCTGCGGCCTATGCCGGGCAGGGCATTCATCAAGAAAACCCCCACGGCCTTTGAACCCCAACGTCTGCCCCGGTAAGATGCCACACAGAATTTTTCCACCTCGCTATTCAGGACACCCGCCATGAGCATCAAATCGGACAAGTGGATTCGCCGCATGGCGCAAGAGCACGGCATGATCGAGCCGTTTGTCGAGCGCCAGATTCGTGGCGAAGGCGACGAGCGTGTGATTTCGTACGGGGTTTCCAGCTACGGCTACGATGTGCGTTGCGCCGATGAATTCAAGGTGTTCACCAATATCAATTCGGCGATCGTCGATCCGAAAAACTTCGACGAAAAGAGCTTCGTCGACGTCAAGAGTGACGTGTGCATCATCCCGCCAAACTCTTTCGCCCTGGCGCGCACTGTGGAGTTCTTCCGTATTCCCCGCGACGTGCTGACCATTTGCCTGGGCAAAAGCACCTACGCGCGCTGCGGCATCATCGTTAACGTGACACCGCTTGAGCCCGAGTGGGAAGGTCATGTAACCCTGGAGTTCTCCAACACCACCACGCTGCCGGCGAAGATCTACGCCAATGAAGGCGTGGCTCAGATGCTGTTCCTGCAGTCCGATGAGGCTTGTGAAGTGTCCTACAAAGACCGTGCCGGCAAGTATCAGGGCCAGCGCGGCGTCACCTTGCCGCGCGCTTGATCGAAAGGTCCTACGCGCAAAGGGAATTAGTCTGCAGAAAGTGACTCTATTGGGTGTACTGCCTCGGCGCGTGTAAAGCGCGCCGAGCCACGCTTGAGGAGTGCCTTATGAAAATCAACCCGCGAATCAGCGCAGAACTTGCCCGGCTTGAACCCAACCAGATTGGTGTTCTGGCCTGGTCCCTGATGGCCGACCCCACTTATGCGGGCGGCATCCCCGGCCAACCCGAGCCGGATTACCCGCAGCCTGCCGAACCTGGTGAGCCGACCCTTCCGGACGAGCCGCCACCCGCGCCTGTTGCCTGATACCTGGATGGCCAGTGGGGGCTTTCAGTGTACTGGCCAGACCTGCTGGTCGCCGATCACGAAAATTCGGTGATCATCGTCCTGCTCCACCGCGTATCCGCCGGTAAACGCTCCAAACGCCGGCAGCAAACTGACCCGCGTACCCAACTGAAAGCACGGCAGGCGCAAACGTTGGTGCCCCTTGCCGCGCAGGCGATACACCGGATGCACATGCCCCGCCAGCACATGATGGCTGGCATGGGCGTGCGGTTCGTGTTGCAGGGCGAAAGGGCCGAGCAGCAGCGGCTCGGCCACCACCTCGATCCTCAAGCCGGCAGGTGGATCGCCCGCGCGTTTATCGTGATTGCCGCGGATCAGGGTCATGGGCAGGTCGCGATGGCGCGCCCGCCAGGCATCGAGCGCGCCCAGGGTGCCGCTGGCATGGGAGCCGGGGCCGTGCAGAAAGTCACCCAGAAAGATCAGCTGTTGGCAGGGATAAGTCGCCAGCAGCCGGTCCAATCGCCGCAAATTCTCGGTGGTAGTGCCTTGCGGTACCGGTTGCCCCAGGCTGCGATAGGCAGACGCCTTGCCGAAATGCGCATCGGCGATCAGCAGGCATTGGCGCGCAGGCCAATACACCGCCTTATCCGCCAGCAGCCAAAGTTCTTCACCCTCAAGCGTCACTGAGCAATGCATCAACGTTTCCCGTTATCCGCGACTTTCTCCAGGTCCTTGACCATCCGCGCGATGCGCTCCGACAGCTTTTCCGAACTCATGCTCTCGCGCATCCGCTCCACCAACAGCGGGAAGGCCAGCGGCGTAGCGCGCTCGATGACGTGTAAGTCCAGTTTCAGCGCAGACAGACGAGATAAGGTCTCTTCCAGCCGACGAATGTCCAACTCATCACGTAGGACTTCTTCTCCAGCTTGGGCCAGCAACAGGTTCTGCGGGTCATATTGCTTGAACACTTCAAAGAACAAACCGCTGGACGCCTGCACTTGCCGGGTACTTTTCGGCGCGCCCGGGTAGCCAGCAAATACCAGCCCGGCAATCCGCGCGATTTCGCGAAAGCGGCGCAAGGCCAGTTCCCCGGCATTCAGGCTGGCCGCCACGTCCGCGAGCAAGTTTTTCGGGCTGAGCAGCGCGTTGTTCAACACAACCGGCCACTCCACCGCCGTGGCACTCAACAGCTCCAGGCCGTAATCGTTGACCGCAATGGAGAAGGTCACCGGTTGCACCTGGCCGACCCGCCACGCCAGCAGGCTTGCCAGCCCCACGTGCACTTGCCGCCCGGCGAACGGGTAGAGGAACAGGTGCCACCCCTCCCGCGATGTCAACGCTTCGGCCAGCAGATGCTCGCGTGTGGGCAAGCCCGACCAGCGCAACTGCGTTTGCAACAAGGGTTGCACCGCTTGCATCTCCCGGCCTTCGAAATGCCCGCGCGCCGCCGCTTCGAAGCGCTCTACCACGGCTTGGGCCAGTTCGTTGGAAAGCGGCATCCGCCCGCCATTCCAGCGCGGCACGGCGGCTTTCTTGACGGTGCTGCGGCGCACATAGGCGGTCATGTTTTCCACGCGCACCAGTTCCAACAAGCGCCCGGCGAACAGGAAGCCATCACCGGGCTTGAGCCGCGCGATAAAACCTTCTTCGACGCTACCCAGGTTCTTGCCGCCGCCGCCTTTGCTCCAGAACTTCAACTGGATGCTCGCATCGCTGACAATGGTGCCGACGCTCATGCGATGGCGCCGCGCCAGTCGTGCGTCGGGGACGCGCCACACGCCGTGCTCATCGGGTTCCACGCGGCGGTAATCCGGATAAGCCGTCAGCGACAGGCCGCCATGGCGCACAAACCCCAGGGCCCAGGCCCAATCGGCGTCGGTGAGGTCGCGATAAGCCCAGGCACCGCGCACTTCCTTCAGCAGCGCATCCGGCGTAAAACCACCCCCCAGCGCCATGCTGACCAAGTGCTGTACGAGCACATCCAGCGGCTTGTAGGGTGATTCGCGGGCTTCGATGCGTCGCGCGGCAATCGCGTCCTGGGCTGCCGCCGCTTCCACCAATTCCAGGCTGTGTGTGGGCACCAGCGTCACCCGTGACGGCCGCCCCGGTGCATGGCCGGAGCGCCCCGCGCGTTGCATCAGGCGCGCCACGCCTTTGGCTGAACCGATCTGCAACACCCGCTCCACCGGCAGTAAATCCACCCCCAAATCCAGGCTGGATGTGCATACCACGGCTTTGAGTTGCCCGTCTTTCAAGGCCCGCTCCACCCAGTCACGGGTTTCCCGCGAGAGCGAACCATGGTGCAGGGCGATCACGCCGGCCCAATCCGGCCGCGCCTCCAATAGCGCCTGGTACCAGATTTCCGACTGTGCCCGGGTATTGGTAAACACCAGACAACTGCGGCTCCCGTCCACCTGCGCCACGACTTGCGGCAGCATCTTCAAGCCGATATGCCCAGCCCAGGGAAAACGCTCGGCAATCGGTGGCAATAAAGTGTCGACTGTCAGCTGTTTGGCCGTTTGCCCCTGCACATTGACCCCACCGCCCTGTGGGACTAAGACCTCTAGCGCGTGGGCCTGGTTACCCAGGGTCGCCGAGATCCCCCATACCATCAACCCCGGATGCCAACGTCGCAACCGCGCCAATGCCAATTGCAACTGCACGCCACGCTTGTTGCCGATCAATTCATGCCATTCATCCACGACGACCATGCGCAGGTGCGCCAGGCTCACCTCGCTGTCGGCGCGGGCCAGCATCAGCGTGAGGCTTTCGGGCGTGGTGACCAGTGCGCTCGGCTGGCGACGCGTCTGACGGGCGCGCTCGCTGCTGCTGGTGTCACCTGTGCGCAGGCCGACGCTCCAGGGAATCTGCAAGGCTTCAAGCGGCGCTTGCAGGGCGCGCGCGGTGTCGGCCGCCAGCGCACGCATCGGCGTGATCCATAACACCGTCAGCGGTTCGGCGGGTGGCTTGCGTTTACCGGCAACGGGCACGTGGGTGATGGCCAAGCGATTGAGTGCGGCGAACCACAGCGCATAGGTTTTGCCGGCGCCGGTGCTGGCATGCAGTAACCCGGACTGGCCGTGCTTGACCGCCGCCCACACGTCTTTTTGAAAGGCGAACGGCTTCCAGCCTTTGGCGGCAAACCATTGCTTGGCGAAGTCGGTGGGTTTTGCCATACGGCGGCTGACATTCCGGAGGGTCTATTGCCACAGACCCTCCAGGCACCGCAAAGGTTTACTTCAAATTGCCACTCAGAAATTGTTGCAGGCGTTCGCTTTTCGGATTACCCAACACGTCTTCCGGCGCCCCTTGCTCCTCCACCAGGCCCTTATGCAGGAACAGCACCTGGCTCGACACCTTGCGCGCAAAGCTCATCTCGTGGGTGACCATGATCATGGTGCGACCCTCTTCGGCCAGGCCCTGGATCACCTTCAGCACTTCACCCACCAGTTCCGGGTCCAGCGCGGAGGTCGGTTCGTCGAACAGCATGACCTCGGGCTCCATCGCCAATGCACGAGCAATGGCCACCCGTTGCTGCTGGCCGCCGGAGAGAAACGCCGGGTATTGATCGGCCACTCGCGCCGGCAGGCCGACTTTGTCGAGGTAACGACGGGCACGGTCTTCGGCGTCCTTCTTGTTGCAGCCCAGCACCCGGCGCGGGGCCATGGTGATGTTTTCCAGCACGCTCATGTGACTCCACAGGTTGAAGTGCTGGAATACCATCGCCAGTCGCGTGCGCAGGCGCTGCAGCTCGGCTTCGTCGGCCACGCGCATGCCGTGGCGGTCGCTGACCATGCGGATCTGCTGGCCGTCCAGCGTCATGGCGCCGTCATTGGGGGTTTCCAAAAAGTTGATGCAGCGTAAAAAGGTACTCTTGCCCGATCCGCTGGCGCCGATCAGGCTGATCACGTCACCGGTCTTGGCCTTGAGCGAGACACCTTTGAGCACCTCATTGTCGCCATAGCTTTTATGCAGGCCTTCAACGGTCAATTTGTACATGGGGCGTGCATCCTCAAGGCGAAAGTAGATAGCCGCTACGGTAAGCCTGGGTCCCGGCGACATGGCCGATGACCATTCCGGCAGTGGCCATGCGGCGTAGCGAACGGGCGTAAAGCAGGCCTGCGTTCCGGCAGTGCACGGGCGTTACGCGGTCGGTAATGGGGTCGATGATTTCGGCGATCAGTTGCCCGGCCTCCAGGTATTCACCGGGCAGGGCGCTGAACACCAGCAAGCCGCCCACCGGCGTGGCCACCGGCTCGACGCCGGCCAGCGGGGTGGCCGGGTAGGGCAGCGCGGGCAGTGGCGCCGGGTCGCCGGTAATGGCGCCGAAGTGGATCAGGTAGTCGATGATCGCCTGGCAATCGAGGCGGGCCAGGCCGTGGTTCACATCGCCCTGGCCGCGCAGTTCGACGGTCACCGAAAAGCTGCCCATGGGAATCGGGAAGCGCTCGCCGAAGCGTTGTTGCAACTGCCACCACACCAGGGTGAAACATTCGTCGAAGGACTGCCCACCGGAATCGGTGGCCAGCAAGTTGGCCTCCGAGCCGATATAGCGCGCCAACGGCTCCACCTGCGGCCAGGCTTCGGGGGTGGTGTACAGGTGGGCCACGGCTTCGAAGTCGCAATGCAGGTCCAGCACCATGTCGGCCTCGCAGGCCAGGCGTTGCAACACCAAGCGCTGGGACTGCAATTGGGTCGCGGCGTGTTGCTCGGCCAGGGCGGTGCTCAATGCCGCGCGGATCAGCCGGGCATTATGTTGCGCATCATCGCCGAGCAATGCCTCGACCCGATCGCCGACGGCTTCGCCGAGGTCGACAAACAGGCGGTTGAAGTTCTGCCCGCTTTCCAGCTCGTAGCGGCCCAGCGGCGTGTCCATCAGCACCTGTTCCAGGCCCGCCGGGTTGGCGATGGGCACCAGTACGATCTCGCTCGACAATCGCCCGGCCGCTTCCAGCTCGGCCAGGCGCACCTTCAAGTGCCAGGCCACCAACATGCCCGGCAACTCATCGGCATGCAGCGATGACTGGATATAAACCTTGCCTTCGGCCTGGGCAGGGCCGAAGTGGAAGCTGTGAATCTGCCGCGCGGTACCTGGCACCGGCGCGATCAGTTCATGCACCTGATGACGCATAGGATCTCCTTAGTGGCTCGGCCCGAGGAAGGCCAGCCAGCGCCGCTCCGCCAGCCGAAACAGGCCGACCAGGGCGAAGGTCACGGCCAGGTAGATCAGCGCCGCGATGCCGAACGATTGAAAGGTCATGAAGGTGGCCGAGTTGGCGTCCCGCGCGACTTTGAGAATGTCCGGGATCGTCGCGGTAAACGCCACGGTGGTCGAATGCAGCATCAGGATCACTTCGTTACTGTAGTAAGGCAACGAGCGGCGCAGGGCCGAGGGCATGATCACGTAGGCGTACAGCTTCCAGCCGCTAAGGCCGTAGGCTTTGGCCGCCTCGACTTCGCCGTGGGCCATGCTGCGGATTGCCCCGGCGAAAATCTCCGTGGTATAGGCGCAGGTGTTGAGGGCGAACGCCAGGATCGTGCAGTTCATCGCATCGCGAAAGAACGCATCCAGCACCGGTTGGGCGCGCACGGCGGCGATGCTGTAGATGCCGGTGTAGCAAATCAGCAGCTGTATATAGAGGGGCGTGCCGCGAAACAGGTAGGTATAGAACTGCACCGGCCAACGCACCAGCCGCTTGTGCGACACGCGGGCAATGGACAACGGGATCGACACCAGAAAGCCGATCACCAGCGCGGCGCTGAGCAACCACAGGGTCATGGCCAGGCCGGTGATGTGTTGGCCGTCGCTATAAAGGAACGGGCGCCAGTATTCCTGCAAGAGTTCGATCATCGCACGGCCTCCCGGGCGCCCGCGGAGTAGCGGCGTTCAAGACGGCGCAAGACAAAGTTGGAGGCGCTCGTGATCAGCAAGTAGATCAGCGCGGCGAGGACCAGGAAATAGAACAGCTGATAGGTGCTTTTGCCCGCGTCCTGGGCGGCTTTGACCAGGTCGGCCAGGCCGATGATCGACACCAGCGCGGTGGCCTTGAGCATCACCATCCAGTTATTGCCGATGCCGGGCAGGGCAAAGCGCATCATCTGTGGGAAGGTCACATAGCGAAACCGCTGGCCGCGCTTGAGGCCATACGCGGTGGCGGCTTCCAACTGACCACGGGGGACGGCCAGGATCGCGCCGCGAAACGTCTCGGTGAAATAGGCACCATAGATGAAGCCCAGGGTGATGACCCCGGCGCTGAATGGGTCGATCTCGATGTATTCCCATTCCATAAAGTCGGTAAGACCGGTGAGCCAGGTTTGCAGGCTGTAGAAAATCAGCAGCATCAGCACCAGGTCGGGCACCCCGCGAATCAGCGTGGTGTAGAGCTGGGCGGGAATGCGCAGGAAGGGCAGGCTGGACAGTTTGGCGCTGGCGCCGAGCAGGCCCAGCAATACGCTGACGGCCAGGGACAGCACCGACAACTTAAGGGTCATCCAGGTGCCTTGCAGCAACAGCGGGCCGAAACCCTTCAAGCTGAACGCGCTCAGCCCGAGGGTTTGCAACAGATCTTCGAACATAAATCAGGACCTATGGCGATAAAAAAGCGCCCCTCCAGAGGAGGGGCGCCCCGGGCATTACTTGCCGCTGTACAGGTTCAGATCGCCAAAGTGTTTCTTCTGGATAGTGGCGTAGGTGCCATCATCGTGTAACGCTTTGATACCTTTATCCAAAAGCGCCTTGAGTTCAGTGTTACCTTTTTTGATACCGACTGCGGTTTTCGATGGCAGCAGCGGGTCGTCAATGGCCGCACTCACTTCGTAGCCGGCACCGGCTGGCGACTTCAAAAAACCCAGTTCGGCTTGCAGCATGTCCTGCACGGACGCGTCGAGGCGGCCGGACGTCAGGTCAGCGTAAACCTGGTCCTGGTTGGCGTAGGCCTTGGTGGTCACACCGGCCTTGTCCAGCACAGCCTTGGCGTAGGCTTCCTGAATGGTGCCTTGCTCATAGCCCACGGATTTGCCCTTGAGCGATTCAGGGGTGGAGTAACCCGCGCCTTTCTTGAACACCAGCGACGTGGGGCCGGAGAACAGTTCATTGGAGAAGTCGATGGCCTTTTCGCGCACCGGGGTCACGGTCATGGACGAAATCACACCGTCAAATTTGTTGGCTTTCAGGCCCGGAATCATGCCGTCGAAGTCACTTTCGACCCACTTGCACTTCACTTTCAGCTCAGCGCAGATGGCATTGCCCAGGTCGATATCGAAGCCCACCAGGCTGCCGTCGGCGGCTTTGGATTCAAACGGCGCGTAGGACGGATCGACACCAAAACGCAATTCCTTGTATTCCTTGGCCAAGGCGGAACCTGCGGCCATGCACAGTGCCAGTGCAGAAAGGGTCAGCAATGCTTTTTTCATTATGTAATCCCTGGAAACCAAGATAAGCGCTTGTGGCGCGTGTAGGACTGTTACTGAACGGTGTCAGACGGATCACTGGTAGCAATTTCTGCACCATAGTTCCGGATTTGTTTCCGAATACTCGTTTTAAAAGGTAGGACTAGGAAGTTTGGAGTGTAGGAGGTGCCCGAAAATGGGCATTGAAAATTGAGTGCACTTTTTCGGGGCGTGTGGGAGGGGGCTCCCACCAGGGTTCTGCGTCAGGCCAATAGGTCTTGTAGGGTGGCCAAATTATCCGCCTCATCCACGGCCTTATCCTGGCGCCAGCGCAGCATCCTCGGAAAGCGCACCGCAATCCCGCTTTTGTGGCGCTTGGACAAGGCAATACCTTCAAACCCCAGCTCAAACACCATGCTCGGCGTCACGCTGCTGACCGGGCCGAATTTTTCCACCGTGGTTTTGCGCACAATGGCGTCGACCTTGCGCATTTCTTCGTCGGTCAGCCCGCTATATGCCTTGGCGAACGGCACCAGGCTGCGCTCGCTGCCGGGCGGGCCGTCCCACACGGCGAAGGTGTAGTCGCTGTATAAACTGGCGCGCCGACCATGCCCGCGTTGGGCGTAGATCAACACCGCATCGACGCTGAACGGGTCGACTTTCCACTTCCACCACAAGCCCATGTCCTTAGTGCGGCCCACGCCGTAAAGGCCGTTGCGGTCCTTGAGCATCATGCCTTCCACGCCAAGGCTGCGCGAGGCTTCGCGTTGCTGGGCCAGTTCCTCCCAGGTCGCGCCCGTCAATACGGGCGAGGGCTGCAAGACGGGCTGGTTGCACTGGGCAATCACCTGTTCCAGTCGGGCGCGACGTTCGGCCTGGGGGTGGTTGCGCCAGTCGCAGCCCTGATACTCCAGCAGGTCGTAGGCGAGCACCGCGACCGGCGCCTCTTCGAGGACTTTTTTGCTCAGGGTTTTGCGGCCGATACGCTGCTGCAACAGTGCAAAGGGTTGCACCGAGTCCTTCCACACCACGATTTCGCCGTCGATCACCGTGCCATCGGGCAAGCCACTCACCAGGCTGTGGAGTTCGGGGAAGCGTTCGGTTACCAGCTCCTCTCCACGCGACCAGACCCACAACCGGCCTTCGCGCTTGACCAATTGCGCGCGGATGCCATCCCACTTCCATTCCACCTGCCAGTCGGCGGGTGAGCCGAGCAGCGCCTCAAACTGCTCCACCGGTTGCGATAGGGCATGGGCGAGAAAAAACGGATAAGGCTGCCCACCGCGTTGCGCATGTTCGTCAGACGATTCGGCGGCGATCAGCTTGAGGTAACCCTCAGGCGTGGGCCGGTTGGACAGGTCGGTGTAGCCGACCAAACGCTGGGCCACGCGCTTGCTGTCCAGCTCGGCCAAGGCGGCGAGGGCGCGGGTGACCAACAGTTTGGACACGCCGACGCGAAAGCTGCCGGTGATCAATTTGATGCACACCATCAGGCTGGGTTGATCCAGTTGTGCCCACAAAGTCGGCAAACGTGCGGCCAGGTCCTGGGGAGACAGGCCGCGCAAGGGTAGGAGTTTTTCTTCCAGCCACACGGCCAGGCCGTCTTCTGAGGTGTAGGTCGATTCTGGCAGCAGCAGGGAAATTGTCTCGGCCAAATCCCCCACCGCTTGGTAGCTTTCCTCGAACAACCACGGCTCGATGCCCGAGGCTTCGCTGGCCATGTCGCGCAGCAGGCGTGTCGGTACCAATTGCCGGGGGCGCCCGCCCGCCAGGAAGTACACGGCCCATGCAGCATCTTGCGCGGGGGCTTGCCGCAGGTAAGCCTGCAACGCCGCGAGCTTGGCGTTACTGGACGTGGTGGCGTCGAGGTTGGCGTACAGTTCGGCGAAGGCCTTCATGCGCTGGCTTCCTCTTCGTCATCGCCGTATTCAGTGCTGAACCCCTGGGCGTCCAGGCCTTTTTCCCGCAGGTGCCGCACCAATACGCCTACAGAACCGTGGGTGACCATCACCCGCTCTGCGCCGGTTTGTTCGATAGCCCACAACAGGCCCGGCCAATCGGCGTGATCGGACAGCACAAAGCCACGGTCCACGCCACGCCGCCGCCGTGTGCCCCGCAGGCGCATCCAGCCGCTGGCGAACGCATCACTGTAATCGCCGAAGCGGCGTATCCAACTGCTGCCGCCGGCGGAGGGCGGGGCAATGATCAGGGCTTGGCGCAGCAAGGGGTCGGTCTTTTTGAAATCACCGGCATAGAGGGTTTCGGGGATATAGACGCCGGCCTCGCGGTACACCCGGTTCAAGGGTTCGACCGCGCCGTGGCTGAGGATCGGGCCGATGCCGGCATCGATGCCGTGCAGGATGCGCTGCGCCTTGCCGAAGGAATAGCAGAACAGCACGCTGGCCTTGCCGGCCGCGATGTTCGCCTGCCACCAGTCATTGATCCCGGCGAAGATCTGCGCCTGGGGCTGCCAGCGGTAGATCGGCAGGCCAAAGGTCGACTCGGTGATAAAGGTGTGGCAACGCACCGGTTCGAAAGGCGCGCAGGTGCCATCGGGTTCGACCTTGTAGTCGCCGGACGCGACCCAGACTTCGCCCTGGTATTCCAGGCGCACCTGCGCCGAGCCGAGTACATGCCCGGCGGGGTGGAAACTCAGGGTGACGCCGTGATGCAGCAGTTTTTCACCGTAGGCCAGGGTTTGCAGGTTGATGTCCTGGCCCAGACGTGAGCGCAGGATGCCTTCGCCGGGGGCCGCCGCCAGGTAATGCTCGTTGCCGGTACGGGCGTGATCGCCGTGGGCGTGGGTGATGACCGCGCGTTCCACCGGGCGCCAGGGGTCGATGTAGACATCTGCGGCGGGGCAATAGAGGCCTTCGGGGCGGGCGATGACGAGGTCCATGGGGTGACCGGGGAGGTGGGCTTGTTACTTATGAGATGAGGCCGGACACGGAAGTTCTATCTGAATGCATGGGATCCCAATGTGGGAGGGGGCAAGCCCCCTCCCACATTGGGTGGCTGTTATTTCCCCTGTGTCAGGGTCAACCGCGCCTTCCCATACACCTTCTCAAAGTTCTGCGGCTGCATCGGGAAGCTCAGGTATTGCGCCTTGAGCGAGGGGTCGATGCCGTTGGCATAGTTGGGGCTGGCCGGGTTGCCCGATTGGCCGATGCCGCCCTGGCCCATCATCGGTTCCGCCTGGCCGAAGTCGACGATCATGCGCAGCGCCGGCACTTGGGTGGTGTTGAAGTCCTGGCCCCAGCTATACGGCGCGGGGTTCAGGGTGTTGTGGTCGCCACCGGACGCCAGCGGGCCACGAATGATCTGGCCGGCGGCATTCTTCCAGGTGGTGCTGTGGAGTTTGCCCCACTGCCAGGCCTTGTGATCGGCGCCCAGTTGGCTGTCGCCGGCGGTGATCGCGGTGGCCAGGCTGCGGGCGAGGATCGCCGGTTTGTCTTCTTTGGTGGCGGTGCGCACGTCATCCCAGAACGGGCTGTCTTCACGGCCCAGCAGGTGGTCGGCCTGAGCGGCATAGGACAGGTTGGCGTTGCTCACGAAGGCTTTCCAACTGGCGCTGTTTTCCGGGCCGAGTTCGTCGAGGAAGATCTGCCGGGTGCTTTCCTGCAGGAACAATTCGTACAGCGCGGCGTCGGCGGATGTCGAGGCAAGGCGGCCGTCGAACGCCATCAGGCGATTCAACGCTTCGCGTGCCTTGGCCTGTTCGACCACCGGCAATGCGTCGATTGCCTGCTTCAACGGAAGGGCCATGCCCGGTGCCTGGAACATGGTCTTGAGCTTGGCGGCGAAGGTGGTGGTCTGGTCGTATTGCATGGCGATCAGGCTGCGGTTGTCATGCTTGCCGGCATTGGCCAGTTGCGCCAGGCGCTCGCTGCGCTCCGGCGCGTCCCACGAGTTGGACAATTGCATGCCATAGCCGCGCGGCGCGGTGCGCTGGTTGGCGGTGCCGATCCAGCCCTGGGCCGGGTCCTGGTCATAGGGGTGCAACATCGCGTCGGCGTATCCGTCCCAGTCAAAGCGCGTGTCCCAACCAGGGGAGGGCAGCAGGCCTTCACCTTCGCGGCGGTTAGGGAAGCGGCCGGTGACCTGCCAACCAATATTGGTGGCATCGGCAAACACCATGTTCAAGGCGATGGCGCGGATTTCCCGGGTGGCATCCGAAGCCTTGGCGACGTTTTGCGCGCGAGACAGGTCGAAGAACGCATCCAGGCTCTTGTCATCTTTGAAGTCGGCGGTTTGCAGGGCCAGGCCCAGGCCGCTGGTCAGGGCCTGGCTGCTGTTGAGCAGGGCGCCATGACGGGTTTCGTACACCACTTCGCGAATCGAGCGCTGGCCTTTGATAAAGAAGGTTTCGTTACGCACGCCGGCCGGCAGCCATTTACCGTTGTTCTCGTAGTACAGCGCGTTGCCCTGGCGCTTGACCTTCTCCAGGAACAGGTCCTGGGTGTCGCCCTTGACCGTGCTCATGCTCCACGCCACTTTGCCGTTGAACCCGGACAGCAGGGTCGGCAGGCCGGCAATCGAGGCGCCGACGGCCTGGTATTTCGGTGCGCGGATCTGTACGTAGTTCCACGGCGACGGGGCCTGTGGCTGCGCGGCGAGGTCGCCGGCCAACAGGCTTTTGCCGCTACGGCTGCGTTGCGGGCCGATCGCCCAGTTGCTCGAGGTGGTGACCGCCAGCGAATTGAGGCTGCCCAGTTGCTGGCTGACCGTGTCCAACCCGGCCAAGCCGGTGATCTGGCTGAGGTTCACGCCTTTGAGTTTGTCGGCTTCGGCCAGGGGGATCGGTTCATCCGGTGCGCTGGGGGTGAGCCAGGCCAGTTTGTCGACCCCGACTTTTTGCGCCAGCACCAGGGAGGCCAGCTCTTCGCGCAGGTTGGCCGACTCGCTGAAATTGAGCAGGCAGAACAACAGCGCCGAATCTTCCGGCTTCCAGTACTCGGGCTTGTAGCCGGTCTGGGCCAGGTCTGGCGGCAGCTTGTCGCGATAGCGGAACAGGTAGGCGTTGACGCCTCGGGCATACACTTCGAAGAAGCGCTTGAGGCGCGGCGAAGAGGCGCTGTACAGCTCGCCGGCGCTTTTTTTCAGGTTGACCGCCCGCATGAAGCGGTCGATATCCAGCACCTCGGCCCCGGACATTTCCGCCAGACGGCCCTGGGCCAGCAGGCGCAAGGTGACCATTTGGGTGATGCGGTCACTGGCGTGCACATAACCGAGGCTGAACAGCGCGTCGTGGAAGGTGTTGCTTTCGATCAGCGGCATGCCCTGGGCATTGCGGCGCACCGACACATTCTGTGCCAGACCTTTGATCGGCTGCACGCCGGTAACCGGCGGCAGGGTGTCCTGGGTGCTCTGGAGCTGGCAACCGGCCAGGCTTAAAGCACTGGCCACTGCCGCGGCTACGCCGAACCGGGGAAGAAAATGTGAGAGGGCTGGCGAGGCCATGGCAAAGCTCCTGCGGGGGTAGCGTCAGTAAAGGCGCTACGTTAGTGAGCGCGGTGAAACGACGCAAGCGGGAGTTGTGGCCGGGCGTGAAATCTTGGGATTTGCGCAAATTAATGTGGGAGGGAGCACGCCTCTCCCACATCAGGCATCAGGATTATCTGTGTGGCTTACGCGCCATGGCACTTCTTGAACTTCTTTTCGCTGCCGCATGGGCAAGGATCGTTGCGGCCAACATCCTTCAGGGCGTTGCGCACCGGTTCTTGGTGGGCGTGGCCGCAGTTCGGGCCGTGGACATGACCATGGTCGTGATCATGGTGATCGTGATCGTGGTTGCAGTCAGGACCGTGGACATGGGGTTGCTGAGTCATCGATGTTGCTCCGGAATAAAATCGCCGGGGATTATCTCGCCATTGTGGGCCACCTGCACGTCATAACCGATGAATAATCCGGTTTTCAGCTCGCCTTCCAGACGATAAGGCACGGGTTTGCGGGGTTTTTTCAGCATCTGCACCACATCCCGTATCTGCGGCCAGAGGTTGGTGCGCACCGATACCTTGAAAAACCCATGGCCGCGAGGAGGTACGGTGAGCCATTCGTTGGACTCGCCTTCGGTGAGCACAAAGTCGTCCAGGGTCACTTTGTAGATCAGGCCACGCACGGTCAGGTCGGCGTCGTCGCGATTGTCTACGCGAAAGTACAGCTTGAATTTCTGCTCCAGCAGCTTGGCCCGCACCACTTCGACCTTGACCAGGGAGACATGGGGCGGCGGCGAATCGTCTTCGAACCACGACGTACACCCGGTCAGGCCGAACGTTAACGCCAGCATCAAGCTGTAGATCCGGAGCATGGCGTGGGTCCTTGGGGGTCAGAGATAGCTGGAGCAGCACTTCTTGAATTTTTGCCCGCTGCCGCACAGGCACGCATCGTTGCGTCCGGTTTTCACTTCCACCGTCGGGTCGATGAAGTACCAGCGCCCGTCATTCTGTACGAAAGACGACTGCTCGCGGTGACTATGTTCGCCGCTGCTGTCATGCCAGCGTGCGGTAAAGGTCACGAAGGCATGTTCCGGCTGGCCGCCGAATACCTCGGAGCTTTCCACTTCAAGGCCGAGCCAGGTGCTTTGCGCGCTCCAGGCGCCGATGGCGTCACGGTCGAGGCCGGCCTGTTGCGCGGGCAACGTAGTGGCAACCAGATAGTCCACCAGGCCCAGCACATAGGCGCTGTAGCGCGAACGCATCAGTGCGCTGGCGCAGGGCGCGGGATGGCCGGCGTGATAATGGCCGCAGCAGGCGTCCAGCAGGTTGCCACTGCCGCAGGGGCAAATGGATGTACTCATTGGGTTACCACCAATACTTGCCAAAGTTTTCCGGGTTGGCCCAGAACCGCGCGTTAAGCCAGTCCGGCACCTGTTTATAGTCAAGCAGATCATAGGTAAACAGCGTCAACACCTGTTCATCACGCTGGAAGCGTTCGCCGGCCTCCAGGGCCAGTGAGAAGAAGTCGGTGTCCTTCCAGTCGCAGGCCGCCAGGTCTACCAGCACCGCAATGCGGCTGGCATTGAGGTTGCGAATACCGCCGAGCAAGGTCAGGCCTTGCGGTTTTGACAGGTGCTCCAGGCAGTCGACCACCAGCGCCAGGTCAAAACGCTGCGCGGCCAACTCCGCAGGCAGCGCCCCGGGCCCGGCGACGGACACCTGCGTCTCGGGATGCGCTTCTATGAACGCATCCAGCGCCGGAAACCGGCTGGCGCCCAACAATAACAGGCATTTTGGCTGGTGCAGATCCAGCAAGGCGGCCAGCGCCTGCTGGGGTGTACGGGCAGAAATACCAGCGGTCATCACAGATCCTCACATCAGAACCCTAGAGACTAGCGCGGCTGAGCGTGTGGGCCTAGAGCGGGCGGCGGCGAAAAGTCCTACATGGAGCGCAAAGCTCAATGAATACGGGGGCGTGGCGTAGTGGCGCAGTTGAAAAGAGCGGTCTTTACTTGCTTTGTCGGCCCCCCGCCGACGCCCTCAGGAGAAAACAGATGAGCATCATGCGGACAGCTCTACCCTTGGTTCTGCTAACCGGAGTATTGACAGGTTGCGCAGGTTTGCAAAAAACCGACTGGCCTACCTGTGCCGCTGTCGGCGGTGTGACCGGTGCGGCGATCGGCGCAACGGAAAGCTCAGCCTACGCGGGCTATGGCGCGCTGTTGATCGGCGGTATGGCCGGCGCCTATTGCTGGGTACATGGCGACGGCGATGAGGACGGCGACGGTGTGCCGGACAGCCGCGACAAATGCCCAGGTACGCCCAAAGGCGTACAGGTGGATGCCGATGGTTGCCCTCCTGCGCCCCCGGCGGCGGTGGTTGAGGACGTCGTGGCGGTCAAGGAAGAAACCATCGTGATTCGCGATGTGCACTTCCAGTTCGACTCGGCCAAGTTGACGGCGGCCGACAAAACCAAGCTCGACACCATCGCCACTCGTTTGAAACAGGAAGCGCCCAGCGCCCAACTGCGGGTCAGCGGGCATACCGACAGCGTCGGCGCAGAGGCCTATAACCAGAAACTATCGCAAAAGCGTGCGCATTCGGTCACGGAGTACCTGATCGGTGCCGGCGTGCCGCGCAGCAATTTTGTGTCGGTGACCGGCGCGGGTGAAAGCCATCCGGTGGCCGACAACAAAACCGCTGACGGCCGCGCACTGAACCGTCGCACGGAAATCCAGATCAACCGCTGATAACCCTTGCCCCCGTGGTTTCCACGGGGGCATTGTCGGCGATCCTCGTTGAAGCCTCCCCTTTATTAACTTTTTTGATCCTTCACTGGCAAAGCGCCTGTAGAAGTCGTTACTGTGCGTCCAAAGAAAAATTCAAAAAATACTCAGGAGCCCCATGATGCGTAAGGTTTTCCTGCTGGCCCTGTTGGTCAGCCCCGTTGCCCTGGCTCAGAGCGTCAGCGTTGAAACCAACTCCTTGATGCGCCTGCCCAGCAGCACCGGTGTGTTGCAACTGGAGCGCCTTGAGGTGGCGGATTACGGCACATTGCTGATTCCGGCGACCATCAGCCAGGTCACTGTGGATCAACTGCATTTGGGGCGCGACGCCCGCATCACCATTGTGCCCGGCAATACTGCGTTGCAATTGCAGGTGGGGGCTGCGCAACTCGAGCATGGCAGCCAGATTACCTCGCGCGGCGCCCCCGGTACCCACGAGAAACCCGCCAAGGCCGGACGTGACCTGACCTTGCGGATCAATAAGCTGACGGCTGAAGAACTGTCGGTGGATGCCCGTGGTGGCAGCGGGGCCAAGGGCTATGCCGGGCTGGACGGCGCCAACGGCGAAGACCCAGGTTGCACCTGGGGCTCGGCCGGGCGCGGCTTCAATGGCGATAACGGCGGCGATGGCCTGCCGGGCGCGGCGGGGGCGCAAGTGCGTGTCGAGTTGCCGAAGGACTTCCCGGCACAACAGATCAAGGTCTGGGTGGACGGCGGTGCGGGCGGTTTGCCCGGCACGGCGGGTAAACCCGGCAAGGGCGGCGAATCCAAAGGCTGCCTGGTGTACCGCGCCGATGGTGGTGAGAAGGGGCGGCCAGGGTTGGAAGGGCAACCGGGGCCGGTGGGGCCTGCGGGTTCTGTGACGATCCAGAGGCTTTGATTCGGTTGCTCTGAGGCCATCGCGGGCGTGCCCCGCGATGGGTCCCTCTAACGCTGCTTCAGAACATCGGCCGAGCCGAAGCAATCGCCACCACGATCAAGCCCACACTCAAATTAATCCCCACCAACTTGCGGATCTGCCCCAGCGCAGTCGCGCCCGCCGGCCAATCCTGCGCCGCCACGGCTGCCTTCAGCTCCGGGAGCTTCAACGCCTGGATGCGGATAAACAACGCCGTCATCACCAGATACAACCCCATCATCACCTGTACATAGCGCGGCGCGGTTTCAAACCCGCTGAAGCGCAGGTGCAACAGGCCCACACCGCTGATCGGTAAAATCAGCACCGCAACCCACACCCATACGAAAAAACGTTGAAACACATTTACCCACAGCGTGAGGCGGGCAGGGCCTTCAAGTGCCGCCACAGCGGCGGGGCGCAGGATCATCCAGGCGAAAAACATACCGCCGACCCAGATCAGGGCGGCCAATACATGCAGGGTGTAAGCGAGGCTAAACGCGGTCATGGTGGTACTCCGTTCTGCGCGGGATTAATTAGCGGGGTATGATAGCGGCCGATCCGAACCACTGAAAATTTATCCAGCGTTTTTTGCGCCCGACTATTCATGATCAGCACTGAACTCAAAACCACGATCCAGGGCGCCTATTCGCGTTTTCTCGAAGCCAAAAGCTTGAAACCGCGCTATGGCCAACGCCTGATGATCGCCGAAGTGGCCAAGGTCCTCGGGGATATCGACACCGACGATGAAGGTCGCCGCGAAGGTGAGCCCGCGGTCGTGGCCGTCGAGGCCGGCACCGGTACAGGCAAGACCGTGGCCTATAGCCTGGCGGCGATTCCGACCGCCAAGGCCGCCGGCAAGCGCCTGGTGATCGCCACCGCCACCGTCGCCCTGCAGGAGCAGATCGTCTACAAAGACCTGCCCGACCTGATGCGCAACAGCGGCCTGAACTTTACCTTCGCCCTGGCCAAGGGGCGTGGCCGCTATATGTGCCTGTCCAAGCTCGACGTGTTGTTGCAGGAAGGCCACGCGCAAACCGCCACGGCGTCGCTGTTCGAAGAAGAAGGCTTCAAGATCGAGGTTGATGAAGTCAGCCAGAAGCTGTTTACCAGCATGATCGAGAAACTGGCCGGCAACAAATGGGACGGCGACCGCGACAGCTGGCCCACCGCCCTGGAAGACGCCGACTGGGCGCGCCTGACCACCGACCACAGCCAATGCACCAATCGCCATTGCCCCAACTTTGGCCAGTGCGCTTTCTACAAGGCCCGCGAGGGTATGGGCAAGGTCGACGTGATTGTCACCAACCACGACATGGTGCTGGCCGACCTGGCCCTGGGCGGCGGCGCCGTGCTGCCCGACCCGCGCGACACCCTCTACGTGTTCGACGAAGGCCATCACCTGCCGGACAAGGCCATCGGTCACTTTGCCCACTACACGCGCCTGCGCTCCACCGCCGACTGGCTGGAGTCCACCGCCAAGAACCTCACCAAGCTGCTGGCCCAGCACCCGCTGCCCGGCGATTTGGGCAAGCTGATCGAACAAGTGCCGGAGCTGGCGCGGGAGATCAAGACCCAACAGCAATTCATGTTCAGTGCCTGCGAACAGGTGGCCGACTTCAAGCCCGGCGAAGACGTGGAAGGCCGCGAGCGGCCGCGCCACCGTTTTGTCGGCGGGATGATCCCCGAGCACATGCGCGAAATGGGCATCGAGCTGAAGAAGGGTTTTTCACGCTTGACCGACCTGTTCACGCGCCTGACCGACCTGCTCAAGGAAGGCATGGATGGCGAAGTCAATATCGGCATCGCCAGCAACCAGGCCGAAGAATGGTACCCGCTGTTCGGCAGCCTGTTGTCCCGCGCCCAGGGTAACTGGGAGTTGTGGACCGCCTTTACCGTTGAAGACCCTGAAGACAACCCGCCCATGGCCCGTTGGCTGACCCTGTCGGAAAGCGGTGCGTTGTTTGATATCGAAGTCAACGCCAGCCCGATCCTCGCCGCCGAAATGCTGCGCCGCAACCTGTGGAACGTGGCTTACGGCTGCCTGGTGACTTCCGCCACGCTGACCGCCCTGGGCACCTTCGATCGCTTCCGCATGCGCGCCGGGTTGCCGAAAAAAGCCGTCACTGCGGTAGTGCCGAGCCCCTTCCACCACGCGGATGCCGGCGTGCTGCGGGTACCCGATCTCAAGGCCGACCCACGGGACGCAGCGGCGCACACCGCTGCGATCATCCGCGACCTGCCGGAGCTGGTGCAAGGTTCGCGCGGCACCCTGGTGCTGTTCTCCTCACGCAAACAAATGCAGGACGTGTTCGACGGCCTGGATCGCGACTGGCGCAAGCAGGTGTTTATCCAGGGCAACCTGTCCAAACAGGAAACCCTCAACAAACACAAGGCACGGGTAGATGGTGGCGACTCCAGCGTGCTGTTCGGCCTGGCGAGTTTTGCCGAGGGCGTGGACTTGCCCGGTGCCTACTGTGAACACGTGGTGATCGCCAAAATCCCGTTTTCGGTGCCGGATGATCCGGTCGAGGCGGCGTTGGCCGAATGGATCGAAGCGCGTGGCGGTAACCCGTTCATGGAAATCTCCGTGCCGGATGCCTCTCTGAAACTGGTGCAGGCCTGCGGGCGCTTGCTGCGTACCGAAGAAGACCGCGGCACTATCACCTTGCTCGACCGTCGCTTGGTCACTCAGCGCTACGGCAAAGCTATCCTTAATGCTTTGCCGCCCTTCAGGCGCGAAATTTCTTAAGCCACCGTGGGCGGTTTCGCCCACTTCGTGGTCTATCTCATGTCGTTCATCAGGCCGTTCATCGGCCCTCTGGGAGAACCTTGCTCGTATGATTCGCACGCTGCCCGCCCTTTTTGCCTTGTTGTTCGCGGCGCCCTTGATGGCCGCGCCCGCCGGGCAACAAACGCTGTTCAACTTCGTCCGGCCTGCCGATGTGGTCAAGGTGGCGACCCAGGACGCCAGCCTGCCGCAATACAACGCCGAACAAACCCCTGAAGGCGAGGTGCTTCGTCGTATCACGTTCAACCCTGCCGCCGAGCCGAGCCTGGTGCTCAGCCCGCAAAGCGGCGTGTGGGACTGGTCGCAGTCCGGTGCCATGAGCCTGCGGATCCAGAGTGCCATGGACTGGGCATTGACCCTCTACGTCAAGGTGCAGAGCAATGACGGCCGAACGTTGGTCAGTCGCATCGACCTGCCGGCCGGTCCGGCCCAGACCCTGCTGGTTCCGTTACAAGCCAACTCACCACTGAGCCAGGGCATGAAAGCCGGCCCGCCGATGCCGATCACCGTGGATGGCCAACGCGTGTTGCTGGCCGCCAGCGCCGGTGAAATCGACCGCAGCCAGGTGGTCTCGGTGACCTTGTCGATGCTCAAGCCCAACGCGGCCCAGAGCATTCTGTTGGAGCGCTTTGGCATGCAGGACAGTGAGCCGGTGCTAAAGGCGGCCTACAGCGAATTGGTGGATGCTTACGGGCAATCTACCCGTGCGCGTTGGCCCGAGAAGGTCAGCAGCGACGAACAGCTCAAGGCCGCCGCAGCCAGGGAACACACCCAGCTCCAAGGTTGGCTGGCCGCGCGGGACAAATCCTCACTGGATCAATACGGTGGCTGGAGCAAGGGCCCGGCGTTCAAGGCCAGCGGGTTCTTCCGCACCGAAAAGCGCGACGGTCGCTGGTACCTGGTAACTCCGCTGGGCCATCCGTTTTATTCCCTGGGCGTCAATACCGTGGCCCCGGACAACAGCCAGACCTACGTAGCCGGCCGTGAGTGGATGTTTGCCGCATTGCCCAAGGCCGGTGAGCCGTTCGACAAGTATTACGGCAGCGGCGACAACCGCACCGGTAATGGTGCGGGCGAAGGGCGCAGTTTCGGTGCCGGCCGTTGGTACGACTTTTATGCGGCCAACCTGCAGCGCACCTATGGTGGCGAAGGCTTCGACCCGAAACGTTGGGTCAGCCATACCCTCGACCGTCTGCAAGCCTGGGGTTTCAACACCGTCGGCAATTGGAGCGACGATGCGCTGGCCGCCGCCGACCGCGTGCCCTACACCTTGCCGCTGTCGATCGTCGGCGACTACGCCAGCATCAGTACCGGCACCGATTGGTGGGGCGGCATGCCCGACCCGTTCGACCCGCGCTTCGCCATGGCCACCGAGCGCGCCGTGGCCATTGCCGCCCGCGATCATCGTGATGACCCGTGGCTGATCGGCTTCTTTGCCGATAACGAACTGGCCTGGGCCGGCCCCGGTGATGACCCCAAATCCCGTTACGCCTTGGCCTACGGTACGTTGCGCATGACCACCGACGTACCGGCCAAGCGTGCGTTTCTCAAGCAATTGCGCGACAAGTACCGCAACGAAGCGGGCTTGTCGAAAGCCTGGGGCATTCAGTTGGCGGGCTGGGAACTGATGGAAGATCCCGGTTTCGAGCCACCGATGCCCAGCCCTGAGCACCCGGAAATCGAAGCGGACTTCAAATACTTCCAGAAGACCTTCGCCGACGCTTACTTCAAGACCCTTTCCGATTCGCTCAAGTGGCATGCCCCCAATCAGCTGCTGCTGGGCGGTCGTTACGCGGTGAGCACCCCGGAAGCGGTTGCTTCCTGCGCACAGTATTGCGACGTGTTGAGCTTCAACATGTACACCCTCAAGCCACAGGACGGTTATGACTTCGCGGCGCTGCGCGCACTGGACAAGCCGGTGCTGATCACTGAGTTCAACTTTGGCTCGGCCGATCGTGGCCCGTTCTGGGGCGGCGTGACCCAACTGGCCAAGGAAGACGATCGCGGCGTGGCGTACGCCAACTTCCTCAAGCAGGCCATGGCCGAACCGTCGATTGTCGGTGTGCATTGGTTCCAGTACCTGGACCAGCCGGTGACCGGCCGTTTGCTTGACGGGGAAAACGGACACTTCGGCCTGGTGGGCATTACCGATGTGCCGTATCAGGGCTTTGTCGACAGCGTGCGCAAAAGCAACCTGGCGGCGGTCGATCAACTGGGTAGGCAAGCGCAGAAAACCCAGGCCGCCGACGTGGTTCGCGAAAGCGAGGGCGGCAAGCCGGGGCATGCAGGCCAAGGCGCGGGGCAGGGCGCCGGGCACGCCGGCGGGCATTCGGGAAATGGCCATTGATTGCGCGTTGACGGGTTCACAAAACCCACCAGGGCTGGAACAATGTCGGCCACTTTTCATGGTGTTTTTCGAGGGGGCTTAGGTGCAGGTTCAGGGTCATTACGAGCTCCAGTTCGAAGCGGTGCGTGAAGCGTTCGCCGCGTTGTTCGATGACCCGCAGGAGCGTGGCGCCGGGCTGTGTATTCAGGTCGGCGGTGAGACGGTCGTCGACCTGTGGGCCGGTACCGCTGACAAGGACGGCGCCGAGGCCTGGCACAGCGACACTATCGTCAATCTGTTCTCCTGCACCAAGACCTTCACCGCCGTCACGGCCCTGCAACTGGTGGCCGAGGGCAAACTGCAATTGGACGCGCCGGTGGCCCGGTATTGGCCGCAATTCGCCGCAGCCGGCAAAGAGGCCATCACCCTGCGCCAGTTACTCTGCCACCAGGCCGGGTTGCCGGCGATCCGCGAGATGCTGCCCGCCGAAGCCCTTTATGACTGGCAGTTGATGGTCGATACCCTGGCCGCCGAAGCGCCGTGGTGGACGCCGGGCCAGGGCCATGGCTACGAGGCCATCACCTACGGCTGGCTGGTCGGTGAATTGCTGCGCCGCGCTGACGGGTGTGGGCCGGGTGAGTCCATCGTGGCGCGGGTGGCACGCCCGCTGGGGCTGGACTTTCATGTGGGGCTGGCGGACGCAGAGTTTCATCGCGTAGCCCATATAGCGCGCAGCAAAGGCAACATGGGCGACGAAGCTGCGCAACGTTTACTGCAAGTAATGATGCGTGAGCCGACTGCAATGACGACGCGGGCATTTGCCAACCCACCGTCCATTCTGACCAGTACTAATAAGCCAGAATGGCGACGCATGCAGCAGCCGGCGGCAAATGGTCACGGTAATGCACGCAGCCTGGCCGGTTTTTATAGTGGTTTGTTAGACGGTAGTTTGCTTGAAGCCGACATGCTCGAAGAGTTGACCCGTGAACACAGTATCGGGCCGGACAAAACATTATTGACCAACACCCGTTTTGGCCTGGGCTGCATGTTGGACCAACCGCAGTTGCCCAATGCGACGTTCGGCCTTGGCCCGCGTGCTTTCGGGCATCCTGGCGCGGGTGGTTCGGTCGGGTTTGCCGACCCGGAGCATGATGTAGCCTTTGGTTTCGTAACTAATACATTGGGACCCTATGTACTTATGGACCCGCGCGCGCAGAAGTTGGTCGGAATATTGGCCGGTTGTCTGTAAACCCCTTGCTGTTTCACAATTTTTTGTTACAAAGGCAACTATAAGAAGGCGCTGAACGAAATTTTGTAACTTTAAAGTTCTGTAAGCGTCTGTTTAACGGGTCATCCAGACCCCCGTTTCTTTTCTCATTTTGTGGATATCTCATGTTATCGAACAAGTCCTTGGCACTGGCTCTTTGCCTCACCATTACCGGCTGCGCACAAACGCCACAAAATGATGCCGAAGGTGGGCATTGGTGGTCATTTGGATCTGATAAGGCCGTTACCAAGGACGCAGTCACCCAAACCGACGCCAAGCCGGATGCCAAGCCCGCCGCTGGCGCCAAGCCTGCCGCACCGGTAGCCGCCACCGCCGCTCCCGCTCCAGCCGTAGCGCCGGCCGCGAAAACCGACACCGGCTCCAGCTGGTGGCCGTTTGGTTCCAAAACCGCTGATGAAAAGGCCGCTGACGCCAAGGCTGACCTGAAGGCCGATCTGAAGGCCGCCGAGCCAGCCCCGTCCGTTGCCAAAAACGAGACTGAAACCCACTGGTGGTGGCCGTTCGAAAGCAAACCCAAGCCACTGGCCAAGGTCGATGTGACCAACGTGCCGATGCCTGACCCGAAAATCACCCAGGCCTGGCTGGATGACTATGAGCCGCGCCTGCGCGCCGCCATCAAGGACAGCAACCTGCAACTGGAACGTCGCGACAACGTGCTGGTGGTCATTGCTCCGGTAGACGGTTCCTACAACCCGAAGCGTCCGGCCATGCTGCTGCCGGTTACCCTCGGTCCGTTCACACGCGTGGCCAAGGCGGTTGAAGCCGACCCGAAAACCGCCGTTCTGGTTCTGGGTCACGTCGATGCCACTGGCACGGCGCCAGCCAGCCAGGCGTTGAGCAAGGAGCGCGCGCAATCCATCGCTTCGATTTTCAGCCTCAGCGGCCTGAAGCAGGATCGCCTGATGCTGCGTGGCATGGGGGACCTGATGCCGCGTGCCGCCAACGACAGCTCCCAGGGCCGTGCCCTGAACCGTCGCATGGAAATCATGTTCACTCAACGCAGCACCATGTTGGCGTTGCTGAGCAAGTACAACTCGGGCAAGACCCCGCCTGTGGCTGAAATGGTCGCGGTGCAGAACGTTCCCGCCCCGGCACCGGCTGCAAAAGCCCCGGCAAAAAAGGCCGCCGCCAGCAAGGCAACCACCAAGAAAGCCGCCGCCAAACCAGCCGCCAAGAAGGCCCCGGCCAAGCCAGCAGCGAAGAAACCCGCGCCGGCCAAAGCCAAGGCCGATGCACCGGCGAACGACCAGGCAAAAAACTGATTTGCTGAACCAGAAGGATAAAGCCGCATGACTCAGGCACTGGCCGATATGCGCCGTGACTACACACGGGACGGTTTGAGCGAGGCCCAGGCCCCGAGCGAGCCGTTTGCGTTATTCCACCAGTGGTTTGCCGATGCGGTGAACACCGAGCAGCCGCCGGTGGAAGCCAACGCCATGACCCTGGCCACGGTCGACCAGGACGGTCGCCCGCACTGCCGTATCCTGTTGCTCAAAGGCCTGGATGCGCAGGGCTTTACCTTCTTCACCAACTATCAGAGCGCCAAGGGCCAACAGCTCGCGACGCGGCCGTTTGCGGCCATGACCTTTTTCTGGCCGACCCTGGAGCGCCAGGTGCGTATCGAAGGGCGGGTGGTCAAGGTCACGCCCGAAGAGTCGGACGCGTATTATCAGGTCCGCCCACTGGGCAGCCGTCTGGGGGCCTGGGCGTCGCCGCAGAGCCAGGTCATTCGTGACCGTGAAGAACTGCAAGACTTGCTCAAGGCCACCGAACAGCGTTTCAGCGATACCCAGCCTGACTGCCCCGAGCATTGGGGTGGCTATCGCCTGTTGCCCGAGCGCATCGAGTTCTGGCAAGGCCGTGCCAGTCGCCTGCATGACCGCCTGAACTACCGCCTGCAAGGGGCCGACTGGACCCGCGAGCGCCTGGCGCCCTGAGCGGCACCTTTCGTCACCTCACCTGAATGATGCACATCACCCCGACGTCTCTATAACGAGGCATCGGGTGTGTAGTGCTGCGCGGCGTTTTTCAGCCAGCCCGGCAAGTCGCCGCGTTTGATTTTCAAGGTGCGAGCCTGCTCCAACTGTTGCAGCATGAAGGCCCGCTTGAGCGGATCATCGCCGGCCAGAGACAGTGCGAGGTCGCGGTCTACCCACCGTTTGATCCGCAGGTACAGCCAGCCATGGAAATACAGGCCGGCTAGAGTAGTGACTACAATGATGAAGTAATCCATGAACGTCCCTGTTGAGAAGAGTGCTACCGTTCGTCGAGGTTTTTGGTGCTGGCAGTCTGTACTAAGGCTGAATGAAAGCAATTTTCTGCCGCGCTTGCCGTGACAGGCGTCAAGCCGCAGCGTCTAATGAATACCTGTCCTTTGGAGTTGATGCTATGCGTAAGTCCGTTTTACTGGTTGCCTGCTTTACCACCCTGTCCTTGCTGTTGGGTGGCTGCGCCTCGAGTCTGACCGGCGACTCGTACTCCCGTGATGAAGCGCGTCGTGTACAGACTGTGCGCATGGGTACCATCGAATCCCTGCGTCCGGTGAAAATCGAAGGCACCAAGACCCCAATCGGCGGCGCGGCCGGTGCTGTCATTGGTGGCGTGGGCGGCAGCGCCATTGGCGGTGGCCGTGGCAGTATCGTCACTGCCGTGATCGGCGCCGTTGCCGGCGGCCTGCTGGGTTCGGCCACCGAAGAAGGCCTGACCCGCACACAAGGCGTGGAAATCACCGTTCGTGAAGACGACGGCAGCATGCGCGCCTACGTACAGGCCGTGCAGGAAAATGAAATCTTCCGCATTGGCGACCGCGTGCGCATCATGACCGTCGACGGCACCAGCCGCGTTACTCGCTGAACATCGGTTGTAGAAACACAAAGCCCCAACCGGGTGACCGGTTGGGGCTTTGTGTTGAATGGCTTTTCGGAAGGTGTCAGGTAAACATTTCGATGTCATCCATTGCACTTCCAATGACACCGCTGAGCGCAGGGCATTTACGCATAGCTTGTTGCAGTGCCGGCATTACCTTGTCCATGTCCAATGTCCCAAATCGACGTGCAATGTGGCCTATGGCAACTATGGCAGCTGACGCGATGTCTTCGTTGTCGTCACGCATATGTTGTAAGCAAACGCTTTGTGCCCAGGTACAATCGGTTTCGTTGAGCCCCACTGAAATTAGTGCTGTGGTGACTTTGCTTACGTCACCAGTGGCAAGATCAGTCACTGATTCATCGTGAGTCAAGTCAGGATCGTGATAGCGCATATTCATTTCAGGTCTCCTAGGACTTTTCCTTTGCGGTTAGTTTTTCCAGCCCTTATCAATGCGTTTTTCATATGTTGGTTAAGTGCGCTCCATGATCGTACGTGGCCGTGAAAAGTGTCATCTGTTGACTTGTCAACAATCACAAACTCCTTCGTATGCGGGTCAATACCTATCTGGCGAGGCTCTCCAGGCTTGACCAACACTGAGTCGTTCAAAGCGTCCAGGCCGTTAGTGGGGTTTTTACTTTTAACCGAGTTGCCCTTCTTGCTGTGATAAGGCGCATCCTCATACTTCCAGCTCACAACGACATACAGGGGCCTGACACCGGAGTCCGCCGGGAAGACAAGAATGAAATCCCTGTACTCAGGCGGATAAATCGGGTCCACGATGATAGCGGCGGCTTTTTCGGTCGGCGGATACACCCATATGTGTGGTGTCGATGGCGCCGCTTCCAGTGCTGGTATTCCGAGTGTATCGGCGGTGTCTGCGGCGGGTGTCCAGATCAGCTCAATGCCATCCCCCAAGTGGGCGATGTACTGCGTGTCGGATACCTCAAACTGCACGACGTCGATCATCTCCCAGCCGGGATTTTTTCCGGTATAGAAGGCATACCCCTTGAGCGTGCCGTCGTCGCGTTGCTCGATATGCAGGCGTACCCGAGTGCGCGCCCTGGCCATGGAGCGCAATTCACGCACCCCACCTTGGGCAGTTCAGGCGGTGGCGATTCAACCTGAAAGTACGCGTCTTCGGCAATCTGACGGTCGATCGATTCTCGTTGAGCTTGTTGCCGGATTGCCGTCCAGGCCGCTGACTCAGCCTCAGTCATGGGTTCAAGTCGGCGATATCCGCCGGTACCCGTGCCGTAGGACCGCCAGACTTTAAATACGTCCTTGTTGTTTGCCATTTGCCCTCCTGGCGTGATGCTTAACGAAATCCGGCGTAGAAGCCGGGTGCTGACGTTAGAGCAAGCCGAGGAGGGTGGGTGTAGGAAGGAACTGCTAAAGAGGGAGGAATCGGATGAAGCAGGAGCCGGCTTGCCGGCTCCTGCAAACGGTCAGGCTTTTTTGCGACTCGCCATCGCCGTTACCGCATAACCCATACAGGCCGCCAGTATCGACCCGGTCAGGATGCCCATTCGATCCTCGCCGGCAAACTCGCTGGCGCCCGGTACGAACGCCAGGGAGCCGACGAACAGGCTCATGGTGAAGCCGATGCCGCACAGGATCGCCACGCCGAACACCTGGCCCCAGCTGGCGCCGCTGGGCAATGCCGCGAGGCCGGTCTTGATGGCCAGCCAGGTCAGGCCGAATACGCCGATGGTCTTGCCGATCAGCAGGCCGGCGGCGATGCCCATGGGGACGTGATGGGTGAAACTATCGAGGCTGACGCCGGTGAGGGATACGCCGGCATTGGCAAACGCGAACAGCGGCAGGATGGCATAGGCCACCCACGGATGCAGGGCGTGTTCGAGCGTCAGCAGCGGTGAGGTCTCGGCGTTTTTGGTGCGCATCGGAATGCAGAACGCGAGCGTCACGCCGGCCAGTGTGGCGTGGACGCCACTCTTGAGTACACACACCCACAGGATCAGGCCGATGATCAGGTAGGGGCCGAGCTTGATCACACCGAGGCGGTTCATCGCGATCAACGCCACCAGGCAGGCGCCCGCACCCGCCAGGGCCGCGCCGGACAGATCGGCGGAATAAAACACCGCGATAACGATGATCGCACCAAGGTCATCGATGATGGCGAGGGTCATCAGGAACAGTTTCAGCGACACGGGTACACGCTTGCCCAGCAGCGCCAGCACGCCCAATGCAAAGGCAATGTCGGTGGCCATCGGGATCGCCCAGCCCGAGAGCGCGGCGGGATAGTCTTTGTTGATGGCCCAGTAGATCAGCGCCGGCACCACCATACCGCCGATGGCGGCAGCGCCAGGCAGGACAACCTGGGATGGTTTGGACAGGTGGCCATCGAGCAGTTCGCGCTTGACCTCCAGGCCGATCAGCAGGAAGAACAGCGCCATCAGGCCATCGTTGATCCACAGCAGGGCCGGCTTGGCGATTTTCAGCGCGCCAATCTGCGCCACCACCGGTACATCCAGAAACGCGGCGTACAGGTGTGACAACGGTGAGTTGTTGACGATCAGCGCGAGAGCGGCGGCGGCGATCAATAACAGACCGCTGGCGGCTTCCAGCTGGAAGAAACGGGTGAACGTGCTACGCAGAGCCAAGGGATGCTCTCCAATCCGGATTCAATAGGTGGGTACCCTAACCCGTACCGTTAGTTGTTAAAACAAAAGTTATATTCTTATTTGTTATAAAAATGGACAGATTTGGCGTTGCGCCTTGGCCCGGCAATTGTGTGACCAATTGAGTCGTTACTGTATCGGTATGCGGTGTTGGAAACATCTTAAAATTCTGATTGAAAATCCTTAGAGATCCCCCTTATGAGCGACCACCGTCCCTGGGCCCGCGAAGCCATTCGCATCATTGAAGCCGACTTCCAGCGCAGCGCCGATACACACCTCATCCCCTTGCCGCTGCCGGGTTTGCCTGGCATCGAGTTGTATTTCAAGGACGAGTCGAGCCACCCCACCGGCAGCCTGAAACACCGGTTGGCCCGCTCGCTGTTCCTGTACGCGCTGTGCAATGGCTGGCTCAAGCCGGGAGCGCCCGTGATCGAAGCGTCCAGCGGTTCTACCGCGATTTCCGAAGCGTATTTCGCACGGCTGCTCGGCCTGCCATTTATTGCCGTCATGCCCGCCACCACGTCCCAGGAAAAGATCGCACAGATTGCTTTCTATGGCGGCAAGAGCCATCTGGTACAGGATCCGACGCAGATCTACGCCGAATCCGAACGCTTGGCGCAGGAAAGTGGTGGTCACTTCATGGACCAGTTCACCTACGCCGAACGCGCCACCGACTGGCGCGCTAACAACAACATCGCTGAGTCGATCTTCCAGCAGCTGCGTTTTGAACGGCATCCCGAGCCGAGCTGGCTGATTTCCAGCCCCGGCACGGGCGGCACCACGGCCACCCTCGGTCGATACGTGCGTTATCGCCAGCATTGCACGCGCGTGTTGTGCGCCGATGCCGAGCGGTCGGTATTTTTTGATTACTACCAGACGGGTGATGCCAGCCTGCGCCTGGACTGTGGTTCACGGATCGAAGGCATTGGCCGGCCACGGGTCGAGGCGTCGTTTTTGCCGAAGGTGATCGATGCAATGGTCAAGGTGCCGGATGCGTTGTCATTGGCGGCCATGCATTACCTGGCCGAGCGGTTGGGGCGCCGGGTCGGTGGTTCCAGCGGGACCAACCTGATCGGCGCGTTGATGGCGGCGCAGCAGATGAAAGCCGCCGGCGAGTCGGGCTCGATCGTGGCGATCTTGTGTGATGGCGGCGAGCGGTATGCCACTACCTATTACGATCAGGCGTGGTTGGCGGCGCAGGGGTATGCGCTGCCAGGGTTGATCGCGGCCGTTGCGGCCAGCGTGGAGCGGGGCGAGCCATTGCCGGATAGCATCCTGCGCGCGAATATCTGAAAACAACGCAAAACCAAATGTGGGAGGCTTGCTCCCACATTCAACATGCGGCGTTTCTCACGCCTCGATACCCAACATATCCCGCGCCAGCGCCTCGGCAATCCGGATCCCGTCGACACCCGCCGAGAGAATCCCACCGGCATAGCCGGCACCTTCACCGGCCGGGAACAGGCCTTTCACGTTCAGGCTTTGCATCGATTCGTTACGGGTAATCCGCAGCGGCGAGGAGGTGCGCGTTTCGATGCCCGTCAATACTGCATCGTGCAGCGAGTAGCCCTTGATCTGTTTCTCGAACGCCGGCAGTGCTTCTCGGATCGCCTCAATGGCGAACTCCGGCAGCGCCAGGGCCAGGTCGCCCAACGAAACGCCCGGTTTGTAGGACGGTTCCACGCTGCCAAGGGCCGTGGATGGCTTGCCCGCGATGAAGTCACCCACCAGCTGTGCCGGGGCCTCGTAGTTGCTGCCGCCGAGGATATAAGCGTGGGACTCCAGGCGTTCCTGCAATTCGATACCTGCCAACGGGCCACCTGGGTAGTCCACTTCAGGTGTGATGCCGACCACGATGCCCGAGTTGGCGTTGCGCTCGTTACGCGAGTATTGGCTCATGCCGTTGGTCACGACGCGGTTCGGCTCGGAGGTGGCGGCTACCACCGTGCCGCCCGGGCACATGCAGAAGCTGTAGACCGAGCGGCCGTTCTTGGCGTGGTGTACCAGCTTGTAGTCGGCGGCGCCCAGTTTCGGGTGCCCGGCGTATTTACCCAGGCGTGCCGCGTCGATCAGCGACTGCGGGTGCTCGATACGGAAGCCCACCGAGAACGGCTTGGCCTCCATGTACACGCCACGGCTGTGCAGCATGCGGAACGTGTCGCGGGCGCTGTGGCCCAAGGCGAGGATCACGTGCCTGGACAGGAGTTGTTCGCCGCTGTCCAACACCACGCCATTCAACTGGCCATCATCGATCAGCACGTCGGTAACCCGCTGCTCGAAGCGCACTTCGCCACCCAGGGCGATGATCTGCTGGCGCATGTTCTCCACTACGCCGGTCAGGCGGAACGTACCGATATGCGGCTTGCTGACGTAGAGGATCTCTTCCGGCGCACCGGCCTTGACGAACTCGTGCAGCACTTTGCGGCCGTGGAATTTCGGGTCTTTGATCTGGCTGTAGAGCTTGCCGTCGGAGAAGGTGCCGGCGCCGCCTTCACCAAACTGTACGTTGGACTCAGGGTTGAGCACACTTTTGCGCCACAGGCCCCAGGTGTCCTTGGTGCGCTGGCGCACTTCCTTGCCGCGTTCGAGGATGATCGGCTTGAAGCCCATTTGCGCCAGCAGCAGCCCGGCGAAGATCCCGCAGGGGCCAAAACCCACCACGATCGGCCGCTCGACCAGACCTTCCGGCGCCTGGCCCACCACTTTGTAGCTGATGTCCGGGGCCGGGTTGACGTTACGGTCATCGGCAAACTTGAGCAGCAGGGCGGCTTCACCCTTTACGTTCAGGTCGATGGTGTAGATGAAGCACAGCTCCGAGGTTTTCTTGCGGGCGTCGTAGCTGCGCTTGAACAGGGTGAAATCGAGCAAGTCATCACTGGCGATGCCCAGGCGCTGCACAATGGCGGGCCGCAGGTCTTCTTCGGGATGGTCGATGGGCAGCTTGAGTTCGGTGATTCGTAACATGACGGGATCCGGTAGGCGGCGGGCTTCGATGCCGGCTGTTTTAGCAAACCGGCGATTATAAGCCCCAATGGCCGGTTTCCGTCATGTTAAAACAGCGCAGGGCCGATTCAGTCGTCGCGCGAACCGCCAAACGCCGCGCAGCCCTGCTGCACCTGGCCGTTGACGCGCAACTGCGCGGTCATGTGTTGCAGGCTGCCGCTGACACTGTCGACGCAACGTTGCGGGGCCACCCACAGCTCAATGTGCTGGTTATCGGCTTCGGTCATCAGGTTGAAGCGGCCGTCACCGATTTGCTCTTCCACATAAGGCACCGCCAGGGGTGGCTGGCCTTCGCGCTCCAGCACCATGCCCTTGGCCGTCACGTTCATTGCCCAGGCTGGCTTGTGGCCATTGGCGCGCAGGATCATGCGTTTGAAGTCCGGATCGTCACAGGCCGCGGTCGACCGCTCGACACGGTACAACTGCTGCAGCTCCACTTCGCCCTGGGTGCCGGCGGCGACCCCGGAAAACTTGCCGCGCAGGTCGGCAAACAGCACGCCTTGCTGGCCGGCCAAAGAGGCCGCTTCCTGCAGGATGTTGGTGCCGCCGGTGTCCTTGACCAGGTAGTTGCGCTGATCGCGGCACGGCTGGAACAACAGCTTGCCACCGACCGCCGTGAGTTGCCCCTGCATGCGGGTCAGCCCGACGGTAGACGGCTTGGCCGGCTCGCTTTCGAACATCTGGCAAGCGGCGAACAAAGGAAGCAAGGCACATAAAGTGAGGGTACGGACGGCACGCATAAGGGGTCTCCAGACAAGTGCCGCCACGTTACGCAGGCTGGCGATGCATCACAAGCCCGCCTGCCAGCTTCAGGCGTTTCTGACAGACGTGGCATTCAACCCACGATGAATGTCTGACCCGTCTGCAAGCCTTCCACACTTTTGGCGTAGGCCAAGGCCACATCGGCGCCGCTGGCCGGTTTGTAGCCGCGGAAATAGGGCGCATAGCTGCCCATGGCCTCCACCAGCACCGTCGGGCTGACGGCATTGACGCGCAAGCCCCGTGGCAGTTCGATCGCGGCCGCTTTCACAAAAGCGTCGATTGCGCCGTTGACCAGCGCGGCCGACGCGCCGGTACGAATCGGGTCACGGTTGAGGATGCCGCTGGTCAAGGTGAACGACGCACCGTCGTTGGCGTATTCGCGGCCGATCAACAGCAGATTCACCTGGCCCATCAGCTTGTCACGCAGGCCCAGCTCGAAATCGCTTTCGCTCATGTCGCCCAGTGCCACGAAATTCACGCGGCCTGCCGCACACACCAGGGCATCGAACTTACCGGTCTGTTCGAACAGTTTGCGGATCGAGGCGCTGTCACTGATATCTACCTGAAAGTCACCGCTGTTGCGGCCGATGCTGATCACCTCGTGACGCTGGGCCAGTTCCGCCTTGACCTGCGATCCGACGGTGCCGCTGGCGCCAATCAATAGAATTTTCATGATGCAGTTACTCCAGGGGTCAATGAGGGTCCAGTCTAGGGTGGCTTTTCAGGTGGATAAACGTGCTAATAGGCAACCTTTGGTTTTCAATTGGAAACAATCCATGAGCGAGATGGATGACCTGGCAGCCTTTGCCGTGCTTATCGAAGCCGGCAGCTTTACCGTGGCGGCCGAGCAACTGGGCTGCAGTAAAGGGCAGTTGTCCAAGCGCATCAGCCAGTTGGAGGCGCAGTTTGGCGTGGTGCTGCTGCATCGCACCACCCGCAAACTGAGCCTCACGGCAGCCGGCGCGGCGTTGTTGCCGCAGGCCCAGGCGCTGGTGGTACAGGTGGATCGCGCCCGTCAGGCCTTGGCGCGACTCAAGGATGATTTGGCCGGGCCGGTGCGTATGACAGTTCCCGTTTCGTTAGGCGATACATTCTTCGATGGGTTGTTGCTGGAATTTTCCAGGCAGTACCCCCAGGTGCAGATCGAGCTGGAACTCAACAACAGCTACCGCGACCTGGCGCGGGACGGTTTTGACCTGGGGGTGCGTTCGGGCGCGCTTGAAAACCAGCGCCTGGTGGCCAGGCCGCTGCTGGCCTGGCACGAAATGACCTGTGCCAGCCCGGCCTATCTGGACCAGTACGGCGAACCCCAGACTCCCGCCGACCTGGCCGCCCACAACTGCCTGCTCAACAGCCACTACAGTGGCCGCGAAGAGTGGCTGTATCACCAACAACATGAGCTATTGCGCGTGCGGGTCAGCGGCACGTTCGCCTCCAACCATTACAATTTGTTGAAGAAGGCCGCCTTGGTGGGCGCCGGTATCGCCCGCCTGCCGTCCTACGTGCTGCCGGCGGAGTTGGCTGACGGCCGATTACGCTGGCTGTTGCGTGATTACCAGACGCGGAGCCTGCCGATGTACCTGGTGCATCCCTATCAAGGGGGGTTGCCGCGTCGCACCCAAGTGCTGGCAGACTACCTGGTGGATTGGTTCAAGCGCAGCGGCGAGGCGTTGGATCGGCTTTAGCGATAGCGGCGTGCAATCAGTTGGTCGATGGACAAACGCCCCGGTCCCTTGGCGACCAACAGCAGCATCAAGGCGACCCAAGTGCCGTGGGTGGGGTAAGCGTCGGGGTAGACGAATAGCTGAATGACCAGTGTCATACCGATCAAGGCCAGGGCCGAGAAGCGCGTGGCGAACCCCACCAGGATCAGCACCGGGAAGAAGTGTTCGGCGAATGCCGCCATATGCGCGGCCACCTGCGGCGACAGCAACGGCACGTGGTATTCGCTGCGAAACAGCGGCAAGGTGGAGGCGGCAAGCCTGGGTTCGCCGAGCTGGAAGGTGCCGCTGACCAGGTCAATGGCAAAACCTTCAACCTTGGTTTGCCCGGACTTCCAGAACACGGCGGCAATGGAGAACCGTGCGATAAAGGCGATCAGGCTGTAGGGGATTTTTTCGAAAACGGCGATGACCTGTTTGATCAGGCACGAAGGGCGGATATTCATAGCGATACCTTTTGTTCTGGAAGGAGTTGAGTGATGGCGTCGTGGCTGATCAGCAGCGACAGGCATTGCTGCAGGTTGAAGTCGGCCGAGGCTTCGAGGGCCTGCGCCACGGCCATTTCCAATGCCGTGCCCTGGTTCAGGCTGTCGATAAACGCCGCCGCGCCGCTGTCGATGGCAAACACCTTGACCTCTAGCCCGTGGCGCAAGACCAGTGCGGCTTGAGCATGCCAGGGGTTTAAGGTGGCCACGGCGCCCTCGACCTGGTGCGCTGCCCAAATCGCGACAATGGCGTAGGGCGAAGTGAGCGTGGCGAGGGACGGGTGCAGTTGCAGGCGCAGTTGCCCGAGGTCTGTTGAACCTTGCAGTTGCTGGAGCACGCTGAGCGGGTCGAGTGGCCGGGCGTCCGCTGCGTGATAGGCGCGCACTCGATGGCGCTCCAGGCGTGCGATGTCCGCCAGGTAAGGCACGCTGGCGGCAGGTTTGAAGCCCTGGATGAAATCGGCGAATGTGCTGCCGTACTCGCTGATCAACGGGCTGCCGGGTGGCGATGTTTGTACGTAAACGCTGGCCATTGCGCAAAAAAAATCATCGCCCACCAGTTGCAGGGTGACGGGGTAAGCGGCGACCAATGCGTTGATCAATGAGCTGTGCACATTGTTGCGGTACACCGCAAAGCGGCTTTGCGGGTCGGCTCCGTTGCTGCTGAACAGGCCGTCGGGGCAAGGCTGGTCGGGCGCCAACAAGGCGTTGGCAAATATGGTTTGAACGCTCATGAGCGTGCCTGCGTCAGATGCCATTCGGCCCGCCGGGCTTCGGTCATCAATACACCGAAGGCGGGCACGTGGTTGTCGCGCTCGATCAGCGTGGCCATCGGGCCGATGCGCGCCAGTACTTGCTCGTACAGATGCCATACGGTGCTGGCAACGGGCGCGCCGTGATCATCGATCAGCAGGCGATCACCCAGGCTGTCGGTGTCTTCGGCAAAACCGGCCAGATGAATCTCACCCACCGCGTGCAGTGGCAAGGCGTTGATGTAGGCCAACGGGTCGCGCTGATGGTTGATGCACGACACATACACGTTGTTTACATCGAGCAGCAGGCCGCAACCGGTACGTCGGATGATCTCGCTGAGAAACTCGGTTTCGTCCAGGGTGGAGCGTTGGAACTGCAGGTAGGTAGACGGATTTTCCAGCAGCATCCGTCGCTTGAGGGCACTTTGTACCTGGTCGACGTGGGCGCACACCCGGTCCAGGGTATCGGCGTCGTAGGCCAGGGGCAGCAGGTCATTGAGAAACACCTCGCCATGGCTCGACCAGGCCAGGTGTTCGGAAAAGGACTGAGGTTGATAGCGCTCGATCAGCCTGCTCAAACGGGTCAGGTGCTCGGCATTCAGCGGGCCTTCGCCGCCGATGGACAGGCCCACGCCGTGCAATGACAGCGGGTACTGCTCGCGGATCAACCCCAGGTAGTGATGAAACGGGCCGCCGGCCACCATATAGTTTTCGGCGTGCACTTCAAAAAAACCGATGTCGGGGCAGGTATGGAGCACTTCGCTGAAGTGCTCGCGCTTGAGCCCCAGCCCCGCCCGAGAGGGGAGGCCGGGCGCCTGGGCCTGGGAGACGGCTGTCGGGGATGAACGGGGCATCATCGGTGCTCAGGCTGTGGTGGCGGTTCAGGACTTGGCGGTGAAGGCCGCTTCCTGGCCAAAGCCGGTCGGCGAGGTGGAGCTTGGGGTTTGGGTGCAAGTACCGGCGGGGACCAGTTTCCAGGCGTTGGCCTGGTCTTTGGTTTTCGAGGTGCCGGCGCAGGAAGTGCCGGCGCCCGCGGCGCAATCGTTCTTGCCGGCTTCAGCGACGCCGAAGCACTTTTGCATGTCGTCGGCGGCGTGGGCGGTGCCTGTCAGGGCGGACAGGCTCAGGGCGGAACCCAGGGCCAGGACGAGGGTAGCGGCGGACAGTTTGGTGGTCATGGTGTTTCTCCAGCAGTGGTTGAATGCGCAGGCTCGATTGCCTGCATGCACCACTAGAGACGGGGGGACTGAGTTCGTTACAACCTCAGTCAAAAAAACTTCATAGCACACAAAACAAATGTGGGAGGGGCAACACCCCTCCCACATTTTTTGCGCCGGTATCTACAGCAACCGTGGGTTAACCGCCCAAATAGGCCTCGCGCACCTTCGGATCGGTCAGCAACTGCTCACCCGTGCCTTGCATCACTACCCGGCCGTTTTCCAGTACGTAGGCGCGGTCGGCGATTTTTAGCGCCTGGTTGGCGTTCTGTTCCACCAGAAACACGGTCACACCGTCTTTGCGCAGCTGTTCGATGATGTCGAAAATCTGCTGGATGATGATCGGCGCCAGGCCCAGGGACGGTTCGTCCAGCAGCAACAGCTTGGGTTTGCTCATCAGTGCGCGGCCGATGGCGAGCATTTGCTGTTCGCCGCCGGACATGGTGCCGCCGCGCTGACTGAAGCGCTCCTTGAGCCGGGGGAACAGGTGCAGCACCTTGTCCATCTGCTCTTGGTAGTCGCCCTTGTCGGTGAAGAACCCGCCCATGGCCAGATTCTCTTCGACGGTCAGGCGCGAGAACACACGACGGCCTTCCGGCACCACCGCAATGCTCTTGCGCATGATCTGCGACGACTGCTGGCCCACCAGTTCTTCACCCATGTAGCGGATGCTGCCGCTGTGCGCCTGGGGCGAACCGCACAAGGTCATCAGCAGGGTGGACTTGCCGGCGCCGTTGGCGCCGATCAGGGTCACGATCTCACCCTGGCGCACTTCCACATTGACGCTGTGCAGGGCCTGGATCTTGCCGTAAAAAGTGGAAACGTTTTCGAATTGCAGCATTTTACGCTTCCCCCAAATAGGCTTTGATCACTTCAGGATTGTCGCGGATCTGCTCCGGCGTCCCGTCGGCCAGTGGCGTGCCCTGGTTGATCACCACGATATGGTCGGAAATGCTCATGACCAGTTTCATGTCGTGTTCGATCAACAGCACCGTGGCGTTGTTTTCCTCACGCAGCACGCTGATCAGCGCCTTGAGGTCTTCGGTTTCCTTGGGGTTCAGGCCGGCGGCCGGTTCGTCGAGCATCAGGATCCGCGGGCGGGTCATCATGCAGCGGGCGATTTCCAGGCGACGTTGCTGCCCATAGGCCAGGGTGCCGGCAGGGCGGTTGGCAAACTCGGTGAGGTTGACCTTGTCCAGCCAGTACTCCGCATATTCCATGGCCTCGCGCTCGCTTTTGCGGAACGCGGGGGTCTTGAACAGGCCGGCGAAGAAGTTGGTGTTCAAGTGACGGTGCTGGGCGATCAGCAGGTTTTCGACCGCCGTCATGTCCTTGAACAACCGCACGTTCTGGAAGGTCCGCACCACGCCCTTGCGGGCGATCTCGTGACCGGCCAGGCCCTGGATCGGCTGGCCGTCCAGCAGGATGCTGCCGCCGCTCGGCTTGTAAAAACCGGTGAGGCAGTTGAACACCGTGGTTTTGCCCGCGCCGTTGGGGCCGATCAACGCAACCACTTGTTTCTCTTTCACGGTCAGGGCTACGCCGTTGACCGCCAGCAAGCCGCCGAAGCGCATGCTCAAGTTTTCGACTTTCAGGATCTCGCGGCTCATTTGCGCAGCTCCATGTGAGGACGTTGCATGGGCAGCAGGCCTTGAGGGCGCCAGATCATCATCAGCACCATCATGGCGCCGAACATCAACATGCGGTATTCGCTGAACTCACGCATCATTTCCGGCAGCAGGATCATCACGATCGCGGCCAGGATCACGCCCAACTGCGAGCCCATGCCACCCAGTACCACGATGGCGAGGATGATCGCCGACTCGATAAAGGTGAACGACTCCGGGGTCACCAGGCCTTGGCGCGCGGCGAAGAAGCTGCCGGCGAAACCGGCGAACGCAGCGCCCAGGGTAAATGCGGAGAGCTTGATGATGGTCGGGTTGAGGCCCAGGGCACGGCAGGCGATCTCATCTTCGCGCAGCGCTTCCCATGCACGGCCGATCGGCATGCGCAGCAGGCGGTTGATCACGAACAGGGCGGCCAATGCCAGCAACAGCGCCACCAGGTACAGGAACACCACTTTGCTCACCGGGTTGTAGGCGATCCCGAAGTACTCGTGGAAGGTCTGCATGCCTTCAGCGGCGCTGCGGTCGAACGACAGCCCGAAGAACGTTGGCTTGGGGATGCTGCTGATGCCGTTGGGGCCACCGGTGATATCGGTGAGGTTACGCAGGAACAGGCGAATGATCTCGCCGAAGCCCAGGGTCACGATCGCCAGATAGTCACCGCGCAGGCGCAATACCGGGAAGCCCAGCAGGAAGCCGAACGTGGCCGCCGCCATACCTGCCAGTGGCAGGCAGATCCAGAAGCTCCAGCCCAGGTAGTGCGAGAGCAGCGCGTAGGTGTAGGCACCCACGGCATAGAAGCCCACATAACCCAGGTCAAGCAGGCCGGCCAGACCCACCACGATGTTCAGGCCCAGGCCCAGTAACACGTAGATCAGGATCAGGGTGGCGATGTCGACGGCGCCGCGCGAGCCGAAGAACGGCCAGATCAGCGCGGCCACGATCAGGCCGATGATGATGTAGCGCTGGGTGCGCGGCAGGGTCAGGAATTGGCTGACCTTGGGCGACACCAACGGAGCGCGGTTGCCCTTGAACAAGGCACCGACCTGCTGGGTGAATAGCACACGCAGGAACATCAGCACCGAGCACAGGGCAATGATGGTCAGGGTCACGGGACCTGTGCCATGCACTTCAAGGTTGATGCCCACAATGCTCAGCTTGAGGCCGAGTACCGGGAAGGCCACGGCCCATACCAGCAAGGCGCTGAAAAACGCCGATTTAAGATATCTGCTCATACTTTCTCAACCTCCGGACGGCCCAGGATGCCGGTCGGACGGAATAACAGCACCAGAACCAGCAGGCCGAACGCCACGACGTCCTTGTACTGGTCGCCGAAGATATCGGCGCCGAACGCTTCGGCCACACCCAGCACCAGCCCGCCGAGCATCGCGCCCGGGATACTGCCGATGCCGCCCAATACCGCCGCAGTAAAGGCCTTGAGGCCTACCAGGAAACCGGCGTTGGGGTTGATCACGCCGTACTGCATGCTCAGCAGTACCGCCGCGACGGCTGCCAGCGCGGCGCCGATCACGAAGGTCAGGGCGATGATGTTGTTGGTGTTGATGCCCAGCAGGTTGGCCATCTTGATGTCTTCAGCGCACGCCCGGCAGGCGCGCCCCAGACGGGAGCGGGAGATGAACAGGGTCAGGCCGAGCATGGCCACCAGGGTGACGACGAAGACCAGCACTTGCATGTAGGAAATCAGGACTTCTTCCGCGCCACCCGGGCCGAAGGAGAAGCTCCCCGGGATCAGGTTGGGGATGGATTTATCCTTGGAGTCCTGGGACAGCAATACGGTGTTCTGCAGGAAAATCGACATGCCGATGGCGGAAATCAACGGGATCAAACGGTTGCTGCCACGCAAGGGACGGTAGGCAACGCGCTCGATACTGTAGCCATAGGCACTGGTCACGACGATCGACGCAAGGAACGCGGCGGTCATCAACAGCGGCAGGGAGTGGATACCCATCATGGCCAGCCCGGCAAGGGCGATGAAGGCCACGTAGGAACCAATCATGTACACCTCGCCATGGGCGAAGTTGATCATTCCAATGATGCCGTAAACCATTGTGTAGCCAATGGCTATCAAGGCATAGGTGCTGCCAATGGTCAGGCCATTAACCAGCTGTTGGAAAAAATGATAGATCTCAGGCATTACAGCGCTCCTAAAAACCCGATACGCATTTCACTGGTGGAGTCATGTTCCGGCCCCGTGCTGTGTTCTGTGAGCACATTTGCACAAAGCGTTTGCCAGCGAACCGCTGGTGACGGTTTTAAGATTTTCAGGTGAGCCAGCGCCCGGATCGCGGGTGACAGGCCCATAAACCTCGTAAAACAAAGCCCACTGCTTTCACAGTGGGCTTGTAGGGCCAGTAACGCCTGGCTTACTGAGGGGAAACTTCGGTTTTAGGTTTGCCGAAGTGCCATTCGTAGACCACGAACTTGAAGTCCTTCAGGTCGCCCTTGGCGTCGAAGCTCAGGTCGCCGGTTGGGGTCTTGAAGGTACCGGCGTGAATGGCTTCGGCCACTTTGGCGGTGTCTTCGCTCTTGGCTGCCTTGATACCACCGGCGATGACTTCAATGGCCGAGTAGGCCGGGAATACGAACGGACCGGTTGGGTCCTGCTTGTTCTTGGCGAACTCTTCAACGATGGCTTTGTTGGCAGGGTCGGTGTCGAAGGACTTCGGCAGGGTGACCAGCAGGCCTTCGGAGGCGTCTTGGGCGATTTGCGAGATGGAGTCGTTGCCGACGCCCTCTGGGCCCATGAACTTGGCGTTCAGGCCTTTTTCCTTGGACTGGCGCAGGATCAGGCCCAGCTCTGGGTGGTAGCCGCCGTAGTAGACGAAGTCGACGTTGGCTTGCTTGAGTTTCTGGATGATCGAGGAGAAGTCCTTGTCACCGGCGTTCAGGCCTTCGAAGACGGCAACCTTCACGCCTTTCTTCTCAAGGGTCTGCTTGACGGCGGTGGCGATACCTTCACCGTATTGCTGTTTGTCGTGCAGCACGGCAACGATTTTCGGCTTCACATGGTCGGCGATGTAGTTGCCGGCCGCCGGGCCCTGGGCGCTGTCGAGGCCGATGGTACGGAAGATCAGCTTGTAGCCACGGGAAGTAATCTCCGGGCTGGTAGCGGCAGGAGTAATCATGATGACGCCTTCGTCTTCATAAATATCCGACGCGGGCTGAGTGGAGCTGGAGCAGAGGTGACCGACCACGAACTTGACGCCGTCGTTGACCACTTTGTTGGCCACGGCAACGGCTTGTTTAGGATCGCAAGCGTCGTCGTATTCCTTGGCTTCAAGCATCTTGCCGTCAACGCCGCCCTTGGCGTTGATGTCGGCGATGGCTTGTTTGGCACCCATGAACTGCATGTCACCGTATTGCGTTACAGGACCGGTCTTGGGGCCGGCGATGCCGATCTTGATGGTGTCAGCTGCGAACGAATGGCCGGCAACCCCAGCCAGGACCATAGCGGCAAACAGTTTGGAAATCTGCTTAGTAGCCTTATTCATAGTGCTCCACTCTTACTGTTGTATTTTTTATAGTTCTAGCGGCCTCGTGAGCTGCTGAACCGGATCAGATATCTCGGATATCCCCCCGGCAGTGCCCTGGCAACTGTACCGGTACAGTGTAGAGCGCCGGTTGATCGCTTGAAAAGCTGGCTGCTGGGGGCAAAACCCGGGTGTGTCGCATAAATGAAAGAAAGAGACAGAATAGCGGCGGGGTGGTGCCAGACTTTCGGGCAATCCTTGGCGTTCCTGACACTTTCTCTCGATGACTCATTTGCAACTGGGTTTTTCTACCTGGGCTGCGACGTTATGATTGCGCCGATTTTTTCCCAAGGTGGATTCCCATGACGCAAGAACCTAGCACCCTCTATGCCAAGCTGCTCGGTGAAACCGCCGAAATTTCCTGGAAGGAGCTTGAACCGTTCTTTGCCAAGGGTGCCCTATTGTGGGTCGACGCCGGTCTGGATTTGATCGAGGCAGCCGAAGGAATGGCCGAGGATAACCGCGACAAAGTCGCCGCCTGGCTGGCCGCCGGGAGCCTTGGCGAAGTGTCTGCCACGCGGGCATTGGACCTGGTTGAGCGCGATCCGAGCCTGTGGGCGGTGGTGGTTTCGCCGTGGATTCTGATCCAGGAAAGGGCAGTGTAAGAAAAGTCCGCACGAAAAAGGTGCGTGATCCTGGTGCGGCAAGTGTGTAGCGGAGTAACCGCCGAGCCGGTGATGGCACCTTGCCGTAGAGAAAGGTCACAGGTCAGGGTGACGTAAACGTCACGGGAACAGTTACAAGAGCGGCCGAGACGGCGGGCAATTGTTTCCAAGTATTCCAGGCTGAGAAAATCAGTTGCCGGGTCTAGCGCCCGTTCGCGAACAAGCCCGCGCCCCCACATGACCGAATCTCAGCACACATGCGGTCAGGTAGGGGCGCGGGCTTGCTCGCGAACGGGCGCCTTGGTCTAAGCGGTCTTGCCCGTATGGTTATTCAGCGAAATAACCTTGGTCTTGCCGATGCGATGACGGTAAATCTCGCGCAGGTACTTAATCGCCTTCTTCACGCAATCGCGTGACAGGCGAATGTCATTGATCGACACAAACTTGTCTTTGTCGTTGATAAGCTCGCGGTACTTCTTCTCATACATCGGCTTGATCGCATACCAGTTGGTGTCGAGGATCTTGGCCGGGTTCTCGAATTCGTTGAGCAACTCGTCGATGCGGTCTTCATCGAAGTCCTCATGGATGATGAAGTCCAGGATCGAGTTGTCCAGCGTATCGTCGAAGCGGTACGGGTTACGGGCGAAGCAGCGCTTGATAAAGGCCACGATCAGCGTCAGGAAATCATCCGACAGGCAGGGGCTTTTGGCGATCAGGGTGGTCAGCGAAAGGTTGGCCGACGCGCCGATCACCAGCGCGTAACGTTTGAGCGTGGTGTTGGGGAACAGGCTGTTGAGGTGGGTCTTGAGCCGGTTCAGGTCCATATAGGACAGCTTGTAGTCCTTGGGCAGCGAGACGATGGACACCACCGACGAGCAGTTCTTGAAGAAGTGCAGGTCGTGCAGCGCCGCCGCGTCGTAGCCGGAGTTCTTGTACTGCTCCAGAGACGCCTTGTAACGCTTGGATTCGATCGGCAACAGGCTGATGCCTTCGATGGCTTGGGTGACCTTGTTGAAGTGCGGCAAGTCGATGGAGCGGAAGAACAGGTCGTCGATGTTCAGGCGCTGCGGCTCTTTTTCGAACACTTTGAACTTGTCATTCGACGGCGCCGGGGTTTCCGGGACGACGGATTCGGCGTAGGCAATTGCCACCGGGCCCGCCAGGCTCATAAACAGGTCGTTGGCATCCAGGCGGATGGTTTCGCCGATGTCGATGCCGGCGCGACGGAAGTAGTTCTGGTCGTAGTCGGTGGTCACGGCCTGGGCGGTGAGAATGTTGAAGATCTGTTGGGAGATGTACTGGTTGGCGTGTTTTTCCATGGCATTGACGTCAATGTTCTGGATGTTGCCGTCATCGCTCTCTTCGGCGTACCGCATGATGTCGTTGGAAATCAGCATCATCGCGTTCCACGGGCGGATACGGCCTTTCACGCTGGCTTCGCTGCTGTCTTCATTGGCGAAGTTGTACGAGAAGTCCCATTCCTCCGACAGGTACTTGCACAGCAGTCGCCCGGCGTTGATGTGCAGCGCCTCGGACATTTCACTGCGGTGATCGGAAATATTCGGCAGCACGCAGATGCCGCTGGTAAAGATCGGCTCGAACACAAATGCGTGGCCGCTCTTGCTGTCGTGCTCGTCGGCGGGCTTGGTGTCGAACGTTTTGTTCATGTACGAGTGCTGCTGGGCCAGGCCGAACTCCGAGGCCATGCCCGAGCCGGTACCGCCGCCGGCGCTGAAAATCGAAAAATACAGGCGCGACTGGTTGGCCTTGATGCCGCACGAGTCGATCAGGTACGAGTGGATCATCTTCCAGTCGGGGCTGGAGAAGCGCTGGGTGTCTTTGTTGAGGATGATCTTGGCCAGGTACTGGCCGAGGATCGGCGCGTTACCGGCGCCGCCGGCATGGACTTCGGAGAGGTCCATGATTTTCATCTTGCTGTAGTCGCGCAGGAACCCGCTTTTTTCGCCCTTGCGCGAAAAGCGGATGCGCCCGGCAATGTCTTTGTCCAGGTCGCCCAGCATCACCAGTGGCTCCACCAGGAACACCGGTTTGCTGGGTTTGCCGCCGCCCAGGCGCAGGTTATTGCGGATCCACTGGGTGGGGCTGTAGCCCTGGGTCTTTTTAAATTGAAGTTTGTCTTCGTTACTGAATTCGTTCAGGTAGAACTTGCGCGCGTTATAGACCAACTCCGCCACGTCCAGCGCAATGTTGGAACCGCAGCGGCCCAGGCCGATCAGGCACACCGAGGGAAATTCCTGTTCGCTGCGCGGATCGCTGTCGCCTTCAAGATGGGGCGGGCGCGGGAACACCATGTCGCGCAGGCCGTCGAGGTTGTCGAGGATGCGGTCAGTATTGGTTTCGGTGAAGTACAGGTACTGCTGGGTGGCCAGCGGGCGTGTGGTGCTCAATGACTTTGAACCTGAGGGTTTGTCCGCAGGAGCTGTGGGCAACACGTCGGATACCACGGTGGCAGGGTTATTTTTAGAAGTCATTGTGCGCCATGTGCCTGGGCGGATGGCTGAAAAGAATCAAATGGCCATCACGGAATGGGTGTTCGCGACTTTGCAGTGCGTCCTTGTCCGGCGTGTTCGGGCGTGTCCCTGTGTTCTCAAGGAAAACCTGGCCGGACTCTGATGAATCGGCCGTTTGTCGGCGATCTTTAGCTAACTGATGGCGAAATGCCAAAGTTTGGGCGTCAGCGTATTGGCCGGACGATGAAAGCACCGCTTCGACCAGGGGCTGGCTCGTTTGGCGAACGCGCCTTTTGGGCACCCGCCGTAGCGAGCGAACGAAGCGGGTTGTGTCTGTCGATGCCTTGCATTACGCCAATGATGTCACTGACGGGCACCGCCGGGCTCAGTAGATAGCCTTGAATGAAATCACAGCCGTGGTCATGCAATAGCTCGAATTGGGCCTGGGTTTCCACGCCCTCGGTCACGACCCGCAAGTGCAGGGTGTGGGCGATGCCGATAATCGCCTGGACGATCTCGAGGTCAGCGCTCGACTTGGGAATGTCTTGGATAAACGATCGATCGATCTTCAACATGTTGAGCGGAAGGCGCTTGAGGTAGGCGAGCGAGGAGTAACCGGTACCAAAGTCATCGATGGCCAGCGACACGCCCAGGGCGCGGAGTTGGCGCAGCAACGCGAGGGTGCTGCTGATATTTCCCATCAGGGCGTTTTCAGTGACTTCCAGTTCCAGGCGGTTTGCAGCGATCCCGCTGAAGCGCAGGGCATCTTCGATTTCGTCCGCCAGTTCATCACGGGCCAGGTTCAGGGCCGAGCAATTTATGGCCATCGTCAGTTCGGTGTAACCCTTGTCGGAGAGCAGGCTCAAGTCATGACAGGCCTGGCGCAGGACCCAGTGATCCAGTTCAGCGATCAACCCATTGCTTTCGGCGATGCCGATAAAGCGGTCCGGGGCCAGCAAACCATGCTGCGGGTGCTGCCAGCGCACTAAGGCTTCCAGGCGCGTTACCTTGCCCAGTTGCATGTCGAAGATCGGTTGGTAAAACAGCACCAGTTGTTTCTGGGTGTGCAGGGCACTGCGCAGCTCTTCTTCCAATTGCAGCTCGAGGAAGGCCCGGGTCTTCAGGTTGGAGCTGAAGAAATGCAAGCTGTTACGCCCGGCGTCTTTGGACTGGTACAGCGCCATGTCGGCGGTTTTGAGCAGTTCTTCGCAGGTCTGGCCGTCGTCGGGAAACAGGCTGATGCCAATACTGGTGGTCATCACCATGCGGCGGCCGGCCAGTTCGACCGGCTCTTTCATTTTTTGCAAAATGCGTTGAGCCAGGTGCCGGGCTTCGTCGCGGTGGTGAATGCTGATCAGGATGCAGAATTCATCGCCGCCAAACCGTGCGACTACGTCCGCATGGCTTCGCACAGAGCCTTTGATATGGCCGGCCAGTACGGTGAGCAGTTGGTCACCGGCGTCATGACCGAGGCTGTCGTTGATACGCTTGAAGTGGTCGATATCGAGGAAGATAACCGCCAGCATGCCACCTGAAACGGTTTTTTCCGCGATTTTCTCTGCAAAAATCTGGTTGAAGCCTCGGCGATTGAGCAAATCGGTCAGCGCGTCGTAATGCGCGACCTGTTGCAGTGAGACGCGGGCCTGGTCCAGTTCGCTGAGCAGCGTATTGACCCGACGCAGGTCGCGCTCCTTGTGTTGCAGCTTCTTGTCCGCCAGGGCCGCGCTGATGCTGCTGCCGATCACCAGCAGGGTGATCACCGCCACCGACAGGCCTAGTTGCGTGGGGTTATCGGCCAGGGGCAATGATAGGTCCGCCCCGTCCGGCACCAGCATCTGCATGGCGGCCATGCCGGTGAAATGCATGCTCAGAATGCCCGCGCCCAACACCAGGCTGGCGGCGTATTTGAGCAATTGATGAAACATGCCCGCGCCGGTGCGCAGGTAGCTCGACAACAATAGCGCGGCCAGGCTGGCCCCAATGGCGATAACCACTGAGGCGAAGAAGCGCCCGGTCTCAAAATACACCAGGGCCTGGGAGCGCATGGCCGACATACCGACGTAATGCATCAAGGCAATGCCCAGCCCCATCCACAGCGATGCCAGCAGGTATTGATGCAGCTGCAGGTTCGTATGGCTGAGGGTGCGCATGGCGAACAACGAGGCGATCAGGGCGATGACCAGCGAGGCGAACGTTGTGATCAATTCGTAATGAATGGCGATGGGCGCCTGGAAGGCCAGCATGCTGATGAAGTGGGTGGACCAGATACCGCCTGCCAGGCAGCTGGCACCGAGCCAGCGCCAGTGGCGACGGGCGGTGGGGTCTTCGACATGGCCGACCCGCTCAGCCATGTCCAGCGTGCCGAAGCCAGCTGCGCAGGCGACCAAATAAGCCAGCAGCACCAGAAAAGGGTTATGGCTGCAATTGAGCAATAAGTGCCCGTTTTCTGGAAGGTCGGTGAAAAAAATCAGCCCCAGCCATTCCATAGCACGCCCCGTCATAGCTCCCACGTCACTGCCTAGGGCGGTGACCTATGGGCTCGAGTATAGAAGCCGCGCGGGATTTTCCACGGATAATGGCACTTTGCTTTTAACTAATTTGGCATCGCATCCATAGCGTTCGCTGCTAAGCGCTGATGGGCAGGTCCAAATCGAATGGGGCTTGCAGCGGCGGCAGGCCGAATGCGGCGCGCGCGGCATCGCAATCGACGTTGTGTTCACCCTGGCTCCACGATGCATCGAATTCTCGGCAAGGGCTTGCGCGTTGCTCATAAATCGAGCAACGCGTGCCTTTGCCCACTTCGCCCTCAAGGCTGCAGCATCGTGCGGGTTTTTGGTCGGTGCCGATCATCGCCACGCGGGTGGGGTTGATCTGCACCACCAGGTCATCGGGCACGGTGCCGCCCGATGAGGCGCACTCGCCCCAGAAGAAAGACACACGAAAGTGTGAACAGCAGGCACCGCAACTCAGACACGGACTGGCTTCGGACATGGGCGTCATCAATAAAAAGTAAGGGAGGGGAACGACGGGAAGGCTCGCCATTCTATCCATGCCATGGCCATTAGGAAGGGGGGCACACACATATATTTTTGTCAGGAAAGTCCCGTAACGACGGGCGAAATTACGCCCTATCAGCCTTACGAATCATTACAGACAACCGTCGCGCGCCTGACTATGTTGCAGGTACCTGAGCAGGATGCATCGGGCATCGCAGCTCTCATAACAATAAAAGAGACGGACCCATGCAGAACTCGACCCAAGCGGCGAATGCCTGGCGCATTCTGTTCCTGCTGTTCCTCGCCAACCTGTTCAACTTCTTCGATCGCACCATCCCCGCGATCATCATCGAGCCAATCCGCATGGAGTGGCACCTGAGCGACTTCCAGCTCGGCATCATCGGCACCGCCTTCACCATCGTCTACGCCATCGCCGGGTTGCCGCTGGGGCGCATGGCCGACACCGGTTCGCGCAGCAAACTGATGGGGTGGGGCCTGTTTGCCTGGAGCGGGCTGACGGCGATCAACGGGCTCGTCGGCAGTTTCTGGAGTTTTTTGCTGGTGCGCATGGGCATTGGTATCGGCGAAGCCAGTTATGCGCCGGCCGCCAACTCGCTGATCGGCGATTTGTTCCCGGCGCACCGCCGGGCCCGGGCCATGGGGATTTTCATGCTGGGCCTGCCGCTGGGGCTGTTGTTGGCGTTCTTCACCATCGGCGCAATGGTCAAGGCGTTCGACAGCTGGCGTGCGCCGTTCTTTATTGCCGCGGTGCCGGGGCTGATCCTCGCGGTCTTCATGTTCTATATCAAGGAGCCCAAGCGCGGTGCGGCCGAAACCGTGCAAGTGTCCCAGGAACGCGTCGACCGCCCGATTCGCCGCGTCCTGGCGGTACCGACCTTCCTCTGGCTGGTGTTGGCGGGGCTGTGTTTTAACTTCGCCACCTATGCGTGCAATTCGTTTCTGGTGCCGATGCTGCAACGTTATTTCCTCATGCCGTTGCAGGACGCGGCGGTGGCCACTGGCGTCATCGTCGGCTTGACCGGCCTGGTGGGCCTGACCCTGGGCGGCTGGATTGCCGACAAGATCCATCAACGCATCGCCAATGGACGGCTGTTGTTCGCCGCGTTCAGCCTGATCATTTCCACCGTCACCACCGCTTGGGCCTTGCATGCCGGGCGCATCGAGATTGGTGTGTTCGTGGCTCTGTTCAGTGTGGGTTGGTTGTTCGCTTACAACTTCTATACCTGCGTGTACACGGCCATCCAGGATGTGGTTGAGCCACGCCTGCGGGCGACCGCGATGGCGTTGTTCTTTGCCGGGTTGTATTTGCTCGGCGGCGGCATGGGGCCGATCGTGGTGGGCGGCTTGTCCGATCACTTTGCCCATTCGGCGATGTACGCAGCGGGGGCTGAACAGATGACCGAGGCTTATAAAGCGGTGGGCCTGCACGACGCCATGTACCTGATCCCGGTGGCGCTGTTCTTGACCATGCTGTTTCTGTTCCAGGCCTCGCGCAGTTTTGTGCGCGATGCCAAGCGGATGAAAGAGGGGTTGAGTGCGGTTGAGGTGCCGGTTGCGGTGGCTACGGCCTGAGACAGTGGTGACGCTATCGGGAGCAAGCCCCCTCCCACATGGATACGCGGTCAAATGTGGGGGCTTGCTCCCGATGAGGCCCTCAAGGCCAATAAAAAGACCCGCATTGCGGGCCTTTTTTTGACTCAAATGCTGATCAACCCGCCACCAGCACCCGAATCGCTTCCAGTCGCAGCGCTGCCTTGTCGAGCATGGCCAGGCCTTGCTCGCGTTGGTGGCGCAGGGCAACCAGTTCGCTGTCACGCACGGTCGGGTTGACCGCTTGCAAGGCGCTCAGGCGTGCCAGCTCTTCGTCGGTGTCCGCTGCCAGGCGGCGCTTGGCCTCGGCCACGCGTTCGGCGTGGCGCGGGGTGATCTTCTCTTCACCGGCGTTGATGCGCGGGGTGAGTTGATCGCGTTGGGCCTGTACGAACTTGTTGGCGCTGGCGCGGGGCACGCTTTCGAGTTGGTCGTTCAAGGTTTCGAACGAGACGCGGCCGGAAAGGTCATTGCCGTTGGTGTCCAGCAGGCAGCGCAGCGCAGCCGGCGGCAGGTAGCGGCCCAGTTGCAGCGAGCGCGGCGCAACCACTTCGCTGACGTAGAGCAGTTCGAGCAATACGGTGCCCGGCTTGAGCGCCTTGTTCTTGATCAGCGCCACGGCGGTGTTGCCCATGGAGCCGGACAACACCAGGTCCATGCCGCCCTGCACCATCGGGTGTTCCCAGGTGATGAACTGCATGTCTTCGCGTGACAGCGCCTGGTTACGGTCGTAGGTGATGGTCACGCCTTCGTCGTCGCCCAGGGGGAAGCTGGCGTCGAGCATTTTTTCGCTCGGCTTGAGGATCAGTGCATTTTCCGAGTGGTCTTCGCTGTCGATGCCGAACGCGTCGAACAGGGTTTCCATATAGATCGGCAGGGCGAACTGATCGTCCTGCTCAAGGATGTCTTCGACCAGCGCATCGCCTTCACCCGCGCCGCCGGAATTAAGCTCCAGCAGGCGGTCGCGACCAGTGTGCAGTTCCTGCTCCAGGCGCTCACGCTCGGCGCGGGCTTCGTCGATCAGGGCTTGCCACTCGCCGTCGTCGGCGCTTTCCAGCAGCGGCAACAGGCGTGGCCCAAACTGATGCTGCAGGGCGTTGCCGGTCGGGCAGGTGTTGAGGAACGCATTCAGCGCTTCGTGGTACCACTGGAACAGGCGCTCTTGCGGGCTGGTTTCCAGGTACGGTACGTGCAATTCGATCACATGCTTCTGGCCGATCCGGTCCAGACGGCCGATGCGCTGTTCCAGCAGGTCGGGGTGCGACGGCAGGTCGAACAGCACCAAGTGGTGGGCGAACTGGAAGTTGCGACCTTCGCTGCCGATTTCCGAGCAGATCAGCACCTGGGCGCCGAATTCTTCATCGGCAAAGTAGGCCGCCGCGCGGTCGCGTTCGAGGATGTTCATGCCCTCGTGGAACACCGTGGCCGGGATGCCGGAACGCACGCGCAGGGCGTCTTCCAGGTCCATGGCGGTTTCGGCGTGGGCGCAGATCACCAGCACCTTGGTGCGCTTGAGCATTTTCAGCTGGTCGATCAGCCACTCCACCCGTGGGTCGAAGCGCCACCAGCGGTTTTCTTCCTCGATGTCCGGCTGCGATTGGAAGCTGACTTCCGGGTACAGCTCGGCGTGTTCGCCCAGTGGCAGTTCCAGGTATTCGTCCGGGTTCGGCAGCGGGTAGGCGTGCAGCTTGCGCTCGGGGAAGCCTTGCACGGCGGCGCGGGTATTGCGGAACAGCACGCGGCCGGTGCCGTGGCGGTCGAGCAGCTCACGCACCAGGCGTGCACCGGCTTCGGTGTCGCCATCGTTGACGGCGCTGAGCAGCGCTTCGCCTTCGTTGCCGAGGAAACCCTGGATGGTCTTGTGCGCCGCCGGTGACAGGCGGCCTTTGTCGAGCAGTTCCTGCACGGCTTCGGCCACCGGGCGATAGTTTTCGCTTTCGGCGCGGAAGGCTTGCAGGTCATGGAAACGGTTCGGATCCAACAGGCGCAGGCGCGCGAAGTGGCTGTCCTGGCCCAGTTGCTCCGGAGTAGCGGTGAGCAGCAGCACGCCAGGAATCACCTCGGCCAGTTGCTCCACCAGTGCGTATTCCGCGCTGGCCTTTTCTTCATGCCAGACCAGGTGGTGGGCCTCGTCGACTACCAGCAGGTCCCAGCCGGCGGCGAACAGCGCGTCCTGGGCCTTCTCATCGTCCACCAGCCATTCCAGGGCCACCAGGGCCAACTGGGTGTCTTCGAACGGGTTGGCGGCATCGCTTTCGATAAAGCGTTCTTCATCGAACAACGCAACCTGCAGGTTGAAGCGGCGGCGCATTTCCACCAGCCATTGGTGCTGCAGGTTTTCCGGTACCAGGATCAACACACGGTTGGCGCGGCCCGACAGCAACTGGCGGTGGATGACCAGGCCGGCTTCGATGGTCTTGCCCAGGCCCACTTCGTCGGCCAGCAACACCCGTGGCGCGATGCGGTCAGCCACTTCGCGGGCGATGTGCAGTTGGTGGGCAATAGGTTGCGCACGCACGCCACCCAGGCCCCACAGCGAGGACTGCAATTGGCGGCTGGTGTGCTCCAGAGTGTGGTAGCGCAGCGAGAACCAGGCCAGCGGGTCGATCTGCCCGGCGAACAGACGGTCGCTGGCCAGGCGGAACTGGATGAAGTTGGAGAGCTGGGTTTCCGGCAGGGTGACCTGCTCGTTCTGCCCGTTGAGGCCGTGGTAGACCAGCAAGCCGTCGACGTCGTCGACTTCCTGTACGGTCATTTTCCAGCCTTCGAAATGGGTGATGGAGTCGCCCGGCGAGAACCTCACGCGGGTCAGGGGCGCATTCCGTAGCGCATACTGGCGAGTGTCGCCAGTGGCCGGATAGAGCACGGTCAACAAGCGGCCGTCCTGTGCCAGAACGGTGCCTAACCCCAGCTCTGCTTCGCTGTCACTAATCCAGCGTTGCCCCGGTTGATACTGCTGCGCCATGCTGCCTGACTCCCGCCGTGAAAAAGCCGACTATCTTAACGGAACAAGGTCCTCAGCCAAAGGACTCTGACAAAAACTACTCCGTTTGAGGGCGGCGGCGAGCCGTGAATCGACAGGTGGCGGGCACTTGCGAGTGTCGACTGGGTCACAGGTTGGCGAACGGGTGTTCAAGTCGCCCTGTGTTGCGCCGACAGCCTGTTGATCAGGAGAAGAAAGATTATGTTGCCACCTATGCTGCCCGTGAGCGTTGTGCCGGTTACGTCACAACTCGACCCGGTCCGCCAGAAACCGGATATCCCGCCGGTGGTCCCCGTGCAAGCGGGCGCCAACGAAAGCACGATCGACCTGAAAAAGGGCGATGCCGAGCAGTCGACCTTTTTGCTGCGTGAAGAACAGCGCCGCCAGCAGGAACAACAGAAACGCCGGCGCGAAGCCGACGCGGACCCCGACCAGCACCTGGCGATCCCCGGCGACCTGCTCAACGCCGATAACACGGTACCCGTGGTGCCGCTGATCGAAGATGCACCGCGCCAGGGCTTGTGGGTGGACGTCGAGGTTTAACCGCGCAGTTCCCGCAGGCCAGCCATCAGCCGTTCGATGTCGTGATCGTTATTGAGGGGGCTGACGGAGATTCGCGCAATGCTGGGCAGGCCGCGCGCCTGCATATCCAGTGGGGTGTAGGCCACGCCGTTGGCACCGATATTGATCCGCTTCAAACCCAATTGTCGCTTCAGTTCAAAGGCGTCCCAACCTGCGAGGTTGAACGCGATCAAGCCGGATTGCTTCGCGCCCAGGTCATGCAGGCAAATGCCCGGAATCTCACACAGTGCTGCGCGGATTCGCGCGCTGGTTCGGGAGACGTGTTCCCACACGCGCTCAATCCCCAATCGATTCATCTCCTGCAGTGCATTGCCCAACCCCGCCAACAAGGCGAAAGACACCTCACTGGTTTCAAAACGCCGGGCGTCGTCGCGCAGGTCGAACCCCTGGGGGCTCCAGGGTGCCGAAAATACGTCGCGCTGAGCAGGGTTCAACCGCTGCAGGAAATCCGGGCGTACGTACAGCAATGCTGTGCCCCGAGGCCCGCGCAGGTGTTTGCGACCGGCTGACTTGAGCACATCGCAATGCAGCGCCTGCACATCCACGGGCACTTGGCCCACGGCTTGGCCGGCGTCGATGAAATAGGGGATGGCATGGCGCCTGGCCACTTCGCCGATGGCCTGCGCGGGGTTGATCAGGCCGCTGTTGGCCGGCAGCCAGGTGAGGTCGATCAGCTTTACGTGCGCGTCGATCATTGACGCCAGCGCCAGCGGGCAGGCCGCGCCGGTTTCATCGCAGGGGATCACTTCCACGCGCGCGCCCGCCTGCACGGCCAACTGCATGCTTGCCAGGTTGCCGCCCCATTCATGACGGCCCACCAGAATACGGTCGCCCGGCTGCCAGGGGCCCAAGGCCTGGAACGCCATATTCCAGGCGGCCGAACCGCTGCCGGCGAAGGCTACCGCGCGGGTGGGTGCGTTGAGCAATTGCGCGGCGGCACTGCGGGCGTTTTCCATCAGCACGGCGCCCTGTTCACCCGCCTCCATGGGGCCGTCGCGGGCTTCGCGTTGCAGTTGATCGATGATGGCATCGAGGGTTGCCTGGCTCGGTAGGGAGGCTCCGGCATGGTTGAAGTGCACGATGCCCGATTGGCAGCCGGGGGTGGCGGCCCGCAATTGCCGCACGTCGAGCGGGCTCATGGGCGCAGCTCGAAAATCGCGTCAACCTCCACCGCTACGCCGGCCGGCAGGCTGCAAACACCCACCGCCGTGCGCACATGGCGGCCCTTTTCACCGAGGACATTGACCAATAGGTTCGACGCACCGTTGGCCACCATACCTTGGCGCTGGAAATCGGCGCTGCTGGCGATAAACACGCCCAGGCGCAGGGAGTCGCTCATGATCTCAATCCTTCGGGTTCTAAAGGCGCGAGCATGTGGTGCTCGGGAGGCGGCGACAAACGGATAGAACTCACTCGACGTATCGAAATAACTCAAGCATCGCCGCAGGCTTGTTTCAACCACTGGCCAAAGCAGTCGGCCGCTTCGTTGGTGGCGCCTTGAGGGCTGATCAGCCAGTAGCCGATGTCGCTGTGGTAGGGCGGCCAGTCGAAAGCCTCGACCAGGCTGCCGTCCTGGAGCCGGCGCTCGATCAGGCGGTGACGCCCCATGGCAATGCCTTGGCCGGCCACGGCGGCTTCGACCACGATGTTGTAGTCGTGCAGCATCACGCGGGGGTGGAGTTGCAGGTCGACTTGATAATGCCGGGACCAATCCGTCCACTCGAACGGCCTGTGCGAGGTGGCCATCAACAGCGGTGCGTTGTGCGGTCGGCTGGCCTTGAACGCGGGGCTGCACACCGGTGAGATCACTTCCGGCATCAGTCGCGTGGCCTTTACATCGGGCCAACCGCCTTTGCCGTAACGAATGGCGAGGTCGACGTGCGCAGCGGCAACGTTGGCCAGTTGAATCGCCGGGAGCAGTTCCACCTGGATGTGCGGGTAGCGGCTGAGAAACCCGGCCAGGCGCGGGGCCAGCCACAGCGTGGCGAAGGACGCCAGCAGGCCGATGCGCAACACCGTGGTGCCGGGGGCTACCCGTTGCGCGCGGGTCGCGGCAGCGATGATGTCGAGGGCGGGACGGATTTCGTTGTAGTACTGCTGGCCATCGGCGGTCAGGTCGATGGCGCGGGTGCGTCGTACAAACATCGATTTGCCCAAGTATTGCTCAAGCTTGTGTACCTGATGGCTGAGGGCACTCTGGGTCACCGACAACTCATCCGCCGCCTTGATAAAGCTCAAGTGCCGGGCCACCGCCTCAAAGGCGCGCAGGGCCAGCAACGGCGGAAGGTCTTTGTGCAGTGCCACCTGAATGGGCTTCCTGGGTCGGGTCGAGAATGTCGATTTTGGGCGAGGGCCTGCCTTTTGTCTTGCGCTGATTTGCCGTCAGGCGGGAGAGGCCGCATTATTGGGCCATTCCCGCCACGACGTAAGCCAAGCCATGAGTGAAGACGACAAGTTGATTGACCTGAGTGCCGAACGCGCCAAGCGAGTTCATGACCTCAATGACAAGCGCCTGAATGAAGTTCGCCAAGCGTTTGAGCAGGCGATGCCCTTAGGGAAAGCCAAGAAAAAATCAAAAAACAAACCTAAAAAGCGTTGAACCCCCCCCTGCATCTATTGATGCAGGTCAGTTATTGCCCTTCTTTACGCCCTGTTGTGGGCGACATTGATCCTCGTCAATTTTCCAACCCGCCTTCTCCATTAACTTAGCCCTATCGCAACAGGGCAAGCACAGGAGGCCGGTCATGTTTATCGATAATGTGGTATTCGCCGGAGTGCTGACTGTAAGCCTCATGGTGCTGTTTTTTGTAGGGTTTGGATTTTTTATCTGGAAAGACGCGAACAAGCGTAAAAAACCATAGGTTTTTCCGGGTTACATGAGCACGCAAGGCATTTTGGGCGACTTCGGTCGCCTTTTTTTTGCCTGTTATTTGATACATGAAGCGGGGCGCGGGCTCCCGCAGTTGGACAATGGTGCGTTTGAAACACGCAATAAAAAAGGTGCGACCCTTGCGGATCGCACCTTTTTTTATTGCAGCGGACTATTAGCTGCCGAGCGCCTTTGATGCCAACCAGAACAACCCGGCCGACAGGCCAACGGTTGCCGGCAGCGTCAACACCCAAGCCATCAGGATGGTCTTGACCGTGCCGCCTTGCAGGCCGCTTTTGTTGGCAACCATGGTACCGGCCACGCCGGAAGACAGTACGTGGGTGGTGGATACCGGCAGGGCGAAGATGTTGGCAAAACCAATCATCGTCGCGGTGGTGATTTGCGCCGACATGCCCTGGGCATAGGTCATGCCCTGCTTGCCGATCTTCTCGCCGATGGTCAGGACCACGCGCTTCCAACCCACCATGGTGCCCAGGCCCAGGGCCAGTGCTACCGCAAGGATCACCCAGAACGGTGCGTACTCGGTGGTGGCGGTCAGGTCTTTGCGCAGCTTGTCCAGGTCAGCCTTCTCACGCGCTTCCAGGCCCGGCAGCTTGCCGACTTTCTTCGCGGTGTCATCCAGGCAGAGCAGGTAGCGGCGCACTTCGATACGCTGGTCGGAGGTCAACGAGTGGTAGTCGGAGACACCCTTTAACGTGCTGACGAGCGCATTGATGGTCGGCTCGGTCTGCTGCGGGTTGCACTGGAACTTGCCCGGCAGGTCATCCTTCACGCTTTTACCCAGTGCCAGGAATTCGCCGAGCGTGGCGTTATTGCGCTGGTAGAACTGGCTCAAATGCACGGTGGCGTCGCGGGTACGTTCGATCTGGTAGGTGGTGCTGCCCAGGTCGAGTACGAACTGGGCCGGCACGATACCGATCAGCACCAGCATGATCAGGCCGATACCTTTCTGGCCATCGTTGGAGCCGTGCACGAAGCTGACGGCCATGGCGGAGATCACCAGCACCAGGCGGTTCCAGAACGGCGGGTGCTTCTTGTCGTCGAGCTTGCGGCGCTGGTCCGGCGTCTTGTGCATTTTCGACAGCGGGCGCCACCACTTCAGGCCGATCAGCACCAGGGCTGCGACCAGGAAGCCGGCCATCGGCGAGAACACCAGGGAGGCGCCGATATCAATAGCCTTCTGCCAGTTCACACCGTCAGCCAAGGGGATATCGTTGATCAGGGCGTTGGCGAGGCCGACACCGAGGATTGAGCCGATCAGCGTGTGGGAGCTGGAAGCGGGGATACCGAAGTACCACGTGCCCAGGTTCCAGGTGATCGCCGCTGCCAACAACGAGAAGACCATGGCCAGACCGTGGCCGGTGTTCACGTTGATCAGCAACTCAACCGGCAGCAAGTGCACGATGGCGTAGGCGACACCGACACCACCGAGCAACACGCCGAGGAAGTTGAACACCCCGGAGAAGAACACGGCCAGATGCGGCGGCATGGCTTTGGTATAGATGACTGTGGCCACCGCGTTAGCGGTGTCATGAAAGCCATTGATGAACTCGAAGGCGAGGACAAAGGCCAGGGCGAGCAACAGGCTCACGAGAACCCAAGCATCCAGTCCGCTGAATAAATCGATCATGAAGGTTTTCTGACCCGGTCGTAAGGGGGCGCGATTATGCCAGAAAACCTCGGTAATCGATGCACTAGCTGCTCATCGGTAACAATCTTCAGTGAAAAAAACCGGGTAGAAGCGGGCTGTCCCAGGCTTTTCGGGGCTTTGGCAAGCCTTTGATTTATAACGCGCCGGGGCGAAAAGGCAGGGTTTTGTCATCAAAACGTCATGTCTGAAATATTTGTAAGAAATTTTACAGGTGATTAAGGGCGCGGGATTGCCGGCTGCCGGCATGGCGAGCAGCCGAGGCCGGCCCTGGGCTCAAACCGAAGCGCTTATGGCTCTTCGGCTTTGAGTTCCTGTTCAATCTTTTGGATTTCCTGGGCAAATGCCTGGTCGAGCAAGCTGGCGCGTTTGCGCCATGGTTTGCGCTCAGGTTCAGGCTGGGCGGCGTAGGTGGTGACTTCCCCGCCGTAAACGTCCTTGTAACGTTGCTCCTGGCGCTCAAGTTCCGCGCGCAGTTCATCTTTCGTCACATTGTTACCTAATTGAGTTGAGTGTAATTACAGTGCAACGTTATGCCTGACTGGCACCTTCGCGTTGTCCAAAGTTGAACCGTGGGTGTTCAACTTTGAATGAGGCGAAATTACTGGGTGTCGGCAGCCTTTCGAGGCGGGTAGTTGCAACCGCCGATGCACTGCATGTGCATGGCCTGGCGAACGTGGGCCCCGATAAAGGGTGACCCGCGCACAGGGTGCATTATAGCGGCGCATTTGAATAACACTATCGGCATAAAGTTAAAAAGCGTCAACGTTGTATGAGCGTTTTATTACACCAACGCGTGGGTAGTTTGCAGGCGTTCTGGCGTCGTAGATTGTATAAAGTGGTCAGAGTTAACAACTTCTCCTTAACGCTGCGGTGGGTTTACGCGGTTTTCTCGCTCGTAGCCCATGGGCGGCAGCCAAATTGCGATAATCGCCGGATCGTCCGATAATCGCCCAATGTTCTTGGCGCTGCCTTGTGCATCGCGGCCGACGCGGCTTGTAATAGCAGCCCCATCCCTCCAGTGGTTGACAATAAGAGAATAGGACCCCCACATGAACGATCAATTGCGCAACTCTTTCGCGTCAGTGGCGCCGCCGATCGTTGCATCGCCAGCCAAGCGCATCCAGGCTTTCACGGGTGATCCGGACTTTATGACTTCCCTGGCCCGTGGCCTGGCCGTGGTGCAGGCTTTTCAAGAACGCAAGCGCCACCTGACCATCGCCCAGATCAGCCATCGCACCGAAATCCCACGCGCCGCCGTACGCCGTTGCCTGCACACCCTGATCAAACTCGGCTACGCCACCACCGACGGGCGTACCTATTCGCTGTTGCCCAAGGTCCTGACCCTGGGCCATGCCTACCTGTCGTCCACGCCGCTGGCGGTGTCGGCGCAACCTTATCTGGACCGCATGAGCGAGCAGCTTCACGAAGCCTGCAACATGGCCACCCTCGAAGGTGATGACATTCTCTACATCGCTCGTTCGGCCACGACCCAGCGCCTGATTTCGGTCGACCTGTCAGTGGGAGGGCGGTTGCCGGCCTATTGCACCTCCATGGGGCGCATCCTGCTCGCGGCGCTGGATGACGCGTCACTGCAGGACTACCTCGACCACGCCGATCTGCCCACCAAGACCAGCCGCACCCTGACCACCCCCGAAGCGCTGTTCGAGTGCCTGCAACAAGTGCGTCAGCAGGGCTGGTGTATCGTCGACCAGGAACTGGAACAGGGCCTGCGTTCGATTGCCGTACCGGTGTATGACGCGTCTGGCCAAGTGCTGGCGGCGCTCAATGTCAGCACCCACGCCGGACGGGTCAGCCGCAGCGAGCTGGAACAGCGCTTCCTGCCGAGCATGCTCAGTGCCAGCCGTGAGTTGAGCGCGCAGCTGTTTGCCTAAGGTGTTCGGTGACCGCACAGATCCCGGCGTGATCAATTGACGGTGTTTCCCCAGGCTTATTAATGTGCGGCAGCGCTCTTGCCAGTGCCCCCAATAATAATGACGACCCCAGGTGGTCGGCCCGCCATCGGTGTGGAATAAAAATAATGAATCAGCCTTCTGTCGGTTCCACCCTGGACGTACAGTCCTTTATCAACGCCCAGCCACTGTCACGCTATCAGTGGCGCGTGGTGATTCTGTGTTTCCTGATTGTGTTCCTCGATGGCCTCGACACCGCCGCCATGGGCTTTATCGCGCCTGCGCTGTCTCAGGATTGGGGCATCGACCGCGCCAGCCTCGGGCCGGTGATGAGCGCCGCGTTGATCGGCATGGTGTTTGGCGCGCTGGGTTCCGGCCCGCTGGCCGACCGCTTCGGCCGCAAGGTGGTGCTGGTGGGCGCGGTGCTGGTGTTTGGCGCGTTCAGCCTGGCGTCGGCCTACAGCAGCAACGTCGATCAACTGCTGGTGCTGCGCTTCCTCACCGGGCTGGGCCTGGGGGCGGGGATGCCCAACGCCACCACGCTGCTGTCCGAATACACCCCTGAGCGCCACAAGTCGCTGCTGGTCACCAGCATGTTCTGCGGGTTCAACCTGGGCATGGCCGGTGGTGGGTTTATCTCGGCCAAGCTGATACCAGCGTTCGGCTGGCACAGCCTGTTGCTGATCGGTGGCATCCTGCCGTTGATTCTGGCCGTGGTGCTGCTGGTGTGGTTGCCGGAATCGGCGCGTTACCTGGTGGTGCGCAATCGCGGCGCAGACAAGGTGCGCAAAACACTGTCACCCATCGAGCCCCATATCGTGGGTCAAGCCACCCATTTCAGCGTGCCCGAGCAAAAAACCGTAAAGGCCCGCAATGTGCTGGCGGTGATTTTCGCCGGCACCTACAGCGCCGGCACCTTGTTGCTGTGGCTCACCTACTTTATGGGCCTGGTGATTGTTTACCTGCTCACCAGCTGGCTGCCGACCCTGATGCGTGACAGCGGCGCGAGCATGGAACAGGCCGCGTTTATCGGCGCGTTGTTCCAGTTCGGCGGGGTGTTGAGCGCGGTCGGCGTGGGTTGGGCGATGGACCGCTTCAATCCCCACAAGGTCATCGGCACCTTCTACCTGCTGGCCGGGGTGTTTGCCTACGCGGTCGGGCAGAGCCTGGGCAACATCACGCTGCTGGCCACCCTGGTGCTGGTTGCCGGGATGTGTGTCAACGGTGCGCAATCGGCGATGCCGTCCCTGGCAGCACGCTTCTACCCGACCCAAGGCCGCGCCACCGGCGTGTCGTGGATGCTCGGTATCGGACGTTTCGGCGCGATTCTCGGTGCCTGGATGGGCGCGACCCTGCTGGGTCTGGGCTGGAACTTCGAGCAGGTACTCACGGCGTTGGTGATCCCGGCTGCCTTGGCGACTGCCGCAGTGGTCATCAAGGGCATGGTCAGCCACGCGGATGCGACCTGAGGTTGATTGATAGCTTGCCAACAATCGGTTCGATAATCGAACGGTTAGTCGATTATCGGATTGTTTGGCCTAAGGGGCCGGCTTAATCTTCAAGCTGTTCGGCGCCACCTCAGCGCCTTTTTCGATCAACACCGGGAGCCCAACCCCATGGCTGAAATTCTCACCCTGCGTGATGCGGTCAAGCGCTTCGTGAACGACGGCGATACCGTCGCCCTCGAAGGTTTTACCCATCTGATCCCTACTGCCGCAGGCCACGAAATCATTCGTCAGCGCAAGAAAGACCTGACGCTGGTGCGTATGACGCCTGACCTGGTTTACGACCAGTTGATTGGCGCCGGTTGTGCACGCAAGTTGATTTTTTCCTGGGGCGGCAACCCCGGCGTGGGGTCCCTGCACCGGCTGCGTGACGCGGTTGAAAAGCAATGGCCGCTGCCGCTGGAGATCGAAGAACACAGCCATGCCGACCTGGCCAACGCCTACGTCGCCGGCGCGTCCGGCCTGCCGTTCGCGGTGCTGCGGGCCTACGCCGGTTCCGACCTGCCCAAGGTCAACCCGCTGATCAAAAGCGTGACCTGCCCATTTACCGGCGAAGTGCTGGCAGCGGTCCCGTCGGTACGCCCGGACATCACCGTGATCCATGCACAGAAGGCCGACCGCAAGGGCAACGTGCTGCTCTGGGGCATCCTCGGTGTGCAGAAGGAAGCGGCCCTGGCGGCCAAGCGTTGCATCGTCACCGTGGAAGAAATCGTCGACGACCTGAATGCCCCGATGAACAGCTGCGTCCTGCCCACCTGGGCCCTGACCGCGGTATGCCATGTACCCGGTGGCGCACACCCGTCCTACGCTCACGGTTACAACGAACGCGATAACCGCTTCTACCAGGCGTGGGACCCGATTGCCCGCGACCGTGGGACCTTTACCGCATGGATTGACGAATACATCCACGGCACTGCCGACTTCAGTGAATTCCAGGCCAAACTGGCCACCGCGCAGGAGGCCAACTAATGGCTTACTCGACCAATGAAATGATGACCGTCGCCGCCGCGCGCCGCCTGAAGAACGGTTCGGTGTGCTTCGTGGGTATCGGCTTGCCGTCGAAAGCGGCCAACCTGGCGCGCCTGACGTCGTCGCCCGATGTGGTGCTGATCTACGAGTCCGGCCCGATTGGCGCCAAGCCTTCGGTACTGCCGCTGTCCATCGGTGACGGCGAGCTGGCGGAAACCGCCGACACCGTGGTGCCGACCGGTGAGATTTTTCGCTACTGGCTGCAGGGCGGGCGCATTGACGTGGGGTTTCTCGGCGCGGCCCAGGTTGATCGTTTCGGCAACATCAACACCACCGTGGTCGGTGACTATCACCGGCCCAAAGTGCGCCTGCCGGGTGCCGGTGGCGCGCCCGAGATCGCCGGCTCGGCCAAGAGCGTACTGATCATACTCAAGCAGTCTTCGCGTTCGTTTGTCGACAAGCTGGATTTCATTACCTCCGTAGGCCACGGCGAAGGCGGCGATTCACGCAAGCGCCTGGGCCTGCCGGGAGCCGGTCCTGTCGGGATTATTACCGACCTGTGCATCATGGAGCCGGAGGAGGGCACCCATGAGTTTGTGGTCACCGCGCTGCACCCGGGCGTGACCCGCGAACAAGTCGTGGCGGCCACCGGTTGGGCGATTCGGTTTGCCGACCAGGTTGATACCACCGCCGAACCCACCGAGCTAGAACTCACGGCCCTGCGTGACCTCGAAGCGCGCACCGCCGCCGCCCATGGCCAAGCGCCAGGAGAAGCCTGATGCGCGACGTATTTATCTGTGATGCCATCCGCACCCCCATCGGCCGTTTCGGCGGGGGGCTGGCCACGGTGCGTGCCGACGACCTGGCCGCCCTGCCGATCAAGGCGCTGATGGAGCGCAACCCGTCGGTGGATTGGACGGCGGTGGACGAGGTGTTCCTCGGCTGCGCCAACCAGGCCGGCGAAGACAACCGCAACGTCGCCCGCATGGCGCTGTTGCTCGCGGGCCTGCCGGAGAGTATTCCGGGCGTGACCCTCAATCGTTTGTGCGCCTCGGGCATGGACGCCATCGGTACTGCCTTCCGTGCCATCGCCAGCGGCGAGATGGAGCTGGCGATTGCCGGCGGCGTCGAGTCGATGTCCCGTGCGCCGTTCGTGATGGGCAAGGCCGACGCGGCGTTCTCGCGCACCATGAAGCTGGAGGACACCACCATCGGCTGGCGCTTTATCAACCCGTTGATGAAAGCCCAGTACGGCGTAGATGCGATGCCGCAGACCGCCGATAACGTGGCCGACGATTACAACGTGTCGCGCGCCGACCAGGACGCTTTCGCCCTGCGTAGCCAGCAACGTACCGCTGCCGCGCAGGCCGCCGGCTACTTTGCCGAAGAAATCGTGCCGGTGCGGGTTGCGCATAAAAAAGGCGAAACCGTGGTGGAGCGCGATGAGCATCCGCGTGACACCACCCTCGACGCCCTGGCCAAACTCAAGCCGGTCAACGGCCCGGACAAGACCGTCACCGCCGGCAACGCGTCGGGTGTCAATGATGGCGCCGCCGCGCTGATTCTGGCCTCGGCCGAAGCGGTCAAAAAACATGGCCTTACCGCCCGCGCCAGGGTATTGGGCATGGCCAGCGCCGGTGTCGCGCCGCGCGTGATGGGCATTGGCCCGGTGCCGGCAGTGCGCAAGTTGGTCGAGCGCCTGGGCCTGGCCGTCACCGATTTTGACGTGATCGAGCTCAACGAAGCCTTCGCCAGCCAAGGCCTGGCGGTGCTGCGTGAGCTGGGCATCGCCGACGACGCGCCGCAGGTCAACCCGAACGGTGGCGCCATCGCCCTTGGCCACCCGTTGGGCATGAGCGGAGCGCGGCTGGTACTGACGGCCCTGCATCAGTTGGAAAAAACCGGCGGCCGCAAAGGCCTGGCGACCATGTGTGTGGGCGTCGGCCAAGGCCTGGCCCTGGCGATTGAACGCGTCTAATAAGAGAGGATTGCTCCATGAGTGACAAGCCCGGTTACCGGCGCCCGCAAGCGGGCACCCAACCTGATTACCTGCACCCGGCCTACCAGTCGACGAACCTGCGTTCGCCGTCTCAGCCCTTGGTGTTTTTGCCCCATTCCCTGTCGGAAATCACCGGCCCGACCATCGGCGCCGAGCGGATCAATGCGCAGGACAACGACCTTACCGCCCAGCATGAAGGCGAGCCTCAGGGCGAGCGCATCATCATCCACGGCCGGGTGCTGGATGAAAACGGCCTGCCGGTGCCGGGCATTCTGGTGGAGATCTGGCAGGCCAACGCCGCCGGACGCTACAACCATAAACGCGACTTGCATAACGCGCCGCTGGACCCGAACTTCACCGGCACCGGGCGCACCGTCACCGACGCCGACGGCTGGTACCAGTTCCAGACCATCAAGCCCGGCGCCTACCCGTGGGGCAACCACCACAACGCGTGGCGCCCGGCGCACATCCACTTTTCACTGTTCGGCCCCAGCGTGCTGACGCGCCTGGTGACGCAGATGTATTTCCCCGGCGACCCGTTGCTGGAATACGACCCGATCTACAACTGTGTGCCTGATACCAGCGCCAAGGAACGCCTGATCGCGCGTTTCGACCTGGAGAAAACCATTCCTTCCTATGCCCTCGGCTACCGCTGGGACATCGTCCTGCGCGGCCGCGACGCCACGCCGATGGAGAAATGAGATGAGTCTTTACGCAACCACGTCCCATACCGTAGGGCCGTATTACCACATCGGCCTGACCTGGCTGAACCGCGAAGACCTGACCAGCGCCGCCACCCTCGGTGAGCGCGTGGCGATCAGTGGGCAAGTGGTGGACGGCAACGGTGATGCGGTCAACGACGCCATGCTCGAAGTCTGGCAGGCCAATGCCGCCGGCAAATACGACCACCCCGAGGACGAGCAGGACAAAGCCGTCGACCCGAACTTCGAAGGCTTTGGCCGCGTGCCGGTGGACGCCGAAGGGCGCTTCCGGTTTACCACGATCAAGCCGGGCAGCGTGCCGGGCCTTCAAGGCACGACCCAGGCGCCGCATTTGGTGGTGCTGGTGTTTGCGCGTGGCTTGGTCAAGCACCTGCTCACGCGGATTTACTTCGACGGGGAAGCGTTGAATGGCGATGACCCGTTGCTGGCCTGTGTGCCGGCAGAGCGGCGGGGCACCTTGATTGCCCAGCCGGATGGGGCGGGGGTATATCAGTGGAATGTGATCCTGCAGGGGACCGATAAGGAAACGGTGTTCTTCGATTATTGAGTCGCTTGTCAGGCCGCTATCGGGGGCAAGCCCCCGATAGGGCCGCTTCAGAAGACACCTACCCAAATGTCTGCTTGCGGAACATGGTTGTTGCAAAGTATGTCTAGGCTATAACCGTTCCCACTGAGTGAAAACGCCATGACCACAGAAACCAGTCATTACACCGGAGAAGAACGCAGCAAACGGATCTTTGCGATTGTTGGTGCGTCCTCCGGTAACTTGGTCGAATGGTTCGACTTCTACGTCTATGCCTTCTGCGCCATCTACTTTGCCCCGGCGTTTTTTCCGTCGGACAACCCCACCGTCCAGTTGGTCAACACCGCCGGTGTATTCGCCGCCGGGTTCCTTATGCGCCCCATCGGCGGCTGGCTGTTTGGTCGCGTAGCCGATAAACACGGGCGCAAAAACTCGATGATGATTTCGGTGCTGATGATGTGCGCCGGCTCGTTGGTCATCGCGTTTTTGCCCACCTACAACGACATTGGCGTGTGGGCGCCGATCCTGCTGCTGGTAGCGCGCCTGTTCCAGGGCTTGTCCGTGGGCGGCGAGTACGGCACCACCGCCACGTATATGAGTGAAGTCGCGCTCAAGGGCCAGCGCGGGTTCTTTGCGTCCTTCCAATATGTGACGCTGATCGGCGGCCAGTTGCTGGCCGTGCTGGTGGTGGTGATCCTGCAGCAGATCCTCACCGAGCAAGAGCTGCGTGCCTGGGGCTGGCGCGTTCCGTTTGTGATCGGCGCGATTGCGGCGGTTATCTCACTGTTGCTGCGGCGTACCCTGAAAGAAACCACCAGCAAGGAAATGCGCGAAGACAAGGACGCCGGCAGCGTCGCTGCGCTGTTTCGCGACCACAAGGCGGCGTTTATCACGGTGCTGGGCTACACCGCCGGTGGTTCGCTGATTTTCTACACCTTTACCACGTACATGCAGAAGTACCTGGTGAACACCGTGGGCATGCACGCCAAGACCTCCAGCTACATCATGACCGGCGCATTGTTCCTCTATATGTGCATGCAGCCGGTATTCGGCATGCTGGCGGACAAGATCGGCCGACGTAATTCGATGTTGTGGTTCGCAGGCCTGGGGACGTTGTTCACCGTGCCGATCCTGCTGACCCTCAAAACCGTGAGCAGCCCGTTCCTGGCGTTCGCGCTGATCACCTTGGCGCTGGCCATCGTCAGCTTCTACACCTCGATCAGCGGCCTGGTGAAAGCGGAAATGTTTCCTCCCCAGGTCCGTGCCCTCGGCGTCGGCCTGGCGTATGCGGTGGCCAACGCGATCTTTGGCGGTTCGGCGGAGTTCGTCGCCCTGGGGTTGAAATCCATGGGCATGGAAAACACCTTTTACTGGTACGTCACTGCGATGATGGCCGTGGCCTTCCTGTTCAGTTTGCGCTTGCCCAAGCAGGCGGCGTACCTGCACCACGATTTGTAAGGGATACATTATGACGCTGCGCACGAGCAACCAATTGTTCGACGCTTACTTCACGGCCGACAGCATGGCCGAAGTGTTCTGCGACCAGGGCCGCTTGCAGGGCATGCTGGATGTCGAGGCCGGCCTGGCTCGCGCACAGGCCCAGGTCGGGTTGATCCCCCAGGCCGCCGTGGCGCCGATTGCCCAGGCGTGCCTGGCGTCGCTGTATGACGTCGATGCCTTGGGCGCGGCGATTGCCACGGCGGGGAATTCGGCGATTCCGTTGGTCAAGGCGTTGGGCAAATTGATTGCCGCTGAAGACGCCGGCGCCGAGCGTTATGTGCATCTGGGCGCGACCAGCCAGGACGTGATGGACACCGGCCTGGTGCTGCAACTGCGCCGCGCCGTGGAACTGATCGAAACCGACCTGGCTCGGCTGGGCGCGGTTCTCGCTGACCAGGCGCAGCGTTACGCCGATGTGCCATTGGCCGGGCGTACCTGGTTGCAGCATGCAACGCCGGTGACCCTGGGCATGAAAATCGCCGGTTGGCTGGGGGCGGTCAGCCGCAACCGGCAACGTCTTGTCGAGTTGAAGCCGCGCTTGCTGGTGCTGCAGTTCGGCGGCGCGTCCGGCACCTTGGCCGCGCTCGGCGACCAAGCCCTGCCGGTGGCCGAAGCGTTGGCGGCGCAATTGCAACTGACCTTGCCCGAACAACCTTGGCACACCCAGCGTGATCGCCTGGTGGAGTTCGCCGGCGTGCTGGGCTTGATCGCCGGTAGCCTCGGCAAGCTGGGCAGGGATATCAGCCTGTTGATGCAAACCGAAGCGGCGGAAGTGTTTGAACCGTCGGCGCCGGGCAAAGGCGGCTCCTCGACCATGCCCCACAAGCGCAACCCGGTGGGCGCCGCCGTGCTGATCAGCGCGGCTACCTGCGTGCCGGGGTTGGTCTCGACGATGCTCAGCGCCATGCCCCAGGAGCACGAACGCAGCCTGGGCCTGTGGCACGCCGAATGGGAAACCTTGCCGCAGATTTGCCGGCTGGTATCCGGCGCCCTGCAACAGGCGCTGCTGATAAGCGAAGGGTTGGAAGTCGACCCCGAGCGCATGCGGCAGAACCTTGACCTGACCCAAGGCCTGGTATTGGCCGAAGCGGTGAGCATCGTGCTGGCCCAACGCCTGGGCCGCGAAACCGCGCACCATTTGCTTGAGCAGTGCTGCAAACGTGCCGTCGCAGAGGGTCGCCACCTGCGCGCGGTGCTGGCGGATGAACCGCAGGTCACCGCCCAGCTGTCAGCCGCCGAGCTGGACCGCCTGCTCGACCCGGCCCACTACCTGGGCCAGGCGCGCACCTGGGTCACTCGCGCAGTAACCGAACACTTTCAATTGACTGCCTGAGGAGGCCACTGTGGCCTATGTACAACTCGCCGACGGCGAACTGCATTACCAACTCGACGGGCCCGTCGACGCACCGGTGTTGGTGCTCTCCAACTCCCTGGGCACCGACCTGCATATGTGGGATATCCAGATCCCGGCCTTTACCGAGCATTTTCGCGTGTTGCGGTTCGACACCCGTGGCCATGGCAAATCCCTGGTCACCGAAGGGCCCTACAGCATCGAGCAGTTGGGGCGCGACGTGCTTGCTTTGTTGGATGCGCAGGGCATTCAACGCGCGCATTTTTGCGGGTTGTCGATGGGCGGCTTGATCGGCCAATGGCTGGGGATCAACGCCGGCGAGCGCTTGGAGCGCCTGGTGGTGTGTAACACCGCCGCCAAAATCGGCACGCCGGACATCTGGAACCCACGCATCGAAATGGTACTGCGCGACGGCGCGGCGGCCATGGTTGCGCTGCGTGATGCGTCCATCGCGCGCTGGTTCACCGCCGATTTTGCCGCGGTCAACCCGCACCAGGCCAAGCAGATCACCGACATGCTGGCGGCCACGTCGCCGCCAGGCTATGCGGCCAATTGCGCCGCCGTGCGGGATGCCGATTTCCGTGAGCAACTGGCGGCAATCCAGGCGCCGACCCTGGTGATTGCCGGCACTGAAGACGCCGTTACACCGCCGGCCGGTGGCCACTTTATCCAGAGCCATGTGCGGGGCGCGGAGTATGCCGAGTTCTATGCGGCGCATCTGTCCAATGTCCAGGCCGGTGCTGCGTTCAGCGACCGGGTGATTGAATTTCTGCTGGCCCGCTAAGGAGCATTTTGTGGACGAGAAACAACGTTATGCCGAAGGCCTGCAGGTGCGCCGCGAAGTGTTGGGCGATGCCCACGTCGACCGCAGCCTCAATGCCCTGACCGAGTTCAACAGCGAGTTCCAGGAAATGATCACCCGCCACGCCTGGGGTGATATCTGGACCCGCCCGGGCCTGCCGCGGCACACCCGCAGCCTGATCACCATCGCCATGTTGATCGGCATGAACCGCGCCGAAGAACTCAAGCTGCACCTGCGCGCCGCCGCCAGCAATGGCGTGACCCGGGCCGAGATCAAGGAGGTGCTGATGCAGAGCGCGATCTACTGCGGGATCCCGGCGGCGAATGCCACTTTCCATCTGGCGGAGTCGGTGTGGGATGAGCTTGGCGTGGAGTCCCGCCAGGACTGAAATACGGTAGAAAAAGTGGGAGGGGGCTTGCTCCCGATAGCGGTGTGTCAGTCGATATATGTACTGACTGATACTCCGCTATCGGGAGCAAGCCCCCTCCCACATGTGTGTTCTTCACAAGGACTGTAGATTTCAGTGGGAATCGCCATCCCACACCCAGTTCCATACCCCCGGCAGGTGCACTGGCTCGCTCACATCCTTCACCGTCCGCGCCAGCGCCGCGCGTTCCAGGGCGCCATGGTCGGTGTAGAACGGCTCGGCAGCCGTCTTCATGCCATTGACGCGGGCGCTGTCCATCAGGATTTGCAGGTATTCCTGCATATGCCGTGCGGTGTAGCGGTTGATGTCGTGGAAGGTCACCACCACCGGTATCACGCCGTCCACCGTCGGCAATTCACCCAGGGCAATGCGCTCGCGCACCACCGACAGTTGCCGATACAGGTTGGCGCGGCGACGCGGGCTGGCGTTGAAGCCCCAGATCTTGCCGTCGTTGGCGCTCAGGTCGGTCAGCAACACCTGCATGCCGTGGCGCTGATAGGCGGCGAAGGTGCGGCGGTCATAGTTCCAGAAGGGCGGGCGCACCAGCACCGGCGGCGCGCCGGTGATGGCGGCAATGTCTGCGGCGCCCTGGGTGAGGGTGCTTTCCAGCTCGGCGTTGTTCAGCCAGCGGTGGTTGGTATGAAACGCGGTAGCCGTGTGGAACGCCAGGACATGGCCGCCGGCGTACTCCCGTTCCATGGTCTTGCGGCCCCGTGAACTGCCGCCGGAACGGGTTGCTTCGGTCTGCAGGAAGAACACGGCCTTGATACCCGGCAATACCGGGTTGTCGGCCAGGTCGGCCACCACCGAACGGCTCGGGTTGTTGTAGCCCGACGCACTGGGGCCGTCATCGAAGGTCAGCAAAAACCGGATCGGCGCCTGGGCTTGCAGGCGTTGCGCGGTCTGTGGCGTCAAGGCGATGGGCGCGCCAATGCAGCCACTGAGGCTCATGGCCAGGGCAAGCACGGCGGATGCGATGGCAAAGGATTTCATGGTGGGCGCAAGCTCGAATAAGAGGCCGCTGCTGTGTGGATCAGCAGCGGCAGGCGCGCACGATACAGTAAGTGCCGCGCGGGTTTACAGCAGACTTATCGGGTAACTGACGATCAACCGGTTTTCATCGAACTCGTTGTTGCTGTAGTCGCGGCGCATGCTGGAATTGCGCAGACGTACCGTCAGGTTCTTCAGGCTGCCGCTTTGCACGGTGTAGCCCAATTCACTCTCACGCCCCCACTCCTTGCCATCGGTGACAGTGGCGGTGTGTACGTTGCTGCCGCTGATGTAGCGGTTCATCAGCGTCAGGCCCGGCACGCCGAGGGCGGCGAAGTTGTAATCGTGGCGCACTTGCCAGGATTTCTCCTGGGCGTTGTCGTAGCTGGCGTTGTAGCTGTCGTTGGCCAGGGTGCCGCCGCTGGTGCCGTTGACGCGCATCCAGGCACTGTCGCCGGTGAGTTTTTGCAGGCCCACATAGAAGGTGTTACCGCCGTATTTGGCCGAGAGCAGACCGGACCAGGTCTTGTTGTCCAGCTTGCCGGCGCGGGCGCTGCCGTCGTCCTCGCCATAGAAGAAGCCGAGGTTGGCGCCCAGGGTCCAGGCACCGAGGGGCTGGCTGTGGATCAGGTTGATGAACTGCTGGCGGTAGATGTCCTTGAGCAGGGCATTCCACAGGCCAACCTGGGTGCGTTTGTCGTTGAACGTGTATTCGCCGCCCTGGAAGTTGAAACGGTCGGAGGTGAATGCGGTTTTACCGGTCATCGACAGGTCGTTCATGCTGCTGTCGTCACGCGGGCTGTTGGCGCGGAACTGGCCACCATAGAGGGTCAGGCCGTCGATTTCCTTTGACGTGATCTGCCCGCCGCGCAAGGTCTGCGGCAACGAGCGCCCATCGTCCGCGCGCAGTATCGGCAGCACCGGCATCCATTCGCCGACCTTCACTTCGGTCTTTGACATGCGCGCTTTGAACGCTACGCCAAGACGGCCGAACTCATCCGCCGGGCGGCCGTCATGGTCCAGCGGCAGCAGCTGGGTGCCACCCGTGCCGCGACCGCCATCGAGCTTGAGCGAGTACAGGCCCAACACGTCCACGCCAAAACCTACTGTGCCCTGGGTAAAGCCGGACTTGGCGTCGAGGATGAAACTCTGGGTCCACTCCTGTGCGCCGCCCTGGCTCTTGGTGAGGTTGGTGAAGTTACGGTTGATGAAGAAGTTGCGCAGGTTGAGGTTGGCGCTGGCGTCTTCGAGAAAACCCTGTTCTTGGGCGAAGACAGGCAAGGCAACACTGGCGACAGCGGTGGCCAGCAACAGCTGGCGAGGGCGGAACGTGCTCATGGCGGTGGACCTGTTGTTATTGGGGTTATGCAGGTGGCGGCCATGGTGCGTGGCGGTGCGGGGGCGGTTCAATTGGGGGAGGGCGGGTTGTGGGCGATGATCGAACGCAAGTTGCCGGGCGCTGAGGCCCGGCCGTGGCGGTCAGGATTTGGGCGGGGTGAGGTGGGTCCAGGGGATCGCCGGCAAGTAATGCTGGGCGGCGATGATCAGCGCCACCATCACCGCCACGAACACCGCTTGCAGCGGGCTCCAGAATGCCCAGTGCAGGCCGTTCAGCCAGGGGTAACCTTCGCTGAGTTTCTGGCTCATCTGGCCGATGCGTTTCGTGTGCAGCAGGTTGATCAGCAGCGCGCCGGCATAGGTCACGGCGCCGAGTACGCCGAGCATCAAGGCACAGGCGATCAGCATGATCGCCTGGGGAACGCCGTGACGAATCACCAGCCAATAGTCGTTGGGGTTGAGTCGTTTGGGAATCAGGTACTGGCTCAGCCAGACGTCCGGCACCCGATACACCGAGCTCATGACCGCCCAGAACTGAGTGACGCGGAAGGCCACAAGGGCCGGCACGAATGACATCAGCATGAACAGAACCACCGACATCAGGTCCAGCTTGCCCGGGGTGTCGTGGGCAATGTTCAGGCCGATGGCGAGGGCGAGGATTGCCCACAGTCGGATAAACACCTGGGTGTAGATCGGCCGCGGCACGAACTTGCGCCAGAAAAACACATCGGCCTGAGGCAAGCGTTCAACCAGTTGCGGGTAGCGCCAGGTCAGGGTCTGGGCCAGGTGCTGGCAGGCATTCCGCTCGTTCTCGCCAAACCCATCGATCATGTTGTTTTGCTGAGTGGCCGTCATGGGCGTCAGCAGCAAGCGTGCGGCCATGGCGTCGGCAGAGGTGCGTCGCGTGTCCTGGGCCTTGTCCTGCAAGTGGGCGTAGAAGCTTTCCTGTTCGCAGCGCCCCACCAGTTCGCGCCACATCCACGCCGGCTCCGGGTACACGCCTTTCTGGTCGTCCCAGGCGAAGGCCTGGCACACGCGCTCGAACAGCGGCACGCTCCACTGGGTATCGTGGAGCAGTTGCAAAATGATGCGTTGCCATTGTTGTTGCAGGTCGAACACCCGCAGCCACGCTTGGTTGTTGTAGTGAGTGAGCTGGCTGATGAACTCGCGCTCGGCCTTTTGCTCCAGCAATTCCTGCAAGGTGCGGCGGTAGTCTTGCAACAGCTCGCCGGTCAGCGCTTCGTGCTGCCAGGGGGTCATGGCGATCTGTTGCCACGGCGTCAGCCAGTCCAGGTGTTGCACCGCCCACTGGGCGATGGCGCTGCGCTCGCCGGGCGTATCGAAGCAATGGCGCAGCAGGCCGGCCTGGAAGGCCTCGGTGCAGTGCTGTTGCTGGGCCTGGGCCCAGCGCGCGTCGAGGTTGTGTGTGGTGAGGCCGCTGAGCAGGGCGTGGGCCGGGTCCGGCGCCGGGGCTTCGTAGGGGGCCGGTTGCAGGGGCCGGATGTCCATCAGCTCGGCCAAATCGTTGAGGTTGGCATAGGTCGGTTCGACCACCGGCACTTCGACGCGTTCTTGTGGCTCGCGGTCAGCTCGCCAGCGTGCCTCGCTCAAGGCTTGCTCGTAGGCTTCGCGCAGGCGCTGGAAGCCTGCGGCGTCGTCGTCCGGACGGCAGCTTTTGAGCAGCCGCGCATAGCTGCGCTTGATGGTGCGCTCGTCGGCATCTTCGGGCAGTTGCAGTACGTTCCAACACTCCATCGGGTCCTCCCTCAGCGCCAGAAGCCGTTGTCCAACTGCTCGAGTTGACGGGTCAGTTCGCTGCGGGCCTCGCGGATGCGGCGTTCGTCCTGGGTATCGAGCACTTGCTGGAACTGCGCCGCCCAGTGGCCGAGTTGCTCGCGCAGTTCGCCGAGGTTTTCCTGATAGAGCCGCTCAAGGCGCGCGGTAAGCACGGTGTTGACCTGCTGGTCGCGCGGGTGAACCTTCAACTGCGCCAGGGCTTGCAGGCGTTGCTGGATCTCCTGCGGGCTGAGCACGCCAGGGTTGTTCTCGATCACCAATGAGTGTTGCTCGCCGGTCAGCGGGATATTCACCTGGGCTTCCAACAGGCCGTTGTTGTCGTAGGTGAAGCGCACGTCCAGCGAGACCTCACCGGCCTTGCGCTTGGGCACGCTGATGTCCAGTTGGCCCAGTTCGATGTTGTCTTTGACCAGGCGGCTTTCGCCCTGATAGATCTTGAGCAGCACGCGGGTCTGGTCGTCGTACAGGGTGACCACGCTCTTGACCCGGCTCACCGGCACGCTGCTGTTGCGTTCGATCAACGGCAGGTAGTGGCCGCTTTCGATATGGCCGCCGTACTGGTTTGAGGTTTCGATGCCCAGGGTGTAGGGGCACACGTCGGTCAGCACTACTTCTTCCAGGGCAGCGGAACGCGCCTTGAGCGCGGCCTGGATCGCGGCGCCGTGGGCGACCACCTGGTCCGGGTCGAGGCTGATGGAAGGGAAGCGGCCGAACAATCCCGCGGCGAGTTTGCGCACCAGCGGCATGCGCGTGGTGCCGCCTACCAGCAATATTTCATCGAGGTCGCCGACGCGAATCCGCGCATCGCGCAGGGCGCGTTCGATCGGCGCGCGCAGGCGCTCCAGCAGCGGCGTGTAGAGTTTGGCCAGCTCTTGCTGGGTGATGGTCTTGACCCACTGCTGGCCGTCGACACGCAGTGCGAATTCGGCGCTGTCGTCCTGGCCCAGGGCTTTGCGCACGCGCTCGGCCTCCCGGCGCAGGGCGTGCAGCACGCTGCTGGTGGGTGGGAAGTCGGCGGCGTTGCGTTGGCTGTCGACGAAGTGCTCCAGCAGCAGGGTGTCGAAGTCTTCGCCACCGAGGAAGTTGTCGCCGGCGCTGGCGCGTACTTCCATCACGCCGTCGAACAGCTCGATGATCGACACGTCAAAGGTGCCGCCGCCGAGGTCGAAGACCAGGAATGATGTCTCTTTGTCACGCTGGTGCAGGCCGTAGGCCAGGGCGGCGGCGGTGGGCTCGTTGATCAGTTTTTCAACGTTGAGCCCGGCCAGCTCACCGGCGATGCGCGTGGCTTTGCGTTGGCCGTCGCTGAAGTAGGCGGGCACGCTGATCACGGCTTCGGTGACCGTATGGCCGTAGGTGCGCTCGATGTCTTCCTTGAGGCTTTTGAGCACCAATGCCGAGAGTTCTTCGGGGCGGAACGAGCGGTCGCCCAGGCGTACTTCGGTGGCACTGCCCATGTAGCGCTTGAACAGCGAAGTGGTCAGGTGCGGGTGGGTATGCAGGCGCTCTTTGGCGGCCTGGCCGACCAGCACACGGCCTTGATCATCCAGCCCGACCACGCTTGGCGTGAGCAGATGGCCAAGGGCGTTAGGCACCAATTCGGCGGCGTCACCCCGCCAGACAGCGGCGAGACTGTTGGTGGTCCCCAGGTCGATTCCTACGATCATTACGACAAGCTCCCTCTGTGGTCTGTAAGAATCAGTAACTAATTTTACCCTGAAAGGTTGGCGGAAAAGCAAGGCGGCAGGTTTAGGGCAGCTTGATGCAATTCCATGTGGGAGCAACTGTCTTGATGACCCTAACTTTGGCATCGCTTTTTAAGACAGCCAAGCTCCCACAGCTTCAAGCCGTGTGACCTTCAACCACACATCGCTGCCGATTCAGGCAGCGTGTTCTTTCCATTCGGCTCTATAACGCAGCATCGCGTTCAGCCTGACTAACAAAACACGCATGCATGCAATTAGCGCAACTTTTGCGCGTTTGCCTTTGTCGCGCAGTGCTTTATAGCGGGCCTGGAATTCAGGCTGTTCCCGGATGACAACCCAGCAGGCCATGTAGAGCGAGCGACGCACGGAAAACCTTCCGCCGCTAATGTGACGCGCACCTTGGTGTTTCCCACTGTCGTTGTTATACGGAGCGAGGCCCGCTAGCGCCGTGATCGGACGCCTGCCAATCTCGCCCAGCTCCGGCAGATATGCCATTAGGCTAGCCGCCGTAATGAGCCCGATGCCCTTAACTGAGCACAGGCGTTCGACCTTTTCGCGGTCTAGCCTGTTGGCGGTTTCGCGAATCAGCTGCTCTATCGCGTTCACAGCCTTGCTCAAGTAGTCGATATGGCTCTGCAACGCCGGTTTTACTACGTCGCAGGAGGCTGTTTTCAGGCGCCTTCTGTCATCGTCCCTCTGCTGAACAAAGTTCTCTCGCTGCTGGACTAACGCGCGCAACTCGTCATGTTCCGGGCTGGTGATTCGGCTGCTTGGTGAGTCGAGAACCGCTGCGAACTGCGCAAGAGACTTTGCGTCTATCGGGTCGGTTTTAGCGTGTTGCCCCATCGCCCTGGAAAAACTCTTGGCCCGACGGGGATTGACGCAGATGACATTAAGGCCCGCAGCCTGAAGCGCCTTCATGACTTTGCGCTCATAACCGCCAGTAGCCTCCAACACCACGCGTCCGACCTGGTGAAGCAATAGCCACCCAATCAACCCAGGGAAATCTTCTTCGGCGTTAGCGCAATTTACCCCAACGTCAACCTGATGAACTCGAGCTTCAAGGCTGTCCTTGGAAACATCAATGCCTGCTGGATAGGAAAACATAGCCAAACCCTCTTACACTAAAAGTGAGAGCGCTCTGGCTTGGCCCACGCTTGTAACTGTTCGAGGTGGGCTCGTTCAACTGTTCGGGCTCATGTCCAGAGCGGAGAAGTGAGTGGCAGCATGGGCTCCCACACGTGCTTTAAGCACTTCGGGCATTCAGCTTGCCACTCACCCTCTCACTCTCAGCTTAATCCCGTATCAAGACACAAGGGGGCTTGCTCCCGCTGGCAGTGGGTCAGCTGCAGATGAGCTGACTGACAGACCGCCATCGGGAGCAAGCCCCCACATTTAATCGATGGTGTAAAAAAATGGCATAAAAAAACCGCCTCCTGGTGAGGAGGCGGTTTTTTTGTTTACAGCAGCACGATCAGAACAACTTCAGCGCCGGTGCTTCTTCTTTCAACGGCTCGTTCTTCGCGGTCTGCTCGTTCCAGCCGCCACCGAGGGCCTTGTACAGGTTGACCTCGGCGGTCAGCTGCGCCAGGCGGTCGGTGATCAGCGATTGCTGGGCGCTGAACAGTTGGCGCTGGGCATCAAGGAAGGTCAGGTTGCTGTCGACACCAATGCGGTAGCGGCGCTCGGCCAGGCGGTAGTAATCCTGGTTGGCCGCGACGAAGCCGCGCTGGGCGTCCAGTTGCTGCTTGTAGGTCTCACGCGCGGCGAGGCCGTCGGACACTTCCTGAAAGCCCGTCTGGATGGCCTTCTCGTAGTTGGCCACGTTGATCTCTTTCTGGATCTTCGAGTAGTCCAGGCTGGCGCGCAGGCTACCGGCGTTGAAGATCGGGATGTTGATCTGCGGCGCGAACGACCAGGTACCCGAACCGCCCTTGAACAGGCCGCCCAGTGTCGGGCTGGCGGTACCGGCGCTGGCCGTCAGGCTGATGCTCGGAAAGAACGCGGCACGGGCCGCGCCGATGTTGGCGTTGGCCGCCTTGAGGTTGTACTCGGCCTGCACGATGTCGGGGCGACGTTGCAACAGGTCCGATGGCAACCCGGCCGGTACTTCGCTGAGCAGGTCATCCGACAGCGGCTTGCTGGCGATATTCGCCGGCAGGCCGGTGCCCAGCAGCAGGGTCAGGCTGTTTTCGTCCTGGGCCACCTGGCGGGTATAGCGCGCCAGGGCTACCCGGGCGTTTTCCACCGAGGTGCGCGCCTGGCTGAGGTCGAGGGCCGAAGCCACGCCGACTTCGTTGCTGCGCGAGGTGAGCTTGAAGCTCTGCTCATACGCGCCCAGGGTGTCCTGGGTGAGCTTGAGCAGTTCCTTGTCGGCCTGCCAGGTCAGATAGGCGTTGGCCACGCTGGCCACCAGGCTGATCTGGGTGCTGCGCCGCGCTTCTTCAGTGGCGAAGTATTTTTGCAGTGCTTCTTCACTCAGGCTGCGCACGCGGCCGAACAGGTCCAGCTCATAGGAACTGATCCCCAGGCCCGCCGAGTACTGGCTGGCGATGGTCGCCTGACCGGACTGCGACAGCTTGGCCGGCGTACGCGAACGACTGCCGTTGCCCGTGGCCGAGACGGCCGGGAACAGGTCGGCGCGCTGGATCTGGTACTGCGCGGCATAGGCGTCGATGTTCAGGGCCGCGACACGCAGGTCGCGGTTGTTCACCAGCGCGGTCTGGATCAGCTGTTGCAGCGCGGGGTCATGGAAAAACTGCTTCCAGCCCTGCTCGGCAGCGGCCTGGTTCGGCGCCTGGGCCGACGAATACGCCGGGCCCTGCGGGAACTGTGCCGCCACCGGCGCGTCGGGGCGCTGGTAGTCAGGTATAAGCGAGCAGCCACTGAGCACGAATGCCGTGACGGCTAAGGAAAGTAGCGACTTGCTCATTGGCCAGCCTCTTTAGGAGTTTGCTTGGGTTCAGTCTGTTTGCGTTCGCCTGCGGCGGACACGGTTGCAAAGAACAATGGCACCCAGAAGATCGCCAGGACCGTGGCCGTGATCATACCGCCGATCACACCGGTACCGATCGCGTGCTGGCTGCCGGAGCCGGCGCCCGAGGAGATCGCCAGCGGCAACACGCCGAGCACGAATGCCATGGAGGTCATGATGATCGGGCGCAGACGCATACGGGATGCTTCGATGGCCGATTCGACAATGCCTTTGCCTTGTTCATGCAGCTCTTTGGCGAACTCGACGATCAGGATGGCGTTTTTCGCCGCCAGGCCCACCGTCACCAACAAGCCGACCTGGAAGAACACGTCGTTGGACAGGCCGCGCAGGCTGGTGGCGATCAACGCACCCACCACACCCAACGGCACTACCAGTACCACTGCGATCGGGATCGACCAGCTTTCGTACAACGCCGCGAGGCAGAGGAACACCACCAGTAGCGACAGGGCGTACAACGCCGGTGCCTGCGAGCCGGACAGCCGTTCTTCGTACGACAGGCCCGTCCAGGCATAGCCTACGCCCGCCGGCAATTGCTTGGCGATGCGTTCGACTTCGGCCATGGCATCACCGGTACTGTAGCCCGGTGCCGGCGTACCGAGGATTTCCATTGCCGCAACACCGTTGTAGCGCGAGAGCTTGGGCGAGCCGTAGATCCACTTGCCCGAAGAAATGGCCGACAGGGGCACCATCTTCCCGGAGTCGCTGCGTACGAACCATTTGTTCAGGTCTTCCGGGGACATCCGGCTGGCGGCGTCGCCCTGCACGTACACCTTCTTCACACGACCACGGTCGATGAAGTCGTTGACGTAGCTGCCACCCAGGGCAATCGCCAGGGTCTGGTTGATGCTCGACAGCGTAATGCCTTGGGCGCTGGCCTTCTCGTCGTCGACGGTGAGTTCGTACTGCGGCTCATCGTTCACGCCGTTGGGGCGCACACCGGCCAGGATCTTGCTCTGGGCGGCCATGCCGAGGAACTGGTTGCGCGCTTGCATCAGCTTTTCGTGGCCGACACCGCCCTGGTCTTGCAGGAACACGTCGAAACCGGTGGCGTTACCCAACTCCAGGACCGAAGGCGGCACGATGGCGAAAACCATGGCGTCCTTGAAGGCCCCGAAGAAGTAACCCTGGGCACGCTTGGCCACTTCGAATACCGACTGCGAAGCATCGCGTTCATCCCATGGCTTGAGCATCACGAACGCGAGGCCCGAGCTTTGGCCACGGCCAGCGAAGTTGAAGCCGTTGACGGTAAAGACCGATTTCACGGCCTTGCCTTCGCCGGGCTCGCCTTCCTTGTCGTTGAGCAGGAAAGCCCGCATGTCGTCGATGACTTTTTGCGTACGTTCAGCGGATGAGCCGACCGGGGTCTGTACCTGGGCGAAGATCACACCCTGGTCTTCCTCGGGCAGGAACGCGCTTGGAATGCGGGTGAACAGCCAGATCATGCCGACGAAGATGATCAGGTACACGAAGAACGCCGGGTACTTGTGCTTGATCATGTTGCCCACGCCGCGCTCGTAGCTGATAACGCCACGGTCGAAGGTGCGGTTGAACCAGCCGAAGAAACCACGCTTGGGTTGGCCGTGCTTCTCGGGGTCGATCGGCTTGAGCATGGTGGCGCACAGGGCCGGGGTGAAGATCAGCGCAACCAGTACCGACAGCGCCATGGCCGAAACGATGGTGATGGAGAACTGTTTGTAGATCACACCGGTGGAACCGCCGAAGAACGCCATCGGCAGCAATACCGCCGACAGTACCAGGGCGATACCCACCAGGGCGCCCTGGATCTGGCCCATGGACTTGACCGTCGCTTCTTTGGGCGACAGATGCTCCTCGGCCATCACCCGCTCAACGTTCTCTACCACCACGATGGCATCGTCCACCAGCAAGCCGATGGCCAGGATCATGCCGAACATGGTCAGGGTGTTGATGGTGAAACCGAACGCCGCCAGGATCCCGAAGGTACCCAGCAATACCACCGGTACGGTCATGGTGGTGATGATGGTGGCGCGGAAGTTCTGCAGGAACAGGAACATCACCAGGAACACCAGCACGATCGCTTCGACCAGGGTGTGCACCACGCCGGAGATCGATTCGGTTACCACTGGCGTGGTGTCATACGGCACCACTGCCTTCATGCCTGGCGGGAAGAACGGCTCCAGGGACGCCACGGTGGCACGGATGGCCTTGGCGGTGTCCAGGGCGTTGGCGCCCGAGGCCAGTTTGATCGCCATGCCCGACGCCGGCTTGCCGTTGAACTGCGCACTGATGCTGTAGTTCTGGCCGCCCAGTTCGATACGCGAGATGTCACGCAGGCGAACCTGCGAGCCGTCGGCGTTGACCTTCATCAGGATCTTGCCGAACTCTTCCGCGGTTTGCAGGCGGGTCTTGCCGATGATGGTTGCGTTCAGCTGGGTACCGGGCAGGGCGGGCAGGCCGCCCAATTGGCCAGTGGCCACTTGCACGTTCTGCGCGGAAATGGCGGTGCTGACGTCGACCGGGGTCAACTGGTAGTTGTTCAGCTTGGCCGGGTCCAGCCAGATACGCATGGCGTACTGCGAACCGAACACCTGGAAGTCACCGACACCCGCGGTACGGGAAATCGGGTCCTGGATGTTGGACACGATGTAGTTGGAGAGGTCGTCCTTGGTCATGCTGCCGTCTTCCGACACCAGACCGATCACCATCAGGAAGTTCTTCACCGACTTGGTCACGCGGATACCCTGCTGCTGCACTTCTTGCGGCAGCAATGGGGTCGCCAGGTTCAGCTTGTTCTGCACCTGAACCTGGGCGATGTCCGGGTTGGTACCCTGGTTGAACGTCGCGGTGATGGTCATGCTGCCGTCGGAGTTACTGTCCGAGGCGACATAACGCAGGTTGTCGATACCGTTGAGCTGTTGCTCGATGACCTGCACCACGGTGTCCTGCACGGTTTGTGCGGACGCGCCTGGGTAGGTCACCTGGATATCAATAGCGGTCGGCGCGATGGCCGGGTACTGGTTGATGGGCAACTTCAGGATCGACAGGGTCCCGACCAGCATGATCACCAGGGCAATTACCCAGGCAAAAATGGGACGGTCGATAAAAAATTTCGACATGGGTTACTCCCCTTTGCCAGCAGCGGCAGCAGGAGCGGAACCGGCGGGCTTGGCGTTGTCAGCGTCCTTGACCTGGACTTCGATGCCCGGCTTGATGAATTGCAGGCCTTCGGTGATCACGCGGTCACCGGCGTTCAGGCCTTTTTCCACCAGCCAGTAAGCGCCGTCAGTGCGGTTGGCCACCAGGGTGCGTTGCTCGACCTTGTTGTCCTTGTTCACCACCAGCGCCGTCGGAATGCCCTTGATGTCGCGGGTCACGCCTTGCTGTGGCGCCAGGATGGCCTTGCTGTTCACACCGGCTTGCAATTGGGCGTGTACGAACATGCCCGGCAACAGGGTGTGGTCAGGGTTGGGGAACACGGCGCGCAGCGTCACGGAACCGGTGGTCTGGTCGACCGACACTTCGGAGAACTCCAGCTTGCCTTCCTGGCCGTAGTCGCTGCCGTCTTCCAGGGTCAGCTTGACCTTGGCGGCATTGGCGCCGGCTTTTTCCAACTGGCCGCTTTCCAGGTCGCGGCGCAGTTTGAGCATTTCAGCCGACGACTGCGTGACGTCGACGTAGATCGGATCCAGTTGCTGGATCACGGCCATCGCATCGGCCTGGCCATTGCTGACCAGTGCGCCTTCGGTCACCGAAGAACGGCCGATACGCCCAGAGATCGGCGCGAACACTTTGGTGTAGCGCACGTTGATCTGGGCCGTTTGAACGTTTGCTTCGGCGGTCATGCGGTTGGCGACGGCGGTGTCGTATTCCTGGCGGCTGACGGCTTGTTCATCGACCAACTGCTTGTAGCGGTCGGTGATGGATTTGGTCTGGGTCAGGGTGGCTTGTGCGCTTTTCAGGGTCGCGTCGTACACCGACGGGTCGATCTGATAGAGCTGCTGGCCTTCCTTCACGTCTGCGCCTTCCTTGAACAGGCGCTTGAGAATGATGCCGTTGACCTGCGGGCGAACTTCCGCGATGCGGTAGGCGGTGGTGCGGCCAGGCAGCTCGGATGTCAGGGTATAGGCTTGCGGTTGAATGGTGACCACGCCGACCTGAGGGGTTTGAGCGGGCGGAGCCGCTTCTTCCTTTTTACATCCGCTGAGCAGCGATGCCAGGGCGACGGCAGTGACCAGAGCGGTAACAGCTGGCTTAAGTTGCATGAAGATCCTCGGGTCAGGCGCGCAGAGTGCGCACAAGCAGTGTGGAAGGGTAAAAAACAAACGGTGAGTAGATAAGTAGCTTGCTACGCAATATACTTACGTTCATGGTTGTTTGTAAACTCTTGACAGGTTTCGCGCTTTGTTGACAAAGCAACGCCCGAAACCTCGATTCCATTACGTTCGGCACCCGTGACGGTGTCGTCCCACAAATATTTTGATGATCGTCCGCGTCTATTAACGTTGCGTTAACGATAGTCTCAAGTGTCTTGATTGAGGTTTTACTGCCATGGTTCGTCGCACCAAAGAGGAAGCTCAGGAAACGCGCAGCCAGATTCTCGATGCTGCCGAGCAAGCCTTCTATGAGCGCGGCGTCGCGCGCACCACGTTGGCCGACATCGCCGCGTTGGCCGGTGTGACGCGGGGCGCCATTTACTGGCACTTCAGCAATAAATCCGATCTGCTGCGGGCGCTGCTCGATACGTTGCATGAACCGCTGGATGAATTGGCCAGGGCCAGCGAAAGCGAGGATGAACTCGACCCACTGGGCTGCATGCGCAAGCTGCTGATTCATCTGTTTCATCAAGTGGCCCTGGACCCGAAAACCCGGCGCATCAACGAGATTTTGTTTCATAAGTGCGAATTCACCGATGAAATGTGCGACATGCGCCGCCAGCGCCAAACCCATAGCCTGGAATGCAACTTGCGCATCGGCCTGACACTGCGTAACGCGGTCCATCGCGGGCAGCTTCCGCAAAACCTCGACACTACCCGGGGCGCTGTTTGCATCCATGCCTACATCAACGGGTTGATTGGCCAGTGGTTGCTGGTGCCCGACAGCTTTCAGTTACATCAGGAAGCCGAACGCTGGGTGGATGCAGGGCTCGACATGCTGCGCCTGAGCCCTAGCCTGCGCAATTGAGACAAAATGCGTAATTGCATCAGGTTGTGTCAACAGTAAAGCCTAAGGACAGTCAATCGTCCTTCTGCCTGATTGGTGGGGTGACTTTATATACGGGCTGGCAGGCGGTTGATAGGTAGTCGCCTAAGTATTTTGTAGCGATATTGTTGCCGCTATGTGAAGCAATGTTTCAAAGGTGAAACATACAGTCAAAAATGTGGGAGGGGGCTTGCTCCCGATGGCAGTGGATCAGTCAACACATACAGTGACTGACCCGCCGCCATCGGGAGCAAGCCCCCTCCCACATTTGGTTTTGCGTCTGAGGTGATTACAGCGTCGGGTAATCGATGTAACCCACCGGGCCCTTGCCGTAGAAGGTTTCCGGATGCGCTTCGTTGAGCGGCGCATCGGCCTTCAGGCGCGCAGGCAGGTCCGGGTTGGCAATGAACGGCACGCCGAACGCTACGGCGTCCGCTTTACCCTCGGCCAGCCAGGCATTGGCGCTGTCCTTGGTGAAGCGCTCATTGGCGATGTACACGCCGCCGAAGGCTTTCTTCAGTTGCGGGCCGAGGCTGTCGGCGCCTTCTTTCTCGCGGGAGCAAATAAACGCGATGCCGCGCTTGCCCAGTTCGCTGGCGACGTAGTTAAAGGTTTGCGCCAGGTTGTCGTCGCCCATGTCGTGAGCATCCGCACGCGGTGCCAGGTGCACGCCCACACGGCCGGCGCCCCAGACTTCGATGGCCGCATCGGTCACTTCCAGCAACAGGCGTGCACGGTTTTCCAGGGAGCCGCCATAGTTGTCGGTACGCTGGTTGGTGCTGCTTTGCAGGAACTGGTCGAGCAGGTAGCCGTTGGCGCCGTGGATTTCCACGCCGTCAAAGCCGGCCGCCTTGGCGTTTTCGGCACCGGTGCGGTAAGCGTCGACGATCTCGGCGATTTCCGCGGTTTCCAGGGCGCGCGGCGTCGGGTAGTCGGCCAGCGGGCGCACCAGGCTGACATGGCCTTTGGCCTGGATCGCGCTAGGGGCTACCGGGGTCTCGCCGTTCAGGTACGACTCATGGGAGATGCGGCCCACGTGCCACAGTTGCAGGAAAATCTTGCCGCCCGCGCCGTGAACGGCCTTGGTCACGTTGGCCCAGCCGCGTACCTGGTCGTTGGACCAGATGCCCGGCGTGTCCGGGTAGCCCACGCCCAGCGGCGTCACGGACGTGGCTTCGCTGAGGATCAGCCCGGCTGAGGCGCGTTGCACGTAGTACTCGGCCATCAGCGCGTTGGGCACCCGGCCTTCATCGGCACGGCAACGGGTCAGCGGTGCCATGATGATGCGGTTCGACAGTTGCAGGTCGCCCAGTGTGATCGGATCGAAAATAGTCGTCATGAAATAACACCTTTCAAGTGAGTTGATCAGTTGGTCGCAGGGGCCAGGTCGGCGTTGCCGCTCTGACGGAAAGTAATCAGGGTTACCAGCAGGGCGAGGATCGCCAGCGCCGCCGCCGCCAAAGGCACGCTGGCCAGGCCGAAGCCGTGGGCGATCACGCTGCCGCCAACCCAGGCGCCGAGGGCGTTGCCGATGTTGAAGGCGCCGATGTTCAACGTGGACACCAGGTTCGGTGCGGCCTTGCCGAAGGTCACCACGTTGATCTGCAACGCGGGCACGGCGGCGAACGAGGCGGTGGCCCACAGGAACAAAGTGATTTCGGTCGGGATCACCGCGACGCTGGTCCAGCTCAACGCCGTGGACACCACCGCCATGCTGATAAACACGCCGATCAACGTGGCCGCCAGGCGCTTGTCCGCCAGCTTGCCGCCGATGATGTTGCCCACGGTGAGGCCCAGGCCGATCAGCAGCAGCGTCCAGGTCACGCCTTTGGGCGACACGCCGGTGACATCACCGAGCAGCGGTGCCACATAGGTGAAAAGGGTGAACATGGAGGCGGCGAACAGTGCGGTCATGCTCAGCGACAACCAGATACCGGCACCCTTGAGGGCCGCCAGTTCGGCGCGCATGTTGAGTTTCTCTTCGTCACGCTTGGCGGGCAGGAAACGGATCAGGCCGATCAACGCCACCACACCAATCACCGTCACCGCCCAGAACGTCGAGCGCCAGCCGGCTTCCTGGCCCAGCGCGGTACCCAGCGGTACGCCGAGCACGTTGGCCAGGGTCAGGCCGGTGAACATCAAGGCCACGGCCGATGCGCGTTTGTTGGCCGGCACCAGGTTAGCCGCCACCACCGAACCGATGCCGAAGAACGCGCCGTGGCACAGCGCGGTGACCACCCGGGCAAACATCAGCACGTTGTAGTCGCTGGCCAGGGCGCAGAGCAGGTTGCCGATAATGAAAATACCCATCAACGCTACCAGTGCGGCCTTGCGCGGCAGCTTGGCGGTGGCCAGCGCCATGAACGGTGCGCCGATGGCCACGCCCAGGGCATAGCCGGTGACCAGCCAACCGGCGCCGGGGATCGATACGCCGAGGTCCGCCGCAACATCGGGCAGCAGGCCCATGATGACGAATTCGGTGGTGCCGATAGCGAAGGCGCTCAAGGCCAGGATAAGCAGCGAGAGAGGCATTTTCGTGTCCTTTACAGCGGCGCGCTGAATTCAGCGCTGAGTTCAGTGGTAAGCGCCGCGAGGAAGGCTTGGATCGTTTCCTCGTTGCGCCGGAAAAAATGCCACTGCCCGGCCTTCTGGCTGCTGATCAATCCCGCCCGTTGCAAGGTGGCCAGGTGGGCCGACACCGTCGACTGGGACAAGCCGCAGCGTTGGTCGATCTGCCCGGCGCAGATGCCGTATTCGTGGTTGTGCAGTTGCTCGGGGAATTGCACTTTCGGGTCTTTGAGCCAGGTGAGAATGTCTCGTCGTACTGGGTGCGCCAGGGCTTTTATTATTTCGTCGAGGTCGATGGACATGGCAGTTGCTCGTTTCGGAAAGCGTTATATCGCGATGAGGCGAACTTTAAATCGCTACATCCCGATATACCAATATGATTTTGATCTGAGACCCTTCTGAATCGGTATATCGGGTTATAACGATACGTGGTTGGCAGTGCTAGACTGCGCGCCATGAATTATCTCGCACATCTGCATCTGGGCGGCCAACTTCCGGCACAACTGCTGGGTAGCCTTTATGGCGACTTTGTCAAAGGTCGCCTGCAGGGCCAGTTCAGCCTGCCGATCGAATCGGCGATCCAGTTGCATCGTTCCATCGACCGCTTCACCGACAGCCACCCGCTGGTAGGGGCGGCGTTATCGCGCTTCAGCCTTACGCGCAGGCGCTATGCGGGGATCGTCCTCGATGTGTTTTTCGACCACTGCCTGGCGCGGGATTGGGCGCTGTATGCCGACCAGCCGCTGGAGCATTTCACTTCGCAGGTGTACCGCGTGCTCGCGGCCGAACCGCAACTGCCGGGGCGGCTGGCGCAGATTGCACCGTATATGGCAGCGGACGATTGGCTGGGCTCGTACCGTGAGTTCGCGGTGATGGAGCAGGTGCTGCGCGGGATTTCGCGGCGGTTGACTCAGCCGCAGGCGTTGGAACATGCGATGCAGGAGTTGCGTGTGTTGTATGAGCCGCTGAGTGAGGACTTCCGGATGTTCTATCCACAATTGCAGGCATTTGCACAAGACCAACTGACTACTGAGATCTAGCTGTGGGAGGGGGCTTGCCCCCGATGGCGGTGGGTCAGTCACTGTATAGGTTGACTGAACTACTGCTATCGGGAGCAAGCCTCCTCCCACATTGGAACCGTGTTTAGCTCATATCAGGCGGCGAACGCTGGCCGAACAGCCACTTGTTCGGTCTCCGGCAACGGCCCGAATAACGCCTTCTGCACCGCCTGCTGCGCCTGATACGCCAGCGCCGCGCGTTCCTGCCCGGCGCAGGCAATCGGTTTGAGTACGTGGATTTCCACATCGCCCTGATCGTTGGCAAACAAGCGCATCAGGTGCGACAGCAAATCGTCATCGCCAATAAACGGCGCCAGCGCATCCACTTGCCCGTCGCGCAGGTAGCGGATCGCCACCGGTTGCAGCGATACGTGCGCGTCGATTGCGCTGGCCAGCAAACGCCCGTGGAACGTGCGCAGGCTGCGCCCGTCGGTGGTGGTGCCTTCGGGGAACATCAGCAGCGGGTGCTGTTGTTCCAAGTGACGGGTCATCTGCTTGCGGATCAGTTGGCTGTCACCCGAACCGCGACGGATAAACAGGCTGCCTGCCTTGGCGGCCAGCCAACCGGCGACCGGCCAGGTGCGCACTTCCGCCTTGGACAGGAACGACATCGGCGCCACCGCGCCCAGCAGTGGAATATCGGTCCAGGACACGTGGTTGCTCACCCACAGCATCGGCTGCGTCGGCAACTCGCCGTGCACCGTCACGCGAAAGGGCAGGGCGTTGGTCAGCCGGGCCATAAAGAACCGCGACCAGCGCTGGCGACGCACCATCGAATTGGCCACGCCCAAGCGTTCGAACAGGCCAAATACACTGGCCATGCTCAAGCCCAGCGCCACCACCACCAGCACGCGGGCGATGCGCCCGTAGATGCGTAGCCGGCTCATCACATGGCCGCCTTGAAGTGACGTGCGTAACGCGGGCAGAGCTCGTCGCGCTTGAGCAGGATGAACACGTCGGCGACCTGGAAGTCTTCGTCCCAGCATGGCTCGCCGCAGATCTTCGCGCCCAGGCGCATATAGGCCTTGAGCAGCGGCGGCATTTCGGCAATTACGTTGGACGGCAAGTCCAGCGCCGGCAGCGGTTTTTTCGGTTCGGCGCGCAGGTGTTCGTTGCACAGGTAGCGTTCGCGCAGGCGCTGCATGATGGCGTGGGCCTGGATACCGCCGTCGTGCATCGGAATGCTCGCGCAACCCATCAAATAGCTGTAGCCGCCCTGGTTGAGCACTTCGGCCAACTCGCCCCACAACACCGCGATGGTGCCGCCGTTGCGGTAAGCCGGGTCGACGCAGGTGCGGCCGATTTCCAGGATCGGCCCTTGCAGGTGCAGCAGGCCATGCAGGCTGAATTCTTCTTCGCTGTAGAACCGGCCCAGGGTGCTGGCGGCCTGGTGGTCGAGCAAACGGGTGGTGGCGACCAATCGACCGCTGTTCAAATCCCGCACGCCGATGTGGCTGCAGTGAACATCATAGTCATCCATGTCCAGGCCATGTTCCGCGCCTTTCAGCTTGGCGTTGAATTCGCCGCTGAACACGTTGAACCGCAGGGCCTGGGCTTCCTGCAAAGCGTTGGCGCCAACCAGGCGTTCGGCTTGCAGGCGGCGTTCATTGCCGGTGTCGCTGATGCGGGCGATCTGAGTCATGGCGAATCTCCGAGTGCCAGCCACTTTCGGCCGGTCGACTTGTTTGTCCAAACTCAGGCTATGTAGCCCCGGTGTCATCTCCATGAAGTTATGGTGACGCTTGGATGACAGCCCCTCTGTCGTCAATCTGTCATGCGCCTGGGCTAGGCTCGCGGGCTCGAATGCCCCCTTGAGTCTGCGTCCATGGTCAGAGGCTTGTTGTGTGTTGCCCTGCTGTTCATCACCGTTACCGCCCGCGCTGAAACCTGGCCCGACACGGACTGGGTCAAGGGCCCGCCACTGTCCGGCCCCGCCGTCGAAGCCCTCGAAACCTACGCATTCCCTGCGCGTGATGACGCCACCCGCCAAGGCATTCGCACCGACGCGTTGCTGGTGATTCGCGACGGCCAGGTCATTTATGAACGCTACGCCGCGCCCACCACCGCCAGCACGCCGCACCTGACCTGGTCGATCAGTAAAAGCCTGATGGCCACCGTGCTCGGCGTGGCCTACGGCGATAACCGCTTCAAACTCAGCGACCCCGTGGCGCGTTTTTACCCGCCAATGAAACAGCACCCGACGGTGACCATGGCCGACCTGCTGCACTGGGCCTCGGGCCTGGACTGGCAGGAAGACTACGAATACGCGCCGCTGAAATCTTCGGTGGTCGCGATGCTCTACACCCGAGGCCGCAGCGATATGGCCGAGTTCGCCGCCAACTCCGACTCATTCAGCGCCCCCGGTCAGGCTTTCCGTTACTCCAGTGGCGACAGCAATTTATTGTCCGCCGCGCTCAAGGGCATGCTCGGCCACAAGGCCTACATGAGTTACCCGTGGGATGTGCTGTTCCAGCCGCTGGGCATTCGCAACGCCACCTGGGAAACCGATGCCGACGAAACCTTCGTCGCCTCGTCCTACGCCTACCTCACCGCCCGCGACCTGGCTCGCGTAGGGTTGTTGATGGCACGTGACGGGCGTTGGCACCAGCAGCAATTGCTGCCCAAGGAGTGGGTCGCCTTCAACCGCCAGCCGTTCGCTCACTACAACACCGGCCAGGACGAAGCCGTTCCCGGCGGCCACTGGTGGCTTAACCAGGGCACGCCAAAGCCTTGGCCCGACGCCCCCGCCGACACCTTCGCCGCCCTTGGCCACTGGGGCCAGGCACTGTTCATAATGCCCGCCGAACACGTGGTGATCGTGCGCTACGGCGATGATCGCGACGGTACTTATCGTCACAACGAACTGCTTAAACGCGTACTCGCAGCGGTGCAGCCATGATCCGTCGTCGGCCATTTACCAGCCTGTTCCTGCTGCTGTTGCTCGCCTTGCTCGGCTGGGGGTGGCACGAGCGCGTCAACCTGCAGGCCTTCCCCGACATCATCGCGGCGTACACCGCTAAGGAATACTGCTCGTGCCGGTACGTGGCGAATAACCCGGCGCAGTATTGCCTGGGGTATGTAAAGCAATACGTACCCACCAGCGCGTTCAGGGATAACCCGCAGCGCAGCGAGGTAACAGCGACAGGGTTGGGGCGCACGCACACGGCGCGGTGGTTGGGCGAGCGGCAGGGGTGTCGGTTGACCCCCTGATTCAGCCCTTCTCCCACATTTGGATTTGCGCCGCTCGTGACATGCGCTTAAGGTTCGTCCAGGTTTTTCGCCCCACGAGTTTTTATGTTCAACGCGTCTGTGTTCAAACCCCTGGCCTTCACCTTGCTGGCCGGTGCCGCCGTGCCCGCCCACGCCGACTGGTACCTGGACAACGAGTCCTCACGCCTGTCGTTTGTCACCACCAAAAACACCGAGATCGCCGAAGTGCAGCGCTTTCTGGTGCTGCACGGCAAGGTCGATGGCAAGGGCGCCGCGCAGTTGGAGGTGGAGTTGGAGTCGGTCAACAGCGGCATCCCGCTGCGTGACGAGCGCATGCGCAATAGCCTGTTCCAGATCAAGACCTTCCCTGAAGCGCTTATCAACACGCAGATCAACCTGCAACCCATCAACGAACTTGCCCCCGGCGCGCAATTGGAATTGCGTTTGCCGCTGAGCGTGACCCTGCACGGCAAAACCCAGACCTACAGCGCCGAATTACTCGCCACGCGCCTGGATGACCGGCGCTTCCAAGTGGTCACCCTGGAACCTGTGGTGTTGCATGCCGAGGATTTCGACCTCGCGCCGGGTGTGGCGGCGTTGCGCAAGGCGGCGGGGCTCAAGTCGATCAGTTTGTCGGTGCCGGTGGGTGCGGTGCTGATTTTTACGGCGCGCTGAAGTGAGTGGCGCGGTGTTCCCGTGGCGCAGCGCCAACCGTTTCGAGTTGCTGATCGACGGGCCGCGTTTTTTTCCGCAGATGCTGGTGGGCATTGCCCGCGCCGAACGTCAGGTTGATCTGGAGTTGTATTTGGTGGAGGCCGGTGCCTGCGCCGAAGCCATGGTGCAGGCGTTGGTGCTGGCCGCCGAGCGCGGCGTGCGGGTGCGCTGCCTGTTCGATGATTACGGCAGCCTGGCGTTTACCCTCGGGCTGCGTAAGCGCTTGACCGAGGTGGGTGTGGAGTTGCGTTTTTACAATCGCCTGAATTGGCGGCGTTGGATGCGCAACCTGTATCGCGACCACCGCAAGTTGCTGTTGATTGACCAGAGCATCGCCGTGGTTGGCGGTACCGGCGTTACCGATGAATTCTGGACGCCAGGGCAGGACACCGCCGACTGGCATGAAGTCATGGTGCAGATCAGCGGCCCGCTGGTACTGGACTGGCAAGCGCTGTTCGACCGGCAATGGCACGCCAACGTGGCTCGCCGGGAGTGGAAGCCGGCCACCCACTTTGGGTTGCCGCGCCTGCCCAAGCTGCCGGCCACCGGGCCTGGGCTGGGTCGCGTCGCGTATGCCGACGCCCGTCAACACCGCGACATTCTGCAATCGTTGATCCGTGCACTTAACAACAGCAAGGCACGCATCTGGCTGGCCACGCCTTACTTCCTGCCCACGTGGGGCGTGCGCCGTGCGTTGCGCCGAGCGGCCGGGCGTGGGGTGGATGTGCGTTTGCTGCTCACCGGCCCGCGTACCGATCACCCCTCCGTGCGTTACGCCGGGCACCGTTATTACCCGCGTTTGCTGCGCTCGGGCGTGCGGATATTTGAATACCAACCGTGTTTTCTGCACCTGAAGATGGTGCTGGTGGACGACTGGGTCAGCATCGGTTCGTGCAATTTCGACCACTGGAATCTGCGGTTCAATCTGGAAGCCAACCTTGAGGCGTTGGACCCTGAGTTGACGCAGGCGGTCGCGGGCAGTTTCGAGCGCGATTTTGCGCAAAGCCAGGCGGTGAGCCTGGAGGCCTGGAAAGCACGGCCATTGTGGCGGCGGGTTAAGCAGCGGGTGTGGGGTTGGATTGATCGGTTAGTGGTCAACCTGTTGGATCGGCGGGGGTAAGGCCCCCCGCCGGTGGCTTAAAACTGCAGCGTGTACTGGGCGGTGAGGCTTTGGTCGCGCGTGCGTTCGCCCCGCTGCCGAGTGAAGCTCAGGTCGATGGCACTCGCGCGGGTCAGGCGCGCGGTGGCGCCCAACTCCATGCGGGTACTGAGGCGATCCAGCGGCGCACCGCTGACAGTCATCACCCCTGCGCCATCCCAGGCGGCCTGGGTGGAAGGCTGCAGGTCGCCGCTGGCATGGGTGTAGGCCAGAGCGCCACGCACGCTCAGCCATGATGGGCCGATTTGCGCCTTGCCCAGGTCGAGGTTGAGTCGCACACCGCCGGTGGTCAGGTTGACGCTTTCTTTCGAACCTTTGCCGCGCAGTGCCGCCATGCCGCCTCGCTCGTTGTAACCCTTGCTGCGCTGCTGCACGTTGGCCAGTTGCACATAGGGCTGCCAATCCCAGAAGTCATGGATGAACCTGTAGTTGGCTTCGGCAAACGTCTGCACCGTGCGGCTGGCGTAGTGGGCGGACAGGCGGTTCTCTACGCCGGGGAAGCTGACGCGGCGCTTGGTCTGGATGTCGTGTTGCGCATAGGCGATGCCGCCATAGAGGCCGAACGCGTCCCAGGTGTGCCCGGCGTGCAGGCCCAACTGGTAGGTGTCGACAGTCGCTTTGCCGCGTGGCCCGGCCTTGATTTCGGTGCTACCGGTGCCGGCCACCAGCCCCATGCGCGTGCCTTGTTCCAGTTGATGATCGAAACCGACCAGCAGGCCCGTGCTGCTGTGCGACGTGCGTGCGCTGCCGTTATCGCCTGCCAGTTGGCCGGATTGGCGGGGCAGCAGCACCCAGGCGCCACGGCTCGCCGCATCTGATTCGTCGGCGCGGCTGTCGTGCGCAACGCGTTGACGCTCAAGCACCGCCTGGCGCAGCACACGGCTGTTTTCGATCAACACCGCCTGGGTGCTGGCATGCAGTTCGCCGCTCAACTGGTCGAGGGCGGACGGCGCCTGGTCCGGAAACAGTGCTGTCAGGCGTTGCAGCAACGGGGTGGGCGAGGTTTGCGCGTCTGCCGCAGCGGCGACGGCGCGTTGGTTGGCAGTGTCGGCCGCTGACGCCAGGGAGCGCCCACGGCCGAATTCCACCAGCAAGTCATTGCCCTGCTTGAGCTGCGAAACGCTCAGGAAGGGGGAGAACTCACGATGGTCAATCGAGGCAAACTCGCCGTTCAACGTGCCTTTGGCCTGCAGGATGTTGTAGCGCTGGCCCAAGGGGTAGCTGTTGGGCGATGCGTTCAGGTACAGCGTGCCGCCGTTGATCGAAGCCTGCCGGCTGACCTGCAGGTTTGCCGCAGCGGGCTGAGCCACCAGGCCGGTCATCAAGGTTGCGCCGCCGGCTTGCTGATAATCACCCTCTACAGCCAGCGTGCCATTGAGGCGCAGGACACCGCCGTCGAGTGCGACGTCGCCCTTGAGACGGTTGGTACCGTCCAGTTCCAGAACGCCTTCCTTGAGCGTGGCCCCGGCAAAACTGTTATTACCGCTCAGGCGCAGCCAGCCGATACCGGTTTTTTCCAGGCGTCCGGGGCCGCTGATATCGTTGCGCCAGTCGTCCCAGGCAGCGCCTTGCCAGACGATGGCGCCGCCGGCAGGACGGTCCATATTCACCACGGTATCGACGCGCAATTGGCCGGGCCCATCGATGGCTTTTTTCAGGTTCATCAGGCCCCAGCCGTAGACGTCGTCCACGCCCGGCTCGCCGAGGTCGGTGGCCGTGGTCAGCAGTACGTCGCGGATCTGCGGGTTGCTGAGGTAAGGGAAGCGTTCCATCAGCAACGCCAGCCCGCCGGTGACGTGGGGGGCGGCCATGGAGGTGCCTGACTGAGTCGAGTAAGCGAGTTCGGGTGTGTCGCCGGTCACTTTGAAACCGTCGACCGCGCCTTCGTCGTCGTAGTGATTTTCGGTGTTTACCGAGCCTGCCACCCAGGTGGATTGGATGCCCGTTCCCGGTGCGGCCAGGCACCAGTCTTTGCTGAAACCGCAGCGGTAGGAACGATCGCTCAAGGTCAGCTCTTTATTTAAATTGACCACGCTCAACCAATACGGCTCAAGCTCTGCCATGGCGCGTGGCAGGCTGGCATGAAGTCCGGGAAAGGGCGCCGTTTGCGGGGACATGTTTTCTACCCGGGTATTGCCCGCTGCCCAGACTTGCAGCATGCCGTATTTGACCGCGCTGTCGGCAATGGCCTTGAGCTCTGGGTATTGGAGGTTACTGGTGTTGTTTAACAACGCGTCCAGCGCTGCTTCATCCGCCGGCAATGTCGGGGCGCCCCAACTGTGGTTGACCACACGCACGCCCTGCCTGTGCAGGTCGGCGTAGGCGAGGTCGACCGCTTCGCGCGTCATATTGGCGACCATGAAGGGTGATTCACCAGGCGTCCCTTGGTAGGTATTGCTGAACCGGCGCACCGCACTCACGGTGGCGGCGTAGGCAACGCCCTGTGCGCCTTCGCCATTTCGATTGGCCAGCGCGATACCCGCAACGTGAGTACCGTGCGGGTCGTATCGGTTGCTCACGTTCTTGAGGTAGTTGTCCAATTCCTCTCTGGTGAGGTCACCATTTTCAATGGCCTCTTCCAGGGCGAGCAACGCTTCGGGTGGCAGTGCATCCACAACGTTTACGGCACCACGGTCGCCTTCGCTGTAGAAGCAGCCGTCGTACAGCACGGTATCGCTCATGCACCCAGGGTCTGCCAGGCGCACGCCATTATTGGGCTTGCCCGCAAACTCGCTATGACGCAGGTCGGTTCCGGAGTCATACACCCCCAGGCGTACACCCGCGCCGCTCAAACCTCTGGCATAGGCGTAATCGGCACCTACGGCGCCCAGCCCCCAGTTACGTTTGAATTCTTCGCTGCGCCAACTGACCGCGTCGTGCAGCCGGCCTTGTTCCACGTAATTTGCAGCATCAACGGGCGTACCCGAGAGGCCGCCAAGGACACAGAGGGCGAACGCATTCCGCTTGAACGATGATGGATCGAACGTCTTTCGAGTTGCCGCTCGGGCGTTTTTCGTGGGCGACATAGTCCACACACCTGCACATGAAATTGGGCGGACAGGGTGTGCGAGTACGCAGGGGGCTTGATGTAGGACTTGGCTTGGAGAGGTGAGCGAAAGTTAACTTAGCGCGGCTCGACACGGGCGAGCACGCGGCCCCCTCTTTTGCTGAAGAGGGGGCCGCGGGTATTACAACAATTCGAACGTCTGCTGCTGCACGTCCTGGGAGTCCAACCCGATCTGCACATTGAACTCACCCGGTTCCGCCGCGTACTTGAGCTGGGTGTTATAGAACTTCAAGTCTTCTTCGGTAATGGTGAAGTGCAGGGTGCGCTCTTCGCCGGCCTTGAGCATGATTTTCTGGAAGTTCTTCAGCTCTTTGATCGGGCGGATCATCGAGCCGGCCACGTCTTGGATATACAGCTGCACCACGGTCTCGCCGTCGACCTTGCCGGTGTTTTGCACGGTGACGCTGGCGTCGAGCTTGCCGGTCTTGTTCAGGGTGGTGGACGACAGCGCCATGTCCGACAGGCTGAAGGTGGTGTAGCTCAGGCCGTAGCCGAATGGAAACAGCGGCCCGGTGGTGTCATCGAAATACTGCGAGGTGTAGTTGCCCGGCTTGCCTGGGGTGAACGGCCGGCCGATGGTCAGGTGGTTGTAGTAGGTCGGAATCTGCCCCACGGAGCGTGGGAAGGTGATCGGCAGCTTGCCCGACGGGTTGTAGTCACCGAACAGCACATCGGCGATGGCGTTGCCGCCTTCGGTGCCGGCGAACCAGGTTTCCAGGATGGCGTCGGCCTGTTGGTTCTCTTCGAGGATCGACAATGGACGACCATTCATCAGCACCAATACCAGCGGTTTGCCGGTGGCCTTGAGGGCTTTGATCAGGTCGCGCTGACTTTGCGGGATGTTCAGGTCGGTGCGGCTCGACGACTCGTGGGACATGCCACGGGACTCGCCAACGGCGGCGACCACTACGTCGGCCTCCTTGGCGGCCTTGACCGCTTCGTCGATCATTACCTGCGGCGCGCGCTTGTCATCCACCACTTCCGGGGCATCGAAGTTGAGGAAATTGAGGTAGTCGACCACCGCCTTGTCGTTGGTGATGTTGGCGCCACGGGCGTAGATGATTTTGCCTTTCTCGCCGATCACCGCGTTCAGGCCGTCAAGCAGGGTCACCGATTGTTCGGGTTTGCCAGCAGCCGCCCAACTGCCCATCATGTCGATCGGCGCCTTGGCCAGCGGGCCGACCAGGGCGATGGTCGCGGATTTTTTCAGGGGCAGGGTGTGGTTGTGGTTTTTCAGCAGCACCAGGCTGCGGCGCGCGATATCACGCGCATCGGCGCGGTGCAGGCGGCTTTCGGCGTAGGTGTCGGCCGGGTCGTCCTCGGCCTTGCCGATACGCAGGTACGGGTCCTTGAACAGGCCCATGTCATATTTGGCGCCGAGCACTTCACGCACGGCGTTGTCGATGTCGCTCTGCTCGATCTCGCCGGACTTGAGCAACCCTGGCAGCTCCTTGCCGTACAGCGAGTCGTTCATGCTCATGTCGATGCCGGCCTTGATCGCCAGCTTGGCGGCTTCACGCCCGTCCTTGGCCACGCCGTGTTTGATCAGCTCGAAGATCGCGCCATGGTCGCTCACGGCCAGGCCCTTGAAACCCCAGTCCTTGCGCAGCAGGTCGTTCATCAGCCAGGTGTTGGCGGTGGCGGGCACGCCGTTGATCGAGTTGAGCGCCACCATCACGCCGCCGGCACCGGCCTTGATTGCCGCGTGGTAAGGGGGCAGGTAGTCCTGGTACATCTTGACCGGGCTCATGTCGACCACGTTGTAGTCGCGCCCGCCTTCCACCGCGCCATACAGGGCGAAGTGCTTGACGCTGGCCATGATGCTGTCGGCGTTCGCGGGGCTGGCGCCCTGGAAGGCGCGCACCATCACTTGGGCAATGCGCGAGACCAGGTAGGTGTCTTCACCGAAACCTTCGGACGTGCGCCCCCAGCGTGGGTCGCGGGAGATGTCGACCATCGGCGCGAAGGTGATGTCGAGGCTGTCGGCGGCGGCTTCCTGGGCGGCGATGCGCCCGGAGCGGCCGATGGCGTCCATGTCCCAGCTGGACGCCAGGGCCAGGCTGATCGGGAAAATGGTGCGGTGGCCGTGGATCACGTCATAGGCGAAGAACATCGGGATCTTCAGGCGGCTGCGCATGGCCGCGTCCTGCATCGGACGGTTTTCCGGGCGGGTGATGGAGTTGAACGTGCCACCGATGCGGCCGGCGGCGATTTCCTTGCGGATCAGCTCACGGGGCATTTCGGGGCCGATGCTGATCAGGCGCAATTGGCCGATCTTTTCATCCAGGGTCATCTGCTTGAGCAGGTCGCTGACGAAGGCGTCCTTGTCTTTAAGCGCAGCAGGCTTTGTTTCTGCCCATACGGGGTGACTGGCCAGAGTGGCAACAAGGCCGAGCAAACACAGCTTTTTCATGAATATCCTTTTTCGGCTCACTGCACAGCACCATGGGCGCCGTCGGCCAAAATGTGGGGAGCGTCTATTGTTGTTCGGGTGTTGTTCAGATAAATGCAGCACACTCTGAACTCTTTTTCGCGCTGGGCATCTTTGTAGCTGATTGGCTCGATGCATTCCAGTGGTGGCGGATTATGCCCCAAGCGCGTGGTTTATAGGGTTAGTCGTCAAATTCCATCAAAGATTGGGCAGGAGATACACCATGCAAGCAGCACACGGTTACCGCTGGGGCTTCAAGGCCGCGGCTTTGCTATTGATCAGCACCGTGCTGAGCGGTTGCGGCATCAATAACATCCCCACGCTGGATGAGCAGGCCAAAGCCGCCTGGGGCCAGGTGCAGAACCAGTACCAGCGCCGCGCCGACCTGATCCCCAACCTGGTGGAAGTGGTCAAGGGCTACGCCGCCCACGAGCAGGACACCCTCACTGCCGTGATCGAGGCGCGGGCCAAGGCCACCTCGATCCAAGTGGACGCCAGCACCCTCGACAACCCGGAAAAACTCAAGCAGTTCCAGCAAGCCCAGGACGGTTTGAGCGGCGCCCTCAGCCGCTTGATGGTGGTGTCCGAGCGTTACCCGGACCTTAAGGCCAACCAGAACTTCCTGGCCCTGCAATCGCAACTTGAAGGCACCGAAAACCGCATTGCCGTGGCCCGTCGTGATTTCATCCAGGCTGTGCAGGCCTACAACACCGAGATCCGCACCTTCCCCGGTCGCCTGTGGCACAGCGTGATGTACAGCGACTTGCCGATCCGCGCCACGTTTGAAGCCACCAGCGCCGATGCCGATAAAGCACCGCAAGTGAAGTTCAAATAAGGCTGCACTGAGGTGTCGATGCGTTTATTACGGATAGGCCTGGCGCTGTGGCTGTTGGCCTGCGTGGGCGCGGCCCAGGCGGCGTTGACCTTCCCGGCGTTGACCGGGCGGGTGGTGGATAACGCCCAGATGCTCGACCCGGCGACGCGCCAGCAGCTAACCCAACAGTTGCAGGCGCTGGAGCAAACCTCCGGTGACCAGATCGTGGTGGTTACCGTGCCCGACCTGCAGGGCGTGCCCATTGAAGACTACGGTTATCAATTGGGGCGTGCGTGGGGCATTGGCCAGAAGGGCAAGGACAACGGCGCACTGTTGATCGTCGCCCGCGATGAGCGCAAATTGCGCATCGAAGTGGGTTACGGCCTGGAAGGCGTGCTCACCGACGCGCAGTCCTGGGTGATCGTCAACCAGGTCATTGTTCCCAAATTCAAGGCCGGCAACTTCAGCCAGGGCATCAGCGACGGCGTGGCCGCGATGATCCAGGTGGTGGGCGGCGAGCCGCTGGCGGTGCCCGCCCATGTGGCGGATGCCAATTTCGCCAAGGATAATCCCGGGTTTTCCATTGGCCTGTTCGTGCTGCTGATCGGCGTGTTGTGGTTGTGCAACCGCATGGGCCTGCCGGTGGGGGCGATCTTGCTGGCGCTGCTCAGCAGCGGGCGCGGCGGCGGGGGAGGCGGTGGTGGCGGTGGTTTCCGTGGCGGTGGTGGCGGTTTTGGCGGCGGCGGCGCTTCAGGTGGCTGGTGATGACAATAACGAGAAAAGAGCATGTACAACCATGGCATTACTGACTGAACACGAGCAACGCCAAGTCGCCGAAGCCATCGCCCGGGTCGAGCAACAGACCGACGCCGAACTGGTGACGGTACTGGCCGCGCGTGCCGATGATTACGCCTACATCCCGTTGTTGTGGGCCAGCTTGATCGCGTTGGTGGTGCCAGGTGTGGTGCATTACCTGTCGGGCTACCTGACCATGTACACCTTGTTGCTGGCGCAATGGGCGACGTTCATTGTGCTGTGCCTGGTGTTTCGCCTGCCCAAGGTCACCACGCGGCTTATCCCCCGGTCGGTGCGCCACTGGCGTGCTTCGAACCTGGCACGTCGCCAATTCCTCGAACAGAACCTGCACCACACCCTGGGCAGTACCGGCGTGCTGATTTTTGTCAGCGAGGCCGAGCGGTATGTGGAGATCCTGGTGGATGAGGGCATTTCCAAGCGCCTGGATAACAGCAGTTGGGATGCCATCGTCAAGACGTTTACCCAGCAGGTTAAACAGGGCCAGACGCTGGCCGGGTTTATCGCTTGCATTGAAGCCTGTGGCGAGTTGCTCAAGGTGCATGTGCCGGTGACGCAGGCTCGCAATGAGTTGCCCAATCGCCTGGTGGTGCTCGAATAGCCCAGCCACCACTGAGCAAAAGTGTGGGAGGGGGCTTGCTCCCTCCCACATTGGATCTACAGTGGCTCAGGAATTTACCACTGATCAAATAACCCCGTGCCCTTAACCCCCATCCCCCCTAAAATGCCTGGTATTCCCTGCCCGAGGCGTTTTTGTTCATGTCTGTCACCGCTCAACCGGATCATCACGCCCAGTTCATCGAACTGCTGAGCACAAACCTGGCGCAGAACGCCTTTATCAAACTGGTACTGGCCAAGTACGTGGGTGACGAAGCCGAACTGCAACGGCTGATCATCAAGCCTGTGACGGTCAAGGAGCAGGCATGCCTGTCCTTCGTTTACCGCTACAAAACTCGCGACATCACCAAGAACTTGCCCTTGGCCGACGGGGTGGCAGCGATTGCCGAACTGCTGCCGGCAGCGTTCAAGAACGCGCATTTGCTGGCGCTGACCGATGAAGCGCAGTTGGAATACAGCAAGAAGAACAAAAGTTCGCTGTTCAAAAGCAAGCCGCAGCAACTGCGTGAGGCGCCCTCGGCCGAACATAACCGCGAGAAGCATCGCTTTCTCGACCTGAGCCGCCCGTTCCTCGCCGACCTGGGCGTGACCGACGCCAAGCAGGCGTTGATCCCGTCGATGTCGCGCAAGTGGAAGCAGATCAACAAGTTCATCGAAGTGTTCAGCCATGCCCTGACCTCGTCACCGCTGAAGCTTGCGCAACCGGTGCGCGTCGCCGACTTCGGCTCGGGCAAGGGCTACCTTACGTTCGCGATCCACGACTACCTGCGCAATACCCTCAAGGCCGAAGGCGAAGTCACCGGCGTGGAACTGCGCGAAGACATGGTAACCCTGTGCAACGCCGCCGCCGCCCGCCTGGAACACCCGGGGCTGGTGTTCAAGTGTGGTGACGTGCGCAGCGTGGCGCCCAGCGAGTTGGACGTGATGATCGCCCTGCATGCCTGCGACATTGCCACCGACTACGCGATCCACACCGGTATCCGTTCCGGCGCGTCGATCATCATGTGCTCGCCGTGCTGCCACAAACAGATCCGCCTGCAGATCCAGAGCCCGGTGTTGCTCAAGCCGATGCTGCAATACGGCCTGCACCTGGGCCAGCAGGCGGAAATGGTCACCGACAGCTTGCGTGCGTTGTTCCTTGAAGCCTGTGGTTACGAGACCAAGGTGTTCGAGTTCATCTCTTTGGAACACACCAACAAGAACAAGATGATCCTGGCGGTCAAGCGCGCCGAGCCGGTGGACAACGCGCAGTTGCTGGAGAAGATTCAAGAGCTCAAGGCGTTCTACCACATCAGCGAACACTGCCTGGAAACCCTGCTGCGCGCGGATGGGTTGCTGGGCTGAACACAGCACCTCACCGTTAGACGGTGTGTACCTTGGGAATGGGCGCAGGCTGCACCGCTGTCTTGCGCCCCAACATCACCGTCACGATCACCCCACACGCAAACACCCACGTAATCGGTTCGATATGTTCCCCGAAGAACAATGCCGAAAACGCGATGGTGAAGAAGATTTGCAGCAACTGAATCTGGCTGACCCGCGCAATGCCGCCCATGGCCAACCCGGCGTACCAGGCAAAGAACCCCAGGAACTGCGAGAACAGCGACACATAGCCAAACGCCCACCAGGTGCGTATGGAAATCACACCTTGATGCTGCGCCGCCAGGTACCACACCGGGCCGATCAGTACCGGTGTCGACAGCACCAGTGCCCAGCAGATTACCTGCCAGCCGCCCATTTCCTTGGCCAGGCGGCCGCCTTCGGCATAGCCCAGGCCGCCTACCGCAATGGCGCCGAGCATCAACAGATCGCCCGCCTGGATACTGCCGGCCCCGGTGATCAACGCGTAACCGAGCACCAACCCGCTGCCCAACGCCGCGCAAGCCCAGAAGGCTTTGGATGGCCGCTCATGGGACAACCACGCCGCGTACAGCGCCACGCAGAGCGGTTGCAGGCCATTGACCAGCGCACCATGGGACGCCGGCAAGGTTTGCATGGCCCAGGCCGACAGCACCGGGAAGCCCAGAATCACCCCGGCGATCACCAGGCACAGCCCGCGCACCTGGCGCCAGCCAGGCCAGCGCTCGCGGCGCCACAGCAGCAGCGCCGCCGCCGGCACTGCCGCAAACAGCGCACGGCCGAGGCCGTTGAGCAGCGGGTGGATCTCCTGCACCACGATACGAGTGAAGGGCAGGGTCAGGCTGAAGATGATGACGCCCAACAGGCCGAGGGCCATGCCGGTGTTTTCGCGCGAGTTCATGGGGTAACCGAAATCCAGAGGGCTTCAAGGGAAGCCCATCTAGCCACAACCCCCGCCGAACGCGGGCCTACAGCTGGGCGCGGATTTATCCGTACAGTTTTAGAAGAAGCGGGTGACGCTGATCTTGGCGTTGCGGCCTTCGCTGTAGACACCTTCGCCGCTGAGCGCAGGTTGGTAGCTGCGGTTGAACAGGTTGTCTACGGTGAAGTTGAATTCGGTGCCTTTGAGGCCTGCCTGTTGCGGTTTCCAGTTGGCGAACAGGCCCTGGGTGTCGTAGCTGGCGTTTTCGGTTTGGTCATAGATAAAGTCGCCGATGGTTGAGTTCAAGCCGCCAGAGTAGATGTCGGTGGGTACGCGATCGGTCTTGCGTACGAACTGGCCCTGCCAGCCCACTTGCGCGTTCCAGCTCGGAATCTTGGTGCCCAATACCACGACCCATTTGGCCGGGGGGATATCCCGTGCCCATACGTGACGGTCGGTAGCCCAGGGGTTGGTGTAGGGGTTATCGCGTTTACCTGTAGCCCAGGAGTAAGTCAGGGAGCCGAACAGGTACGTCGAGTCGTAGTAGCCCTCCAGTTCGACACCCTTGATAGTCATGCCGCCGACGTTGCGATAGTTGGTTCTGGACGCCGTGTCGGTACACACCGTATCGATATTGCCCGGCACCGTCATTTGCCGTTCGCAGCCGATGCCGGTGGCCTTCATGATTTCGTCTTCGATACGGTTGTGGAACAGGGTGGTGCGCAGTTGCAGGTTGTCATCGCGGGTAAAGACACCGGAAAAATGGGTGACGTTGCCCGCTGTGATGGCCGTAATGCGCTCCGGTTCGAGGTTGAGGCTGGTGGCGCTGCGAGTGCTGTTGGCACCTTGGACCTCGTATTGTTCATCAATGACCGGCGCACGCCACGTGCGGTTCCAGCTGGCGAAGAACGCCACATCCGGGGTCACGTTCCAGAACGCGGCCAGGCGCGGCGACCATCCTGTATAGGTGCGGTCGCTGTAGTCATGGCCGACACGCGGGTCCGGGTTGCTGTAGTACGGCGCATCATTGGCTTCGCCGCGGTTGCGCACATGGTCGTAACGCAGGGACGGGGTGATTGTTACGTCGCCGAGTGTTACGGCGTCCTGCACATAGAAAGCGTTGGTATCGGCCTTGCCGTGAGGCATGAAGTAGGGCTGGAAATGCCCATAATTGTATCTAGCGGTGTTGTAGGTTGCCCCCGGCATCCAACTTTCGGTTTCGCGGCTGTGCTTGCGAATCTGCACGCCGGTGGTGACCGCGTGTTCCAGCGGGCCTGTGGTCAGCAGGCTTATATTGCGTACCTCAAGTATTCGATCGATGTAAGACGTTTCCATCTTGCGTCCACCGGTACTCAGGCCTATGACAGCGTTCTCGGCGCGCTCGTCAGTCTGGTCGGTCTGAGAGAATGAGTAGCTGAGTTTCAGGTCGATCAACGGATTGTTCAGCGGCTGGTATTGGTATTTGCCCGACCAGGTGGTGTCGACGGTTTCTCGGTCGGCCAGAAGACGTTTCAGCGCGCCTTCGTAGCCATACCGGTTGATGGTCGATTGCGTGGGTGGTGACGGGTAGCTTTTAGCCGAAAACGGCGCCATGCGTTCGCTTTTGGCGCTGGAGTAGGACAGTCCCATGCTGTGTTCGTCGGTGAAGTGAGCATTGAACTTCAACAGCTCGCCTTCTACATCCTGTGCACTGTTGGGTAGGCGCTTGGGGTTTATAGGGTATTCATTGCGCGGGTCCGGCGGCGTGCCTGCCAGCTTCATGTCTGCGCCGTCGCGCTTGGTCAGGTAGATCAGGCCGTCCATGCGCCCGTCATCGGTGCGACCATACAGCGCGCCGCTGTACACCTGCTCGTGGGTATTGCTGGAGTAGCCGTACTTGGTCATTGCTCCGGCATTGCGCCCGTCCTGGAGCAGGTCCGGTGCATCTTTTGTGGTCATGTTGACCGTGCCGCCGAAACCGCCGTTGCCGTTGAATGGCGAGTAGGGGCCTTTCTCTACCTCAATGCTTTTGATCAGCTCCGGCTCGATAAAAACCGTGCCTTGTTGATAGCGTTCGAAGCCGCTTTTGGTCGCGCCATCCACGGTCATGGGCACATCTTCGGCGTCGCCCATGCCTCGAATGTTGATGGTCTGGCCGCCTGGCTTGGGTGAGCCGCCCATGAATATCCCAGGTAGGGTCTGCAGCAGCGATGGAATGTTGTCGGGCTGGTATCGATCGATATCCGCCTGGCTCAAGGTGGAACGCCCTACGGTGCTGGAGTCGACTTCATTGCCGGTGCCGATCACGCTCAGAGCGTCCAGCTGGATCGCGCCGCTGTTGGTGGTCTTGGCCTCTTCGGGCCTTACCACGTAGGTGCTGCCGACCTTGATCAAGGTGAATTCGCCGTTTTTCAGCAGGGTGCGGATCGCCACTTCCGGCGTGAAGTCACCGCTGAGGGCCGGCGCCTTTACGTTCTTGAGCAACTCTTCATCGAACAGCAGCTGGATTTTTGCCTGCTGCGCCACTTGGCTCAAGGATGTTGCCAATGGCTGCGCAGGCAGCTGCAGCGTGAGCGAGTCGGCTTGGGCGCTGAGGCTTAAGGCCAGGCAGGTGGCGATGAGGGTCGGTCGAAGAAACAGGTGCGAAGCATGGCAAGGCGCGCGAAACATGAAATCCCCCGGTGCGGCCAAATGGCCAGAAAGGTGCGCGTATCAAACGCAGACCGGAGGAAGACGGAGCAGGCAAAAAAAACCACACCTGCGAATGAAAAATATTCTCATGTGTGGCTTTCAGCGAGTTATTTGCTCGATTCAATCCGTACGATGCCATCGGCCGAGACCACGGTTTTCACCGGCAGCAGGGCCGGTAATGCGTTGAGCAGGGCGTCTGGATCGTTCACATCAAGATTGCCCGAGACCTTCAGGTGCGCCACGGCGTTGCTGACCTGCATCGGTGCCTGGGGGCGGTACAGGCTCAGTTCATCGATCAGGCCGGCCAGCTCACGGTTGCGAAACGACAAGTGGCCACCGCGCCAGTCGGCGACCTCTTCGCCGGTGAGGGTTTGTTGTTGCACGGTGCCCTGGGCGTAGCTGTAGTTGGCGCGTTGCCGGGCGCCAAGCAGGGTGGCCGGGCTTTTTGCGTCCGGCTCGAAGGCGACCTCTCCATGGGCGACGCTGACCACCAGCTGTTGCGGGCTGCGCCGCACGTCAAACCCGGTGCCCACTACCCGCACGCTGGCCTCGCCGGCTTGCACGAACAGCGGCCGTTCCTTGTCGGCGGCCACTTCGATGTACAGCTGGCCTTTGTCCAGATGCACGATGCGTTGGTGCGCGGTGAAATCCACGCGCAGGCGCGTATTGGCATTCACATACAAGGTACTGCCATCCGGCAGGGGCAAGGTGCGCATGCCCTTGGCATGCGCCGCGACCTGGGTGTGGTAAAGCGTGCGGGGCGCGCCTATCTGGGTGGCCAGTACGGCGCACAGCAACCCGGCGGCCACGGCCAGGGCAGGGCGCCACACGGAGGTTTTGCGCGTCGGCAGCGCCACGGGTTTGTTCAGTTGCTGCAATTGGGCCAGGTCGGCCCACAGTTGTTCGAACTCGGCATAGGCGCGCGCGTGCGCGGGTGTTGCCAGCCAGGCGGCAAAGGCCTTGCGGTCGGCACGGTCGGCGTCGTTGCGATGGCGGGCAAACCAACTGGCGGCCTGGGCATCGATGGCGTCGCTGTCTTCGATGTCGAGGGCGTCGGTGTCGCTCAGGCGGTTCATTCTGGCTGCTCCGTGCCGGGTTCGGTGTGAAGGCGTCGCTTGCAATGCAGCAGGGCAAAGGCGATGTGCTTTTCCACCATGCTGGTCGAAATGCCCATGCGCTCGGCGATCTGCGCCTGGCTCAGGCCTTCGAAGCGGTGCAGCATAAGGGCTTCTCGCCTGCGGGGCGAGAGTTCGGCGAGGACTTCTTTCAACTGTTCCAGGCGTTGCAGGCGCAGCGCCGCGGCCATGGGGTCGTTTTGCTCGTCGGTGACAGGTTCCGCGTCTATGTCATCGTGACCCGCATGGACGGTGTGCCGTACCTTCTGTTTGCGCCAGTGATCACGCAGCAGGTTGCGCGCCATCTGGAACAGAAACGCCCGTGGCTGCTCGACGTTGGCCCGGTCGCGGTAGTTGAGCCATTGCGCAAAGACATCCTGGGTCATGTCGGCCGCGTCGTTGACGTTGTCGGTGCGTTTGCGCAGGAAATACAGAATGTCCGTATAAAACCCGCGAAAGGCATCGGCCGACAACGGGTCGGGCTTGGGACGAGACATGGATATCCTTCTTGACGAAGCACGGCTTGGAAAGGTCGCGAATGATATCGAGAATTATTGCTATTTGTCTCTATTTAAAAGGTGGGAAGGGGCCCCCTCCCACACTCGATCGCCGCTTCAGCGCAGCAATGTTCTCAGCTGTTCCATTGCCGCTTCGCCCAATGGAAACACCGGCAAGCGCGGATCGCCCACCTCCAGCCCGGTCAAGCGCAAGCCCGCCTTGATCGTCGCCGGCAACCCACCTTTGAGGATGAAGTCCAGCAACGGTAACTGGCGATAAAACAAATCCCGCGCCTTGGTCAGGTCGTTGGCCAATACGGCGTCATACAACGCGAGGTTCAGCTGTGGGATCAGGTTAGGCGCCGCCGTGCACCAGCCTTTGGCGCCCGCCGCGAAGGCTTCCAGCGCCAGCGGGTTGCAGCCGTTGTAGAACGGCACGTCGCTGTGGCGATGCAACTGATGCATGCGTTGAATATCCCCGGTGCTTTCCTTGACCATCGTGACGTTACTCACCTGCTTGATGATGCGCAGGATCAAATCCACCGACATGTCCGTGCCGCTGGTGGCCGGGTTGTTGTACAGCATGATCGGCACGCTGATGCTGTCGCCGATCGCCGCGTAGTGGGCGAGGATTTCCGCCTCGCTGAGTTTCCAGTACGAGGTCGGCAGCACCATCACCACATCGGCGCCGTTGGCCTCGGCGTACCGGGCACGGCGCACGGCTTTGGTGGTGGTCAGGTCGGACACGCTGACGATAGTCGGTACGCGCCGGGCGATCTTTGCCAGGCTGTAGGCGCTGACTTCATCCCACTCGGCATCGCTCAAATACGCGCCTTCGCCGGTGCTGCCCAAGGGGGCGATGGCATGCACGCCGCTGTCGATCAAACGGTCGATGGAGCGCCCGAGGGCATCCAGGTCGATGCGCTGGCCGTCGGCGCTGAACGCAGTGATGGTGTAGCCGATGATGCCGTGAATAGTTGGGCTGGACATGGAAAGTCTCCGGTCGAAAAAGGGCAGGTCAGTTCAGGCAATCGGCGTGTTGGCGCAGGTTCTGCCGGGCGTAGTAATTGAACGCGGCGCCATCACGCTTGGGCCGGGAGATCCAGTCGTGGGCTTCGCGCCCAAGCGCCGGCAGGATTGGCTTGATGGTGCCCGCCGCCATTGCCAGCAACTGCAACTTGGCCGCGCGCTCGATCAACTGCGCGATCACGCAGGCTTGCTCGATGCTCGCGCCGGTGGACAATTGGCCATGGTGCGAGAGCAGAATCGCGCGTTTATCGCCCAGGGCCGCGGTGATGATTTCGCCTTCTTCATTGCCCACCGGCACCCCTGGCCAGGTTTCCAGGAAGGCGCAGTCTTCGTACAGTGGGCACAGATCCATATGCGACACCTGCAACGGTACTTCCAGCATCGACAATGCCGCGATATGCGTCGGGTGCGTGTGAATAATGCAATTCACATCCGGGCGGCCACGGTACACCCAACTGTGAAAACGGTTCGCCGGGTTGGGGATGCCATGACCTTCCAGCACTTCGAGGTCTTCGTTCACCAGCAACAGGTTGCTGGCGGTGATCTCGTCAAAACCCAGGCCCAGTGGTTGAGTGTAATAGGTGCCCGGTTGCGGCCCGCGCGCGGTGATCTGTCCGGCCAGACCGGAGTCGTGGCCGTTCTCGAACAGGATGCGGCAAGTGAGCGCCAGCTTTTGCCGGTCGGTCCACGTATTATCCGCCAGGGTGTTTTGCATCTGGACCAGCGCTTGCTTGACCAGTTGGTCTTTGGGGAGTGCTAATGTCTTGGCCATATCGGTGTCCTTTGGGTGGTTCAATGGACGTCGGATTTGCTGTTTCCCGCTGCTCGCAAGGTCGTTGGGTGAAGGCAAATGACACTAATGATGCTATATGACACTTTGTGTCATTGGCAAGCGCAGCCTATCGTTTCTTGCATGGATTAACTGCAGCACATGTCTATCCGTTTGAAATTATTGAGAAAAAAACTTGGCGTAACCTTGGAGACCCTGGCCGAAAAATCCGGGATGACCAAGAGCTACTTGTCCAAGGTCGAGCGCGGGCTCAATACGCCGTCCATCGCCGCCGCGCTAAAACTGGCCAAGGCGTTGAACGTGAACGTCGAAGAACTGTTCAGCGAAGACCGTGTCAGCCTCGACAGCTACAGCCTGGTACGCAGCCACGAGCGGCCCGACACCTCACCGGGTTACGCGGTACTTGCCCATCAGGTCAGCGAACGCAGCCTGTTGCCGTTCATCATCTACCCGCCGGCGCAATTCAGCGACAAGACCTTCAAGGAGCACCTCGGGGAAGAGTTTTTGTTTGTGCATGAAGGTTCGGTCGAGGTGGATTTCATGAATGAGCGAGTGATTCTGGAGCGCGGTGACGCGCTGCATTTCAACGCGCAAAAGCCCCACCGGATTCGCTCGGTGGGGGAGGTGCAGGCGCAGTTGCTGGTGGTGGTGCACAGCGCCGAGGAATGATAGCGATGGGGCTTGAAATCAGCGCTCGACCGGCACCGACAACGCCGGATTACCCAATGCATGGGTGCGCGCCGCAAAAAACTTCAGCTGCACGCCGGTGCCGTCAAACAACTCCGAGTAGCGCCGCTTCTGCTGGCGGATAAACCCCTCGCTGCGCCCCGATACCGAGATCGCCAGGGTCGTCAGCCGGGCCTGGCGAATCGCATCCACCAAGTGTTTGTCCTGCGGCCCCAACTCATGGCCGAAAACGCACAGCGCGCCCTCGTGGTTCAACAATTGCTCATAGCAGAACGACAGGTAATCGGAGCTGCGGATGGTTTTGAGCTTCTCTTGCACCTGGCCTTCGCTGACGAACAGCGGCACGTCGTCGAGGGTCTTGATCGTATGGTTGATGGCAAAGCTGCTGAGCAAGGTGCTGTCGGTGGAAGGCAATTTGCGCGCGGTGCCGTCGAGGTTGCGCACCAGGTGCAGGCCGCCGTGCAGGTACAGAATGCGCGTGGCCTCGCAGTGGGTGTGGCGCAGGTCGAAGCTGGCGTCGGCGCTGCCGAATAGATCGTCGATGCCGGGGGCATGCAGGGTCGCCCAGTAATTGAGCAGGTCGTAATTGCTGGTGAACACCGTTGAGTAGTGCTTCAACTCGGCGTTGATCGTCGCCAGCGTCGATGGCTGCACCAGACGCCACGGGATGTGCACGCTGTGGATGGTATTGATCAAGGCTTCCTTGATTGCGTAGTAGCGATTGCGCGGTGCGGCCGAACTGACCGCCAGGGCCTTGTTGACCCGGCTGGTGGTTTTCAGCGCCCCCAGGGCCTGCTCGAAGCTACGGGTTTGCAGGGCGTCGAACACGCTGAGTTCGGATTGGCTCAGGGGTTTTTCTTCCACGGTGCGTGCGTTTTCAAACAGCGAGTCGTAGGCGAAGTCTTCCCAAATCGTGCGGCTTGCGCCGTTGCCGATCAAAATCCCGCTGAAGTGGATGGCGCTGCGCAGTGCGCTCCAGTCTTCAAGGTGGGCGTCAATAGCTTGGAAGTCCTTCATTGCGGCGGGTCTACTCAAATCGGCTGGGTGGTGACTTTATCACGAGCCGGCGTTGATCCTGATCAAGATGCCGCTGGCGCGCGAGGTCGATGCTGTAGGCATAAACGTTATCCGAGGATTCGCCATGAGCAGCACCTTTTTCATTCCCGCCGTCAACATCATGGGCACCGACTGCCTCGACGAAGCCATGAACGCGATTCGCAACTACGGCTTTCGCAAGGCGCTGATTGTCACTGACGCCGGCCTGGCCAAGGCGGGCGTGGCGAGCATGATCGCCGAGAAACTGGCGATGCAGGACATCGATTCGGTGATTTACGACGGCGCCAAGCCCAACCCCAATGTGGAAAACGTCGAGAAAGGCCTGGCGCTGCTGCAGCAAAGTGCCTGTGATTTCGTGGTGTCTTTGGGCGGCGGTTCGCCCCATGACTGTGCCAAGGGCATCGCCCTGTGCGCGACCAACGGCGGGCACATTGGTGACTATGAAGGTGTCGACCAATCAGCCAAGCCGCAACTGCCCTTGGTGGCCATCAACACCACCGCCGGCACCGCCAGTGAGATGACCCGTTTCTGCATCATCACTGACGAAACCCGTCACGTGAAAATGGCCATTGTTGACCGCAACGTCACGCCGCTGCTGTCAGTCAACGACCCCTCGTTGATGGTCGGCATGCCCAAGGGCCTCACCGCCGCCACCGGTATGGACGCCTTGACCCATGCCATCGAAGCCTACGTGTCCACCGCCGCCACGCCGATCACCGATGCGTGCGCCATCAAGGCGATAGAGTTGATCAGCGCCAATCTGCGCCTGGCCGTACGCGACGGCAGTGACAAGGCCGCCCGGGAAAACATGGCGTACGCGCAGTTCCTCGCCGGCATGGCCTTCAACAACGCATCCCTGGGGTTCGTGCACGCCATGGCGCACCAACTGGGTGGTTTCTACGACTTGCCCCACGGCGTGTGCAATGCGGTGCTGCTGCCCCATGTGCAGAGCTTCAACGCCAGCGTCTGCGCCAGACGCCTGAGCGACGTGGGCCGCGCATTGGGCGCTGACACCAGGGGCATCAGCCATGAAGAGGGCGCCCAAGCGGCCATCGCCGCCATTCGCAGCCTGGCCCAGGATGTTGAAATTCCCGCCGGCCTGCGCGAACTGGGGGCCAAATTGCAGGATATTCCGCTGCTGGCCGGCAATGCCCTCAAGGATGCGTGTGGGCTCACCAACCCACGACGCGCGGATCAGCGGCAGATCGAGGAGATCTTTCGCAGCGCGTTTTGAATAGGGGCAGCGGCACGCTGCACGCGTTAAGCTACAAGTCGAATGCGTTTAACTTGAGCTTGCGGCGTGCCGCTGAGGTCCCCTTATGAGAGTTCTGTTATTCGGCGCCACCGGCATGGTTGGCCAGGGCGTCCTGCGTGAATGCCTGTTGGCCGCCGACGTGCAGGAGGTCGTCGCCGTCGGCCGCACGCCGTTGCCTCAGGAGCACGGCAAGCTGCACCAGGTATTGCACAGCGACATGCTCGATTTCCATCCCCTGGAAAACCTGCTGCAAGGCTTTGATGCGTGCTTCTTTTGTCTCGGCGTTTCGTCGGCAGGCATGAATGAAACCCGCTACACCCACCTCACCTATGACCTCACGCTGGTTGCCGCCAGCACCTTGGCGCGGCTCAATCCTCAGATGACGTTTATCTATGTGTCCGGCGCCGGTACCGACCGTTCCGAAGCGGGCAAGTCGATGTGGGCGCGGGTCAAGGGCAAGACCGAAAATGCGTTGCTGCGCTTGCCGTTCAAGGCCGTGTACCTGTTCCGGCCGGGGCTGATCCAGCCACTGCACGGCGTGCGCTCGAAGACGCCGCTGTATCAAGGTTTTTATGCCGTCCTGGGCCCGTTGCTGTCGCTGGTGCGCCGTGTCAGGCCGGGCTGGGTGGTGAGTACCGAGACGGTCGGCCGGGCGATGTTGCAGGCGGTGCGTCAGGGCGCGCCGCAACCGGTGGTGGAGCAGGCCGATCTCCATCGCTTGGCCGGCGAGCGTCACTGATGTTGCACAAAAGCCTGGTGCGCCGCCTCGACCTGATCACCTTGCAGTTGTTTGTCTCGGTGTTCGAGGAGGGTACGCTGACCCGCGCCGCCGCCCGCGAAGCCATAGCGGTATCGGCCGCCAGCAAGCGCCTGATGGATCTGGAGCATGTGTTGGGCGTGAGCCTGTTCGTGCGCCGCGCCAAGGGCATGGACCTGACGGCCGCCGGCGAAACCCTGTTGCACCACGCACGGCAGATGCTGTTCAACGTCGAAAAAATGGGCATGGAGCTGGGCGAGCACAGCCACGGTGTGCGCGGTTATGTGCGGATGCTGGCCAATCTCTCGGCGATCATTCAGTTCCTTCCGGAAGATTTGCGGGATTTTTCCGAGCTGCATCCCGAAGTGAAGACCGACCTGGAAGAACGCCCGAGTACCGGCGTTGTGCAAGGCGTGCTGGATGGCGTGGCGGACCTGGGCATCTGTTCCTGCGATACCGATACCAAGGGCCTGCTCAGCGTGACCTATCGCCACGACAAACTGATGGTACTGATGCCCGCTCATCATCCGCTGGCCGCGCGCGACAGTTTGGCTTTCGCCGAGACGTTGGGCAGTGACTACGTGGGGCTGCATGTTGCCAGTTCCATCAATATGCGCACCCATGCCGCCGCGCGCGAGGCCGGCAAGATGTTGCGCCTGCGCATTCATGTGCCGGGCTTTGATGCAATGTGCCGCATGGTCCAGGCGAATATGGGCATCGGTATCCTGCCGCAGAAGGCCTACGAACTGTTTGGACGTGCGCTGGGCCTGCACGCGGTGCCGCTGACCGACGCCTGGTCGGACCGCCGATTGATCCTCGTGGCGCGTGACGAGGCGCAGTTGTCGCCGGTGAGCCGTTTGTTGTTCGATTATCTGAGCCTCTCGATGCCTGCCCTTGAGCTGCCTGTGAGTTCTGTCCTACAGACTATTCGCTGAGCGTTCGCGTTTTGCGAACGAACCTTGCCGACTGACGGTTGGATTTCTCTAATGCCGGTCCTCTAGCCTTGGTTCACATTCCAAGAATAAGAGGTACACCTCATGACGACTCCCCTGAGCGGCATCAAGGTGATCGAGATCGGCACCCTGATCGCCGCACCGTTTGCCGCACGGTTGATGGCCGAGTTTGGCGCCGAAGTGATCAAGATCGAATCCCTGGGCCAGGGCGATCCGCTTCGCAAATGGCGAAAGCTGCATGAAGGCACGTCGTTGTGGTGGTACCTGCAATCGCGCAACAAGAAGTCGTTGGCCCTGAACCTCAAGTCCAGCGAAGGCCTGGGGCTTATCAAGCAACTGCTCGGCGACGCCGACGTCCTCATCGAAAACCTGCGCCCCGGCGGCCTGGAAAAACTCGGCCTGGGCTGGGACGTATTGCACGCTCTAAACCCCAAGCTGACGCTGGTGCGCATTTCTGGCTACGGCCAGACCGGTCCCTATCGCGACCGCCCGGGGTTTGGTGCTATCGGAGAGGCCATGGGCGGCATTCGCTACACCACCGGCAGCCCGGATTCGCCGCCGGCGCGGGTGGGGGTGAGCCTGGGTGACTCCCTTGCGTCCCTGCACGGTGTGATCGGTGCCTTGATGTCGTTGCTGCGGGTCAAGACCGGCCAGGGTGATGGGCAGGTGGTCGATGTGTCCCTGGCCGAAAGTGTGTTCAACGTGATGGAAAGCCTGGTGCCCGAATACGACATGCTCGGCCATGTGCGTGAACGCAGCGGCGGCGCGTTGCCCGGCATTGCACCGTCCAATACCTACCTGACCGCCGATGGCGCCTACGTGGTGATTGCCGGCAACAGCGACCCGATCTACAAGCGCCTGATGACCGCCATCGGCCGCGCCGACCTGGCCGAAGCCGCTGAGTTTGCCCACAACGATGGCCGCGCGGCCAAAAGCGCCGTGCTGGATGCCGCCATCACCCACTGGACCAGCAGCCTGCCCATCGAACAAGTGCTCAGCGCGCTGGAAGCCGCTGAAGTACCGGCCGGGCGCATTTACTCGGTGGCGGACATCGTCAGCGATCCGCACTACCAGGCGCGCGACATGTTGCTCAACGCCCAGTTGCCCGGCGGCGTGTCGGTGAAGATGCCCGGCATCGTGCCCAAGCTCTCCGAGACACCGGGCGCCGTGAACTGGCAAGGCCCGGCGCTGGGCCAGCACACCGACGACATCCTCAGTGGGCTGGGCCTCGCCGACGCCGATATCCAACGCTTAAAAAATACGGGGGTGGTGCAATGATCCAGGATTATTCCGAGCCATTGATCGTGCAGGAAGTCTCGCCGCGCGATGGCCTGCAAATCGAACCGACCTGGGTCGAGACGGCCGACAAGATCGCGCTGATCGACCAACTCTCTCTCGCCGGGTTTTCACGGATCGAGGCGGGCTCGTTCGTCTCGCCCAAGGCCATCCCGGCGCTGCGTGACGGCGAGCAAGTGTTCCACGGCATCGAACGCAAAGCGGGTGTGATCTATGTCGCGTTGATCCCCAACCTCAAGGGCGCCCAGCGCGCCATCGAGTCCCGCGCCGATGAACTGAACCTGGTGATGTCCGCCAGCCAGACCCACAACCTGGCCAATATGCGCATGCGCTGCGAAGCATCGTTGGCGGCGTTTGCCGAGGTGGTGAGGTTTGCCGCCGACCATCCGGTGCGCCTCAACGGCAGCATCGCCACCACCTTCGGCTGCCCGTTCGAAGGCAAGGTCGACGAAGACCGCGTGCTGCAGATCGTGCAGGCCTATCGCGAGCTGGGCATCCAGGGCATCACCCTGGCTGACACCACCGGCATGGCCAACCCGCGTCAGGTGCAGCGTTTGGTGAAACGCGTGCTGCAACACGTGCCGGCCAGCGACCTGACCCTGCATTTCCACAACACCCGTGGCCTGGGTTTGTGCAATGTGCTGGCCGCCTACGAGGCCGGCGCACGGCGTTTTGACGCGGCGCTCGGCGGCCTTGGCGGTTGCCCGTTTGCGCCGGGGGCGTCGGGCAATATCTGTACCGAAGACCTGGTCAACCTGTGTGAGGAAGTGGGGATTCACACCGGTATCGACCTGCCGCATCTGCTGACCCTGTCGCGCCGTTTGCCGGCGCTATTGGGCCATGAGTTACCCGGCCAGGTGGTCAAGGCCGGGCGCAACAGTGACCTGCATTCACCTGCGGCTTACATCGCCACGTTGTAACGCCATACCAGACAACAAAAACAATCGGACGCCCATGAGCGGTCCGCTGGAGAAGCACAATGAGCACTGATACGTTAGAGACTGGCGCGCACCCGGTCGGCAAAGACGACGCCATTAAAGCGGTGGTTAAAAAGGTCGCCTGGCGCCTGATGCCGCTGATCATGGTGTGCTACCTGTTCGCGTTTTTTGACCGGATCAACATCAGTTTCGCCAAGTTTCAATTGCAAGCCGACCTGGGCTTGAGCAATACCGCGTATGGCCTGGGGGCGGGTCTTTTCGTGGTGGGTTACGTCCTCTTCGAAGTGCCGAGCAACATGATGCTGTACAAGTTCGGTGCACGGCGCTGGATCGCACGGATCATGGTGTCGTGGGGGCTGGCGACCGCCGCCATGGTGTTCGTCACCGCGGAGTGGCAGTTCTACGCGCTGCGTTTTCTGATCGGCGCCATGGAGGCCGGTTTTGCCCCTGGCGTGCTGTATTACCTGACGCTTTGGTTCCCGCAGGATTTCCGTGGGCGCATCACGTCAATGCTGTTCCTGGCTTCGGCGTTTTCCGGGCTGGTGGGCGCGCCGTTTTCCGGGCTGGTGCTGGAACACATGGATGGCGTGCTGCAGATACGCGGCTGGCACTGGTTGTTCCTGCTGGGTGGCCTTCCGTGCCTGCTGTTGGCGTGGATGGTGCTGACGCAACTCAAGGACCGCATTGAAGATGCACATTGGCTGAGCGCCGACGAAAAGGCCCTGTTGGCCAGCCGCATCGCGGTGCATGAAGTGCACAAGAAAGGCTCGTTGCTCCAGGCTGTGCGCATCCCGGGTTTCCTGATGCTGGGGCTGATCTATTTCCTGATCCAGGTGGCGTCCTACGGCCTCAACTTCTGGGCGCCACAGTTGATCCGAAGCGCGGGTATCGAAAGCCCGATGGTGATTGGCTTGTTGACCGCCATCCCGTACATCTGCGGGGCCATCACCATGGTCGTGGTGGGGCGTTGGTCGGACGCCACAGGTGAGCGTCGCAAGTTCGTCAGTGGGTTGGTGGTGTTGGGGGCGATTGGCTTCTTCTGCGCTGGGATCTTTGATAACCACACCACCTTCCTGATCATTGCGCTGGGTTTGCTGGGGGCCGGCATTATTGCCTCGATCCCGACGTTCTGGACGTTGCCGCCCAAATTGCTGGCAGGTGCCGGCGCCGGTGCGGCGGGCGGGATCGCGTTGATCAATACCCTGGGGCAACTGGGCGGTATCGTCAGCCCGGTAATGGTGGGGCGCATCAAGGACATCACCGGCAGCACCACGCCGGCGCTGTATGTCATTGGCGTGTGCGCGTTGGTTGCCGCGGCGCTGCTGATGTGGGGCCTGCCGCAAAAAATGCGTACCTCCGACAAGCGCTGACCTCGTTTCACGCAGCGGCCAAGGCTTTGGCCGGCGCGTTGGCGAACTGAATCAACGCCACTGCGGCCATCAACAACAGCGCCCCGACGACACGGGGCGTTGTCAGTTGGCGCTGCGCCAGGCCGAACAGGCCGAAGTGGTCGAGCAGCAGCGATGCCAGCATCTGCCCGGCCAGGGCCAAGGCAATAAACCCCGATGCCCCCAGCTTGGGCAACAGCATTAACGCCAGGGAAATAAAACACACGCCAAATGCACCGCCAGCCCACATCCACAAGGGTGCCTGGGTGATAAACGCCAGGCTCGGCAAGGGCAGTCGCAGGGCGATAATCACGGGCAACAACACGATGATACTCACCAGCAACGAGGCCAAAGTGGCCCACAACGGGTGGCCGAGCCCGCGCCCGAGGTTGGCGTTAATCGCACTTTGAAACGGCACCACCGCGCCAGCCATCAGCGCCAGCGCGCCCAAACCTGCCCAATGCCACATCGTCATGTCGAAACTCCTAGAGGTTTTGCTGGACTCTAAGTTATTCGTCGCGCAAATTTAAATTCAAAGTTTTTATGCTGAGTATGCAGCTGATGAATGACCTGCGCCGTATCGACCTCAACCTGTTGGTGATCCTCGACGTCTTGCTGAGTGAGCAACATGTCACCCGCGCCGCCGAACGCCTGCACCTCAGCCAACCGGCGGTCAGCCATGCGCTGGCGCGCTCGCGTGACCTGTTGGGTGACCCGTTGTTGGTGCGCCAGGGCGGCGCATTGGTGCCGACCGCGCGTGCGCTGGAGCTGGCTGCCCCACTGGCCGAAGCCCTGGCCCAGGTGCAGGCACTGCTGGCGCCGAATCGCTTCGACCCAGCCTCGGCCAAACGCCGTTTTCGCGTGGCGATGTCGGACTACAGCGCGGCAATTTTCCTACCCAAGTTGATCCGTGTGCTGCGTCGTGAAGCGCCGGGCATCGACTTGCAGATCATCCAGGCCAGCCGTGAGGGCATGGTGGACGGCGTGCTCAATGGCGATCTCGACCTGGCCGCCGGGGTATTTCCCGACATGCCCTGCGAGCTGCGTACTACGCCATTATTCGAAGAGCACTATACCTGCCTGGTGGACCGCAATAGCCTGCCGGAAAACGCCACGCTCGATTTGCCTACCTACCTGGCGCGTCCCCACGTGCTGTTGGAAATGCGCGGCAGCGGTACCCCGGAAATCGAACGGGCGCTGACGGCGATTCGCGAGCGGCGCCATGTGGCAGTCAGCCTGCCGCACTGGGGCGTGGCGCCGCAGTTGATTGAAGGCACGGACTTGATCCTGACGGTGTCGTCGCGGGGGTTGCTGAATATCGATCAGCAGCATTTGCTGGCCGTGCCACCGCCGTTTCATATCCCGGCGTTTGCGTTTGAGCTGGCATGGCACGCGCGGCGCGGCGGGGATTCGGGGTTGCAGTGGTTGATTGGGCGGGTGCAGGGCGTATTGACGTAACCCGCTCGTGGCATTTGCACTCCTTGGCAGAACAGGCAGAATCCCTCCACGTTCAACCTCTCCAGAGTCGCCGCCATGACCCCATCCCTGCTGCTCGCGGTCCTTGCTTCAGGCTTTATCTATGGCATCACGCCTGGCCCTGGTGTGCTGGCTGTGTTCGGCATCGGCGCCGCCCGAGGCCGTCGCGCCGGGGCGGGTTTTCTTTGCGGGCATTTGCTGGGGGATGTGGTGTGGTGCAGCACGGCGCTGATCGCGATTGTCGGCGCGCGGGAAGTGGGCAGCAGTGCGTTTGATGTGCTGGGCGTGCTCAGTGGGCTGTACCTGTTCTGGCTTGGCTGGCGCGCGATTCGCACCCGCCAGCGTAGCGGTGATGCGCCACAGGGCGCGGCGCGGCATCCGTTCTGGCACGGCATCGTGTTCGGCTTGACCAACCCCAAGGCTTACCCGGTGGCGGTTGCAACCTTCACTGCGTTGCTGTCCAGTCGTGCCGAGATGCTGACCTGGGCGATGCTGCCGGGGTTGATTGTTTTGAGCTTTATCGGCGGCCTATTGGCCTATGCGATCCTGGTCGGCGTGGTCGGCGCGCAGCGCGTGCGCACGGTGTATCAACGTCATGAAATCCTTATCACCAAGCTCTGCGGCGTGATGTTTATCGGTTTCGCCATCAACGCCTTGGCGCATGCATTACCCGGCCTGTTCGGCAGTAAACCGGCCTGATGCGGCAACGACCGTTCGTCGTGCGGGCAAGTTTTTTCTAAACCTTTACCGTCCTGAAAATTCGAATTCAGGGCGGGGCGTGTTCCCCCGCACTTATTTTTGCCCTGGAGGAACCCATCATGAGCCGCATGGCTATCCGGTTACGCACCGCCAGTTTCGCGATGCTGCTGGGCCTCGGCGCCAGCAATGCTTTCGCCCAGTCGCCTGCTGAATTCATCGAGCAGGCATCGGCCAAAGGCATGGCCGATATCGAAACCAGTCGCATGGCCCACGCCAAAACCTCGTCCCAGGAAATCAAGGACTACACCATCGAGGTAATCAACGAGCGCACCCTTGCCAACCAGCACCTGGCCGCCATTGCCAAGAAGCTCGACCTGCCTGTGGCGCCGCGCGAGAAGATCGTCGACAAAGCCGAGACCCTGATGCCTGAACTCAAGGACGGCGACTCCTTTGATGCCGCCTACACCGCGCAACAGGTCAAGGAAAATGAAGACGCTATCGCCCTGTTCAAGCAGGGAGGCGCTGCTTCGGATGTCCCGGAAATCAAAGCCCTGGTGGACGAAACACTGCCTAAGCTGGAAGAGCGTTTGCACAAAGCCCGTGCTTTGGCATCGACCTACGGCAAAGGTCATCAAGGCGACGGTTGAGGCCTTGGGTTGAAATAAAAAACGGCGGTTGGATTTGATTCAACCGCCGTTTTTTTTGCCTGGCTCAGAATGCCAGAGCCGCCTGGCCTGTGCCTTCCAGCGCGAGCAAATATTGCTTGGCTTGCAGCCCTCCGGCGAAGCCGGTGAGGCCGCCCGACGCACCGATCACTCGATGGCAGGGGGCAATGATCGAGATCGGGTTACGCCCGTTGGCGGCGCCGACCGCACGCACGGCTTTGGGGTTGCCGATCTGTCGGGCGATCTGGCTGTAGCTGCGGGTTTCACCGAAGGGGATGGTGAGAAGTGCCTGCCAGACTTGCTTCTGAAAGTCGGTGCCGGTGAAGTCCAGTTCCAGCTCGAATGTGCTGCGTGTGCCGGCGAAGTACTCCCGCAACTGGCGCTCGGCTTCCAGCAGCACCCGGCTGTCGTTTGCCTCGCGCAATTCGCCCAGGCGCACTCGGTTGGCGCGCTCGCACTCCCACAAAATGGCGCTGAGTTTGCCATCACGCGCCACCAGGGTGAGCTGGCCGACGGGGGAGGGCATGAGCTTGTAGTCGTAGGGCATGGATGGGCTCCTCAAAAGGCCGGTTCAAACGGTTACGTCGTGACTGTAGTTCTATCAGCCGGGTGGGAAACTACGTTTCTTGCGATCAAATTCTGCAGGGTCTAAAAGCTCCAGTACGCCCAGTTTGAATAATGCGGATACGCGTACAACCAGACGATGTAATACAGGGCTTTGAGCACTGAGGGTGTCGACATTGCCAGAAACGAGACCCCATTGAGCGCGGTGACGATTGCGGCGAACAGGGCCACGCGTCGACTGGCATGGCGCCTGGCTAACTGTACGCCGTAAAGCGAGGCCGCCAAAACGCCCAGCGAGAGTACCAGCGCCAAGGGAAACGGCAGTTTTATAAACGAGACCAGCAGGGGCAGTACCAGCACCCAACCGAATACCTGGCGCACTATGAACTTTGGTGTGGGTTGTCCAGGTTCCAGCATGGGGTGTTTCCGCTTTCAGGCCAACAATCCGGCATTGTCGGGGTACTTGCTGTGGGTGGCTGTCAGGCAATGCTGACGTGATGCTACCGATCCTGTTGCAGCACCTTCAGCGCCGCGGATGCGAGAAAACCTGAACGGCTTTTCTCTTCAGGGTGGTGCAGAACGTATTCATCTATGCGGTTAAGCAGATAACCCGGCAAGGTGATGTTGAGTTTCTGCGCCTTGCCGAGGTACTTGGTGACGTCGATATCCACGACTGCCCATGTGCAGCCGGCGTACTGCGGGTTGGCGGCATGCACGGTGACTTTGCGCGCGCTGGGAATCGGTGCACCGTCTTCGGCGAGGATCTCGAAGTGCCCTTCGATCGCTTCCCGGGCCATGGCCATGGCGTCGTCCAGGTCGTCGCCGGCTGAGTAGCAGCCGGGAATATCCGGGACTTCCACACCCCAGGCATGGTCGTTATCGCCCGTTGAAATTGCGATGGGATACAGCATGTGTGTTGTCCTCCAGGGACGGTTAGCTCATTAGAGCTTGTTTCAAAATGCTCTTGGCGGTCTTGTCCAACAGGTCCTTTTTTGGATGGGGAATCGTCACCAGCCCCGGCTTCACAGGGTGTTTGAAATGATGATGACTGCCCCTTGTGCGCACCAGATACCAACCGTCCGCAACGATGTGACCTATCAAATATCGGCTATCCACAGCACCTCCTTGTGGTGTGTGTTGGTGGTGACTATAACCACTGAAAATAAATTATCAATACGCTACCTACCGACAGTCGATGACCGGTATTTCGGTAGGGGGTCAAGGAAGTGTATGAGTGCGCGCAGAGGGCGCAGGAGAGAGGTATTGCGGGGTTTTTCGATGGTATTACAGCGTGTGTGGTGCCTCTGTGAGGACTGTCAGAAACGCGTCGATCAATACATTTTTTGTTTCAGCGCGAGTGAGTACGAGCAACTGTGCACACGCCTCCAATTCCATCATCGGCCTGTACGTCACACCTTTGTTCATCAGGCTTTGCGCACATTCGGGTACCAGCGCCACGCCTTGCCCGGCTGCCACCAGCGCGATGATCGAGGTGATCTGCCGCCCGGTAGGCCCCCGTCGCAAGGGCCGGTCGTGGAGGCGGTAAAGCGCTTCGATGGATTGGTTCAGCCCCGAGCCGTAGTCCGCCGGAAACAGAATCAGCGGATACGCGCTCAACTGTGCGAGGCTGATCTGCGCCAGGTTCGCCAGCGGGCTGTCGGTGGACACCGCCGCGACCAAGCGCTCTTCACCCAGCGACAGCGCCTGCACGTCTGTGCGTTGCGGCAACAGCCGGCTCAGGCCAATATCCAAGCGCCCATCCGCCACCTGTGCGCCCAGGTTGCCGGAGGCGCACTCCACCAAGGTCAACTGCACGTCGGGAAAGCGTTGGGCGAAGGCCTGGATCGCCTGGCTGAACAGATCCGATAGGGCGATCGAACTGGCATAGCCCAGCGCCAGTTGCCCGGCGGTGCCCGCGGCCAGTTTATCCGCCATGACCTGAGCCAGCGCCACCTGTTCCAGCACACCACGTGCGTAGGGCAGGAACGACCGGCCTTGCGCGGTGAGGGCCACTGTGCGGCTGGTGCGATCGAAGAGCTTGAAGCCCAACGCGGTTTCCAGCGCCGAAATGTGACGTGTCAGCGGCGGCTGGGCCAGGTGCAGGCGAATGGCCGCGCGGCCGAAGTGCAATTCTTCGGCGACTGTCAGAAAGTAACGCAGCTTGCGTAGGTCGAGCATCCAGGTCCTTGGGTATCAATCGGTCGTCATTCGGTATTGGTGCAAAACCTTTCGGCCATTCTATAAAGGCCTTTCAACATAAAACGAGAGGTTTCATGAAACCGCGCCTGCATTGTGCCCGCCTTGCCCTCTTCCTGTGTGGTTGCGCGGCGTTTCTCAACCTGTACGCCACCCAGAGCATCTTGCAAATCTTTGCCGCGCAGTTTCAGATCAGCGCGAAGGCTGCCGGGTGGAGTATCACCGTGACCACGCTGGCGGTGGCGCTCACTGCGCCGTTTGTCAGCCGCCTGACTGGGCGTTTCGAGCAGCGCGCGGTCATCGCCGCGGCCGCGCTGCTGCTGGCGTTGCCGACGCTCATGACCGCGTATGCCGACAGTTTTGCCGAAGTGCTGGTGTGGCGCTTCGTAGAAGGCATGTTGATACCGGTGGTGTTTGCCACCAGCGTGGCTTACATCGGCGACCGTTGGAGCGGCGGTACCGTCACTGAAGTCACCAGCCTGTATGTCGCCGGCACGGTGTTGGGCGGGTTTGCCGGGCGTTTTGTCACCGGCGTGATGACTGAATATGTCGGTTGGCGCGAAGCCTTTGAATTGCTTGCGGCGTTGAGCCTCATGGTTGGCGGGTTTATTCAGTTCCTGCTGCCGGCCAATCGTGCGCGAGCAAAGCGGCTCAGTGGGTCCGTTTCAGGTGTTTTTCGTCAACCGTTGTTGGCCGCCTATGCCGTAGGCTTTTGCGTGTTGTTCTCTCAGGTCGCGACATTCACCTACGCGGGCTTGTACCTTGGCCTACCGCCGTTCAACCTCGGGCCTGCGGCCTTGGGTACGCTGTACATGGTGTTCCTGCTGGCGCTGGTTGTGATCCCTATCGCAGGGCGCCTCAGTAAAGCCCGCCCGCATGGCCAATTGCTGACGGGTGCTGCGTTGTTTGGCGTAAGTGGGTCGGCCCTGACCCTGGTGCCATCTTTGTGGTGCATCGTGACCGGCCTCGCCCTGAGCTCCACCGGCGTATTCCTCGCCCAGGCCGCTGCCAACGCCTTCACCACCGCGACCGCTCGCGATAACAAAGCCGCTGCCGTTGGGGTCTACCTCACGTGTTACTACTTGGGTGGCAGTTGCGGCGCTATCGCTCCGGCGTTGATCTGGGAGCAGTGGGGCTGGGCGGGGTGTGTGGCGCTGATCATGGGTTTTCAGCTGCTGACTCTGGTCATAGCGCTGACCGGGTGGCGGCCAGCGCAGCCTCTACGGGAGCGAACATCGTGACGTTATCCGGCGCCGCTTGCCCCTGAAGGCGCCTATCAAGGGCAGCGCAGCCAAGAGACACCGCGATCTTAAAAGGGTGCCGCTAGCGAAAAAGGAATGCGCAACGCACCGATCGCCCCTTCACGGGTACCGCACATTTCGTCATGTACGCACTGCTGCACCAGCACACACGGGAATGGCGGCACTTGCTGCAACAGGTCGCGTAAATGCGTGCTCGACCGGATGCGCAAAGTCTTGCCGCTGTCGTCCAGTAACGTCATCTCGAGGTGCGCAAGTTTTATACGCGCAATATAGAAACCGCCTTCCAACGACAGTAACTCCAACTCACGTATTTCGCCTTTTTCGGCCAGTGCGGTCAGCCTGCGCAGATTCATGATTCACCTTCGCTGTGGGTGTTATTGGCGTCGAAAGAACAGCGTGACCTGGCCCCACTCCACGCCGAATTTGGACATGCTCGACCGGTTGATCATCGTGTCTTCATCCATCAAGTACATCCAGTCGTCAAAGCTCACTTCGTACACCGACCCGTCCACGGGCAGGTTGAGGCGGTAGCGCCAACGCAATGCGTTCCCGGCCACTTCGCCGATGGCCTCACCGACCACATCCCCGGCCCGTCCGCGCCAGCGCCCCGGGCCATCGGGCGTGAGCGTCCATACGCGTTGCTGGCGCGTGCCATCGCTGTACAGGAATTTTTCGTCGAGAATAAGGTTGTTGCCCTCGCGATGACTGGCAATATCCACCTCAAAACGCTTGGCGACTTCGCCCGAGCGTTTCTCGAATATTCCCCAGGCCTTGACGGGTTTACTGAAGAAGCGCTCCAAGTCCAATTGCGGCTTTTGGTCGGCATAGTGCTCGACACCGACGTTACCGCAGCTGCACAGGCTCAATAGCAGGAACAGTGAAACCAGCAGGCGTTTCATTGCCTGGCTCCTTGATCGTGCGAGGCGTCATGCCAGCGCTCAAGGTCTTATAGTTGTACAGAATTTTGTGTTTGTATAGATTTTTGGTCAAGGAACTACTGAGCCCCTTTATCGGCCACGCAGCCTTCTCGGACTTTCAATGGGTCAGGACGGCTGCGAGAAGCTTGGGGGGGGGTTGTGTCAGCGGCAATCTGGATTTGATGCTGGTTCGAGCAGCGCGTTAGCTAAGTTTCAATGCGCTATAGCTTATGTAAGGCGACTCTAAAGGAGGGCAGTAGAGTCGCGATGCAGTGGAAAGTCGATTTATTATTTATTGGTTGTTTTCGGTAGGTTTATTTTTTTATGAAGCTTTCTCGCTACGTCTTGCCTAGTGAGCATGACCAGCATGCAAAATACGGAAAATATCGAGATGGCGACAATGCTCAGTAAGATGCCTCGTTGCCCTTTTAGCCCATCGGCGATATGCGTGCGGTAGTTGTCGAGCAAGAAGAACGAGCAAATAGTATCTAACTGGTCTGTTGTGAATCCAAGTTCGGAGAAGGCTTCAAGCGACTCAGCCGATTGGCATTCCGTATTTGATAGCGTTGGCTCGGATTTGAAAAAGTAGAATTTTGCATTCTCTTTTGAAAGATAAAATGACGGGGCTTCGGGGGCGTCTTTCAACGAGACCATCAGGTAGGGTGAGTTTGTGACAGGTACGATGAAAGAAATGATAATAAAAAAGAATATAAGCAATCCAATGGTGATGTTTTGGGTGAGCTTGGAAAATAGCGTTTCTTTAAATGTTAATGTACTGAAGTTATTCCAATTTATGTAGTTTCTTACTTTTGCCACGTCCCTGTGACAAAAGCCATGCTTTTTGATCCACTCTTCAGCAAGTTTTGTCTCGGTCAGATTTTGCGCGGGTATATTAAATTCGAAACGGTAGTACTCAACCTCGCGCAAGTTTTTTCGAACGAGTTCATATTCTTCATCTTCGAATTTAGTAGAACCCCCAAAAAAGCGCCACATGAGGTCGCGCAAAAATATTAGTGAACCTGAGCGCTTGTAGATATAAAAAATCAACGCGCAGATTGCAATTCCACTCAGCATGCTTGCCAGCGTGGCGTAGTTCTGGAAGGTCCAGTCTACGATGTTGGCGTCGATATTTGCATTGGGTTGTGACACAGCGTCATCCTTGGCTTGATTTTGATAAAAATTAGGGTTTTGGCAATTCTGTTATGAAGGTGTGCATGTCCAACTTATCCCTAAGTTGTGCGGCTAGCGCTACGCAATGAGCGTACACGACCGCAGAGAGCGCAGGTTGCCGGGCAGGTCGCTGATGTGGAAACGTAGGGGGGATGATGCGGAAAAACGAGGGGAACGCAAAAAGTGGAGCGGGTAGAGGGAATCGAACCCTCAACTAAAGCTTGGGAAGCTTTCGTTTTGCCACTAAACTATACCCGCTCAGAGCGGCTGACTTTGTACCAGATGTTCGCCTGGATTTGAAGTTTTTCTTTGGAAATGTGCAAGTTATGACGAGGGAGCGCGCTCCCTCGCCACCGTCAGGTGCCGCCTCAAACCGCAAATGCATGCTGTGTCTGGCCTTGGCTGTAACGCAACCGGCTGATCGGCCGCTGCGGTTTCAAAAAGCCCACGACCGCGTCCCGACTGTCCCGGCATGCCGCTTTGTGTTCCATGTCCAGAAAATGTCCTGTCGCCGCAATGGTGCTGAAGCTGCTGTTGACCACATGCTGGCCAAACAGCTTGGCATCCTGGGCGCTGGTGTATTCGTCCCATTCACCGTTCAAAAACAACACCGGAATGTCGATGGCCTTGGCTGCCTTGAGGTAGCACAGGCGATCGCTGTTGAGCACTTGGCTGATATGGAAGTGCATCTGCCCGTATTCGTGTTCGGCCAGGCTGCTGACATGTTTGTAGTTGAAACGTTTGAACAGCGACGGCAGGTGTTTGCCGATGGTGCTGTTGACGAGGTGCCCCACGCGATCGCGGTCGAGGTTACCGAGGTAGTCGACGCCGCGTTCCAGGTAGTCGCGCATGGGCGCATTGATGACGGGCGAGAACGAGCTGATCACCGCTCTTTCCACACGGCGCGGGCGGTGGGCGAGGGCGACCAGGGTGGCGGCGCCGCCCCATGAGAATGACAGCACGTGTTCGGCGGCGAAGTGATCGATCAACTCCAGAAGGATCTGGCCTTCGACTTCCTTCGTCAGCATTTGCTCATGGCGGTTATGGATTTTGGAGCGGCCAGCGTAGGGCTGGTCGTACAAAACCACATTGAATTGCGGGTGCAGGCTTTTCACGGTTTGGGCGAAGGATGCCGTGGTGGCCATGGAGCCGTTGACCAGGATGATGGTCTTTTCAGCAGCGTCCGCGCGATAGAACTCCGTGTAAACCCGATACTGACCCTGTATATCCAACACAGCGATTTCTGGCCTCATGTCGTAAGACTCCTGGCAAGCGGGTAGGGCGCGCAGATAACTCTGCACGAGCTTTGTGACAGGTAGGCATACGCCTGGAAAAGGAAGGCCCATGTCGGTCCGATGACGGCTGGCCGGCGGGTGTTGTTATGGCGGGCTGTTTGCCTGGAGGGCCCGTAGATCGAGCGCGGGCGATGGCAAGGTAGGTCTTGGAGGTTATAGGCGACTCGCCAGTCATCATTGGGCTGGTGAATGGGAGTCAAGCACAGACTCGGTATCACGCAAGTGGTTAAAAAGAGATTTGGCTTTCACCGGCCGAACGGTCGTCAAACCTGATGGATTTCCTCAACGGTCAACGCGCGATATTCGCCCGGCGCGAGTGCAGGATCCAGCTCAAGCGGCCCCATGCGTTCGCGATGCAAGCCAATCACTTTGTTGTTGAAGTACCCGAACATGCGCTTCACCTGGTGGTAACGCCCTTCGATGATGCTCAAGCGCGCCGTCGTCGGCCCCAGCACTGCCAGCTCGGCAGGTTGGGTGGTGAGGTCTTCAAACGCGAAGTACAGGCCGGCGGCAAACGTCGCCGCGTAATCGGGGCCGATAACGTCTTCAGTTTCTACCCGGTACACCTTGGGCAGTTTGGTCGTCGGTTGCGTGAGACGCCGCGACCACTGGCCGTCATTGGTGATCAACATCAGCCCGGTGGTATTGAAGTCCAGGCGCCCGGCAATATGCAGCTCGTTTTTATCCGACTCACGCAGTAAGTCGAGGACCGTGGGGTGTTGCGGGTCCGACGTTGCGCTCACGCACCCCTGGGGCTTGTGCAGCATAAAATAACGCGCCGGTTTGCCCGCCTGCAGCACTTCAGCATCAAGGCATACGCGGCTGAATTCGCGGACTTCGTAGTGAGGGTCGCTGACCGTCACGCCATCCACGCTGATCCGTCGTTCAACCAACAACCGTCGCGCTTGCTGGCGATTGAACCGCGGCAAGTTGCTGAGGAAGCGATCAACCCGCATTGCGGTTGCGCAACTGTTCGTCCACTTGGGCGCAACGTGGGCACAGGCAAGCCTGGTTGCGCACTTCATCGGGCAGTGCTTGGAGCACCGCAGGGTCGATGGTGACGCTGTAGCACCAGCAGGCCTGGTCGGCGGTACGCGGGTCGGCCAGGGAGCAGTCGTTGCGGGCGCCGCAGGCGGGACAAAGGGTTGGCGTGGTCATGGGGCGGGCTGCATCGGGCATGGTTCGCTTGGACCTGCACGATACAGCGCCCACCCTCGACCGGCTACTTACAAATGGAACTTGCTGACCAGCCCATTGAACGAAGTGGCCAGGCGCGACAGGGCCTGGATGTCTGGGTGCGATGGGCCTGTGCTCGCACCTCACCGGCGCGAGCTGCTTCGATTGCCGCGTTGAGCGCCAGCAGCTTGGTCTGGTCGGTAATGCTGCGGATCACATCATGTATCAAGTTGTTACCGAAACGCACCAGATTCGGTTTTTGATGTCAGATATTTCGTCATTCAGTGAAAGCTGTATGCCGCCCTTCAGCGTCGCTGGAGGTGCTCTTTCGCGGTCCAGGAGGCCGCCATGTATCGACGACTGCTGCTCAGCGCTTTACTCGGTCTAACCCTTTGCGCTTGTGTGCCCTACTACGATGGAGGCCAAAGCTACTATCGATCCGAGGTCTACACCTCACCGGCGCCGGCGTACTACTACGGTGGTGGCTCCGCGTACCCGTACCGCCGGGATTACTACCCGTCGCCACGCTATTACGCGCCTGCACCGCGTTACTACTCTGCGCCACGTTATTACCAGCCTGCACCGCGCTACTATCCGTCGGGACCAAGGGCCGGTTATCGGCCTTACCCGAACCAGGGCTGGGGCGATCGTTGGGGCAACGGTGGGCGTGGGCGCGGTGAGCATGGACGCGGCGGTCATGGCGGTGACCGGGGTGGGCACCGTTGACAGGTCCCATGACAAAGCGGCGCATGAAGCGCCGCTTTTTTGTGGGCCGATATCTCAATAATCGGACAAGTCGGCCAACGGGTGGCGACCTTCCCACGCCTTGGTAAAGTGCGCCTGCACTACGGTTTCCGGGATCTTGTCGATGTCCGTCCAATGCCAGTGGGGCTTCTGGTCCTTGTCGATCAACCGCGCGCGCACGCCTTCGCTGAATTCCGGGTGACGGCAACAATTGAGGCTCAGCGTGTATTCCATCTGGAACACCTGGGCCAGGGACAAATGGCGGGCGCGCTGGATTTGTTCCCATACCAGGTGGGCGGTCAGTGGGCAGCCTTCGCTCATGGTTTTGCCGGCGCGGCTGAATAATGGGTCGGCGTGATCGCGCAATTGGCTGATGGCGCGCCAGGCGCCGTGTACATCCCCCACATCCAGCCACGCGTCGATCTGCGCCCGGCGGGGCAGCCATTGCGCTTCGGGTAGCTGGCCCACGGCCTCCTGAGCCAGGGCCTTGAGCAGGCTGTTGAGCTGCATCGCGGTCTGTTCCTGCCAGTTCAGTTGCAGCAAGCCGTCGAGCAGTTCGTCTTGTTGATCGTCGCGCAGGAAACGGTCGGCCAGCCCCAAATCCAAGGCATCTCTACCGTTGAGATGGGCGCCGGTGAGCCCGAGGAACACCCCCAGTTTCCCCGGCAGGCGCGACAGAAACCAACTGGCACCCACGTCCGGATACAAGCCGATGCTGATCTCGGGCATGGCCAACCGACTGCTCGGCGTAACGATGCGTATGGCCGCGCTCTGCAGCAGGCCCATGCCACCGCCCAGCACGTAGCCGTGGCCCCAGCAGATCAGCGGTTTTGGATAGGTATGCAGGCGATAGTCGAGACGGTATTCCGCAGCAAAGAACTGCGAGGCCAGTGCCGGTACTTCGCCTGGCTGCTCAAGGCAGGCCAGGGCCAGGCTGCGCACTTCGCCACCCGCGCAAAACGCTTTGGGGCCGTTGCCGCGCACTAACACGCAGACGATTTGCGGGTCTTTGGCCCAGGCATCCAGGCGCTCGCCCAGGGCCAGGATCATCGGCAGGGAGAGGGCATTGAGAGACTTTTCAGCATCGAGGCTGGCGATGCCGATACGGGCGCCGGCGCTGCCGGTCAGCTCTTGGAAGTGCAGGTTCATCATGACCTCATTCAAGAAGGTGAAGGATGAGTATGGTCGCGCCAAGGGAAAGTGCGGGTGGTGTGTTAGATCAATTGACAAGCGGGGTCGGCTTTCCTAGGGTTCGCCCATTCTTTTTTACACGATGACCTCACGATGACCGAAGGCGACCGCATCAAACTCGAACCCAGCTGGAAACACGCCCTGCGCGATGAATTCGACAAGCCTTACATGACTCAGTTGCGCGAGTTCCTGCGCCAGGAGCACGCCGCCGGCAAAGAGATCTACCCGCCCGGCCCGCTGATTTTCAATGCGCTTAACTCAACCCCGCTGGACAACGTCAAAGTGGTGATCCTCGGGCAAGACCCCTACCACGGCCCTGGCCAGGCCCACGGTTTGTGCTTCTCGGTGCAGCCGGGCGTGCCGGCGCCACCGTCGTTGGTCAATATCTATAAAGAACTCAAGCGCGACCTGAACATCGACATCCCCAACCACGGCTACCTGCAAAATTGGGCCGACCAAGGGGTGCTGATGCTCAACACCACCATGACCGTTGAACGCGCCAACGCCAACGCCCATGCGGGCAAGGGCTGGCAGTTCTTTACCGATCGGATTATCGAAGTGGTCAGCGAGCATCAGCCGCATCTGGTGTTTTTGCTGTGGGGCGCCCATGCGCAAAGCAAGCAGAAGCTGATCGATGCCACCAAGCACTTGGTGCTGACGTCGGTGCATCCGTCGCCGTTGTCGGCGTATCGCGGGTTTTTGGGGTGCGGTCATTTCAGCCGCACCAACAAGTTTCTTGAGCAGAACGGCGAAACGCCGATTGAATGGCGGTTGCCACCGCTCTGAGGGCTCAGGCCTTATCCGGCTGGCGGTTCCAATGCCGGAACAATGGCTCCGCCAAAAACAATACAAACAACAAGCGCATCACTTGCATCGCCGTGACCAACGGCACAGACAGTTGCAGGGTCTCGGCCGTGAGGCTCATCTCGGCAATGCCGCCCGGCATCATGCCCAGGGTCAGGGAGCGCAGGTCGAGGTGGGTCAGGGCACTCAAGCCCACCGCCGCCAGTGTCGCCAAGGCCATGGTCAGCGCCGTGCCGATCAGGGTGCGCCCCATGAATGACGGCGCGCTGCGAAAAAACTGACGGTTGAAGTGGCAACCCAGGCCGCTGCCGATCAGCCATTGGCCAATCTGGCTGCCGCCGTCGGGCAGGCCGATATGCAGGTCCCACTCCACGCTGGCGGTGGCGCTGACCAACAACGGTCCGAACAACCACGGGTTTGGCTGATGCAAACGCTGCCAGCCCCACGCCACCAGCGCGCCGACGGGAAACAGCAACGCCAGCCAGGCCCAGCTGACCGGTGCCGGATGAAACTGCGGCGCGCCGCCTCCCAGCAAATACTTGAAGATCGCCGGTACACACAGCACCACCACCAGCACCCGCAAACTCTGACCCGCCGCGACACGGCTGAGCACCGCGCCATTGCGGGCGCCGAGGTTGACCATCTCGCCGGAGCCGCCCGGCATGCTGGAGAAAAACGCGGTGGCTCGGTCTTCACCACTGCGGCGCATCAGCCACACACCGACCACGCTCGACAGGCTGGTGACCAGCGCGCCGAAGAAGATCAGGCCGAAGTGGCTCATCACCTGCTCGATCACCAGCGGCGTGAAATGCAGCCCGATGCCGATGCCCACCACCCATTGGCCGCATTTTCGCCCGCCGGGAATTTCGGCCAATTGCCACGGCGTGAGGCAGCGCACCAGGATGATCGCCAGCAGCGAGCCGACCATGTACGGCAACGGCCAGCCGACGAGGCTGGCCAGGTAACCGCCGGCCAGGCCGACCAGCGGTGTTGCCCACCATTGTTTAAAGGTGACCTCAGACATCGGCCAGTGCACGACGCTGTTGCACACGTTTACGCCAGATACGCAGCAGCGGTACGAACAGCATGATCGCGGTCAATACCCAGACGCCGAAGGTGATAGGGCTCGACCAGAGGATCTCCAGCGCACCGTTGGAGATCGACAGCGCGCGCCGCAGGTTCTGCTCCATCAGGCCACCGAGGATAAAGCCCAGCAGCAGCGGCGACAGCGGAAAGTCGAGCTTGCGCAGGATGTAGCCGAAGATGCCGATGGCGATCATCAGGAACAGATCGAAGGTGGTGGCATGCACTGCATAGACGCCTATCGCAGTGATAATGGCGATCACCGGCACCAGTGCCCAGTTCGGCACGGCGAGGATACGCGTAAAGATGCGGATCATCGGGATGTTGAGGATCACCAGCATAATGTTGGCGATAAACAACGACGCGATCAGGCCCCAGACAATGTCCGGTTGCTGTTGGAACAGCAGCGGGCCCGGCGTGATGTTGTACAGCGACAGGGCACCGATCATCACCGCCGTGGTACCCGAGCCTGGAACGCCGAGGGTCAGCATCGGCACCATGGCGCCGCAGACTGACGCGCCGATGGCTGTTTCCGGCGCGGCCAGGCCACGCATATCGCCTTGGCCGAATTTGCCGCTGGCACCCGCGATACGTTTCTCAGTCATGTAGGCCACGGCCGAAGCCATGGTCGCTCCGGCACCCGGCAACACACCGATGATGAAGCCCGACACGCCGCAACGGATATTCACGGTCAACACCGACAAGGCTTCCTTGACGTTGAACATCATGCGTCCGGTGGCTTTCACCGCTTCCTGACCACGGTGGGTTTTTTCCAGGAGCAGCAGAATCTCACTGATGGAGAACAGGCCCAGCACCAACACCACGAACTGGATGCCGTCGGTGAGGTGGATGTTGTCGCCGGTAAAACGGTACACGCCACTGTTGGCGTCGATGCCGACGGCCGAGAGGAACAGGCCAATCAGCGCCGCTACAAAGGTCTTGAGGGGCTTGTCGCCGGCCATGCCGCCCAGGCAGACAATCGCGAACACCATGAGTACGAAATATTCCGCCGGACCGAAGGCAATCGCCCATTTGGCCAGCAGCGGGGCAAACAGCACCATGCCGCAGGTGGCGATAAACGCGCCGATGAACGAACTCCACGCCGACAACGACAGCGCTACGCCGGCCAGGCCTTTACGGGCCATTGGGTAGCCGTCGAGGGTGGTCATCACGGTGGAGGCTTCACCCGGAATGTTGAGCAGGATCGAGCTGATACGGCCGCCGTATTCACAGCCCAGGTACACCGCCGCCAACAGGATCAGTGCCGACTCCGGCGGCAGGCCCAGGGCGAACGCGATGGGGATCAACAGCGCCACGCCGTTGATCGGGCCCAGGCCCGGCAACAGGCCGACCACCGTACCTATCAAGGTGCCGCACAGCGCGGTCACCAGGTTATAGGGGCTCAGCGCGATGCCGAAGCCCTGGCCCAAATAGCCAAAAGTATCCATATCAGTTCTCCAGAACGTCGAGCAGACCGAGGGGGAGCGGTACGTCCATGGTTTTATCGAACAACAGATAAAGACCGACGCTCATCAAGGTGATGATCACCGCACCGGGCAACCAGCGGCCGCCGTACAGCCGTGCCATCGGTATACCGATCAGCATGCTGCTGAGGATGAAACCCAGGGATTCGAAAGTGCCGGCAAACACCAGCAACAACACCACACAGATCGCGATCTTGATCAGTGTCGGTCGGTCCAGCGCGGGTTCGTCGTCGGTGTGTTTGGTCGGTTGCGGGCGAATCAGCATATAAACAAGCGCCAGCCCCATCAGCCCGAGCAGCAGCAATGGGAAGGCCCTGGGCCCTACGGGCTCGTAGGAAAAGGCCGCCTGATACGGCCAGGCCATCAGCGCCAAGCCGACACAGGCCAGTAACAGCACGGCCGCGAAAATGCGTTGTAAGAGCATGGGAAACTCCTGGGCCACGTCTGTGCTGCGCAAAGACGTGGCTGCGCGAACAGGGGGGGGCGTTTACTGGATCAGGCCAAACTCTTTGGCCAACACTTTGTAGTCAGCCACCTGCTTCTTCACGTAGGTGTCCAGCTCCGGGCCGGTCATGGCGAACGGGAACAGCTCGCGTTGGTCACGCAGCTTGGCGAACTCGTCGGAGGCCAGCAGTTTGTCGAAGGCGTCTTTCCACCAGGCGTACTCGGCATCGCTGACTTTTGGCCCCAGGTAGAAACCGCGTACCACCGGCCAGACGATGTCGTAGCCTTGCTCCTTGGCGGTCGGGATGTCTTTCATTTCGGGCTCGTCCAGGCGCTTCTCGGAGAACACCGCCAACAGGCGCATGTCACCGCTGAGGATGTGCGGCATGGAGTCGGAGATGTCGGTACTGCCGACCTGGATGTGACCCCCGAGCAGAGCGGTGGCGATTTCACCGCCGCCTTCAAGGGCCACGTAACGCAACTCGCGCGGGTTGATCCCGGCGGCCTTGGCGATCAGGGCGGTTTGCATCCAGTCCTGGCTGCCGACGGTGCCGCCGGAACCGATCACTACGCTACCCGGATCTTTCTTCAAGGCTTTTACGAGGTCGTCAAGAGACTTGTAGGGCGAATCGCTTTTCACCGCGATGGCGCCGTAGCTGGTGCCGACCGCGGCCAACCAGCGCACCGCGCTTTCGTCGAAACGCCCGAACTTGCCCTGGGCCAGGTTCAGCAGCGAACCACTGGACCAGGCCACCAGGGTGCCGGCGTCGGCAGGGCGCTGGGCGACCACCGCGTTGTAGGCCACCGCGCCCACGCCGCCGGGCATGTAGGTCACGCGCATCGGCTTGCTCAGCAACTTCTCGTTGACCAGCGCGCTTTGCGCCAGTTTGCACGTCAGGTCAAAACCACCGCCGGGGGAGGCCGGGGCGATGCATTCCGGGCGCTTGGGCTCATCGGCGGCCAGCAGTTGGCCGGCAAACAGCATGCAGCCGGCGGCGAGGGCCAATTTACGCAGTGAAGGGGTCATGGTTATCTCCATCGTTGTTGTTATGGGGTTCTACTTACCAGAGCGCGACGCTGTAGCTCACCAGCACACGCATTTCGTCCGCATCGCGGGCCGAGTAGTTGGAGCGGTACGTGGCATTGCGCAGGCGCACGGCCACGTCCTTGAACGTACCGGTTTGCACCACGTACTTGATCTCGGTGTTGCGCTCCCATTCTTTGCCGGTGTCGCCGTTCTTGAGTTTGATGTTGTCACCCGACAGGTAACGGCTCATGAAACTCAGGCCGGGGATGCCCAACTTGGCGAAGTCGTAGTCGTAGCGCGCCTGCCAGGAGCGCTCTTGGGCACCGGCGAAGTCGTTGATCTGCACAAAGTTGACCAGGTACGGGTCACTGCCGTCCACATACGGGAAGGCGCTGTCGCCGGACATGTGCTGGTAGCCGGCGCTGAGCTTGTGACCATTAAGGGCATAGCTGAACAGGCCGTTGAGGGAAGTGTTGTCGATCTTGCCGCCACGGGCTGAACCGGTGTCATCACTGATGGCCAGGCGCAGGTCGGTGGCGAAGGTGCCGGGGCCCATGGGGCGGGCGGCGACCAGGCCGAGGAAGTGCTGGCGGTAGACGTCGTCGAGCTGGGCGAAGTGGTAGCTGCCGGTGATTTTGTCGGCGAACTTGTAGTCCACGCCACCGAAGTTGAAATGCTTGCCGGTGGCGCCGCTGAGGAAGCGGCTGTTCTTGTTGTTGAGGGCGATGTCTTCGTAGTTGCTGTCGTCGCGGTCTTTGGCTTTATCCAGCCGACCACCGGTGAATACCAGGTTCTTGAATTCCTTGGAGGTCAGCAGGCCACCATTGAAGGTTTGCGGCAGGATGCGCCCGTCGTTGGGCTTGAGGATCGGCAGTTCAGGCATCAGCGAGCCGATTTTCAACTCGGTGGCGGAAATTTTCACTTTGCCGGTCAGGCCCAGTTTGGAGTATTCATCGGCGGCGCGGCCATCGTCGTGAGTGGGCAGCAGGCCGGTGCCGGTGCGGTCGGGGCTTGAGTCGAGCTTGACGCCGAGCATGCCCAGGGCGTCCACGCCAAAACCGACGGTGCCGTCGGTGTAGCCCGATTGCAGGTTGAGCATGAAGCCCTGAGCCCATTCGTCGCGCTTGGATTGCTGGGCACTGGTGCCGTCGCGGAAGTCGCGGTTGAAGTACATGTTGCGGGTTTCCAGGGTCGCGCTACTGTCTTCGAAGAAGGCAGCCTGGCTAAGCGGCGAAAAGCCGGCAAGTGCGGCGGCGCTGGCAAGGGCGGTCTGGGTCAGGCGGGAAAAACGAACAGGCGGGCAAGCGTGGGGCTGTGTCGACAGCATCGTGGTGCACTCCGTTATTGTTCTTATTTTGGCGAAAACGCTTCGAGGCGTTTTTCGGGCGCTACGGTTGAGGTAGCTGGGCGGGCATGGCCTACCTTGTCTGGATGCTAAAGGGCGAAGCTTTCATCAACCTTTCAATCGCCTTTCAATGTTTTCGGGCTTCACAGGGCAGGCGGCGCCTGTAAACTGCCTCGCAAAGCGTGGCACTGACCACTTTCGAATAAGGTAGAAATCCATGCGTGTCCTCCTGGTTGAAGACCATTTGCAACTCGCCGAAAGTGTTGCCCAAGCGCTCAAGAGCACGGGGTTGACCGTCGACGTGCTGCACGATGGAGTGGCCGCGGACCTGGCCTTGAGCAGTGAGGAATACGCGGCGGCGATCCTCGATGTGGGGTTGCCGCGCATGGATGGTTTTGAGGTGCTTGCGCGTTTACGCGCCCGTGGAAAAAACCTGCCCGTGCTGATGTTGACCGCGCGCAGTGATGTCAAAGACCGCGTGCATGGCCTGAACCTGGGGGCTGATGATTACCTGGCCAAGCCGTTCGAACTGACGGAGTTGGAAGCGCGGGTCAAGGCGTTGTTGCGCCGCAGTGTGCTGGGCGGTGAGCGCCAACAGTCCTGCGGCGTGCTGGTATACGACCTCGATACGCGGCGGTTCACCGTAGGTGGCGAACTGATGACGTTGACCTCCCGCGAGCAGGCCGTGCTTGAAGCGTTGATCGCGCGCCCGGGCCGGGTGATGAGCAAGGAGCAGCTCGCGTCCCAGGTGTTCGGCCTGGATGAAGAAGCGAGCCCCGACGCCATCGAAATCTACGTGCACCGGCTGCGCAAGAAACTCGACGGCCAACCTATCGCCATCGTGACTTTCCGCGGCCTCGGCTACCTGCTGGAAGCTCGCGATGCATAAGCCCAGCAGCCTGCGCTGGCGCCTGCTGTGGAACCTGGCGCTGCTGCTGGTGTTGTTGATGCTGGCCAGCGGCATGAGCGCCTACTGGAACGGTCGCGAGGCGGCCGACACCGCCTATGACCGCACACTGCTGGCTTCGGCGCGGACCATCGCCGCCGGCCTGACCCAGGTGGACGGTACCCTCAGCGCCAACGTGCCCTACGTGGCCCTGGACACCTTCGCCTACGACAGCGCCGGGCGCATCTATTACCAGGTCAATGACATCCACCAGAAGCTGATCTCCGGTTACGAGAACCTGCCCGGCCCGCCGCCCGGCACGCCGCGAACCGATGACTATCCGGCGCTGGCACGGTTTTACAACGCCAAGTATCAAGGCCAGCAAGTGCGGGTAGTGAGCTTGCTGAAGGCCGTCTCCGAACCGAACATGAACGGTATGGCGGAAATCCGCGTGGCCGAAACCGATGAAGCGCGGGTGAGCATGGCCCGCAGCCTGATGGCCGACACCTTGCTACGCTTGGGCATGCTCGCCATCGGCGCGTTGCTGCTGGTGTGGTTCGCCGTGAGCGCGGCGCTGCGTCCACTGGAACGCCTGCGCACTGCGGTGGAAGAGCGCCAGCCCGACGACCTGCGGCCATTGCCGTTGGTGGAGGTGCAACATGAATTCGGCCCGTTGGTGCGTTCGCTCAACCACTTCACCGAGCGCCTGCGCGGCCAGTTTGAGCGCCAGGCGCAGTTTATTGCCGATGCATCCCACGAACTGCGCACCCCGTTGGCGGCACTCAAGGCGCGCCTGGAGCTGGGCCTGCGCGCCGAAGACCCGGCGACCTGGCGCAGCACGCTGGAAACGGCCGCGCAGAACACCGATAAGCTGACCCATTTGGCCAACCAATTGCTGTCCCTGGCGCGTATCGAAAACGGTGCCCGGGCGATTGCCGAAGGCGGCGCGCAATTGCTGGACCTAAGCCAATTGGCCCGTGAACTGGGCATGGCGATGGCGCCGTTGGCTCACGCGCGAGGCGTAGCGCTGGCGCTGGAGGCCGATGAACCGGTGTGGTTGCGCGGCGAACCGACGTTGCTCAATGAGCTGCTGAGCAACCTGGTGGACAACGCCCTGGCCCACACGCCACCCGGCGGCAATGTGATTTTACGGGTCACGGCGCCAGCGGTACTGGAAGTTGAAGATGACGGGCCGGGGATTCCGGCCGACGAGCGTGATCGTGTGTTCGAGCGATTCTATCGGCGTAGCCAGCAGGGCATGGGGTCTGGCCTGGGGCTGGCGATTGTCGGCGAAATCTGCCGGGCGCATCTGGCGCAGATCAGCCTGCACGATGGCGAACTGGCGGGGTTGAAGGTGCGGGTGAGTTTTATCGCCGGTTGATCAGTAGAACATCGACCGTGCTTCATCCAGCTCCGCTCGTAGCTTCTCGCTGTAGGGGTCAATTGACAGTTTCTTCATCGCCGGCACGCTTGAGACATCCACTCTGGCCAGCGGATGATCCGTATCGCAATGGCAATACAGCACGGCGACCTGCACCAGATCGATGTAGTCGAGGCTGGCAGAGTCGCGTTCCAGGTTCAGGTACTGGCCCGGCAGCTTGGCCAGCATTTCCGGGAAGTCCCAGCGACTGAGCAGTTTGTCGCCCAACACCGGATGGATGCTGTCGATCATGTGGTTGAGGCTGACGGGGTCGGAAAGCAGCTCATAGTGGTCTTCGGCGTAGGTAAGGATCGGCAGCACGCCGATCTGGTGCACCAGGCCGCCCAGCGCTGCCTGGTCCGGCTTGAGCTGGCTGTGGCTGCGAGACAAGGCATAACTGACGCCCGCCACTTCCAGGCTGCGGCGCCACACATCGCGCATCTTCTGTTCGACGACTTCGGAGCGGGCATGGAAGATCTGTTCCATCACCAGGCCGATGGCCAGGTTGCTGCTGTAGTTGGTGCCCAGCCGGGTAATGGCGGTGTGCAGGTCGGTGACTTCCTGGGTCGCGCGCAACAACGGGCTGTTGACCACTTTGATCAGGCGCGCCGACAGCGCGGTATCGCGACCGATCACTTTGCTCAAATGGTTGATGCTGATTTCCGGGTCTTCGGCGGCCTGACGGATGTTCAGGGCCACTTCCGGCAATGTCGGCAGAACCAGGTCATCGTTATCGATGGCCTTAACCAACGCCTGTTGGATTTTTTCCGCCAGTTTGTTCATTCATGCTCTCTAGGGTGTTGCAAAAAGGTGCGGCGACTAACGCTGGATCTCTCGATCGCGGTCGAGGGTGTAGGGCAGATCAAGCAGGTGCAAGCCAGGACCCTCCAGCGTGCCTACATGCACATCGCCACTATCGGCTGCTTCGGCTTGTAATACCGCCAGAAGTTCAATCACTTGGTCAGCTTTCGCTGCAAGCACCACTTCGCCGATCGCGCTGTTGTGGCTGGGGGAAAACAGCGGAGTGCCTGGCTCGGGCATGTGTGTCGCATCAAGGCTCAGGTGGTACAGGCGACGCTTGAGTTTGCCTAGGTACTGCATGCGCGCGACGATCTCCTGGCCGGTGTAGCAGCCTTTCTTGAAGCTCACGCCGCCCACGGCCTGCAGATTGAGCATCTGCGGGATGAACAGTTCGCGTGTCTGCGCCATCACCTGGCCGATGCCGGCGCGGATTTGGCCCAGCAGCCATTCGTTCAACTCGGCTTGCTGCAAGTGCGCGGCCAATTGGCTGCGCACGGCGTCGGCCCGCTCCGCAGGCACCCAGAGTTCGGCACGGCCGGGGGAGACGCGGAGGGCGATCAGTGCGTCCGCGCGCACCACGCTGTCGGTCTCGGCCGGCAGCGCAAGACCCAGACTGGAAAGGGCGTGATCACCATTGGCTACACCGAAGCGCGCCCAGGCGGGGCTTTCGTCGGTGAGTTTGGATTTGGAGAATACGGCGTACTTCTTTAAGTCGGCCAGTTGCGGTTCCAGCAACTCGCTGGCCATCGCCAACAGCACGCCATCGCCTTGCAGCAGGATGCGGAAGCTCGACTGCATGCGGCCTTTTTGCGTGCAGCGCGCACCGAGGCTGGCGTGGGCGTCACTCAGGTAATTGAGGTTGCAGGTGAGTTGGCCCTGCAGAAACTTGGCAGCGTCGGCGCCGCGGACGGCGAGAACGCCTTCGTGGGACAGGGGGCAGAAAAAAGCGGAGTCGGCCATGGGTCATCGCAGGTCAAAAAGTCATGGGTGCATCATAGAGGGGCGCCCGGCAAATGGATAGTTTCGATATGGGGCGACCAAAGCCGACTGTTCCGCTGTACTCGGGCCTGTATACTGACGCGCTATTTGAGGAGCGCTCCATGGTCGAAGACGTAGAAATCAATCGCCTGTACTGGCACAGCCGCCGCGGCATGCTGGAGTTGGATGTGTTGCTGGTGCCTTTTACCAAAGAGGTCTATGCGACGCTCAACCCAGTGGACCGCGACCTTTATGTACGGCTGCTGACGTGCGAAGACCAGGACATGTTCGGCTGGTTCATGGAGCGTGCCGAATCTGAGGACCCTGAGTTGCAGCGCATGGTTCGGATGATTCTGGATCGTGTCCAGCCCAAATAATCGCTTTGAATGCCGCTGGCAGGCCTCACGGTTGCTGCTCGCGGTGTATCTGCTTGCCCAGGTAGTCGCCCTGGGGGCTCTGCTGGTGCTGGACCTGCCTTTTGCTTTCCTTGGCGGGTTCCTGTGCCTGGCTCACGCCGCCTGGGTGCTGCCGCGCCATGTCCTGTTGACTCACCGCTCATCGATTCGGGGCCTGCGCCGTGATGAAGATGGCTGGCAGCTATTGAGTCACGAGCGAGGCTGGCACAGCGTGCAATTGCGGCCCGACAGCCTGGCCTTGCCGCTGCTCGTGGTGCTGCGCTATCGCGTGCAAGGCGAATGGTGGGTGCGATCGATCTGTGTACCAAAGGACTCGCAGGCCGCCGATGTGCATCGGCGCCTGCGGGTTCGTCTGAAGTTCAGCCGGCGTAGGTGGTTGGCACCAGAATAGTGTCCCGGGCCTCGGGCAACATCTGCGGGTAGTCGAGGGTGTAATGCAGGCCCCGGCTTTCCTTGCGCTCCATGGCCGAGCGGATCATCAACTCGGCCACCTGGGCCAGGTTGCGCAGTTCGATCAGGTCGCGGCTGACCTTGTAATTACTATAGAACTCATCGATTTCATCCAGCAGCAGGCGCACTCGGTGCTGCGCGCGTTGCAGGCGCTTGTTGGTGCGCACGATCCCGACGTAGTCCCACATGAAGCGCCGCAGCTCATCCCAGTTGTGCGCGATGATCACGTCCTCGTCCGAGTCGGTCACTTGGCTGGCGTCCCAGCGCGGCAGTGCGGCCGGCACCGGTATGCGCGGCAGTTGCTCGAGAATGTCCGCCGCCGCCGAGCGGGCGTACACGAAACATTCGAGCAGCGAATTGCTGGCCATGCGGTTGGCGCCGTGCAGGCCGGTGAAGCTGGTTTCGCCGATCGCATACAGGCCGGGTACGTCTGTACGACCGTGCTGGTCGACCATCACGCCGCCACAGGTGTAGTGCGCCGCCGGTACGACGGGGATCGGGCCTTTAGTGATGTCGATGTTGAACGCCAGGCAGCGCTCGTAGACGGTGGGGAAGTGGGCCTTGATGAAGGCTTCGGGCTTGTGGCTGATGTCCAGGTACACGCAGTCGACACCCAGGCGCTTCATCTCGTGGTCGATGGCGCGAGCGACAATATCGCGCGGGGCCAACTCGGCGCGCGGATCGAAGCGCTGCATGAAGCGTTCGCCGTTGGGCAGTTTCAGGTGTGCGCCTTCGCCTCGCAGGGCTTCGGTGATCAGGAAGCTCTTGGCTTGCGGGTGATACAGGCAGGTGGGGTGGAACTGGTTGAATTCCAGGTTGGCCACCCGGCAGCCCGAGCGCCAAGCCATGGCGATGCCATCCCCGCAAGCGCCGTCCGGATTGCTGGTATAGAGGTAGACCTTGGCCGCGCCGCCCGAGGCAAGAATGGTGAAGCGCGCACCGTAGGTGTCGACCTCGCCGCTGGTGCGGTTGAGCACATAGGCGCCGAGGCAGCGCTCGCCCGGCAGGCCCAGGCGTTTCTCGGTGATCAGGTCGACGGCGACGCGCTGTTCGAGCAATTCGATGTTGGGACGTTGGCGGGCCTGTTCGAGCAGTGTCTTGAAAATAGCGGCGCCGGTGGCGTCGGCCGCATGGATGATGCGGCGATGACTGTGGCCGCCCTCGCGCGTTAGATGGAACTCGAAGCCGCCGTCATCGCTGCCCGCGTGTTCATCGCGAGTGAAGGGCACGCCTTGGTCGATCAGCCACTGGATTGCCTCGCGGCTATGCTCGACGGTAAAGCGAACAGCGTCTTCGTTGCACAGGCCGCCGCCGGCGTTAAGGGTATCTTCGACGTGAGATTGCACTGTGTCGGTGTCGTCCAGCACGGCGGCTACACCGCCCTGGGCCCAGAAGGTCGAACCATTGGCCAGGTCGCCCTTGCTCAGTACTGCAATGCGCAGGTGGCCGGGGAGGGTCAGCGCAAGGCTCAACCCGGCCGCGCCGCTGCCAATCACCAGAACATCGTGTTGAAACTGTTGGCTCATTTGAAGGATTCCGCAAAAAGCGATCCAAAGGGGGTGGCGCAAACAGGACGCCCGGATCGGCGAATCAAAGGGTCACACGGCCCACTAGTATATAGAGGGGGGGAGCGGCACAATAGTCAGGCATTCGTGGCAATGTGAGATTACGGTGCACGGCTTGGGTAAAATCAACCGGTTATTGAAACGGGAACTTTTTGCATAAGCCCTGACTCAATAGCAGGTTGCCCGAAAGCTGGGAAAACGTTGAGTTTATTGGCCCGTCGGGAGCAGTGGACGCGTCAGAAAACCGGCGACAAGATTATTCGCGCAGCCGGCGTTGCCCGCGCTGCGTTTTTCGTGTGTGCCAAATCAGTGCATGCCGGAAACTTGCTTGAAGGGGGAGAACTTTTGCGAAAAGTCCGAGTCTATGTTTGCAAGCCTGATCGTTTAGTTATGCAAGCCTCCTTAAAGCACAACGAGGAGTGTTCATGCTAACCCAGGAAGAGGATCAGCAGCTGGTCGAGCGCGTACAACGCGGCGACAAGCGAGCATTTGATCTGCTAGTGCTGAAATACCAGCACAAAATTCTCGGGTTGATCGTGCGGTTTGTGCACGACACCCATGAAGCGCAGGACGTTGCACAGGAAGCCTTTATCAAGGCATACCGTGCACTAGGCAATTTCCGCGGTGACAGTGCGTTTTACACGTGGCTGTACCGCATCGCCATCAACACGGCGAAGAACTATCTGGTGTCTCGCGGACGCCGCCCGCCGGATAGTGATGTGAGTTCAGAAGATGCAGAATTTTACGATGGTGATCACGGCCTCAAAGATCTCGAGTCGCCGGAGCGTGCATTGCTGCGCGATGAGATCGAAGGCACCGTTCATCGCACTATTCAGCAACTGCCAGAAGATTTACGTACGGCGTTAACTTTACGTGAATTTGATGGTCTGAGTTACGAAGACATTGCGAGCGTCATGCAGTGTCCGGTGGGGACTGTAAGGTCCCGGATTTTCCGGGCCCGGGAAGCCATCGATAAAGCCTTGCAACCGTTGTTGCAGGAAAACTAAAGACAGCGGCGACAGCCAAGAGAGGAACCGCCATGAGTCGTGATGCCCTGCAGGAATCGCTGTCCGCAGTGATGGATAACGAAGCGGATGAACTGGAACTTCGTCGAGTGCTCAATGCATTTGATGATGCCGAAACCCGTGATACCTGGTCTCGTTACCAAGTCGCTCGGGCGGTGATGCACAAGGATCTTCTAATCCCTCGTCTGGATATTGCTGCGGCCGTTTCTGCTGCGTTGGCCGATGAAGCCGTTCCGGCAAAAGCTGCTCGTGGTCCTTGGCGTAGCCTGGGCCGTCTGGCGGTCGCTGCCTCGGTAACTGTTGCAGTGCTGGCCGGTGTTCGCTTGTACAACCAGGACGAAATTGCCGGTGCCGAACTGGCTCAGCAGACGCAGCAACCGGTCATGGCCGGCCCGCAAGTCAAAGGCCCAGCAGTACTGGCCGGCTACAAGGAAAGCTCCGACACCACCGGCCCCATGGCTAACGGTGTATTGCAAGGGCAATCCGGCTGGCAAGACCAGCGTCTTCCAGGCTACCTGCGCCAACACGCACAGGAATCGGCCTTGAAAGGCACTGAAAGCGCTCTGCCATACGCTCGCGCTGCAAGCCTGGAAAACCGCTAAACCACTAAGGGGCTCTATGCGCGCCATACCGCTCCTTACGCTTTTGCTCAGTGGCTGGTTTGCACTCCCCGCCCATGCCGATGAAGCCCAAGACTGGCTGACACGGCTTGGGCGTGCAGAGCAGCAGCAAAGCTTCCAAGGGACGTTCGTCTACGAGCGTAACGGCAGTTTTTCTACCCATGACATCTGGCATCGTGTCCAGAACGGTCAGGTCCGTGAGCGGCTCTTGCAGCTTGATGGTTCCGCCCAGGAAGTCGTGCGGGTAGATGGCCGAACCCAATGCGTCAGTGGCACCCTTGTCGCCGGCCTTGGCAATTCGCGTGATGCATCTTCACGCGCGCTTGACCCACAGAAACTCAATCAATTCTATGAACTGGCTGTCATTGGCAAATCCCGCGTGGCTGGTCGAAATGCGGTGATTGTTTCAATCGCGCCGCGTGATCAGTACCGCTACGGTTTCGAGCTGCATCTGGATCGGGAAACCGCGCTACCGCTCAAGTCTCTTTTGCTCAATGACAAAGGGCAGTTGTTGGAGCGCTTTCAATTCACACGTTTGAACACATCTAAGCCGCCCGATGATAGCGACTTGCTGCCCAGCAAGGAGTGCACGCCTATTTCTGTGGTTGATGGCAGGGCGCCGGCCGTTGAGTCCACCGAGGCGTGGCATTTGGAATGGTTGCCGCCTGGCTTTCAACTGACCAATAGCACTTCGCGCAAAGACACCCACACCAAAGCCACCGTCGATAGCTTGATGTATGAAGATGGGCTGGCGCGTTTCTCGGTTTTTCTTGAGCCGATCAGTGATGTGGGCATCACCGAGACGCGTACCCAGTTGGGCCCCACGGTCGCGGTGTCCCGTCGGTTGAACACGGTGGATGGGGAAATGATGGTAACGGTGGTGGGGGAAATCCCGATCGGTACGGCCGAACGTATCGCGCTGTCGGTGCGCGGTGAAAAAAAGGCGATCACTCAGCCGTGAGCCGTTAATCCTATGTTCATCCAGCGCTTTCATTGTTGGTCTGTGCCACGTTGGCTACCGAGAGACATGAAATGTCCGGATCAGCATTTTCACTTGCAAAAATCTCTCATGTTTTTTATAGGTCAGGGCTTCTCGGCTCTGGCCTTGTTTTGTTCGCGGAACAAAGACGTCGGTCGCAGTTTTCGGCGTTTCTTGAACCCTGTCGCTCAACCCTGCTCGTCGTAACGGGAGCTGTATGTCGATACCACGTTTGAAATCCTACCTATCCATAGTCGCCACGGTGCTGGTGCTGGGGCAGGCTGTGACCGCGCAAGCGGTCGAGCTGCCTGACTTCACTCAATTGGTTGAGCAAGCCTCGCCAGCCGTGGTGAACATCAGCACCACGCAGAAGCTGCCGGATCGCAAGGTCTCGAACCAGCAGATGCCCGATCTGGAGGGCCTGCCGCCAATGCTGCGCGAGTTCTTTGAGCGTGGCATGCCTCAACCGCGCGCGCCTCGTGGCGGTGGCGGTGGCCAGCGTGAAGCGCAGTCGCTGGGCTCGGGCTTCATCATTTCGCCCGATGGCTACATCCTCACCAATAACCATGTGATTGCCGACGCCGACGAGATTCTCGTGCGCCTGGCCGATCGCAGTGAGTTGAAAGCCAAGCTGGTGGGCACCGACCCGCGCTCCGACGTGGCGCTCCTGAAGATCGAGGGCAAGGACTTGCCAGTGCTCAAGCTGGGCAAGTCTCAAGACTTGAAGGCCGGGCAGTGGGTCGTGGCCATCGGTTCGCCGTTTGGCTTTGACCACACCGTGACCCAAGGCATTGTCAGTGCCATCGGCCGCAGCCTGCCGAATGAAAACTACGTGCCGTTCATCCAGACCGACGTGCCAATCAACCCAGGCAACTCCGGCGGTCCGCTGTTCAACCTGGCGGGCGAAGTGGTAGGCATCAACTCGCAGATCTACACCCGTTCCGGTGGTTTCATGGGCGTGTCGTTCGCTATCCCGATCGACGTGGCCATGGATGTTTCCAATCAGCTGAAAAGCGGCGGCAAGGTGAGCCGCGGCTGGTTGGGCGTGGTGATCCAGGAAGTGAACAAGGACCTGGCTGAGTCCTTCGGCCTCGACAAGCCGGCCGGTGCGTTGGTTGCGCAGATCCAGGACGGCGGTCCGGCTGCCAAGGGTGGCCTGCAAGTTGGTGACGTGATCCTGAGCATGAACGGCCAGCCGATCATCATGTCGGCAGACCTGCCACACCTGGTCGGCGCACTTAAGGCGGGCAGCAAAGCCAAGCTGGAAGTGATCCGTGATGGCAAACGCCAGAATGTGGAGCTCACCGTTGGCGCCATTCCTGAAGAAGGCGCAACGCTGGATGCTCTGGGCAACACCAAGCCGGGCGCCGAGCGCAGCAGCAACCGCTTGGGCATTGCCGTGGCGGAGTTGACCGATGAGCAGAAGAAGGCGTTCGACCTCAAGAGCGGTGTCGTGATCAAGGAAGTGCAGGACGGTCCTGCCGCCTTGATCGGCCTGCAGCCGGGCGATGTGATCACACACCTGAACAATCAGGCGATTGAAACGACCAAGCAATTCACGGATATCGCCAAGGCATTGCCGAAGAACCGCTCCGTGTCGATGCGCGTGTTGCGTGAAGGGCGTGCCAGCTTTATCACCTTCAAGCTGGCTGAATAACTTCCACGGCCCGATAAAAAGCCCCGCCTTCGTTAAACGAAGGCGGGGCTTTTTTGTATCGGGTTTTAGCCCATCATCCCCTTGACCAAGCGTTCCTGTTCGATCAGCTCACGCTGGCGTGCGTCGATACGCGACGAAAGGGGGAAGTTGCTGCCGGCGCGACGTTTGGCAAAATCCAACTGTTGGATCGCCTGCTGAAAGTCGCCCACCAGGGCAAAGTACTCGGCGCGTGCCTGATGCAGACCAATGATGTTGCCGGACAATCCACGAGTCTCCGCGACCTGGTACCACACGTCAGGATCATCCGGGCGGGACTTGAGCAAGCCATCCAGCGCTTTTTCGGCATCGGCGGTGCGGTTCTGTTTAAGCAGCAGGTCTACGCGCATCTGATTTAGCGGATAGTTGCCGGGGTATTGGCTCAGCATCCGATCGGTGCGTTGCTGGGCGTCGGGTAAACGGTTGTTATCGATATCGAGCTGAATCTGCGCCAGGTTATAGGTAATGTCGTTGGGCGCCTTGGCCAGTAAGGCTTGCAGGCTATCCCGCGCTTGCTTGAACTGCGAGGCTTTGATTTGGGCGATAGCCAGGCCGTAGCGCGCCACATCGTTTTTCGGGTTCTCGTCCAATTGCGCTTGGAAGCGCTTGGCTGCGAGTCCTGATGTGTCCTCATATTGCAGTTGCACCCGGGCGCGAATCAGTTGGTAGCGCAGGCTGTCTTCCTTGCCGCCGGGCTTGGATTGTTCGGCGCGGTTGCGAGTGTCGGCGATCCGCGATTCGGTGACCGGGTGGGTCAGCAGGAACTCCGGTGGTTTGGCGTCGAAGCGGTACTGGCGACCCAGCCGCTCGAACATGGTCGGCATGGAGCGAGGGTCATAGCCAGCTTTTTCCAGGTTGACGATACCGATGCGGTCCGCTTCTTGTTCATTTTGCCGAGAGAACCGTCGCTGCTCCTGGATGGCGGCGGCCTGGGTGCCGGCAATCGCGGCAATGCCGGCATCGCCGGCACCCGCCGCCGCTGCAATGATGCCGCCGAGCAGGGCTGCCATCATTGGGATCTGCATGCGTTGTTGCGCTTCAACGCCACGAGCGAAGTGACGCTGGGACAAGTGAGCCAATTCGTGGGCCATTACCGAGGCGTATTCCCCCTCGGTCTGGGCATTGAGGAACAGGCCGCCGTTCACGCCCACGATGCCGCCTGGCGCGGCAAAAGCGTTGAGTTGCGGGCTGTTGATCAGGATGAACTCCAGGCGCCGGTCATTGACCTGGCTGGTCTCCACCAGTTTGTACACGCTGGTTTCGACGTAGTCCTTGAGTTGCGGGTCGTTCAGTTGCGAAACCTGCCCACGTAGGTAGGCCAGCCAGGCACGGCCCAATTGATATTCCTGTTGCGGCGAGACAATGGCAGAGCTGGCGTCGCCAAGCGACGGCAGGTCGTCGGCGAAGCCTGGGGAGGCCAGCAGGCAAGCCAGCGTCAGCATAGTGGGGCGCAAAAAAGTCATGCACAAAGCCTTTCAACAAAGAGCTTACTGTAGCCGGACACTGAGCTTCGGACCAGATATTCTAAGCACCCCCGAACGCTTGCCCGGAGTAAAACCATGACCGACGCTGTAGCCTTTGATGCCGAACTCGATGCCAGCGGCCTCAATTGCCCGTTGCCCTTGCTCAAGGCCAAGCTGGAGCTCAATCGATTGGCCAGTGGCGCCGTGCTCAAGGTAATCGCCACGGACGCAGGGTCACAGCGTGATTTCCGTACATTTGCCAAGTTGGCCGGGCACACGTTGCTGCACGAAGAAGACGCCGCCGGTGTGTACCGTTACTGGTTGCGCAAGGCCTGAACCGTTTGCTCCCATCGCTCGAGGTTGATTGATGTTCAAAGTGTTACGAGACTGGATCCAGCGCTACTTCTCCGATGAAGAAGCCGTGGTGCTGGCCGTCCTGCTGTTTCTGGCCTTTACGGCGGTGCTCACCTTGGGTGGCATGCTCGCGCCGGTATTGGCGGGAATGGTGCTGGCGTATCTGATGCAAGGCCTGGTCACCACCTTGGAACGCTTGCGCTTGCCGGGCGGGGCGGCGGTAGGGCTAGTGTTTGCCTTGTTCATGGGGCTGCTGGTGGTGTTTATCGTGGTGGTGTTGCCGCTGCTGTGGCATCAACTGATCACGCTGTTCAATGAACTGCCCGGCATGCTCGCCAAGTGGCAGTCGCTGTTGCTGCTACTGCCGGAGCGCTACCCGCACCTGGTGTCAGATGAGCAGGTGCTGCAGGCCATTGAAGTGGCGCGCGGTGAAATCGGAAAGTTCGGGCAATGGGCGCTGACCTTTTCCCTGTCCAGCCTGCCGCTGCTGGTCAACATCATGATCTATCTGGTGTTGGTGCCGATCCTGGTGTTTTTCTTTCTCAAGGACCGCGCAATGATCGGCCGCTGGGTGAGTGGCTACCTGCCGCGCGAAAGGGCGCTGATTACCCGAGTGGCCGAGGAGATGAACCGGCAGATCGCCAACTATATCCGTGGCAAGGTCATTGAGATCATTATCTGCGGCGGCGTGACCTACATCGCGTTTATCGCCCTGGACCTGAACTACGCAGCGCTGCTGGCATTGCTGGTCGGCATTTCAGTGGTGGTGCCGTATGTCGGCGCAGTGGTTGTGACGGTGCCGGTCACCCTGATCGCCCTGTTCCAGTGGGGCTGGAGCGACCAGTTCATCTACCTGATGGCGGTGTACGGGATTATCCAGACGCTGGATGGCAACGTGCTGGTTCCGCTGCTGTTCTCGGAGGCGGTCAACCTGCACCCGGTAGCGATCATTTGCGCGGTGTTGCTGTTTGGCGGGTTGTGGGGGTTCTGGGGAGTGTTCTTTGCGATACCCCTGGCGACGCTGTTCAAGGCGGTGCTGGATGCGTGGCCGCGACGGGAGCCAGTGGTGGCGCCGCTGCTGTAGCGGCATCACCCTTTCTAGTGAGCGGGGCAAGCCCGCTCGTTACATCAGGCCTTGTTCAGTGCCTGCGCTGCCGCCAGAACGGCATCCACATGCCCTGGCACTTTCACGCCGCGCCATTCCTGGCGCAGTACACCCTGGCTGTCGATCAGGAAAGTGCTGCGATCCACGCCCAGGTATTCCTTGCCGTATAGCTTCTTCAGCTTGATCACATCAAACAGCTGACAGACCGCTTCGTCCTTGTCGCTGATCAGCTCAAAGGGAAACGCCTGCTTGCCCTTGAAGTTCTCGTGGGACTTCACGCTGTCGCGCGACACGCCGAATACTTCGGTGTTGGCCGCCTTGAACGCCGCGTACTGGTCACGAAAACCCTGGCCTTCGGTGGTGCAGCCTGGGGTGCTGTCCTTCGGGTAGAAGTAGATCACCACTTGCTTGCCCTTGAGCGCGGCCAAGCTGAAGGTCTGCCCGCTGGTGGCCTGGGCGTCGAAATCGGCGACCGGTTTATCGATGACTACCGCCATGAGTACTTCCTTACATTGGGTTCTGTGGGCGCCATGGTTCGATCAGTGCGTCGAGGTTCAGGGCATCGGCGAAATCCAGGAACTGGTCGCGCAACCAACTGATCTGCACCCCGGCCGGCAAGGTCACGGTAAAGGTGGCGTTGAGCATGGTTCCGCCTGTTTGCGGGGCCTGGTAGGTATCGCAGGTGAGGTTTTCCAGCTCGACGTTATGGTCGATAAAGAACTGGCACAGCTCATTGACGATGTCCGAGCGGTAGGCCGAACTTACGTAGGCCACGTAAGGCAAGGCTTGTGGGCGATTTTCCAGGGCGGCGCTGCGCACCACGTTGACGGTGAAATTGTGCTTCTTGGCCAGGCCCGGCAGGCCGGTCTCCAGACGCGCCAGCGCATCCCAGGTGCCGGATATCTGCAACACCAGCGCGCTGCACTCGCCGTGGCGGGTCAGGCGGGAGGTCACGACGGCGCAGCGGTTTTCATGGCTGGCGCGGCACAGGACGTTGGTCAGCTCCATGGGGTTGGCGCCGAGGGCACTGATAACAAGGAATTGTTCGCGAACTGTGGGGGTGGACATGCAGCCTTCCTAAACGATGAGCGGTCGATACTATGGGGGCCGTATCGATCAAAGGATCAAGGGTAGCGAAAAGCATCGCTAAGGGATAGGAGGTGGCGTTTTCATTGCGTGATCGGCTGGATTTCACCCCGTTCAAAGCCATGCTCTGGCCCGATGATGGCATTGCCCATCGTTTAGTTGCGCCAGAACGCATCCACACGCGGTACTTTGCTTGTACAAGCATCTTGGCGCCAGTACCATTACGGCTCTCTTTTTCCGGCAGGAGCGGTTGCATGATTGCGGGCAGTATGGTGGCACTGGTCACACCCATGGATGCACAAGGTAATCTCGACTGGGACAGCCTGGGCAAACTGGTGGACTTTCACCTGCAAGAAGGCACCAACGCCATTGTGGCCGTCGGCACCACAGGTGAGTCGGCCACCCTTGATGTGGAAGAACACATCCAGGTGATCGAATTCGTGGTCAAGCGTGTTGCGGGCCGTATCGCCGTCATCGCCGGTACGGGCGCCAACTCGACGCGTGAAGCGATCGAGCTGACCAAGAACGCCAAGAAGGCCGGCGCCGACGCCTGCCTGCTGGTGACCCCGTACTACAACAAGCCGACCCAGGAAGGCTTGTACCAGCACTTCAAAGCCATCGCCGAAGCCGTCCAGATCCCGCAGATCCTCTATAACGTACCGGGTCGTACCGCGTGCGATATGAAGGCCGAGACGGTGATCCGCCTGTCCACCGTGCCGAACATCATCGGTATCAAGGAAGCCACCGGCGACCTGCAGCGCGCCAAGGACATCCTGGCCGGCGTGAGCAGCGATTTCCTGCTGTATTCCGGTGACGACGCCACCGCTGTCGAGCTGATCCTGTTGGGCGGCAAGGGCAACATCTCCGTGACCGCCAACGTGGCCCCGCGTGCCATGAGCGACATGTGCGCCGCCGCCATCGCCGGTGACGCCGTGACCGCCCGGGCGATCCACGAGAAGCTGATGCCGCTCAACAAGACACTCTTTATTGAATCCAACCCTATTCCCGTGAAGTGGGCACTGACTGAAATGGGCATGATGCCGGACGGTATCCGTCTGCCGCTCACCCGTCTCAGCGAAGCCTGTCACGAACCGCTGCGACAGGCCCTGCGCCAGTCCGGCGTCCTGGTTTAATTGAGGAAGCACTACGCATGAAGCGATTGGCCGGACTTTCCGCACTTGCCTTGATTATCTCCAGCACCAGTGGCTGCGGTTGGATCTGGGGCCCGGAAGGCTACTTCCGTGACCGCGGCAGCGATTACCTGGAAGCACAACCCACCAAACCAATGGAATTGCCGCCGGGCGTCAACGTCGCCAAGCGCCTTGATCCGTTGCTGCCGATCCCGCGCAACGTTGCCGACGACACCACCAAGGGTGAGTACGTGGTGCCTCGTCCGCAGCCGATCTCGGCCGTGGCGGATGCCAGCGACTACAGCCTGCAGAAGAGCGGTGACTCGCGCTGGATCGTGGCTCAACGCCCTCCCGCGGAAGTTTGGCCGGTGGCTGTGCAGTTCTTCCAGGACAACGGCTTTCGCATCGACGAGCAGCGCCCGCAGACCGGGGAATTCACCACGGCATGGCAGCAAGGCAGCGAACTGTCCGCCACTATGGCCAAGCGCCTGCAGGCCGGCGGTGTAGCCGCCGACAGCGAAGCGCGCGTGCGTGTGCGCATCGAGCCAGGCGTGCAGCGCAATACCAGTGAAGTCTACGTAGTCAGCGCCGAGCGTCCCGCCGGCAGCACCGCCGATGTCGCCTTCACCAACCGTTCGGTCAACACCGGCGTCGATTCGGCACTGGTCGACGAGATGTTGGCCAGCATGAGCCGTATTTCCGAGAAGGGCGGTTCCGTTTCCCTGCTCGCCGCACGTGATTACGACACCCCGAGCCGCGTCAGCCTCACCGAAGACGGCAGCGGCAACGTGGTGCTGAACCTGGGTGAAGACCTGGACCGTGCCTGGGCCAGCGTGGGTCGTGCCCTGGAGCAAGGCCCGTGGCGTGTTGAAGACATCAACCGCAGCCTGGGCCTTTACTACATCAACGTGGCTGAAAAGGCCGAGCGCAAAGACGACGAGCCTGGTTTCTTCGGCAAGCTGTTCGGCAGCCAGCCGACCAAGGAAGAAATCGAGACCCGCGCCGAGCGTTATCAGGTGCGTTTGAGCAAAGTTGGCGAAAGCGTGCAAGTCACCGTCGAGAAGAACATCAACACCGTTGCGCCGGCTGAAACAGCCCGCAAAGTGCTGGGCGTGATTCAGGACAACCTGGGCTGATCCGATGCGTTTTGCTGTTCTCGGTAGCGGTAGCCAAGGGAACGGCACGCTGGTCGCCCACGACGACACGTACATACTGGTGGATTGTGGTTTCTCGTTAAAAGAAACCGAGCGGCGCCTGCTGCGCCTGGGGGTTCACCCCGCGCAGCTGAGTGCGATTTTGGTGACCCACGAACATGCCGACCACGTGCATGGCGTGGGTTTGCTGTCTCGGCGCTACAATCTTGCGGTGTACTTAAGTCGCGGCACCTTGCGCGGGATGCGCAAACCCATTGAACCCGCAGGTTTCCTGGCCGGTGGCGAGCAACTCCAGATCGGTGCCTTGAGCATTGACGTGATTGCCGTGGCGCATGATGCGCAGGAGCCAACGCAGTATGTCTTCAGTGATGGGCAGCGGCGCTTCGGCGTACTGACCGACCTGGGTTCCTATTGCAGCAAGGTGCTGGACGGCTATCGAGACCTCGACGCATTGATGATCGAGTCCAACCACTGCCGAGACCTGCTGGCTCGCGGTCATTACCCGTACTTCCTCAAGCAGCGGGTGGGCGGCGAACTGGGACATTTGAACAACCACCAGGCGGCGTACCTGGTGTATGAGTTGGGCTGGCAAGACCTGCAACACCTGGTCCTGGCCCACCTGAGCAGCAAGAACAACCTGCCGACGCTTGCCCGGCAATGTTTTGTCGACACCCTAGGGTGTGACCCGGACTGGCTGCAATTGGCCGATCAAGATTCAGGGCTCGACTGGCGACACATCGCCTAGCCCACCTCACTCAAAGCGGAGCCCATCATGGAAAAACGTGAAGAACTCTACCGCGGCAAAGCCAAGTCAGTTTACAAGACCGACGACGCTAACCGCCTGATCTTGCTGTTTCGCAACGACACTTCGGCGTTCGACGGCAAGCGCATCGAACAGCTGGACCGAAAAGGCATGGTGAACAACAAGTTCAACGCCTTCATCATGCAGAAACTCGAAGAGGCCGGCATTCCGACCCAATTCGACAAACTGCTGGGCGACAACGAGTGCCTGGTGAAGAAGCTGGACATGATCCCGGTCGAATGCGTCGTGCGTAACTATGCCGCCGGCAGCCTGGTCAAGCGCCTGGGCGTGGAGGAGGGCCTCAAGCTCAACCCTTACACCTTCGAACTGTTCCTGAAGGACGACGCCAAGGGCGACCCGTTCATCAACGAATCCCACGTCGTGGCGTTCGGCTGGGGCACCGCTGAACAACTGGCGCGCATGAAGGAGTTGTCCCTCAAGGTCAACGACGTGCTGAGCAAGCTGTTCGACGACGCAGGCCTGCTGCTGGTGGACTTCAAGCTGGAATTCGGCGTATTCCACGACGGCTCCATCGTCCTGGGTGACGAATTCAGCCCGGACGGTTGCCGCCTGTGGGACAAGGACACCAAGAAGAAGATGGACAAAGACCGCTTCCGCCAGGGCCTCGGTGACGTCATCGAAGCCTACGAAGAAGTCGCCAATCGTCTAGGCGTACCGCTTTAATCGACGCAAGCATCTGATAGCACGGAAAAAAATCGCTTCGGCGCTTTGCATCCACGAGTCATGCTGTTATGATGCGCGCCGTTGGAGAGATGCCAGAGTGGCCGAATGGGACGGATTCGAAATCCGTTGTACCTTCACCGGTACCTAGGGTTCGAATCCCTATCTCTCCGCCATTATTGAATACGACTAAGCCCCTGAAATGGTTGAACATTTCAGGGGTTTTTTCGTTGTTGGGGTTTGGTTTAGGGCAAATTTAGGGCAAAACTGCGAATGCTGAACTGCTTCTTCTGGCACTTAGGTTACGGCGTTGGAGCTATTGCCGAAATGGCAGCGCAAAGCTGAACCCGCAGATCTGGATGCGGATGAGGGCGAAACACAACTGCGTAAATACCTGGCGACGCAGACAGTTTGAAACTTCGAGTTTCAGATTTCTTTGAAATACAGAAGCGTCCTACAACTGCGCTTTGGGTTGATGTAATAGCCTGCTCAGCCGATTGGTTTATTACAAGGAAAGGCACCCATGGCGAACACTGGATATATGTCGATCACTGGTAAGATTCAAGGGTTGATTTCGGCAGGATGTTCAAGTCAGAGCTCGATAGGTAATAAATGCCAGCCAGGGCATCTCGATGAGATCATGGTACTTTCCTATAGCCATAACATGGCAAATCTCGGGAATGTCGATAAGCCGACGCATCGGCCAATTGTCCTAACAAAAAATGTCGATAAGTCTTCACCGTTGCTGGCACAAGCTCTTTCAAGTCGAGAAGAAATTCAATGTACGATTAGTTTTTACCGTGTGTCTTCTTTCGGACAACAGGAAAAGTTCTATTCGATATCAATTGAAGGGGGCGTCATTTCGGACCTGACGCTGGATATGCCGCATGTCATTTTACAAAATGACGCTGAACCCCAGGAGCATGTTGCTATTCGTTATCGGAGCATAACTTGGGTCCACCACCTTGCTGGAACGACCGGGTACAGTTCTTGGGGGGGGGACGAGTGATGCCGTTCAGAGATAAGAATGGCGGCAATGAACCAAGCAGCTGCGACTTTTGGCAAGTCAGCCGCGCTGGAAGCATCCTTGCTAACCAAGCTTGTACCGTGAGCGCCCGCCATATCCAAGATGGTGTGTTACGTCTGCAATTCAATCGTGAAGTGGCGTACTACGCGAGAAGTATCGTCCACGATGTGGAGCAGGGTAGAAAATCACCGGAGCAGGGTCTTCGCGACTTGGAGGACGAGCAAAAAAGCCTGCTTGAGCAGTCACTGGAAATTGCTCAAAAGGGTGTCGGGGTGGTCGCTGGTGTATTGCAGTTCGCGGCGGGGGCAGGGATTTGCTACGGCTCTGTTGGCACGCTTTGTCTGGTGGCAGGCGCGCCATTGATGGCGCATGGTGCTAATAACACTTATGAAACTGCACGCAATCTATGGGAGGACCGCACGGATACCCAAGGACCTGTGCGTAAGGGTTATCACGAAGTTTCCAAAGTGATGGGCGGTGACGAATTTGAAGGGAATATGGCCTATGGAGGCGCAGACTTATTGATGTCTGCCTATGGTTTAGGCCGGTTGGTATTGAAACCTGACTCTTGGCGCCTGTTTCGTTATGTTCGTGGTGATTATCAACGTGCGTATATCAATACGAGCAAACAGGCTTTCGCAGTAGATATGACCGCTGACGGGTTTACGATGGGTTCCATGTATAAGGAAACTGCTGAAGATGGACGGTGATCAGCTTTTTGTTACCGTTATATATTTTGTTGTTTCTATGTTGGGTTTTTTATTTTGGCGTGCCGTTATCAGGTATTTTTCCAGTGAGTGTTTTAGGGGTATATGGTTTTTGATGTCCCTTGCTGGAGTCTTGCTATGGGGGGCGATGCAATACGGTGTGTCTAAAAACGGGTCTATTTTGTTCTTTACACAGCCACTGGATTTTCTTGTGCAAAACTACTGGGTGCGATGGATTGCATTCATCAGTGTTCTATTACAGGCAGCGAGCATTCCGAGCAAAAAACCGTACAAGCGATAGTTGCCACGAAAGCAACCGCTGGCTGACAGGCCGAGCTGACAGACTCGATTGAAAACCGATGATACCTTCGCATTTTTCTCTCCAGGAGAAATCACGTGAGACCTGTCATCAAGCGTTCCCTGATCAGTTTGGTGCTGGCGTTGTTCATCTTCATCGTTGCCTTGGGTTTCTACCGCTTCGGCAACACACACGCCGCGCCGTACGTACTGCTCGAAAACTGCGAAGCCGCCGACTTGCGACTGGTGAAGACACCGTCTGCGATGACCCTGCTCAACACACGGATCTACAAAGGCGGCAGCCTAAGTATCAGCGATGACGACCATCGCGCTTTCAAAAGTAGCACCGCCTATGCCGAAGTGGTTGCCCGTGGCGATGATTGCTGATTTAGCTACGGTCGATGCCTTATATAAAGAGTCTAAAAATGATGGACGCTGACCAGGTTTTTTTAACCGTAATTTATTTTGTAATGTCTCTTTCGGTATTTTTAGTCTGTCGCTTGGTCAGTAGAAAGCTTTCGGGCGATAACTTTAGCGAGAAGTGGTTTTGGGTGTGCTTGGTAGGTGTTCTGCTTTGGGGGGCGGCTCAGTTTAGTGTGGCCCGTTACGGCTCAATTTTTCTTTTTTCCTCCCCCTTGGAGTTTCTGGTGAATAACGATTGGGTTCGATGGATCGCTTTCATCAGTGCGCTGCTTCAAGCGACATGTATTCCAAAAAAATCAATTCGGAAAAATTAACGCTCGGTTAGTTTGAGTTGTCACAAAATAACCGCTGTCTGACAGACCGAGCCGACAGACTCGATTGAAAACCGGTGGTACGTTCGCACTTTTCCATCTGGGAGAAATAACGTGCGACCGATCATCACGCGTTCATTCATCTGCATGGGTCTACTGTTGTCGCTCGCCACCGTTGTCTTTGGCGTCGGAGACTACCGCTTCGGTAGCGACCCGCGTCTCGCCTTTATACTGCTCGAAAATTGCGAAGCTGCGGTCCTGCGACTGGAGAAGACGCCGTCCGCGATGACATTGCCCAACGCCCGGATCTACACAGGCGGCAACGGGCGGCGCTGGCGGTTGATCACCTCAACACCCAACGCGGCTATGAGGAACTGCTGACGGAGATTCAACAGCAGGAAGACAACCTGTTGGCCAGGACCCGTACCTGACACCCCCCAACCCTGCTGGTGGCGGACGTGACGCACTACTGAGGGCTATCGAGATGAACATCACCGAAAAACGACTGCAGCAAATCTTCCCCAACGCCGCGAACAAGCGGGCGTTTTTGTGTCGGTGACTGAAAAAAGCCCGCTGATCTCAATGCTCAGCAGGCTTTTCGTGCATTGGAGGGTCGATTCCTAAAGTCCGCCTCCTTCTGGTCGAAATGCTGTCATACGATGTCGTATCCCAAAATAAGAGTATCCCGCCTAAATGTCCCTTCGCAGCCTGTCTATCGCCCGCCGTGCGGGCCTGGGTTTTGCCTTGATTGCTTTGCTCGTGGCCCTGTTGGGTTTTTTTGCGCTATCGAACATGGCGAGCATCCGCGCCAGTGCGGTACAGGTTGAAAGCGGGCTAGTGCCGAAGATGCGGTTGGTCGCTGATATTCGTGAAATCATGCTGCGCATTCGTACGATCTCTTTGCGAATGGCGCTGGACCCGAACCCTGCGGGCATCCCGCAATACCGCAGTCAGATGGACACTCGCAGCCAGGACCTGACGAAACGGCTGGCCGATTTGGAGGCTGTGATCGACACGCCTGAAGTCCGTACGCTCTACGACCAGTTCCAGGTCTCGCTTCGCCAATACCAGCAAGCTTTGGCTCAATCATTCGTGCTGGCCGACAAGCAGCAGGGCGCCGAACTTAACAAGTTGCTGTTGGTGGATATGAAAACCGTGGTCGATGGCTCCGGCGCTCAACTCAATGCGCTCGCCGATTACTACAACGCCCAGATCAACCAACAGGGGCAAGCGGCGGAGTCGCAGTACAGCCGCTCGCGCACCATGGTGTTCGGTTTTGTGCTCCTTGCCGCGTTGAGCACCGTGGTGCTGGCGTGGTTACTCACGCGCAGTATTGTCGGCCCGTTGAGCCAGGCCGTTCGGGCTGCCGAGAACGTTGCCCAGGGTGACCTGACGCAAACGGTGGCGGTGACTGGCGACGATGAAGTCACTCGCCTGCTGGTGGCTCTCAAGAGCATGCAAGCCAACCTGCGCGGGACCTTGCAACTGATTCGCCAGTCAGCGGGGCAGATGGCGTCGTCTGCCACCGACCTGAATGGCATCACCGATCAAAGCAGTCGCAGCCTGCAAAAGCAGACGGCGGAAATCGAGCAGGCCGCTACCGCGGTCAACGAGATGACCTCGGCGGCGGACGAAGTGGCGCGCAATGCGGTGTCCACCTCCGAGTCCACGCGGCTGTCCAACGAAACCGCGCGCGAAGGCCAGCATCGCGTGGGCGAGACCGTCAGCGCGATTCAAGCCCTGAGCACCAATATCGGCGAAACCTCGACCCTGGTGCAGAACCTGGCGGAGCAGTCACGGGATATCGGCAAGGTCCTCGATGTGATTCGCTCTATCGCCGAGCAGACCAACTTGCTGGCGCTCAACGCGGCGATCGAGGCTGCGCGCGCCGGTGAGTCCGGGCGTGGCTTTGCGGTGGTAGCCGACGAAGTGCGTGCGCTGGCCCATCGCACCCAGCAATCGACCCTGGAAATTGATCAGATGGTGACCGCCATGCGCATCGGCTCCAATGATGCATTGACTTCAATGCAGTCCAGTACCCAGCGTGCCACCGACACCCTGGCCCTGGCGGAGGGGGCGGGGGGGGCCTTGAGCCAGATCACCGACTCTATCGACCAGATTCACCAACGCAACCTGGTGATTGCCAGCGCTGCCGAGGAACAAGCCCAGGTGGCCAAGGAAGTGGATCGCAACATCGTGAACATTCGCGACCTGTCGGCGCAATCGTCTTCCGGTGCCGGGCAGATCAATGGTTCCAGCCAGGAGCTGGCGCGGCTGGCGGTTGCACTCAACGAAGCGGTGGCACGCTTTCAGGTGTAGCAAGCGCGTGCCACCGACCACGGGTGGGTGGCACGCAGGTCGTGAGGCGCCGAGGCGACGTTACATCGCCTGCTGAACCACCTGCCCACGGTTGCCGGCGCGGCGATACAACGCCAGGGTCGAGCACAGGGCACACAGCGCGGCGAACATCATCCAGTAAGCCGGCGAGGCCTTGTCTGCGGTGATGTGGATAAACCAGGTGGAAATGGCCGGGGTAAAGCCACCAAACACCGCGGTCGCCAGGCTGTAGGCGAGGGAGAAGCCTGCCACGCGCACTTCCACCGGCATGATTTCGGTGAGCGCCGGGATCATCGCGCCGTTGTACATGCCATAGAGGAAGGAGAACCACAGCAGCGTCTCCAACATATGCGCAAAGCTTGGGGCATTCACCACGTAGGACAGGGCTGGATAAGCCGTGAGAACGGTCAGCACAGTCATGGCCAGCAGCACCGGCTTGCGGCCGAAGCGATCGCTCAATGTGCCGCCGATGGGCAGCCAGACAAAGTTCGACACGGCTACCAGCAAGGTCACCAGCAGGGCGTCGGAGGTGCTCAGTTGCAGCACGGTCTTGCCGAAGGTCGGCGCATACACGGTGATCAGGTAAAACGCAGTCGTGGTCATGGCTACCATCAGCATGCCGCCGATCACCACGGTCCAGTTCTTTGCCAGGGTCGCCATCACTTCGCGCATGGTCGGGCGATGCTGGCGCTTGGCGAACTCTTCGGTTTCCTGCAGGTTGCGGCGTAGCAGGAAGATAAACGGAATAATCACGCAACCGACGGCAAACGGAATGCGCCAGCCCCAGTCGGCAACCACGGCCGGCTCCATCCACACGTTCAGGCCGTAACCCAGGGCAGCGGCGACCACGATGGAAATCTGCTGACTGCCCGACTGCCAACTGGTGTAGAACCCTTTGCGGCCCGGGGTGGCCATTTCCGCCAGGTACACCGACACACCGCCCAGTTCCGCCCCGGCCGAGAAGCCTTGCAACAGGCGACCGAGCAGCACCAGCAACGGTGCCCACAGGCCAATGGTGTGGTAGCCCGGCACCAGCACGATCAACAGCGTGCCGCTGGCCATGATCGACAAGGTCACGATCAGGCCTTTACGGCGCCCCACGTCATCGATGTAGGCCCCCAGGATCACCGCACCCAGCGGGCGCATCAGGAAACCTGCGCCGAACACGGCGAACGTCATCATCAATGAGGCAAACTCATTGGCGGCGGGGAAGAACGCGGCGGCGATGTAGGTGGCGTAGAAGCCGAACAGAAAGAAGTCGAACTGTTCAAGAAAGTTGCCCGAAGTAACGCGGAAAACCGCACCAATTTTCGAGCTGGCAGAATCGGGCCGGGAAGGGCTAGTCATGGTTATGTGTCTCCAGCGTTCTTTTAAAGTGCTTGTTTCACTTACGACCTGAGATAGTGGCTGACACATTTAGAAATGATAAGTGAATATTTTTCTTTTTATTTTTGTGAGCCGCTTACCGGACGGGCACAGCGTTCAAATCATCCAGCCTGTTCTATGCTTAAAGGTGTGACCAATTCTTACGGATGGGAGATGGCTATGGGTAACGAACGCAAGCAACAAGACGAGCCGGAACGCGAACAACCCCAGCGGCAGCACGAAGAGGAGAAACCGCAGACCTGGAAGCACCCGGACGACGGGACGGAGCTTTCTGAGCGGGATCAGGAGTTTCCGCTCAAGCCTTGAGCCGCGGGCCTTGCGGCGTATCGGCAGATAGGCGCATAGACGCCGCGCGCCGCGCTTTCTACACTGCGGCCTGTCGTGGGGAAGAGGCAGGCGCCGATGAATCGCAATGAATTACGCAAGGCCGACATCAACCTGATGGTGGTCTTCGAAGCACTGATGCTGGAGCGCAATGTCACGCGGGTGGCCGAGAAGCTGTTTCTCGGCCAGCCGACCATCAGTTCTGCCCTCAACCGCTTGCGCACCTTGTTCAACGACCCGTTGTTCATTCGGGTCGGCCACCGCATGGAGCCCACGGCGCGCGCCGAGGAGATCATCCTGCACCTGTCACCGGCCCTGGATTCGTTGTCCTCGGCGCTGAGCCTGACCCACGATTTCGACCCGTCCATCAGCACCATGACCTTTCGTATCGGCCTGTCCGACGATGTGGAATTCGGCCTGCTGCCGCCGTTGCTGCGCGCCTTGCGCCAGGAAGCGCCGCAGGTGGTGTTTGTGGTGCAACACGTGGATTACTGGCGCATTCCTGACCTGCTGGCCTCCGGTGACATTACCGTCGGCATCACCCAAACCCGTGGGCTGCCGGCGAATGCCAAGCGCAAATTGCTGCGCCATATCCGCCCGCGACTGCTGCGCGCCGATGCCTCGGACACGCCGCTGACCCTCGATGAATATTGCTCACGCCCCCACGTGCTGGTGTCTCACACCGCCAACGTGTCGGGCTTTGCCGATGAGTGGCTGGCAGAAATCGGCCGCAAGCGTCATGTGGTGCTGTCGGTGCCGCAATACAGCGCCTTGCCCGCATTGCTGGCCGGTACCGACCTGATCGCCAGCCTGCCGGACTACACCGCCGAAGCCATGGCGGTGTCGGGCAACCTGTTCTGTGAGCCGTTTCCGTTCGAAACACCGACGTTGGACTTGTCCATGGTCTGGCTCAGCCACGTGGACACCGACCCGGCCGAGCGCTGGGTACGCTCGCGGTTGGAGGCGTTTATGAGTGATCGAGGGCTTGGGGCCAAGGCTTGAAGCGTTTATCCGTGGTATACATCTAAGAATCTTCCTACAAGAACTCGGAGACACCCATGCCCCACCTGCACCTCGAATACACCGCCAACCTTACAGGCCTGGCCGTCGAAAAGGCCTTGTTGCGGCTTAACAATGTGTTGATGGCATCCGGGCAGTTCGGTTCTGAATTCGATATCAAAAGCCGCGCGGTGAAAGTCGAGAGTTTCCAGGTGGGTACATCGCTCAGTTCACGCGGCTTTATCGCGGTGAAGCTGTCGTTGCTCAGCGGGCGGTCGGCGCAGGTCAAACAGCAGTTGTCCCAGAGCCTGTTGGCGGCATTGCAGGATCTGGGCGACTGGCCGGCTGACGTGCAGGTTCAACTCAGTGTTCAACTGGTCGACATGGATCGCGACGCTTATAGCAAAGTCGCAATCGGCTGATACGCATTAACACGGCGGGTGGGGGAGCAAGCTCCCTCACCACCGGTGTTCAGAGCAGACCTTGCTCGGCACACACCTTCACCACTTGCTCGCGAAACCAGGTATTGGCGCTGTCCTGTTCACTGGTTTCATTCCATTGCATATCCAGCGTGAACCCAGGCAACCCGTTGGGCGCCTCGCAGTGGCCGTAGGCGGGGGCCAAAGCCAGCAGCTTTTGCACGCGGCGGGGCAGGGTGACGATAAAGTCGGTGCCGGTGATCATCTTTAAGGCTGCGCTGTAGCTGTTGGCCCGGGCGATCACGTGGCGCTTGTGGGCCTGGCGGGCGAGCCAGCCGTCGATCATGTTGGTATCGGACGTCCATGGCGTGGGGAATACGTGGCGCCGCTCGACGAACGATTGCAGGCTGAATGCGGGCTCCCGGGGAGCCGAGCGTTTGTCGAACACGCACACCAAATCGTCTTCCAGCAGCATCTGGGTCTTGAAGTCTTTATGGGCGCGGTGAAAATGCGGGCCGAAACAGATCACCAGGTCCAGGCGGCCTTCGCGCAGGTCGTCGGCGGGGATGTCGGTTTCCAGTTTCTGCACATTGACGATCACCGGCAGGTCGGCGCGGTCGAAGGTTTTCAACAGGCGCGGCAGGATCAATTGCTCGAAGTATTCCGGGGCACAAATATTGAAGGTCACGGCCTTCTGCGTGGGATCGAAGGCCTGGCCACCGGCGTGGCACAGGTTGATGCTTTCGAGGATCTTTTGCACATGGCCGTACATGGTCGTGGCCTTGTGCGTAGGACGCATGCCCGCCCGAGTGTTGATAAACAACTCGTCTTCAAAACTGGTGCGCAGCTTCTTCAGGCTGTAGCTCACGGTGGACTGGCTGACGAACAGCGTTTCTGAAACATCGGTAACGCTGCTCTGATCGTAGACGGCGATAAACACCATCAAGTCCTGCATATCGAGTTTTCTGAGCAAGTTACTGTTTAGCATCCATTCCGTCCGTAAACCCGCTGTACCGAACTCAGTACACAACAGCGCAAAAGCTTAACGGAACGGGCGTGCCAATAGAAAGCGCTGTAGGTTTTTTCTATGTTTTTGGTGGGACAAATACTGTTTGCAACACGACGTCAGCGGATATGTTGCGCGTAATGCCTGGGGTCAAAGCGCATGACGATCAACAGCATCACCACCACAACCGCCGTCAGCGCCCACCAGGCCCATTCGAAGCTGCCCAATTGGTCGCGAATCATCCCGGCGATCAGCGGCGACAAGCCGGCAATCAGGTAGCCGATACCTTGTACGAACGCGGTCAGCCCACCGGCACGGCGCGGGTTGTCCAGGTGGTCCAGGGAAAGGATCAGGCTCATCGGGAACAGCCCGCCGATGCCCAGGCCGAGCAGGCATGGCCATAACAGGCTCAGCTGGTGCGGGCTCAGGATCAGCCCACAGAAGCCGATGATGATCAGCACCAGCAACACCGCCACCACGCTGCGTTTATCCCGGCGCCGATTGGCAATGGCCGGGGTAACCAGGCCGGACACGACTTCCATCGCCGTCAGGAAACCCAGCAGTAAACCGGCGTTTTGTTCGCTCCAGCCTTGCTCGACGTAGTACGGCGCCAGCCAGGCGAGTACACAGGTGTAGGACGCTGTGCCAAGGCCAAAAAAGATCGCCAGCAGCCAGGCGCGACCATTACCGAAAAAAGCTTCCTGTGCGCCTGAACCGGCGTGGGGTAACGGTGGCAGCACCGAGCGCTGGGCGTACCAGACGACCACCGCCACCAGCGCCAGCACTGCCCAGATCGCCAAGCCGATGCGCCAACTGCCGGTGTGCACTTGCACGAAGGGCGAGAACGCTGCCGCCAGCGCCGCGCCGCCCATGATGGCGGTGACATACAGGCCCATGAACAGGGAAACATTGTTGCTGAAGCGCGACTTGATCAGCGCCGGCATCAACGCCTGGATCATCGCAATACCGATACCCGCCGCGATGGCGCTGACGATCAGCTCCAGCGCCGAATCGAGGAACAACCGCGACAACGTCGCCACGCCAATCACCACCAGCGACAACACAATGCTGCGGTGCTCGCCAACACGCTTGGCCAGGCCCATGCCAAAGAACATCGCCAGGCCCATGGCCATCACCGGCAGCATGGTCAGCAACGCCGCGCTGCTGAAACTCAACGGCACATCGCCGCGAATCGACGCCAACAAGGGGCCTACCGCCGCCATCGATGGGCGCAGGTTAAGGGCGACCAGTACCACGCTGATCATCAGCCAGGGGGCGGTGGTGGGTTTTGCCTGAACGTTTTCCATGGGCCTGCCTTGGGTGAACAAGGGGCAATCAGGCCATGGTTGGGGGAGTGGGGCAAATGAGAAAGTCGCAGGCACTATTGAAAAATTGCAGTGGCTGCAAGAGCACCTATCAAAATGTGGGAGGGGGCTTGCTCCCGATAGCGGTGGTTCAGTGGTTACATCCTGACTGATCCACGGCTATCGGGAGCAAGCCCCCTCCCACATTTTTGACCGCGTTGGGTCAGTAACCGACGGTAAAGCGTTGGCGCGAGTGCTTCGGTGTTTCCACTTCATCGAGCATGGCGATGGCATAGTCGGCAAAGCTGATCGAGCTTTTACCGTCACTGCCCACCAGCAAATTATCCTGGCCCAGGCGGAATTTACCGGTGCGTTCGGTGCCATCGAACAGCGCCGATGGCGACAGGAACGTCCAATCCAATTGTGCTTCCTGGCGCAGGGCCTCCAGGAATTCAGCACCTGCGCTGGCCTCGGCCTTGTACTCGGCAGGGAACCCCTCGCTGTCGATCACCCGGCCGCCACCCGGCAGCAACAGCGAGCCCGCGCCGCCCACCACCAGCAAGCGTGGTACGCCGGCCTTTTTCACCGGGCCGATCACGGCACTGGCGGGGAGGGTGGCGAAGTGCGCGGCACTGATCACCACATCGCTACCGCTGATTGCCTGTTGCAGGGCTTCGGCGTTCAGCGCATCGACCTGTTTAACGGTGACGTCCGGGCGCGCGGCCAGCTTGTCGGTATTACGCGCAATAGCCACCACGCTATGCCCGCGACGCAGCGCTTCTTCCAGCAGTTGACTACCCGCACGGCCAGTGGCCCCAATAATTGCGATTGTGCTCATGATGTTCTCCAGTACGGTTAAGGTTTGAACGGTTTCACCACTTCATTTCGCCCTTGGCGACTTTGGCGCTCAGCTCCAGCGAGCTTTCGTCAGCCAGGGTCGGGTAACGCTTTTTCATGGCCGCGATCAGCGCGGCGGAGTCCTTGGCCTTGGCGGTTTCGAGGTCGAACGCCTTGATGTAGTCGGCGGTAAATGCCACCGAGGCCGGCGACGGTGTGCCCAGGTAGTGGCCGGGGACCACGGTGCGCGGCTTCAGGTCTGCAATGCGTTGCAGGGTGGCCAGCCAGTCTTTGTGAGACTGCGAACTTTGGGTGTCGGCCATCCACACGTGGATGTTCTCGGCGACGACTACTCCACCGACCACGGCTTTTATCGAGGGGATCCACACAAAGCTGCGATCCGGCTGCGGGCCGTCCAGGCCGATTACGTCCAGCTGCTGGCCTTCGAGCGTCAAGCTATGGCCTTGTAACACCTGCGGCACGATGGTCTTGGCCGGTTTGTCGGCGCCCATTTTCGGGCCCCAGAACGCCAATTTGCCGGCCACGGTGGCGTTGATATGGTCGACCACCGGTTGCGGCGCCACTACCTTGGCTTTCGGGAACGCGGCGGTGAGGGTGTCGAGGCCGAAGTAATAATCCGGGTCGCCGTGGCTGATGTAGATGGTGGTCAGGTTTTTGCCGCTGGCGCGGATCTTCTGCACCAACTGCTCGGCCTGGCCTTTGCCGAATTGCGCGTCCACCAGGATCGCGTCCTTGGCGCCGCTGACCAGCACCGAGGTCACCGGGAAGATCGCCGCCTCGCCAGGGTTGTACACGTCCAGGCTCAGGTCGGCCGCTGCCGCATGGGCGGCAAATGCCAGGGCGGCGGTGGCCAGGGTCAAGCGCTTGAAGGTTGAGAACATCGGGCAGCTCCAGCAATCGGTTCAAAGAGTGCACAGAGCTTAGTTGCACCAAACACGACTAAAAATGCGATGCTGGGACATAGTTTGTTTCTGAAATCGGGCAAATCATGGATCGTCTTCAAGCAATGCGGGTATTCGTCACCGTGGTGGACCTGGGCAGCCAGTCTGCCGCGGCTGATCATCTGGACCTGTCGCGCCCGGTGGTGTCGCGCTATTTGGCCGAGTTGGAAGACTGGGTCGGCGCGCGCCTGCTGCACCGCACCACGCGCAAACTGAGCCTCACGGCCGCCGGCAGCGAAACCTTGCCGCGCTGCCGGCAACTTTTGGAACTGTGCGGTGACATGCAGGCCGCCGTCAGCGAACCCGACGATGCGCCTCGCGGCCTGCTGCGCTTGAGCGTCAGCACTTCATTTGGCCAGGCGCAATTGGCCGAGGCCATTGCCGAATACGTCAAGCGCTACCCCTTGGTCACGGTCGACCTGCAAATGCTCGACCGCACGGTGAACCTGGTGGATGAGCGCATCGACCTGGCCATCCGCACCAGTAACGACCTGGACCCCAACCTGATCGCCCGGCGCCTGACCGTGTGTCGCTCGGTGGTGTGCGCGTCCCCGGCGTATCTGCTGGAGCATCCGGCGCCGCAAAAAGTCGAAGACCTGGCGCGGCACAACTGCCTGACCCACTCGTATTTCGGCAAAAGCCTGTGGCATTTCGAAGAGCAGGGTGAGCACGTGTCGGTGCCGGTGCACGGCAATATCACGGCCAACGAGGCCAGCACCCTGCTGCGCGTGACGCTGGCCGGGGCCGGGGTGGCGATGCTGCCCAGTTACCAGGCCGGCGATCACATCCGCCGCGGCGAATTGGTGAAACTGCTGCCCCAGGCCGACCCCCGGCAAATGAACATCTACGCGGTGTATGCCTCGCGTAAACACATGCCCTCGGCGCTGCGCAGCCTGCTGGATTTCCTGGTGCTGAGGTTCCCCGAAGAGCCGGCATGGGATATCGGTCTCTAGGGCGACATAACGCTGTTGAATGTCGCCCAATAATGGCAACTCGCCCTGGCTGGCCTATGCTTTAAACAGCACCGTGTGGATCCGTCCAGAGGTCTGTGCCATGAGCATCAAAACCAGAAAATACCTGATGATTTTCACCCTCTGCGCCTTGGCCAGCGCACTCTACGGGACTGCCGCCTACCGGGTGGAACAGACCCGTATGCAGCCGACCTTCGCGATCAGCTGCCATCAGGACCACTGCGTTCCCCACTCCGGCAGTTTCAGTGCACTCAGGTAAGCGGCGGTTCAGCCTTGAGTTGCTCGCGAAACGCCTTGGGTGAGAACCCGACCCGTCGGCGAAACAGCCGAGAGAAGTTGGTGGGGTCGGAAAAACCCAGCACCTCCGACATTTCATTGATGGTCATGCTGGTGTAAGTCAGCAAGCGCTTGGCTTCCAGCAACTGGCGGTCATGCATGATCTGCAACGCTGGCTGCCCACCCAGCTCGCGACAGGTTCCATTCAGGTGTGAGACCGAAATACCCAGCTTGTGGGCCAAGTCCTCGATCTTCGGGTGTTCGCGGTAATGCTGTTCGACCAGTTGGGTAAAGCGCCGGAAATACTCGCTGCCCCGTGGTGCGCGCGGGTGGCGACGTTGGATGGCCTGGCGGCTGATCCACACCAGCAGCACGCTGATCAAGGCGTGCATCATCATGTCCCGTGCCGGTTGTTCGTTGGCGTATTCCGCTTGCAGGCGGGCGAACTGGCTGTTGAGGTAGTCGCTGTCCGCGCCCGCCGGGTAACTGCCCAACGCCTGCAGGCCGCCTGCCGTGGCGCCCAACTGGGCCTGCAAATGGCTGACCAGCGGCGCCGCCAGGGTCACCACATAGCCTTCGACATCTTCGGCAAAGCGAAATCCGTGCACGCATAACGGCGGCAATACCTGCAGCGTGGCTTCGTTGAGCGTGGTGCGCTGGCCCTCGATTTCCAGCTGTGCCTGGCCTTTGTGTACATACAACAACTGGCACAGATCCGCGTGCCGGTGGGGCTGGATTTCCCACTGGTATTCCCGACTGCGGCGGGAAATGGTTTCGCAGTGCAACAAATCGGGGGTCGGCCATTGCTGGCTTTCTCCGTAAAGCTTGAAGACCGGAATCGCGGTTTTAGTCATGGTTTCAATCCGACACTCAGGATAGTTGTTCGGTAATCGCCCCAATTGGCAAAAAGCGCAGGCTTTGGCTAAGTTTTCACCTTCTTATGCCGCCCACTCAAGTGAAAAATGTCAGCTACCTCAGCAATGACAACTCTTTCACCTGATCCGTTCGGGTGTAACGTGCGGGCGATAAAAATAATGAAAACGTTGAAAACCCAAGTCGCCATCATTGGCGCCGGTCCCTCCGGACTGCTGCTCGGCCAGCTGCTGCATAACGCCGGGATCCAGACGCTTATCCTGGAGCGCCAGAGCGCCGATTACGTGCAAGGCCGTATCCGCGCCGGGGTGCTGGAACAAGGCATGGTCGACCTGCTGCGCGAGGCCGGTGTCAGCCAGCGCATGGAGGCCGAAGGCCTGGTGCATGATGGCTTCGAACTGGCGCTCAATGGCCAGCTCACCCATATCGACCTCAAGGCCCTCACCGGCGGCCAGTCGGTGATGGTCTACGGCCAGACCGAAGTCACCCGTGACCTGATGGCCGCTCGCGCCGCCGCCGGGGCCCAGACTTTTTACGAAGCTAGCCATGTGCAGCCCCACGACCTGAAAACCGATCGCCCCTGGCTGACCTTCGAGCACCAGGGCCAGGCGTATCGCCTGGACTGCGACTACATCGCCGGTTGCGATGGTTTCCACGGCGTGGCGCGCCAGTCGATCCCTGCGGAGTCATTGAAAGTCTTCGAGCGCGTCTACCCCTTTGGCTGGTTGGGCATCCTCGCCGACACGCCACCGGTGCACGATGAACTGGTGTACGCCAAGCATCCGCGTGGCTTTGCCCTGTGCAGCATGCGTTCGCCCACCCGCAGCCGCTATTACCTGCAAGTGCCGGCCGAGGAGCCGCTGGATGAGTGGTCTGACGCGCGCTTTTGGGACGAACTGAAAACCCGTCTGCCCAGCGCCCTGGCCGCACAGCTGGTCACCGGCCCCTCGATTGAAAAAAGCATCGCGCCGCTGCGCAGTTTCGTGGTGGAGCCGATGCAATACGGGCGCCTGTTCCTGCTCGGGGATGCGGCGCATATCGTGCCGCCCACCGGTGCCAAGGGCCTGAACCTGGCCGCCAGTGACGTGAGCACCCTGTTCCGGATCCTGCTCAAGGTGTATGGCGAAGGACGCGTGGATTTGCTGGAACGCTACTCCGCCATTTGCCTGCGCCGCGTGTGGAAGGCCGAGCGGTTCTCCTGGTGGATGACCTCGATGCTGCATCAATTCCCGGAGGCCGATGGCTTCAGCCAGCGCATTGCCCAGAGCGAGCTGGAGTACTTCATTCACTCCGAAGCCGGGCGCAAAACCATCGCGGAAAATTACGTCGGGCTTCCTTACGAGGCTATCGAATAGCCTGCTATCGTATCGAGCATTGCCGTGGGCTGCCGTTGCCTGCCGGCCTGGCTCGAAGGTTCTACCGTGACTCAGCTCAATCAGCCCGCACCGCCGCTCCCGGCGGTGCGCAGTATCCTCGCCTCGTTGATGATGGCGATCTTCCTTGGCGCCCTGGACCAGACCATCGTCGCAGTGTCCATGCCCGCCATCTCCGCGCGGTTCCACGATGTCAACCTGCTGGCCTGGGTGATCTCCGGCTACATGGTGGCCATGACCGTGGCGGTGCCGATCTACGGCAAGCTGGGCGACCTGTACGGGCGCCGCCCGATGATGCTGATCGGCATGGGCCTGTTCACCGTGGCGTCGCTGTTTTGCGGCCTGGCCCAAAGCATGGAGCAACTGGTGCTGGCGCGGGTGCTGCAAGGCATCGGGGCGGGGGGGATGATCTCGGTGAGCCAGGCGATCATCGGCGACATCATCGCGCCCCGTGAGCGCGGGCGTTACCAGGGCTATTTCAGCAGCATGTATGCGGTCGCCAGCGTGGCCGGGCCGGTGCTGGGCGGTTACATGACCGAATATCTGTCGTGGCGCTGGGTGTTCCTGATCAACCTGCCGCTGGGCGCCGGCGCCTGGTACGTGGCCTATCGCACCCTGGTGGGGCTGCCGATACCGCAGCGCAAGCCGATCATCGATTACCTCGGCACCGTGCTGATGATCATCGGCCTGACCGCCTTGCTGCTGGGCATCACCGAAATCGGCCAGGGCCGGCCTTGGCGTGACAGCCAGGTGCTCGGCCTGCTGGCGTGCGCGCTGGTGGCGTTGACGCTGTTTGTGTGGCACGAACGCCGTGCGCCGGAGCCCTTGCTGCCGATGCACCTGTTCGCCAACCGCAGCGCGGTGTTGTGCTGGTGCACGATTTTCTTCACCAGCTTCCAGGCCATTTCCCTGACAGTGTTGATGCCGCTGCGCTTTCAGGCCGTGACCGGCGGCGGTGCCGACAGCGCGGCCTTGCACTTGCTGCCCCTGGCGATGGGCCTGCCGATGGGCGCGTATACCGCCGGGCGCATGACCTCGGTGACAGGGCGCTATAAACCGATGATCCTCAGCGGTGCGCTGTTGAGCCCGCTGGCGATTATGGGCATGGCTGTGAGTGCGCCTCAGGACGTGCTGCTCACCGGCGTGTTCATGCTGCTGTGCGGGATCGCCGCCGGTATGCAATTTCCGACCTCGCTGGTGGGCTCGCAAAACTCGGTGCAACAGCGCGACATCGGCGTTGCCACCAGCACCACTAACCTGTTCCGCTCCCTTGGTGGCGCGGTGGGCGTGGCCTGTATGTCGGCGTTGCTGCTGGCGTTGTTGCAGGACTCCAGCTTCGCCCACCTGGCCAGCGGTGCGCTGGTGGCCGAGGGCAGTTCCGGCAACGTGTTGTTGGACGGGCTGAACGCCGCTCCAGGCCCGGCGCAGGATGCCTTGCGCGGGGAACTGGCGGTGACGTTCCGGCATTTGCTGATGGTGAGTGCAGCGGTGTCTCTATTGGGGCTCGCGGCCGCCATCGCCATGCCGAATCGGGTGCTGCGCGGCCGCGAAGACAAGGCCAGATAACGGACACCATAGAGATCAAAATCTGGGAGGGGGCTTGCCCTCTCCCATTTTTTTTACCGCATTTCAGCTTCAGGGGCTGTAGTAACCCACCGCCACCATGAAGTGCCCGCTCTTGCGGATATAAGCATGTTTGTTCTCGACCTTATCGGTCACCGGGTTTTTCCAGCGGTACTTGTATTCCCCCTGGTCCTGCTCGGCCATCAGCTTGAGAATCGGCTCGCCCACCGGTTTGCCATCCGGGTCCTTGATCTTGCTGAAGTCCGTGTTGATCAGCCTCAGGTTGGTGCCGTGGGCCACGTAGCGTCGGGTGTTCAGGTCCACCACAAACACATACAGGTCGTCCTGCAGGAAGCCACCCTGCAATGAGTTGATGGCCTTGAGCGTGCCGGCCTCATCCTTGACCAGCGCGTTCACCGCCTTGTTGCGCAGGGCGCGCGCCTGTTCCGGCGTGGCCCGTGGCAGGTAATAACCCACCGCGAGGATGCGTTCGCCGACGCGCTGATAAAACACATGCTTGTGCTCGACCTTGCCGTCGTTCCAGTTCTGCCAGCGGTAGTCGGCCTGCTGGATACCCTGGCCTTCGGGTACCTTGAGGGCGTCCTTGAATGACTGGCGCAAGTCCGGCCCCAATACTTCAGACACGTCGCGGCCGATCAAGGCCGAAGAGGGCCCGCCGCTGGCCAGCAACACACCTTGGGTATCGACCACGAATACGTAGCGGTCCTGGTCGATAAAGTCGCCCTGGCGGCTGAACGTGGCGAATGCCTTGTCGCCATGGCTCTGGTAGTAAGCCAGGGCTTTTTCCAGCAGGGCCTTGGCCGCCTCGGCGTCTTGAGCCTGAGTTGGATTGGCGTGCACCTGGCTGAAACACAACAACAGCAGCCAGGTGATCCGCAACAGTGCCTTCATGACCCGTCCCTCGTTTTGTTGATTTCCAAGAGCGTAGACGGTGCCGGCTGATCAGAGCGGTTTGTCGGGAGGTATTTACCCTCCAACTGCCTGCCGCCGCGCCGCGTGCCCGTTGATCAAGGCGCCGCCAGCCACTGCTTGACGATGGCTTGGTACTCGCCTGTGGCCACGCTCAGGTGCAGCCACTGGTCGACATAGCTTTTCCAGGCCATATCGTCGCGCGGCAGCAAAAAGGCTTTTTCGCTGTACTGCATCTGCCGCTGCGGGTTGACCGCACACAGCCCGGGCTTGAGTTTTTGCTGGTAACGCGCTTCGCTGGCGTCGGTGATCATCACATCGGCTTTGCCGGCGAGCAGTTCGTCGAAGATGGTCACGTTGTCGTGCAGGCGGATCTGCGCCTGGCCCAGGTGGGCGCGGGCGAACACTTCGTTGGTGCCGCCGGCCGGCTCGATCACCCGTACCTGCGGCTGGTTGATCTGTTCGACGGTCTGGTAGCGCTGCACATCGGCGCAGCGCACCAGCGGGATCTTGCCGTCTTCGCCGAGAGACTGGCTGAAGAACGCCTTTTTCTGGCGCTCCAGCGACACCGAAATACCGCCTACGGCGATATCACAGCGCTTGGCAAGAAAGTCCGGCATCAGGGTTTTCCAGGTGGTGGGCACCCAGATGAGCTTGGCAGTGAGGCTCTTGGCCAGGGACTCGGCCATGGCAATGTCGATGCCTTCATAGGTGCCGTCGGCGCGCAGGGAGGTATAGGGCTTGTAGTCGCCGGTGGTGCACACGGTGAGGGTGCCGCGTTGCAGCACTTCATCCAGGCGCGACGGGGCGGTGTCGGCCAGGGCGCTGGTGGCCAGGGTTGCCAGTACACACAGGGCGAGCGGAGCTTTCATGCGGTCGAGTCCTTGGGGCATGGTCGGGGGCAGCCATTATTTCCAGCGCGGGGCAGGGTGGCAAGGCGCGGCGAATGTTTAGCCGGGTTGCAACCACACTCCGGCATCCCTGAATTTAACCGCCTGCCCAGGCGTGTGACGCTGCGGGCCTGTACCTCACCGTGATTCGCCCATGGACGGTTCCGCTGATACGCACCTTGCGACACTGCCGTCCACGCTGGCGTTCTGGGCGTTGTTTCACTGTCGGCATGCACGCCCTCCAGACACCTCTCTCCTACGTTGATCTACCCCATGGATGACGCGCGCCTGTGCGCATCTGCCCGGCGGCGCCCGCGCGCCCGCCAGTCGCAACCGTATGAGAACCGCCATGAGTGTGTTTGCCAGCCTGCACGAAGCCCAATCCTTCCTTGAGCACAACCCCGACATCGAGATGTTCGAGCTGTTCATCCTCGACAACAACGGCGTACCGCGCGGCAAGTTGCTGCACCGGGATGAACTGTTGGCGGTGTATCAATGCGGGCGCCCGTTGCCCAGCACCATCCTGGGCCTGACCATCAATGGCGACGACGTGGAAAACTCCGGCCTGGTGTGGGACGTGGGCGACATCGACTGCCGCGCCTACCCGATCAGCGGCAGTTTGCAACGCATGCCCTGGCGCCTGATCCCGACCGCCGCGGTGCAAGTCAGCATGCACCCCACTGAAGGCCTGCCCGCCACCGTGGCCGACCCTCGGCATTTGCTGGCCAGGGTAATCGACGCGCTCAAGGCCGACGGCTATTACCCGGTGATGGCGGCCGAGTTGGAGTTCTATCTGCTCGACCAGAAACCCGATGGCAACGGCCGCCCCCAACCGGCGCGGGATGTCGACGGCGGTCGCCCGTGTTCGACCCAGGTCTACGGGTTGCGCGAACTGGAGCAGATCGAACCCTTCCTCGCTGACCTCTACAGCGCCTGCAAGCTGCAAGGCATTCCGGCGCGCACGGCGATTTCCGAGTACGCCCCGGGCCAGGTGGAAATCACTCTGCAACACCGCGCCGATGCCCTGCAGGCGATGGACGAAGCCGTGCGCTACAAGCGCCTGGTCAAGGGCGTGGCCCACAAGCACGGGATGAGCGCCTGCTTCATGGCCAAGCCGTTCGACGACCTGGCGGGCACCGGCATGCATATGCACGTGAGCCTGGCGGATGCCGAGGGCAACAACCTGTTCGCCAGCGAGGCCGGCGACGGTACGCCGCTGCTGCGGCATGCGGTGGGCGGCATGCTCGGCACGTTGCTCGACTCGCTGCTGATGTTCTGCCCCAACGCCAACTCCTATCGGCGCTTCCAGGCCAACAGCTACGCACCCCTGGCCGCCACATGGGGGGTGGACAACCGCACCGTCAGCCTGCGCGTGCCGGGCGGCCCGGCCAGCTCCCGGCACATCGAGCACCGTATCTGTGGCGCCGACGCCAATCCCTACCTGGCCGCCGCCGCGATCCTGCTCGGCATCCACCGGGGAATCCGCGAACAATGCGACCCCGGCGCGCCGGTCGAGGGTAACGGTTACGCCCAGGCCAAGAGCCTTTTGCCCACCGACTGGCTCACCACCCTGCGCGCGCTGGAAGATTCCAGCTGGGCCAGGGAGGCATTCGGCAGCGAGTTCCTTGGCGTGTACCTGGCGGTCAAACGTGCTGAATATCGCCAGTTCATGGGTGAGGTGGGGGAGCAGGATTGGCGTTGGTATTTGCATCAGGCCTGAGCCGATCAACGGGCGTGATGGCTTCGACCTTTTTTTCACGTTGCAGTGGTTAAGCTGCGAATCAAGGTCGTTCACTCCCGTTTAACCCTTATGAGCCGATGATGTCGCCACAACCTCCCTCCTCGATCGAGATCGAATACGCCGAACGCTGTGACCGCGAACACGCCAGGGCCTGCGGCGACACGCGCCCGCCTGGGCTGCGCCGCCGCCTGGCGTCGTGGCGCGACGAGTGGTTGGTACGCCAGGCGCTCAAAGTGGCCGGCGAACCGGGGCTGATCCTCGACCTGGCCTGCGGCGCGGGGCGGTTCTGGCCGGTGTTGGCCGAGCACGTCAACCGGGTGATCCTGGCGTCGGACAACTCCCAGGCCATGCTCGATCACGCCTGTACCCATCACCCGGCGGCATTGCTCAAGCGGATCAAGACCTTTCAGGGCTCGGCGTTTTCCATTGGTCTGTCGGCGAATGCGGTGGATTGCATCTTCTGCCTGGAGTTGTTTCGTCATGTGCCCAGCAGTGAAGGGCGACTGGCGTTGCTGCGCGAGTTTCACCGGGTCAGCCGCGACACGGTGATTGTCTCCGTCAACTCGCGTACGGCAGTGGACGATGAGTTTCGCCAGGCCGGCTTCAAAGTCCTGAATTACCAGGAATTCATTCCGGGCTCCGCGCTGTGGCGTGTCTACGTGCTGCGTAAGAAAGGATAACCATCCCCTGTAGGGCTATTCTTCGTCTCCTGTCTGAGTTTTCATGGTTGCCTGTGCACTGTGGATGCTCGCAAGTCCCTTTCGCGATATATACTGCGCGCCATTCTTCAAGGGAGAGCCGTGTGGCCATCGATATTCACTGGATCTGCGACAACGATAGCCTCGGCCAGCACTGCGCCGAATGGCAGCAGTTGCCATTCGTCGCCCTCGACACCGAATTCATGCGGGTCGACACCTTTTATCCCATTGCCGGGTTGATCCAGATCGGCGATGGCGCACGCGCTTACCTGATCGATCCCCTGACCATTGACAACTGGCAACCCTTGGCCGCGCTGCTGGAAAACCCAGCGGTGATCAAGGTGGTGCACGCCTGCAGCGAAGACCTCGAAGTCTTGCTGCGTCTGACCGGCAGCCTGCCGGTGCCGTTGTTCGACACCCAATTGGCGGCGGCTTACCTGAACCTCGGCTTTTCCATGGGCTATTCGCGCCTGGTGCAAGCCGTGCTCGACATCGAACTGCCCAAGGGTGAGACGCGTTCGGACTGGTTGCAGCGGCCATTGTCCGAGACGCAAATCAGCTACGCCGCCGAAGACGCGGTGCATTTGGCCGAGGTCTACATTCGCCTGCGCCCGCAGCTGTCCGACGACAAATACGCCTGGGTGCTGGAGGACGGTGCCGAACTGGTGGCCAACCTGCGCCGCGAAGTCGACCCGTACGAGGTGTACCGCGACGCCAAGCTGGCCTGGAAACTGTCCCGCGCTCAACTTGCCGTGCTGCGAGAGCTGTGCGCCTGGCGCGAGCAGCAAGCCCGCGCCCGCGACCTGCCGCGCAACCGAATCGTTCGCGAGCACTCGTTGTGGCCCCTGGCCAAGTCCCAGCCGGACAACCTCGCCGCACTGGGCAAGATCGAAGACATGCACCCGCGCACCGTGCGCCAGGATGGCCAGTTCCTGCTGGACTTGATCAAACGTGCCGGCAGCCTGCCCATGGACCAATGGCCGCCCGCCGTGGCTGAACCGCTGCCGGTGGATGCCGCCGCGCTGATCAAGCAACTGCGTGCCCTGGGCCAAACGTTCGCCGAGCGCCTGGACATGGCGCCGGAACTGATGCTGCGCAAGAAAACCCTCGAAGCCCTGGTTAAAAGTGGCTACCCCGATGGGCCTTACCAATTGCCAGACTCGCTGCGTGGCTGGCGCCGCGAGTTGATGGGCCAGGCGCTGCTCGACAGCCTGGCCACTGCCGGAGAACAGCCTTGAAACGTATCTGCTCCATCTATCGCAGCTTGAAAAAAGACGGCATGTACCTCTACGTGCTCAAAAGCGATGCCCTCGAGCGCGTGCCCGAGCCCTTGATGGCCGCCTTCGGCAAGCCGCACCACGCGTTCGACATGGTGCTGACGCCCGAGCGCAAGCTGTCGCGCGAAGACATCGCCGTGGTCCTGGAAAACCTCGACACGCAGGGCTACCACCTGCAAATGCCGCCGGCCGAGGACGAGTACATCGAACACTTGCCCGAAGAGCTGCTGCGTCGCAACGACCCGATGTGATCGACCGGTGCTCTGTCCTGGGCACCTGCTTCAATGAAATCGTATTAGTGGGCGGTGGCCGTAAGGATGCGGGCGGCCGTCTGCACTGTTTTTGAAAGGTTTGAACCATGCGCGTTCTGATTGCTGAACAGGATCACCCGCTCTACGCACAATTGCTCAACGACGTGGCGCCGGACCTTGAGGTGCTCACCAGCGGCGACTCGGCCGAACTGTCGCGCCTGGCCGCCGATTGCCCGGTGTGGCTGGGCCAGCCGGACCTGTTGGCAACGCTGTTGCGCCAGGGCCATCGTCCGCAATGGCTGCAATCGACCTGGGCTGGCATTACGCCGCTGCTGGCCGAAGGCTTGCCGCGCGATTATCGCCTGACCCGCGCGGTCGGCATTTTTGGCCAGGTCATGGCCGAATTTGTCCTCACCTACATGCTGGGCCATGAGCGCGAAGTGCTGGCGCGGTTGGTCAGCCAGGTCGAACGCAAGTGGGACAACCGCACGGGCCAGAGCCTGGCGGGGCGCAAGGTGTTGATCGTCGGCACGGGCGATATCGGCCAGAGCGTCGCCGAGTTCCTCGTACCCTTTGGCGTGAAGCTGTACGGCATCGCCAGTACCGCGCGCGAGCAAGCACCCTTTATCGAAGTGGCCGGGCTCGAACAACTGGGCCGGCTGGTAGGGGAGGTGGACTACGTGATCAACCTGCTGCCCAACACGCCTAATACCCACGATGTGTATAACGCCGCGCTGTTCAAGCAGTTCAAGCCGACGGGCTTGCTCATCAACGTGGGCCGTGGTGTGGCGGTGGTCGATGCCGACCTGGTCGAGGCATTGAAAGAAGGGCACCTGGCCGGCGCGGTGATCGACGTGTGCCGCCAGGAACCGCTGCCGCAGCGCCACCCGTTCTGGACCGCCTGGGGCCTGTTGTTGACCGGGCACAGTTCCGCGCCGACGTCGCCGCCGATGATGGTCGAGTTGTTTTTACAGAACCTGCGTGCCTACCGGACCAAGGAAACGCTGCGCGGGGAAGTTGATTTCGCACGGGGTTACTGACACGACGCAATACCAATGTGGGAGGCCTACAGGCTGAAGTCACCTTCGCAAACCAGCTCGCTCAACGGCTTGCGCGGGCTTGGCGCTTCACGATCTTGCAGGTACTCCGGCAAGGTCGACTTGTCTCCCAGCTTGCCAATCGCCACGGCGGCATGCAGTGCATAACCGTCTGGAATCTTCAGCTCCTTGCGCGTCAGGTCCTGATCGAAGCCGGCCATGCCGTGGGTGTGCCAGCCGCTGAGGCTGGCTTGCAGCGCCAGGTGCCCCCAGGCCGAGCCGGTGTCGAAGGTATGCCACAGCGCCGGGGTTTCTTCGGTGGCGCCCGGAGCGATGAAGTCGGTTTTCGAGGCGATGATCACCAGGGCCGACGCATGCTGCGCCCAGCCGCGGTTGAATTCATTGAGCAGGCCCAGGAAACGCGCCCAGTCTGCCGTGTCGCGGCGCGCATAGAGGAAACGCCATGGCTGCGAGTTATAGGCCGACGGCGCCCAGCGTGCGGCTTCGAAGAAACTCAGCAGGGTGTCTTTCGGGATGCTCTCGCCGGTGAACGCGCGCGGCGACCAGCGGTCGGTGAATTGAGTGTGGATCGAGTGGTCGGCAACACGTGGATTGGCGCTCATGGGCGGCTCCTGAAGGACGATTCGGCGTTCCAAGCTACTGCGCGCCCACTGGGCTGACAAGTCTTGTAACGCCGCCAGTCGTAAGCACTTGGTTCCGAAGGCCTTGGGTACTAGACTGGCGGCCTTTTCACCTACCGATACTGATGTAGAACCATGGCCGCCAAAGTCGAACCTTTCTGGATACGCAAAACCCTCGAACACCTCGATCAGGAGGAGTGGGAGTCGTTGTGCGACGGCTGTGGCCTGTGCTGCCTGCAGAAACTTGAGGATGAAGAGGACAACAGCGTCTATTACACGCGAATCGCCTGCAAACTCCTTGACCTGAAAACCTGCCAGTGCACCGACTACCCCAACCGGCGCGCCTCGGTCCCCGACTGTATCCAGCTCACCCCAGGCCAGGCCGACCAGTTCAAATGGCTGCCGCCCACCTGCGGCTACCGTCTGGTCAGCGAGCGCAAGGACCTGCCGCTGTGGCACCACCTGGTCTGCGGTGACCGCGACGCCGTGCACCACGAACGCATTTCCCAGTCCGGGCGCATGCTCAGTGAAGGCAGCGTGCCCGAAGACGACTGGGAGGATTACCTGATCTTCCGCGCGGGCTGAACAAGGAGTGTGTATGAAGCTGGGAACCCGGCTGGCGGCAGGCCTGGTGCTGCTGGTGCTGAGCGCGCCGGCCTGGTGCGCCAACAAAGTCGACCTGGACTATCACGTCAAGCTGCTGCCCCAGAGCGATCAGGCGCAGGTGCGTGTGAGCCTGGCCCAGGGCTCGGCGGTGCGCAGCCTGGACTTCGACCTTGGCCGCGACGGTCGCTACAGCGATTTCAAGGCCGACGGCCGGTGGCAGGTCACGGGCAGCCGCGGCGTGTGGCAGCCCAGCGCCGACAAGGCCAGCCTCAGCTACCGCGTACGCCTGACCCAGGCGCTCAAGCCGGGCAGCTATGAAGCGCGTATCACCCCGGGCTGGGCGCTGTTTCGCGGCGAAGACCTGGTGCCTGGCGCACGGCTGGACCAGCAGGACGGCGTCGAGTTGGTCGCGCGGCTGGTGTTCGAACTGCCGGCCGGCTGGAAAAGCATCGAAACCGCCTGGCCGCGCATCGGCAAAAACAAGTTCCGTATCGACAACGTGTCCCGCCTGTTCGACCGCCCCACCGGCTGGATGCTCGCCGGCACGCTCGGCAGCCGCCGCGTGCGCCTGGGCGAAACCGAAGTCACCGTGGCGTCGCCCAAGGGCCAGGCCATGCATCGCATGGATGTGCTGACGTTGCTGACGTTCGTCTGGCCGCAGGTGGAAGCCGTGTTCCCGCGCCATCCGGGCAAACTATTGGTGGTGGGGGCGAGTGACCCGATGCGCCGTGGCGCATTTGCGGCGCATGACTCGATTTACCTCAACAGCCGCACGTCGTTGGTCAGCGAAAACGGCAGCAGCCCGTTGATGCGTGAAGTGGTGCAAGCCATTGGCCGTTTCAACGACCACGACACCAGTGACTGGATCAGCGAAGGGTTGGCGCAGTACTACGCCATCGATCTGCTGCGGCGTGCCGGCGGCATCACCGATGAGCGCTATAAAGCGATACAGGTGCGCTTGGCCAGGGAAGGCCAGGACGTGACCACCCTGCGCGGCGAACACGTCAGCGGCGCGACGGTGTCACGGGCGGTGTTGGTGATGCAGGAGCTGGACCGCGAGATTCGCGTGAAAACCCATAACAAGCGCTCGCTGGACGATTTGGCGCAGGCGGTGATGCGGGCCGATAGCGTCAATACCCAAGGCTTCGTTCAATTGGCCGAGAGCATCCTGGGCGAATCGTCGGTGGTGCTCGATTCCAAACTCCTGCGCTGATTCGTAGCCCTGCACAAAACGAAATGTGTGTGTGGGGCTTGCTCCCGATAGCGGTGGTTCAGTCACTGATGTATTGACTGACACACTGCTATCGGGAGCAAGCCCCCTTCCACATTGGAATCTCCAATAGTCTGGAGGCCGAGGTCAGCCGGTGGTCTTCACCGCTTTTTCAGCCGCCACTTCCGCCTTGGTCTTCAAGTTTTTCAACTCTTCACCCGCGCGCTCAATCTTGGTACGCACGCTGTTCATTTCCTGGCGACCCTGCTCCAGCTTATCCTTGAGCGAGCTGTGCCCGGTAAAACCACGGGCCAGCGCCACGCCGCCGATCGCCACTTGGATCAAACCGAAAATCCCGCCACGCCGCAGGCCTTTGCCCACCATCATCACGCCACCGGCCACCGAGCCGATGCGCTCCCAGCCATGCACGTTTTGCGTGGGTGGGGACTGAAGTGGCGCGGGTTCGATGATAGGTCGCACGGTTTTGCTGTCGCTCATAATCTGTCTCCAACAAGGGCAAGTGTAAGTAGCTGACTGTCGGCGAGAGCCGGATGTTCCCGAAAACTCAGTACTTGGGGCCCGAGCGGGTGTTATTGCCCTTGGCCATGCGGTCGTAGAGCACCACATTAACGGTGGCGGCGAGGTTCATGCAGCCGGTAGTGGGGATGTACACCACGTCTTCGCACCAGTCGCGAATCTCTTTATCCAGCGAGCCGTCTTCCGGGCCGAAGATATACAGCGCACGGTCGGGGTGGGTGTACTCGGGCAGCGGGCGGGCGCCTTCAACCAGCTCCACCGCAACCGGGATGCAGCCCAGGGGCAGGATTTTTTTCAGGTCATCGATACCGATCAGCGGAATGTCGTGGTGGACCTTCTTGGTGTCGGTGATGAAGTCTCGGGCGCGCTCGTAGCGCACGCCGGTGTAGAACACCGAGGCCACGCCGTAGCAGCCGGCGGCACGCATGACCGAACCGACGTTTTCGGGAGATTTGGGGTTATACAGGCCGATGCAGCTGTAGCGTTTATTGCCCACGGGGGAAGGTGCCTTGGAGAAAAGCGGCGATTATACGGCCTGAAGGTGATGTATTGCTTGGGCCACCGCTCTCGGGAGCCAGCCCCTTCCCACCGTTTGAACGTATTCACCCATCAACGTGTGGAGGGGGCTGGCTCCCGATGAGGCCGCAAGGGCCTCTTCAGTCGTCTTTCTTCATCAACCCGGCCAACGCCGCAAACGGGTTGTGCGTGGCCTTGGCAATGGTCGGGCTGCTGGTGGAGCCTTCGCCGAAGTACTGTTGGTCGGTGTAGCGCGAATGTTCGTTGTCGTGACAATACAGGCACAGCAATTCCCAGTTGGAGCCGTCCTGGGGGTTGTCATCATGGTTGTGGTTACGGTGGTGAACGGTGAGTTCGCTCAGGCGTTTGCCGGCGAATTCACGGGCGCAACGGCCACATACGTGGGGGTACATCTTCAGGGCTTTGTCGCGATAGCCCATTTCCCGGTCGCGCTGGGCATCGGCGAGGATGCGGTCCAGCTTGGCGGTGTGGGAGGGCGGGTTGGTCGAGCTCATCATGGCTCCTGGCTGTCTGGTGGGTCACGGATAAGCTTGATTCTAGCCGCCGGCGCGCGTTTGTAGTATCAGTTCATTCAATTCATCAGGAGCTGAACCCTATGCGCCGGTACACCTGGATACTTGCACTGCTACTCGGCGCCCTGGCGGCTCAGGCCCAGGCGTTGTCGACGCCCAGGCCCGGGCAGGTGATCGAGGTCGCCCTTGAGCAACTGCACCCGACCCAGGCCGTGGTCGGGTTCGACCAGATCTATTACAGCCTCGGGTTGTTTGCCGACAAACCTACCAAAGCCTTCGATGAATACTGCGAGACCAACGGTCAGGGCGAGGCCGACAAGGTGCCCAAGAACGCCAAGCTGCTCCAGCCCACCAGCTTCACCTGCAAAGACCCGGTAGGCGCGCACCCCGAGGACATGAAAACCGTGGTTGTCGGCCCCGGCGGCCAGTTGTACCTGACCGACGGTCATCACAGTTTCACCACATTATGGGAAGCCCCCGGTGGTGGCCCGCAGCTGAAAATGTGGGTCAAGGTCACCGACGATTTCAGCAACAGCCCGGACCTCGCCACCTTCTGGCAACGCATGGAAGCGGCCCGCAAGGTTTGGCTCAAGAACAATCAGGGGCAACCCCTGCAGCCCGGGCAACTGCCGGCGCACCTGGGGTTCAAGAACTTGCAGGACGACACCTTTCGCAGCCTGGTGTATTTCACCCGCAAGGCTGCCTACGGCAAGCCGGACGCGGGGGCGGTCGCACCGGAATTTCTGGAGTTCTATTGGGGCAACTGGCTGCGCACGCAAATGGATCTGGGCCAGTACGACCTGAACAAAAAAAGCGGCTACAGGGACGCTATCGAAGCGGTGGCCAAACGCATGGTCAGCCTGGCACCGGGCGCACAGGTCGGGAACAGCGGCTTCACCGCCCAGCAACTGGGCGGCATGACCCAGCTGGACCGCGATGAACTGGAAAAGACCTTCGATAAGAAAATCCCGTACGTGATCGACTACCGCAATTCCCATAACTGACCAGGGATCAACAATGTGGAAGGGGGCTGGCTTCCACATTGATCTTCAGTGTTGTGCTCAGCCCTTGAGCTTTTCCGCAATCCAGATGGTGTGCCGGGTGCCTTTGTTGCCATGGGCGAACACCTGCACTTCCTCGGCCTTGAAGCCGGCCTTGCGCAGTTTTTCGCTGAACAGCCTGTCGGCGCTGGCCGACCACACCGCCAGTACGCCCTTGGGGCGCAGGGCCTTGGCGCAGGCGGCCAGGCCACCGGCGGAGTAGAGCCAGCTGTTGGCTTTTTGCGTGAGGCCTTCGGGGCCGTTGTCGACGTCGAGCATGATCGCATCAAAGCCCTGAGGCTCGGCTTGCAGCACCTTGGCCACGTCTTCCAGGCGGATCACCGTGCGCGGGTCGAGCAACGGGCGCCCGGATTTTTCCCCCAGTGGGCCACGGTTCCACTCCACGACGCCGGGCACCAGTTCGGCCACCACCACTTCGGCGGTCTTGCCCAAATGCTTGAGCGCCGACGCCAGGGTAAAGCCCATGCCCAAGCCACCGATCAGCACCCGTGAAGCCGGGCGGCCAGCGACCTTGCGGCAGGGGATTTCGGCCAGCGCGTCTTCGGAACCGTGCATGCGCGTGTTCATCAGTTGGCCGCCATCACCGCCCTGGATCTTGATGACAAAATCCTCACCGTATTCGAACAGGCACAAGGCACCGCCGTTGTCGGGGATCGGGGTGGTGTCCAGCAGAACGAAACGTTTCATGGAAATCTCATTGGGAAGGGCATTCTTGCGCGGTTGGGAGTAGCCTTACGACATTCCGGTCAGGCCATGGAGCCATCGATGAAGTGCAGCATTCTAACGGTCATTGTGTTGAGCGCGCTCGCCTGCGGTGGGGTACGGGCTCAGGAGTTGCAAACCGTACCGGTCGCACCCGCGCCAACCCCCGGTGCGCCGGGCACGCCGACACCGACGCTGTACCCGCAAGTCACCCCGCCGGCACTGCCCAAGACCAACGGCTCGCCGCCCTTGACGCCTATTGTGCTGCCCGCGCCGCCGAAGGACCAGACCGTGCCTGGCCTGCAGCAGAACGACAGCAAGCCGAAGACGCCCGGCGGTTAAAACTGTTGATTGAGTAATTGGCCATCCGCCATGCGCAGGCGCTTGGACAAGGCAATCGCAATCGCCCGGATGATCTTGGCGGCAATCCTGGGCGCTTCGTTGAGCATCTTTTCCAGGGAGTCCTTGCCCAGGTTCAGCAGCACGCAGTCACTGGCGGCCACGCAACTGGCGGAACGTCGCTCGCCGTCGAGTACCGCCATTTCACCGAAGGCCCGGCCACTGCGCAGGGTGGCGATGGTCAGGCGTTGCCCGTCATGGTTGGTTTTTTGCACCGCCACCTGGCCGCTGTGGATGATGCACATGAAGGTGCCGGCATCGCCTTCGAGGAAAATCGCTTCATCGCGGGCTATGGTGCTGATGTTGAAGTAGCCGGCGGCGATGTGGAAATCTTCCGGCAACAGAGGGTCAAACAGGCCGCAATCCATGAGCATTTCGCGGATTTCTGTTTGTAGGGAAGAACTCATCAAAGTCGGTAGTGCCATGGCTGCAATCTTGATCCATCAATCCGTGGGCGGTCCTGTGTTCAGACAAAACCGCCGCCCTTAGTTCCTTAAACCAGCCCCAGCGCCTTGAACACAAATGCATATTCGAGCGCTACGTCACGTAATCCCTGGTAACGACCGCTCATCCCCCCGTGGCCGGCACCGAGTTCGGTCTTGAGCAACAGCAGGTTGTCGTCCGTCTTGGTGTCACGCAGCTTGGCCACCCATTTGGCCGCTTCCCAGTACTGCACGCGGCTGTCGTTGTAGCCGGCGATCACCAGCAGGTGCGGGTAGGCCTGGGGCCGGACGTTTTCGTACGGCGCATAGGCCTTGATGCGTTCATACACCTCGGGCTCTTCGGGGTTGCCCCATTCGTCGTACTCGGTGATGGTCAGCGGCAGTTCCGGGTCGAGCATGGTGTTGAGCACATCGACAAACGGCACTTCGGCAATCGCCGCCTGGAACAGCTCAGGGCGCTGGTTGAGCACCGCGCCGATCAACAAGCCACCGGCACTGCCGCCACTGATCGCCAACTGTTTGGAGGTGGTCAGGCCGTTGTTGATCAGGTGTTCGGCGCAGGCGATAAAGTCGCTGAAGGTGTTCTGCTTGTGGGCCTGCTTACCGTTGCGGTACCAGGCTTCACCCAACTCGCCGCCGCCGCGCACGTGGGCGATGGCAAACGCCACGCCACGGTCGAGCAGGCTCAGGCGTGCGTGGGAAAACCATGGGTCGAGGCTCGAGCCGTAGGCGCCGTAGCCGTACAGGTACAGCGGCGCGGCTTTACCGAGCTGGTCGCGCTTGACCACCAGGCTGATCGGCACCTGGGTGCCATCGGCGGAAGTGGCCCACAGGCGTTGGCTTACGTAATCGTCGGCGTTGAACACGCCCAGCACCGGAGTTTCCTTGAGCACCTGTTGCGCGCCGCTGGCCAGCTCCAATTGACGCACCTGGGCCGGGCGGTTGAGGGCCTCGTAACGCAGGCGAATCTTGTCGCTGGCGAACTCCAGGCTGTTCTGTACGTAAAGGCTGTAGGCGGCGTCGGGCAATTCCACGCGATACGCCGGCACGCCCTGCGGGTGCACTTCGATCACCGGCAGGCCACCGATGCGCAGGCTCAGGGTCATGGCACCGGTATTGAGGCTCACACCGTCGAGCATCACGTCATCGCTGTGGGGGATCAGGTTTTGCCACTCAGCCTCGGTGGGCACGTCGCCAATGTCGGTGGCCACGAACAGCGCGTAGTTGATGCCGTCCCGGTTGCTGCGGATAAACCAGGTCCAGGCACCATTGAGTTGGCCGTGGTCGACATCGTATTCGTGGTCCTCGACCCGAGGCGCCAGGCAGGTAAAGGCCAGGTGCGGCTGGTCGGCGTCCAACGCCCAGACTTCGCTGGTGGTCTTGCTGCCCAGGGTCAGCAGCAACTGGCGTTCGGAGCTGGAACGGTAGCAATGCAGGAAGAAACGTCCGTCGGGCTCGTGGAACACTTCCTGCGCCGCCGTGCCGTCCAGGCGATAGCGGTAGAGTTTGTGCGGGCGGTGGGTGTCGTCCAGTTCGCCGAAGAACAGGGTCAGGCTGTCATTGGCCCAGGTCATGCTGCCGTCGCAGTCCTGAAACTCCAGTTCGCTGACCTTGCCGTTGGCCAATTCCTTCACAAACAGGGTGTAGATCTCGTCACCGCTGGTGTCGAGGCTGTAGGCCAGGCGCTGGTGGTCGGGGCTGATGCTGAACGCGCCGAGGGAGAAGAAGCCGCCGTTGGCCAGTTCGTTCGGGTCCAGTAGCAGCTCTTCGCTGCGCTCGTCCACCTGGTTGCTGTCGTCGGCCGGGCGGCGGCAGCGGTAGTGGCGGGCGTACTCGTCGCCAGCGGTGGTGCGCGTGTAATACAGGTACGGCCCCCATGGCGAGGGCAGCGACAGGTCGGTTTCGAGGATGCGGCCCTTGATCTCTTCGAACAGGCTTTCACGCAATGCGGCCTGATCGGCGAGTTGGGCGTCCTGCCAGGCGTTTTCGGCCTTGAGGTAATCGAGTACTTCGCGGTTGTCACGCTCTTGCAGCCAGGCGTACGGGTCTTGGCCTGGGGCCTTGCGGGCGATCGGGGCGGTCGATATAGGCATGGATCACTCTCTGTCTGGCGGACGGTGGCAGGCATTGCAGCCGCGACACGCAAAAGCCGTTATCATAGCCGCCTGTTTGCCTACCTTGCCATGGACACCATGACCGAGAACGACTATCTGACCGCGTGGGGCCTTTACGCCTTTGCCGCTTTGGGCTGCCTGTTGGTGTGGTGGCGCATGACCCGCTGGATCTGGCGCTGGCTGCGCGAGCCGCTGCAATTGCTGATGGCGGTGCTGTTGTTCAGCCCGACCATCGTCGACCCGGTCAAGACCCAGTTTGCACCGGCCGTGGCCATCACCGCCCTGGACCTGGTGCTCAAGGTCGGCAACAACGCCTGGCGGGCGATTTCCGATTTGTTCATGTACACGATGATCGCCTTTGGCGTGTATCTCATCATTGTCTTGATCCGCTGGCCCATCGAGCGCGCGGCCAATGCGCGCCGTGAGCGCAAGGCCGCTACGGATGCCGCCCTGGCCGCCGAGCCGCACGAGGATGACGACGAGCCATTCCGTCGCCCGGCGCCGGGCGGCATGCGGGTCGAACCGCGCCTTTAACGTTGCAGCGAGAGCCCTGGCATGTGTGAATTATTGGGCATGAGTGCCAACGTCCCCACCGATATCGTGTTCAGCTTTACCGGGCTGATGCAGCGCGGCGGGCGCACCGGCCCCCACCGCGACGGTTGGGGCATCGCCTTCTATGAGGGGCGCGGCCTGCGTCTGTTCCAGGACCCGGCCGCCAGCAGTGAGTCTGAAGTCGCGCTGCTGGTGCAGCGTTACCCGATCAAGAGTGAAGTGGTCATTGGCCATATTCGCCAGGCCAACGTGGGCAAGGTGAGCCTGGCCAACACCCACCCCTTCGTGCGCGAACTGTGGGGGCGCAACTGGTGTTTTGCGCATAACGGCCAACTGGCGGATTTCAGCCCGCGAGCCACCTTTTACCGGCCGGTGGGCGATACCGACAGCGAAGCGGCCTTCTGCGATTTGCTCAACCGTGTGCGCGAAGCCTTCCCGGAGCCTGTGGACATCGAGCAAATGCTGCCCGACCTGATCGCGGCCTGTGCCGAATACCGCAGCAAAGGCGTATTCAATTGCCTGCTCAGCGATGGCGACTGGCTGTTCTGCTACTGCTCGACCAAATTGGCCCAGATCACCCGCCGCGCCCCGTTTGGCCCGGCGCGCTTGAAGGATGTCGACGTGATCGTTGATTTTCAGGCCGAAACCACCCCCAATGACGTGGTGACGGTGATCGCCACCGAGCCGTTGACCGACAATGAAAACTGGACCCGCTACGAACCGGGCCAATGGAGCTTGTGGCGACGCGGTGAATGCGTCAGCCAGGGCATTACCGAGTAAGGATATCGACCATGCTGCTCAGCTATCTGCGGTTGGTGCTGTTTGCCATTGGCCTGTTGGTCGGGGTGCAAGTGCCGGGGTTTATCAACGACTACGCCAAGCGCGTCGAAGCTCACCTGATCGAAGCCCAAACCGGCTTGCGCGGGTTTGAATCCACCGCGCAGCAGTTTTTCAAGGGCGACTTGCACGCGTTGGTGGCGCACTACCGCGCCAGCGATGACCCGGTGTTCCAGAGCGACGCCAACAGCCTGGGCGCCATGCTCGATCGCCAGGTGGCATTGGACAAGCAATTCCAGGCCATGCAAGGCCCGTGGTACATCCGCGCGCTGCAAGTGGCGGTGGCGGCCGACCCGGATATCCGCCTGGAAACCTGGAACGGCTACAGCTACCAGATTCTGCTGACGCCAGAGGCGATGGGTTGGGGCCTGGGCGGGGCGATGTTGTTGTCGTTCGGGTTGGAATGCCTGTTCCGCCTGATCGATTGGATCGTGCTGGGCGGCAAGCGCATGCGCCAGAGCCGGCCGATCGAAGAGCGTGACCTCAAAGGCCTCTAAAGACCCAACTCGGTCAAACTGTGGGAGGGGGCAAGCTCCCTCCCACATTTTTAATCGTGTTTCGTCAGGGCAGGCAGCACCATCCGCTCTTCGCCGACTTCCTCGGCATACCGCGCCACCGCCTTCTGACACAACCCCACAATCTCCTCCACCAGCTCCACGCCCACGCGCCATGACACCACCACCTGCAAGTGCGGCAAGCGCTGCGCCAGCGGCAACACCACCAATTCCCCGCGCGCCAGTTCTTCGCTGACCAGCACCGGCGGCAATGCGCCAATTCCAAACCCGTCGCGCAGCAAGCGCGTGATCGCCGACACCGAATTCACGCAGTTCATGCGCGGCGCGGCCACGCCGTTGGCCTGCATCAGGCTCAGTACATCCTGGTGCGGGTGGGAGTTTTTCGAGTAGGTGATGATGCGCTCCTGGGCCAGTTCGGCGAGGGACGCGTAGTCGCGGTTATAGATCGACCGGCTGGCGACGATCCAGGCCATGGGATGGCTGCACAGCTCCAGGCTGCGCACGGTTTCGAGTCGCAGCAGGTCGGTTTGCAGGATCAGGTCGAGGAAGCCTTTTTGCAGCTGATCGCTGAGGTTGAGCGCGGTATCGGCGACCAATTCGATTTCCACCAGCGGGAAATGCTCCATCAGTTCCGCCACGAACGGGCTCAGCCACGTGTGGATGACGGTGTCCATCGCGCCGATGCGAATCCGCCCGACCTTGCTGCTGGTGGTTTCCAGGGACTGTTTCAAACCCTGCATGGTCACCATCATCTGCTCGGCGTAATCGAGCACCTTCACACCGTCCGGGGTCAGGCTCACACCGCGCGAATCACGCAGAAACAGCTTCACGCCCAGCTCGCTTTCCAGCACTGCGATGCGGCTGGAAATCGAAGCCTGGGTGGTGAACAGCTTTTCGGCGGTCAGGCGAAAGCTCTTGAGCCTGGCCACCCAGACGAAGGTTTCGAGGAACTTCAAATTCATGGGATCAACTTTTTCTTATGCATGGATCGGTTTTTATTAGTTGGACGCCGTTGCCGGCCAGCGCCAAAAATCGAGCCATTCCACGATAAGCGTGGTTGGGTTTCAGGACAACAGCGTTGCGGGATCTTGGTAAAAGATCCCACACTACAAAAAAACAAAGCCTACAGGAGCGACCAGCGTGAGCCGCCTTTTACTCAATTGCGACATCGGCGAGAGCTTTGGCAACTGGACCATGGGTCTGGACGCCGAAGTCATGCCGTTCATCGATTGCGCCAACGTGGCGTGCGGCTTCCACGCTGGTGACCCGAGCATCATGCGCAAGACCGTCAGCCTGGCACTCAAGCATGGCGTCCAAGTCGGCGCGCACCCGGCGTATCAAGACCTGCAAGGCTTCGGTCGGCGCTCCATGCAGTACACACCCCAGGAAATCCAGGACCTGTTGCACTATCAGATCGGCGCGCTTGACGGTATTTGCCGGGCGCAGGGTGGTCGGGTCAGCTACGTAAAACCCCACGGCGCGATGTACAACGACATGATGGCCAACCCCGTGCAGTTGCGCGCGGTGATCCAGGCCGTCGCCGCCTATGGCGAGTTGCCGCTGATGCTGCTGGCCACCCGTGACAACAGCGCCGCCCAAGCCTTGGGCGACGAGTACGGCGTGACCCTGTGGTTCGAAGCGTTCGCTGACCGCGCCTATCACAACAACGGCCAGTTGGTGTCCCGGCAGTTGCCGGGCGCGGTGCATCACGATTCCGACACCATCGTGCAACAGGCCCTGACCCTCTCCCGTGGCCAACCGCTCACCGCCAGTGACGGCAGCCCCTTGGTCTTGCAGGCCAACACCTTGTGCGTACACGGCGACAATGCCAGTTCCGTCGCGGCGGTGAAGCGTATCCGCGAGGCGTTGAAGCCAGCATGAAGCCACGCATTGAAGTGGTAGCCATCGACTGCCTGATGGTGCGTCTGTTTAACGTGATCGCCGAAGCCAACATGCCGTGGATGCTCGCCGCCACCCAGCGCCTGCGCAGCGGGTTCGGCGCGGCGCTGGTGGATCTGGTGCCGTCGTACACCACCTTGATGGTGCATTACGACCTCACCGCGTTGAACCCGGCCCAGGCACGCGAACTGATCGACCAGGCCCTGACCGACCTGCAAGCCCAGGCCCAGGGCAGCGGCCAGTGCCATGTGCTGCCGGTGTGGTACGACCTGAGCGTCGGCCCTGAGCTGAGCTTGCTCAGCCAACGCAGCGGCCTGGCGGTAAGCGAGGTAGTCCGTCGCCACAGCGCTCACCAATACCAGGTGTTCGCCCTCGGTTTCGCTCCCGGTTTCGCCTTTATGGGCCTGGTGGACGAGATCCTCGCCGCGCCGCGCCTCAACACCCCGCGCAAGCGCGTGGCCGCCGGCAGCGTTGGGATTGCCGAACGGCAGACCGCGGCATACCCGGTGGTCTCCCCCGGTGGCTGGAACCTGATCGGCCGCACCCCGGCCAAACTGTTCGACCGCGAGCGTGACGGTTATAGCCTGATGCAACCCGGTGACACGGTGCGTTTTGAACCCGTCGAGCGTGCCGAATTCATCAACTTGGGTGGCGATGACACACCGTTGGAGGCGCAACCATGAGCCGCTTGATCATCGAGGCCAGCACGCCGTTGTGCCTGCTGCAGGACGCCGGCCGCTTTGGCGTGCGCCACCTGGGCGTGACCCAGGGCGGCGCGCTGGATTGGGTGTCGATGTCCTGGGCCAACTGGCTGCTGGGCAATGCATTGGATGCGCCGGTGGTGGAAATCACCTTGGGCGGGTTTACCGTGCAGGCCGAGGATTATTGCCTGCTGGCCCTGGCCGGAGCGGATCTGGGCGCGTACATCGACGAGCGCGCCATCAGCCCTGGACGCAGTTTTATCCTGCAAAAGGGCCAGCGTCTGCGCTTTACCCAGCCATTCAGCGGCGCGCGGGCATACCTGGCGGCGCCGGGTGGGTTCCAGGCGCCGGCTGTGCTGGGCAGTTGCGCCACGGTAGTGCGCGAGGAATTGGGCGGCCTGGACGGTTTTGGCAAAGCCTTGGGCGAAGGCGGGCGGTTGGCTTATTCGGGCACAGGCGGGGCGATGAAAATGCTCAGCGAGCCCGCCTTGTCCGCTAAAACAGCGCTGCAGGTGATCGTCGGCGCGCAAATTGGCCAGTTCAGTGGGCAAAGCCTGTTTGATGCGTTCAACACCGACTGGGCCTTGGACAGCCGCGCCGACCGCATGGGCATGCGCTTGCTGGGTACGCCATTGCAGTACCAGGGGCCGTCGTTGATTTCCGAAGGGATCCCGCTTGGCGCGATCCAGGTACCGCCCGATGGGCAGCCGATTGTGTTGCTCAATGATCGGCAAACCATTGGCGGGTACCCGCGTCTGGGCGCGTTGACGCCTTTATCGCTGGCGCGACTGGCGCAATGTTTGCCGGGGGAAAAGGTGAGGTTGGCGCCGGTGGTGCAGGAGACGGCGCATCGGCAGCACATCGAATTTCTGCAGCGGCTGAGCACCGCCTGAAAAACACCGAGGTCCAAATGTGGGAGGGGGGCCCCCTCCCACATTGGATTACCTGAATTATCTGGATGTGTGGTTACTTGGAGAGAAACCGCATCCCTTCCTCAAGCCCGCGCAGCGTCAGCGGGTACATCTGGTCCTCCACCAACTCGCGCACAATCCCCGTCGAGGCCGTAAAGTCCCAGGTGTCTTTCGGATACGGATTAATCCAGATCAGCTTCTTGTACTTGGCCATGAAGCGCTGCATCCACACATACCCCGGCTCTTCGTTCCAGTGCTCGACGCTGCCGCCGGCCTGGGTGATTTCGTACGGCGCCATCGACGCATCGCCGATAAAGATCACTTTGTAATCGGCACCGTACTTGTGCAGCAGGTCTTGGGTGGAGGTGCGCTCCGAGGTGCGGCGCAGGTTGTTTTTCCACACGGATTCGTACACGAAATTGTGGAAGTAGAAATATTCCAGGTGCTTGAACTCGGTCTTGCACGCCGAGAACAGCTCTTCGCAGATCTTCACGTGGGCGTCCATCGAGCCGCCGATGTCGAACAGCAGCAACAGCTTGATGGTGTTGCGCCGCTCCGGGCGCATCTGGATATTCAGCAGGCCGGCATCGCGGGCGGTGTGGTCGATGGTGCCGTCGATATCCAATTCGTCCGCCGCGCCTTGGCGGGCGAATTTACGCAGGCGGCGCAGGGCGATCTTGATATTGCGCGTGCCCAGTTCAACCTGGTCGTCGAGGTTTTTGTACTCGCGCTGGTCCCAGACCTTCACCGCCTTGCCCTGACGCTTGCCGGCGTCGCCGACGCGAATGCCTTCGGGGTTGTAGCCGCCTGAACCAAAGGGGCTGGTGCCGCCGGTGCCGATCCATTTGTTGCCACCGGCGTGGCGTTCCTTCTGTTCTTCCAGGCGTTTCTTGAATTCTTCGATCAGCTTGTCGAGGCCACCGAGGGATTGGATCTGTGCACGTTCCTCATCGCTGAGCGAACGTTCGAACTCCTTGCGCAGCCAGTCTTCGGGAATCAGCGCCTGCAGGTGGTCGTCGAGCTTTTCCAGGCCGTTGAAGTAGGCCCCGAAAGCCCGGTCGAACTTGTCGAAATGCCGCTCGTCCTTGACCAGGATCGCCCGGGCCAGGTAGTAGAACTCGTCCATGTCGGCGAAGGTCACGCGCTGCTTGAGCGCGTTGATCAGGTCGAGCAGCTCGCGCACCGACACCGGCACCTTGGCGGCGCGCATCTCGTTGAACAGGTTGAGCAACATCAGCGGTTACCGCGACGGCTCATGAACGCCAGACGCTCCAGCAATTGCACGTCTTGCTCGTTCTTGACCAGGGCACCGGCCAGCGGCGGGATGGCCTTGGTCGGGTCGCGCTCGCGCAGCACCGCTTCGCCAATGTTGTCGGCCATCAGCAATTTGAGCCAATCGACCAGTTCGGAGGTGGACGGCTTTTTCTTCAGGCCCGGTACCTTGCGCACGTCGAAGAACACGTCCAGCGCTTCGCTGACCAGGTCTTTCTTGATGTCCGGGTAGTGCACGTCGACGATCTTTTGCAACGTGGTGCGGTCGGGGAAGGCGATGTAGTGGAAGAAGCAGCGGCGCAGGAACGCGTCCGGCAGCTCTTTTTCGTTGTTGGAGGTGATGATGATGATCGGGCGTTTCTTGGCCTTGATGGTCTCGTCGATTTCGTAGACGTAGAACTCCATCTTGTCGAGTTCTTGCAACAGGTCGTTGGGGAATTCGATGTCGGCCTTGTCGATTTCGTCGATCAGCAGGATCACCCGCTCGTCGGACTCGAAGGCCTCCCAGAGCTTGCCCTTCTTCAGGTAGTTGCGCACGTCGTGCACCTTGTCCACGCCCAGTTGCGAGTCGCGCAGGCGGCTGACCGCGTCGTACTCATACAGGCCCTGATGCGCCTTGGTGGTGGACTTGATGTGCCAGGTGATCAACGTGGCGCCGAAAGACTCGGCCAGCTGCTCGGCGAGCATGGTCTTGCCGGTGCCCGGTTCGCCCTTGACCAGCAACGGACGCTCCAGGGTAATGGCGGCGTTGACGGCCAGTTTCAGGTCATCGGTAGCCACATAGGCCTGGGTGCCTTCGAACTTCATCGGTGTTTCCTCGAATTCATCAATGCCCGGACTATACCGCGCAGCCCTGGCGACTGTGAACGCAGACGGGTTATTCAGTCTCTGAATGGCCGGTCAGCGTTACATCAATCCGCTGACGGCTTGGGTTGTTCATAGCGTGCGTTGAAGGCCTGGATAAAACCGTTGCGCAGGATCGCTAAAAATGCGGAGAAGGCGCTGATATCTTGCTGATGCACGCTGCCGCTGAGTTCGACGCGGGTGGCGAACTGGTTTTTGCGCTGGTTTTTCAACACGGTCTCGCTGGCGCCCACAACGGCCTCCCAGATCGAGCGGAAGATGTTTTTGTCTTTGTTTTCCACATCCTGCTGCCAGTCAAATACCTCTACATCGCGCATCAGCGGCTTGATGTAGCCGGTCAATTGGCCTTTGTCGGCCTGGGCTTCGATGACCACGTCCCCGGTGCCCGCCCTGAAATCGAACTTGCCGTAGGCCGAGGCAAAGTCATTCATGCGCTTGAGCTGCAAGTTTTTGGCGCGAAAGCGGAATTCGAAGTCTTCGAAATTGCTCAGCGGGTCGAAGGTGGCGCTGGCCTCCAGCGGTGCCTGGCCTTGCAGCAGGGCTTTGCCGTCGAAGCGTGCGTCGCGCTTGCCTTTGAGGTCGACCACGTTGGTCAAGTTGTAGAAGCTGGCGTTGACCTCGGTAGCGTTGATGTTCACCGGCGGTTGGGAGTTGAAGTTATGGAACGCGACCTTGCCATTCTGGATGCGCACCTCATCCAGAGTGATCGGCAACAGTTTGCCCAGTTGCTCGCGCCAGTCGGTGCCCTTACCGGTCTGGGACGCCTGCTTGTTGGCGCCGCCGTCGACAAAATTAACTTGCGGGTCGATAAACAGCACGGTGGCCACCACCGCATGGTCGTACCACAAGGAGTGCCAGCTCACTGCCAGGTCGATCAGCGGTGCCTTGACGAACGGTACCGGCACCTTGCCGTCGACCTTGACGATCTGCAGCCCGTTGATCTTGTAGGCGCCTCGCCACAGGGCCAGGTCCACATCGGTGATCTGGCCACGGTAGTCGCCCATGTCCGCAAGCTTGTCATTCAAGTAATTGCGCACCAGGTAGGGCAGGGCGATAGTCAAGGCAACCAGAACCACCACCAGCCCGGCGATGGTCAGGAGCGGCCAACTGTAGCGACGTTTCATGGGAAGGGTCCTCTGTGCCATATAGGGGATGGACTGTTGCGATGGGCGCAACGTTCCTCCGACTGGACGCCTTGGAAGACGAGGCATACCCTTGTTGCCTTCCTGAAATTGCCCAATAGGACCCGTCATGAGCCGCATTTTTGCTGACAACGCGCATTCGATCGGTAACACGCCCCTGGTTCAGATCAACCGCATCGCCCCGCGTGGCGTGACCATCCTGGCCAAGATCGAAGGACGTAACCCGGGTTATTCGGTGAAGTGCCGCATCGGCGCCAATATGATCTGGGACGCGGAAAGCAGTGGCCGACTCAAGCCCGGCATGACCATCGTCGAACCCACCTCGGGCAATACCGGCATCGGCCTGGCGTTCGTCGCCGCCGCGCGTGGCTACAAGCTGCTGCTGACCATGCCGGCATCCATGAGCATCGAGCGCCGCAAGGTGCTCAAGGCCCTCGGCGCCGAACTGGTGCTGACCGAGCCGGCCAAAGGGATGAAGGGCGCCATCGAGAAAGCTGCTGAAATCGTGGCTGGCGACCCGGCTACCTACTTTATGCCCGGCCAGTTCGAAAACCCGGCGAACCCTGCGATCCATGAAAAAACCACCGGCCCGGAAATCTGGAATGACACCGACGGCGCGGTAGACGTGCTGGTGGCCGGCGTGGGCACTGGCGGTACCATCACGGGCGTGTCGCGCTACATCAAGAACACCGCGGGCAAGCCGATTCTGTCGGTGGCCGTGGAGCCGATCGTGTCGCCGGTGATCACCCAGGCCCTGGCCGGTCAGGAGATCAAGCCGAGCCCGCACAAGATCCAGGGGATCGGCGCCGGTTTCGTGCCGAAAAACCTCGACCTGTCGATGGTTGACCGCGTGGAGCTGGTGAGTGACGACGAGTCCAAGGCCATGGCCCTGCGCCTGATGCAGGAGGAGGGGATTCTGTGCGGTATTTCCTGCGGCGCGGCGATGGCGGTGGCGGTGCGACTGGCCGAGAAGCCGGAAATGCAGGGCAAGACCATCGTGGTGATTCTGCCGGATTCGGGTGAGCGCTACCTGTCGAGCATGCTGTTCAGCGATTTGTTTACCGAGCAGGAAAACCAGGCTTGATTTGGGTCAGCGCCGATAGCCAGGGCCTTCTGCATACTGGCCCAACTGTTTATCATGGCCAGCTGCTATGTCTGCTGTTGGCTAGGCGCTTATTTTCAGGAGTTGCTGCATGACCGTTTCGTTGGCCGCCAAGTTGTCGGTGTTGCTGTTGTTTATCGGCAGCACGCTGTATGTGCACCTGCGCGGTAAGGCCCGTTTGCCGATGTTGCGCCAGTTCGTCAACCATTCGGCGCTGTTCGCCCCGTACAACGCCTTGATGTACCTGTTCTCGGCGGTGCCCTCCAAACCCTATCTGGACCGCAGCAAGTTCCCTGAACTGGATGTGCTCAAGGACAACTGGGAAGTGATTCGCGAGGAGGCCATGCACCTGTTTGACGAGGGTTACATCCGCGCCGCCGAAAAGAACAACGACGCCGGTTTCGGTTCGTTCTTCAAGAAGGGTTGGAAGCGTTTCTACCTCAAGTGGTATGACAAGCCGCTGCCATCCGCCGAGGCGCTGTGCCCTAAAACCGTGGCACTGGTGAGCAGCATTCCCAACGTCAAGGGCGCCATGTTCGCGCTGTTGCCGGGCGGCAGCCACCTCAACCCGCACCGCGATCCGTTTGCCGGTTCCCTGCGTTATCACCTGGGGCTGTCCACGCCCAATTCCGACGACTGCCGCATCTTCGTCGACGGCCAGATTTATGCCTGGCGCGACGGCGAAGATGTGATGTTCGACGAAACCTACGTGCACTGGGTGAAGAACGAAACCGAGCAGACCCGCGTGATCCTGTTCTGCGATATCGAACGCCCGCTGAGCAACCGCCTGATGACCCGCGTCAATCGCTGGGTCAGCAAGCAACTGGGGCGTGCCACCGCGCCGCAGAACCTGGATGACGAGCGTGTCGGTGGGATCAACCAGGCCTATGCCTGGAGCAAGACCTTCAGCGATAAGTTCAGCGGCCAGGTCAAACAGTGGAAGCGCAAGCATCCCAAGGCTTACCGCATTGCGCGGCCGGTGTTGGCGGTGGTTGTCCTCGTACTGCTGTGGAAGTGGTTGTTCGGCTGAGCCGAAGCGTTAAACGCGGTCAAAATGTGGGAGGGGGCTTGCTCCCGATAGCGGGGGTTCAGTCACTGATGTATTGACTGACAGACCGCCATCGGGGGCAAGCCCCCTCCCACATTGGTTTGCGTCGTTCTTCAAGAGGCGATCAACTGGCGCAGCACGTAGTGCAAAATCCCGCCTGACTTGAAGTACTCCACTTCATTGAGCGTGTCGATCCGGCACAGCACCTCGACCTTCTCGCTGCTGCCATCCTCCCGCGTAACCACCAGCGTCAGGTTCATGCGCGGCACGATCTCCACGTCCGTCAGGCCGAGGATGTCGATCTTCTCTTTGCCGGTCAGCTTGAGTGTCTTGCGGTTCTGGTCCAGCTTGAACTGCAACGGCAGCACACCCATGCCCACCAGGTTGGAGCGGTGAATGCGCTCGAAGCTTTCGGCAATCACCGCCTTGACCCCCAGCAGGTTGGTACCCTTGGCCGCCCAGTCGCGGCTTGAGCCAGTGCCGTATTCTTGCCCGGCGATCACCACCAGCGGCGTGCCCGAGGCCTGGTATTTCATCGAAGCGTCGTAGATCGGCATTTTCTCGCCGGTGGGGATATACAGCGTGTTGCCGCCTTCCTCGCCGCCGAGCATTTCGTTACGAATACGGATATTGGCGAAGGTGCCCCGCATCATCACTTCATGGTTGCCCCGGCGTGAGCCGTAGGAGTTGAAGTCACGCGGTTCCACGCCTTGCTCGCGCAGGTAGCGGCCGGCGGGGCTGTCGGTCTTGATGTTGCCGGCGGGCGAGATATGGTCGGTGGTGACCGAGTCCCCCAGCAGGGCCAGCACGTTGGCGCCTTTGACGTCCGCGATCACCGGCAACGGGCCGGCGATGTTGTCGAAGAACGGCGGGTGCTGAATGTAAGTGGAATCCGGCTGCCATACGTAGGTTGCGGCCTGCGGAACTTCAATGGCCTGCCACTGCGCGTCGCCGGCAAATACCTCGGCATATTCCTTGTGGAACATGCCGGTGCTGACCTGCGCCACGGCGTCGGCGATCTCCTGGCTGCTTGGCCAGATGTCCTTGAGGTACACCGGTTTGCCGTTTTTATCGTTACCCAGCGGCTCGCTGCTGATATCGATGCGCACGGTGCCGGCCAGGGCATAAGCGACCACCAGCGGCGGCGAGGCCAGCCAGTTGGTTTTTACCAGGGGGTGCACGCGGCCTTCGAAGTTGCGGTTGCCGGACAGCACCGAGGCGACGCTGAGGTCGGCTTTCTGGATGGCTTTTTCGATCGGTTCGGGCAACGGGCCGGAGTTGCCGATACAGGTGGTGCAGCCGTAGCCCACCAGATCGAAGCCGAGGGCGTCCAGGTATTGCGTGAGCCCGGCGGCCTTGTAGTAGTCGGTGACCACTTTGGAACCGGGCGCCAGGGAGCTTTTGACCCAGGGTTTGCGGGCCAGGCCTTTTTCCACGGCTTTTTTGGCGACCAGCCCGGCGGCCATCATCACGCTGGGGTTGGAAGTGTTGGTGCACGACGTAATTGCGGCAATCACCACCGCGCCGTTTTTCAGGCGATAGGTGCTGCCTTCATATTCGTAATCGGCTTCGCCCACCAGGTCGGCATTGCCTACGGCCACACCGCCGCCGCCTTCGCTTTCCAGGCGGCCTTCTTCCTTGCTGGTGGGTTTGAATTGCAGGTCGAGAAAGTCACTGAAGGCCTGGCCGACATGGGGCAGGGCCACGCGGTCCTGCGGGCGTTTCGGCCCGGCCAGGCTGGCTTCGACGCTGCCCATGTCCAGGGCCAGGCTGTCGGTGAAGACGGGTTCCTGACCGGCATGGCGCCACAGGCCCTGAGCCTTCGTGTAGGCCTCCACCAGTTTCACGGTTTCGGCCGGGCGGCCGGACAGGCGCAGATAGTCGAGAGTGACCTCATCCACCGGGAAGAAACCGCACGTGGCGCCGTATTCCGGAGCCATGTTGGCGATGGTCGCGCGATCCGCCAGGGGCAGGTCGGCCAGGCCGTCACCGTAGAACTCGACGAATTTACCCACCACGCCCTTTTTACGCAGCATCTGGGTCACGGTCAGCACCAGGTCGGTGGCGGTGATGCCTTCTTTCAATTTGCCGGTGAGCTTGAAGCCGATCACTTCCGGGATCAGCATCGACACCGGCTGGCCGAGCATCGCCGCTTCCGCCTCGATACCGCCGACGCCCCAGCCGAGTACGCCGAGGCCGTTGATCATGGTGGTGTGCGAGTCGGTGCCTACCAGGGTGTCGGGGAAGGCATAGGTGCGGCCGTCTTCGTCTTTGGTCCAGACGGTGCGGCCCAGATATTCGAGGTTGACCTGATGGCAGATACCGGTGCCGGGCGGCACCACGCTGAAGTTGTCAAAGGCGCTCTGGCCCCAGCGCAGGAAGGCGTAGCGTTCGCCGTTGCGCTGCATTTCGATGTCGACGTTTTGCTCGAAGGCGTCGGCGTTGCCGAACTTGTCGACCATCACCGAGTGGTCGATCACCAGGTCCACCGGCGACAGCGGGTTGATGCGCTGCGGGTCGCCCCCGGCCTTGGCCACGGCGGCGCGCATGGCGGCCAGGTCGACCACGGCGGGCACGCCGGTGAAGTCTTGCATCAGCACGCGGGCGGGGCGGTATTGGATCTCGCGGTCGGACTGGCGCTCTTTGAGCCAGGCGGCAATGGCCTTGAGATCGGCGCCGGTGACGGTCTTGTCGTCTTCCCAGCGCAGCAGGTTTTCCAGCAGCACCTTGAGCGACATTGGCAACTGGTCCAGGTCGCCCAGGCTCTTGGCGGCTTCGGGCAGGCTGAAGTAGTGGTAGGTTTTGCTGTCTATTTGCAGGGTCTTAAGGGTTCTCAGGCTATCAAGCGATGACATGACGCAACTCCTTATGGTCCGCACGGCTACGGACCTGACGGGACGAACAGAGCTTTAAAACTAGCTCTGTTTTGATTAGCAGGCTAATAACTGGACTCTATCGCTGAGTCCAAGGTTCCGAACTCGGCTATCATGCGCGCGTTTTCATGACAGGCATGGCGATAGCGCAACGCCGGTTGATTCACCAGGAGATGCAATGAACACCCTTTTTATGCACTGCCGCCCGGGGTTTGAAGGCGAAGTCTGTTCCGAGATCGCGGAACACGCCGCGCGCTTGAACGTGTCCGGCTACGCCAAGGCCAAGACTGGCAGCGCCTGCGCCGAATTCGTCTGCACCGAAGAGGACGGCGCCCAGCGCCTGATGCACGGCCAACGTTTTGCCGAGCTGATCTTCCCCCGGCAGTGGGCGCGCGGGGTGTTCATCGACCTGCCGGAAACCGACCGCATCAGCGTCATCCTCACCCACCTGCAAAGCTTCCCAGTCTGCGGCAGCCTGTGGCTGGAGATGGTCGACACCAACGATGGCAAGGAGCTGTCGAATTTCTGCAAAAAGTTCGAAGTGCACCTGCGCAAAGCCTTGTTGAATGCCGGCAAGCTGGTGGAAGACCCGAGCAAGCCGCGCCTGTTGCTGACGTTCAAGAGTGGCCGCGAAGTGTTCATGGGCCTGGCCGAGTCGAACAACTCGGCGATGTGGCCGATGGGCATTCCCCGCCTGAAGTTTCCGCGTGAAGCGCCGAGCCGCTCGACGCTCAAGCTGGAAGAGGCCTGGCACCACTTTATCCCCCGCGACCAGTGGGACGAGCGCTTGCATGGCGACATGACCGGCGTCGACCTCGGTGCCGCACCGGGCGGCTGGACGTGGCAATTGGTCAACCGTGGCATGCTGGTGACGGCCATCGACAACGGCCCCATGGCTGAAAGCCTGATGGACACCGGCCTGGTACAACACCTGATGGCCGACGGCTTTACCTTCGTGCCCAAGCAACCGGTGGACTGGATGGTGTGTGACATCGTCGAGAAACCCGCGCGCAACGCCGCGCTGCTGGAAACCTGGATCGGCGAGGGGCATTGTCGCGAAGCGGTGGTGAACCTGAAGTTGCCGATGAAACAGCGTTATGCCGAAGTGAAGCGCCTGCTGGAGCGCATCGAAGACGGCTTCAAGGCGCGCGGCATTCGCGTGGAAATCGGCTGCAAGCAGCTGTACCACGACCGCGAGGAAGTGACGTGCCACCTGCGTCGGCTGGTGGATGTGAAGAAAACCAAGGCCCGCTGAACTGAGCGCCGGTTTCAGGAGTAGACAATGAGCGATATTTTCAACACCGCCGTTGATGGCACCCTCGACGCAACGGGCCTCAATTGCCCGGAGCCGGTGATGATGCTGCACCAGCACATCCGCGACCTGCCGGCTGGCGGTTTGCTCAAGGTGATCGCGACCGACCCGTCGACCCGTCGCGATATCCCCAAGTTCTGCGTGTTCCTTGACCACGAGTTGGTGGGTCAGCAGGAACAGGCCGGTACCTACCTGTATTGGATCCGCAAGAAGGCCGATTAACCCCGCGCCTTGTCGGCCCGGATGCGCCGGCGTGCGCTGCGCGCCAGGCGCACCAGCAGCATCCCCGCCGCGCAACTCAGGCCCACGATCAGCCCCTGCCATAACCCGCTCGGGCCGCTGGGTTCGCCGAGCCAATCGGTCAGCCCCAGGGCATAGCCCACCGGCAGCCCCACGCCCCAATAGGCAAACAAGGTCAGCACCATGGTCACCCGAGTGTCCTGGTAGCCGCGCAAGGCGCCGGCGGCGGTGACCTGGATCGAGTCCGAGAACTGAAACAACGCGGAAAACACGATCAGCGTCGACGCCAGGTGGATCACTATCGGGTCCGGCGTATAGATGGCCGCGATCTGCTCGCGAAACACCAACATCAGGCTGCACGACAGGCAGGCATACGCCAGCGCGGTGCCCATGCCGACCCCAGCGGCGAAGCGAGCTTCACGCGCCTCGCCACGCCCCAGGGCCTGGCCGACGCGCACGGTGACCGCCATGCTCAGGGAGTAGGGGATCATGAACACCAGCGAACTGACGTTCAGCGCGATCTGATGCCCCGACACCACCGTGGCGCCCAGGCTGCCGAGCAGCAGGGCGATCACGGCAAAGATGCTCGATTCGGCAAAGATCGCCACGCCAATCGGCAGGCCAATCCCCAATACGCGTTTGATCACCGCCCATTGCGGCCAGTCGAAGCGTTTGAACAATTCGCTGCTCTGGTACGCCGCTCCCCAGCGCGTCCAGACGGCCATGCCGAGCATCATCACCCACATCGCAATGGCCGTGGCCCAGCCGCAGCCCACGCCGCCCATGGCCGGCACGCCAAAGTGGCCGTAGATGAAGATGTAGTTCAGTGGAATATTCAGCGCCAGGCCGACCAGCCCCATCACCATGCTGGGCCGGGTGCGGCCCAGGCCGTCGCTGAAGCAGCGCAGCACGTAATACAGCGCCACCGCCGGCATGCCGGCCGCAATGCCATGCAGATAGCCCATGGACGGTTCGATCAGGTCGGCTTCGACCTTCATCGCCTGCAGGATCGGTTCGGCACACAGCAGCAGCAAGGCGCCGATGGCCCCCACGACCACCGCCAACCACAATGACTGACGTACCAGCGGGCCGATTTCACTAAAGTGACCTGCGCCGTAGCGCTGGGCGACTTTCGGCGTGGTGGCCAGCAGGGTGCCCGTCATCAGCAGGTACACCGGGATCCAGATCGAGTTGCCCAGGCCCACCGCCGCCAGATCCTGAGGGCTGACCCGCCCGGCCATCACCGCGTCGACGAAACTCATGGCGGTGGTGGCCAGTTGGCCGATCATGATCGGCAGGGCGAGTGTCAGCAGGTCGCGCACTTCCCGGCGGATGCGGGCGGGGCGGGTGAGTGGGGCGATGGCAGTGTTCACGTACAGGTGTCCGATAGAAGGGGCGCAAGGACGGCGGATTCTACGCTTTGACGCAACGGTCAGGAAAAAACCTGTGTTAGCGATTTGTAAGCACTCCCAAGATCAGTGCCCCTCCCACATTGGATCTTCGCAAGCCTGTACACTGCCGGTCCGCCAAAGGAGCCTGCCATGCTGATTGTTGCCGACGAAAATATCCCGCTACTCGATGCATTTTTCCAAGGGTTTGGCGAGATTCGCCGGGTACCCGGCCGCTCCATGGATCGCGCCAGCGTCGAGCAGGCCGATGTGTTGCTGGTGCGTTCGGTGACCAACGTCAACCGTGCGCTGCTGGAGGGTTCCAAGGTGCGCTTTGTGGGAACTTGCACCATCGGCACCGACCACTTGGACCTGGACTACTTCAAGCAGGCCGGTATCCAGTGGGCCAGTGCCCCTGGCTGCAATGCCCGTGGGGTGGTGGACTACGTGCTGGGCAGCCTGCAGACCCTGGCCGAGATCGAAGGCGCCGACCTCGCCACGCGCACCTATGGCATCGTCGGTGCCGGTGAAGTGGGCGGGCGCCTGGTCAAGGTGCTCAAGGGCCTGGGCTGGAATGTGCTGGTGTGTGACCCGCCACGGCAGAGCGCCGAAGGTGGCGAGTATGTGAGCCTGGCGCAGGTCATCGAACAGTGCGATGTGATCAGCCTGCACACGCCGCTGATCAAGTCCGGTAACGGCGCCACCTGGCATTTGCTTGATCGCCAACGCCTTGAACAGCTCAAGCCCGGCACCTGGCTGATCAACGCCAGCCGTGGCGCGGTGGTGGACAACGCCGCGCTGCGCGAGGTGTTGCTGGAACGCGAAGACCTGCAAGCGGTGCTGGACGTGTGGGAGGGCGAGCCCGAGGTGGACGTCGACCTCGCCGACCTGTGCGTGTTGGCCACGCCGCATATCGCCGGTTACAGCCTTGAAGGCCGGCAGCGCGGCACGGCGCAGATTTATCAGGCGTTCTGCGCGCACCTGGGCCAGGCGCCAGGCATTCTACTGAATGACCTGCTGCCGCCCCTGTGGCTGGCCGAGGTGCACTTGAATGCGGCAACCGACCCGGCGTGGGCGTTGGCGACCTTGTGCCGCAGTGTCTACGACCCGCGCCGCGACGATGCGGATTTTCGTCGCAGCCTTGTAGGAACAGTGCAAGAACAGCGCACGGCGTTTGACCTGCTGCGCAAGCACTACCCCGCACGCCGTGAGATCGAGGGGTTGAAGGTGCGGATCAACGGCGAATCCGCCGCGCTGTCGCAGATCGTCTCGGCCTTGGGCGCTGAACTGATCTGACGCGCATAAAAAACCCGGCCATCTAGGCCGGGTCTGAAAGAGCGTGGGCGCTTCAGCCTTGCTGGGCAGGTTTGACCAGGCGCTGTTCCAGCTCGCTGCAGGCTTGCTGGATCATTTCTTCGGTAATCTGCACTTCGCGGCCCTTGGCGTCGATGTACGAGCAAGGCAGTTGCTGCGGTTGGCGGATGACTTCAATTTTGGCATCGCTGCTGTGTTGCAAGGTCATGGCCTGTCTCCTCATCAGGTTGTGTACCTACTCTAAAACCCTCGCGTGACCACGCTGTTACAACTCCTTGGCGGGTCGGCGGTTCGAACGCTCAGTCCACCAGAAACGGCGGCCAATTGCCAGCCAGGCATTAGACCAATAGCCTCTAGCGGCCCGCATCGGTTGGCATAATTAACCTGACTCATTGTTATTTGCCAGAGTTCCCCCAATGTTGAGGGGTAGGTTCCTCATCGGTGATGCCTTCTATGTTCTCTACCCGTCAACGCCGCGCGATTCGCCTGGCCAGCCGCTTTATCGCGCCCTACCGCTGGCAGGCGCTGGGTGCCTTGCTGGCGCTGATCGTCACCGCCGGCATCACCTTGTCCATGGGCCAAGGCATTCGCCTGCTGGTGGACCAAGGGTTCATGACCCAGTCGCCGCACTTGCTCAACCAATCTATCGGCCTGTTCATGGTGCTGGTGCTGGGCCTGGCGGTGGGCACCTTTGCGCGGTTTTACCTGGTGTCTTGGATCGGCGAGCGGGTGGTGGCGGACATTCGGCGCCAGGTGTTCAACCACCTGATCTACCTGCACCCCGGTTTCTACGAGAACAACCGCAGCTCGGAAATCCAGTCGCGGTTGACCACCGACACCACGTTGCTGCAATCGGTGATCGGCTCATCGCTGTCCCTGTTCTTGCGCAATGCCTTGATGGTGATCGGCGGCATTGTGCTGTTGTTTGTGACCAACCCCAAGCTCACCAGCATCGTGGTGGTGGCGCTGCCGCTGGTGCTGGCGCCGATTCTGATTTTCGGCCGGCGTGTGCGCAGCCTGTCGCGCCTGAGCCAGGACCGTATTGCCGATGTGGGCAGCTACGTGGCCGAAACCCTCGGCCAGATCAAGACCGTGCAAGCCTATAACCACCAAGTGCAGGACGAGCAGCGCTTTGCCGTGACGGTGGAAGAGGCGTTCGCCACCGCGCGCAAGCGCATTGCGCAACGCGCCTGGCTGATCACATTGGTGATCATGCTGGTGCTCGGCGCCGTGGGTGTGATGCTGTGGGTGGGCGGTATGGACGTGATCAGCGGGCGCATTTCCGGCGGCGAGCTGGCGGCGTTTGTGTTCTACAGCCTGATCGTCGGCAGCGCCGTCGGTACGTTGAGTGAAGTGCTGGGCGAGTTGCAGCGCGCGGCCGGCGCAGCCGAGCGCATCGGTGAACTGCTGCAGTCCAGCAACGACATCCAGGCACCCGCCACCGCCGCCGTGAAATTGCCGCAGCGGGTCAGCGGCCGCATGGAATTGCAGGACCTGCGGTTTTCCTACCCTTCAAGGCCTGACAGTTACGCCGTCGATGGCCTGAGCCTGACCATCAACCCCGGCGAAACCCTGGCGCTGGTCGGCCCGTCCGGCGCCGGCAAATCGACGATCTTCGACCTGCTGCTGCGCTTCTACGACCCCCAGCAGGGGCGCATCCTGCTCGAAGGCCAGCCGCTGACCGCACTCGACCCCATGGACCTGCGCCGCCACTTCGCCCTGGTGTCGCAGAGCCCGGCGTTGTTTTTTGGCAGCGTCGAAGAAAACATCCGCTACGGCAACCCAGGCGCCACCCGCGAGCAGGTGGAAGCCGCCGCGCGCATCGCCCACGCCCACGATTTCATCCTGCAAATGCCTAACGGTTACCAGACCCATCTGGGCGATGGCGGCATGGGCCTCTCCGGCGGCCAGCGCCAACGCCTGGCCATCGCCCGCGCCTTGCTGGTGGATGCGCCGATCCTGCTGCTGGACGAAGCCACCAGCGCCCTGGATGCACAGAGTGAGCACTTGATCCAACAAGCCCTGCCGCAATTGATGCAGGGACGTACCACCCTGGTCATCGCCCATCGCCTGGCCACCGTGAAAAATGCAGACCGGATTGCCGTGATGGACCAGGGCAAGCTGGTGGCGGTGGGCACGCATCAGCAGTTGATCGCGAGCAATCCGCTGTATGCGCGGTTGGCGGCGTTGCAGTTCAGTGGTGGCGAGCGCTAACGAGCCTCACAGTTCAGACATTACAAATAACCAAATGTGGGAGGGGTTTCGTTCTGCCAAGGGTGCCTTACTGGTCGTCAAAGTACCGCTCATGCCAATCCACCAACGGCTGTGGCGAGTTGAGCTTCTGCCCGTAGATCACCGAATAAGACAGCACGTTCTGCACATACTGGCGGGTTTCGTCGAATGGAATGCTTTCCACCCACACGTCGAAACTCAGGTGGTCCGCACCGCGCAGCCACTGGCGCACGCGGCCGGGGCCGGCATTGTAGGCGGCGGAGGCGAGCACGCGGTTGCCGTTGAACTGGCTGTGCACCTGGCTCAGGTAGGCAGCGCCGAGCTGGATGTTTTTATCCGGGTCCAGCACTTGGGCCGGGGAGGCCAGCGGGATGCTGAACTTGCGTGCGGTGTCCTTGGCGGTGCCGGGCATCAGTTGCATCAGCCCGCTGGCGCCGACGCCGGAGCGGGCGTCGTCCATGAAGGCGCTTTCCTGGCGGGTGATAGCAAACACCCAGCTTGAATGCAGGCCACGGACTTTGGCTTCGCGCACCAGGGTATCGCGGTGGGCCATTGGGAAGCGGATGTCCAAGTCGTCCCAGTATTGCGCCTGGCTGATGGTGCGGATGGCCGGGAAATACCACTTCATGTCATAGGCCAGCTTGGCCTGGGCGACCATTTCGTCACGGTTGAAGTGGCGGCTGACGTGGTACCACTCGCGGCGGCCATCGACCACCTGGCCACGCGCGTAAAACTCCAGGGCGCGGCGTACGCCAGGGGTATTGCGCACTTTGTTGATCAGCGCCTGGCTCATCACCAGTGGCTTGTTGTTCAACTGGTAAGGGGCCTTGGAGCGGTCCGCGGCGAGGAAACCGTAGAAGTCCCGCTCGCGTGACAGGTTCTTGTACAGCACCAGGGCTTGCGGGTTTTTCGGTTCGGCCAGTTCCAGGCTGCGGGCCTGCCAGTAGCGCCAGCGGTTGGTGGTGGCGAGGTCTTGTGGGAGTTTGCGGGTCAACTGGTAGGCATCTTCCCAGCGGGCCAGGCGCAGCAGCAGGCGCAGGCGCCATTCGGAGACGGTGTTGTCGCGCAGTTCCGGGTCGTACTTGGTCATCACGTCAAGGGCGCGCGGGTCGAAGCGTTTGGCCAGGGTCAGGCCGATTTCGCGGGCGATCGACACTTTTTCGTCACGGGAGAAGTGCATGCTGCTGGCGTAGCCGTCGAGCAGGGCCATGGCCTTGTCCGGGTCCTGGCGTGCCAGGCGGCGCAAGCCCAGGCCGACGGCATCCGACATCGCCTCGGTGGCCGGCAGGAAGCGCGATGGGTCGCTGAGCATGTCGGGCTTCTGCGCCACGTCCACCATCAGGCGGCCTTGGGCACCCAGGGTGGGCAAGGTTTTCACCAGGCTATTGGCCAGCGCGTAGTTGCGCGCTTCGGCGGCGAGCTTGGCGCGGTCCCAGATCTTCTGTTCGGTGAGCTGGCCGTCCGCCGCCCATTGGCCGAAGGTGGCATCGCAGGCGGCAGGCTGGGATTTACCGGTCATCCACAGCTTTTCAGCGGTCTTGTAGCCTTCGGCCTTCAGGTTGTGGGTGAGTTGGTATTGGCCGTGCAGGCAGTCCAGTTCGACGAAATTGAGCTTGGAGTCGTAGTACTTTTCAAAGGTCTGCCAGTCGCCCCGTTCCGCCAGCCAGCGCAACCAGCGCAGTTTCATCCAGTTGGCCTGGGGTAGGTCGCCATTTTTGGCAAGGAACTGTTCGATTTCCGGGTTGCTCGCGGTTTTCAGGCGGGCGGTCAGTTCGTCGTAGGCCAGGTAGGGGGTCAGCGGGTAGTCGGCCAGGGCCTGGCTGTATTGCATGTACGGGCCGCTGTCGCCCTTGGCGAGGGCGCGTTTGGCTTCATCGTAATATTGACGTTGGGTGGTGAGGTCCACGGCCTGGGCGGATTGAACGGCGGTGGCGGAAAGAAGCAGACAAGATAAAAAGTTGAAAAGGCGACTGCGCATGAGACGTCCGTGCAGAGAAATCACGACTAGCACCGGCACCGCCGACACTGATTGCCCCTAGCTTAGCCTTTTGCCAGCGACCGGCGAAAGCTTTGCCGGGCGGTTCATTCAAGTTCATCGGAAATGTCCTACAGAACGTGTCGACAGAGAAAATGCGGGCCGCATCCCACCCTCAACTCAGGTAGAATGCGCGCCCAGTTTTTGGAGAAGCGTATGACCCTGCTCAAATTCAGCGATGTGTCCCTTGCTTTCGGCGCTATGCCGTTGTTGGACAAGGTGTCCTGGCAGATCGCCCGTGGTGAGCGGGTGTGCATCATCGGCCGCAACGGCACCGGCAAGTCCAGCATGATGAAGCTGGTAAAAGGCGACCAGAAGCCCGATGACGGTTCTGTGTGGCGCGCGCCGGGCCTCAAGATTGGCGAATTGCCCCAGGAATTACCGGTGGCCGACGGACGGACAGTGTTCGACGTGGTTGCCGAAGGCCTGGACGGCGTGGGCGAGTTGCTCGCGCAATACCACCACCTGGCGCAGAACTGCGTCACCGAAGAAGACCTGGACAAGCTGATGCATGTTCAGCAGGACCTCGAGGCCCGTGACGGCTGGCGCCTGCAGCAACTGGTCGACAGCACCCTGAGCCGCCTGCAATTGCCGGCCGACAAGACCCTCGCCCAATTGTCCGGCGGCTGGCGTCGTCGCGTGCTGCTGGCCCAGGCGCTGGTGTCCGAGCCGGACCTGCTGCTGCTCGACGAACCGACCAACCACCTGGACATCGGGGCCATCGCCTGGCTGGAAGAAGCCCTCAAGGATTTCCAGGGCGCCGTGCTGTTCATCACGCACGACCGTTCCTTCCTGCAGAACCTGGCCACGCGCATCCTTGAACTGGACCGCGGCGGCCTGATCGACTGGAACGGCGACTACGCCAGCTTCCTGGTACACAAGGAAGCCGCGCTGGCCGCCGAAGAAACCGCCAACGCGCTGTTCGACAAGAAACTGGCCCAGGAAGAAGTCTGGATCCGCCAGGGCATCAAGGCCCGCCGCACCCGTAACGAAGGCCGCGTACGTGCGCTGAAAGCCTTGCGCGTTGAGCGCAGCGAACGTCGCGAGCGCACCGGCAAGGCCAATATCCAGCTGGATACCGCCGACAAGTCGGGCAAGCAGGTGATGGTGCTGGAGAACGTCAGCTTCCACCACCCGGACGGCCCGTTCCTGATCAAGGACTTCTCCATGGTCCTGCAGCGCGGCGACCGTATCGGCCTGTTGGGCGCCAACGGTACCGGCAAGACCACCTTGCTCAAGTTGATGCTCAGTGGCTTGCAACCGACCAGCGGCACCGTGGAGGAAGGTACGCGCATCGACGTGGCCTACTTCGACCAGTTGCGTCATCAACTGGACCTGGAAAAAACCGTGATCGATAACGTGGCCGAGGGTCGCGACTTCATCGATATCGACGGCCAGAGCCGCCACGTGTTGAGTTACCTGGGCGACTTCCTGTTCAGCCCGCAGCGTGCACGTACGCCGGTCAAGGCCTTGTCCGGTGGCGAGCGTGCGCGTTTGCTGCTGGCCAAGCTGTTCAGCAAACCGGCAAACCTGCTGGTGCTCGACGAACCGACCAACGACCTCGATGTGGAAACCCTCGAACTGCTGGAAGAAGTGCTGTTGACCTTCAACGGTACCGTGCTGATGGTCAGTCACGACCGGGCATTCCTCGATAACGTGGTTACCAGCACGCTGGTCTTCGAAGGTGAAGGCAAGGTGCGCGAGTACGTCGGTGGTTACCAGGACTGGCTGCGCCAGGGTGGCTCGCCGCGTTTGCTGGGCGTGACTGAAAGTAAGTCGGGCAAAGCCGACCTGACGTCGGCCGTGGTCGCCCCTGTGGCAGCTGCGCCGGTTCCGGAGGCAGCGCCGACGGCCAATAAGAAGAAGCTCAGCTATAAGCTGCAGCGCGAACTGGAAGCCTTGCCGGGCGATATCGACGCCAAGGAACAGCAGATCGCCGCCGTAGAAGCAGAAATGGCTGACGCGGGTTTCTACCAGCGCCCTGCGGCGGAAACCGCCAAGGTCATCGCTTCCCTGGAGACGCTGAACCAGGAGCTGGAAGTGTTGGTGGAGCGTTGGGCTGAGTTGGATGGCTGAGTGATGGCGGTCTGATAAAAAGCCCGGCGCTCGTTTGATTGAGCGTCGGGCTTTTTTATATGAAATGCAGTTCAAATGTGGGAGGAAGCCCCCTCCCACGTTGGATCTTCATCGGTCTTACTTGTCTTTGACCAGTTTGACGGCCAACACATCGCACGGCGCGCCGTGCAGTACATCATTGGCAGTAGAACCCAGCAACAACGCCAAACCGTGACGACCATGGCTACCCACCACGATCAAGTCGCAAGCCTTTTCCTTGGCCAAGTGATGGATTTCCTGGCGCGGTTGGCCGTATGTCAGGTGGCAGTCTTCCTTTTTCAGGTGCGGGTATTTGAGAATCAAACGGTCCAGGCGCTCCTTGGCCTGGTCGAATTGTTGTTGCTGCAACTGGGAAAGGTCCATCGGCACGTCACCGCCAAAGGCCATGGCCATGGGCTCGACGATATGCACCAGCGACAGTATGGCGCCATTGGCCAATGCAGATTCCTGTGCGCGCTTGATCACTGGATCGCACTCTTCGGTCAGGTCGACAGCGACCAGAATATGTTCGTAGGGCATGAGGCGTTCCTCCAGGGGGACTGCAATAAATTCAGTATGGCTGCTTTCAAGCGGATCGGCTTGCGTCAGGTCAAATCCGCTCATCAGAAAAATCGGGAGTACACATATGACGGTCTGGATAGTGGTGTCAATCCTTGTCGTGGTTTTGAGCCCTCTGGCATGGCTGCGCCCTTCGCGCCATCAGAGCGGGCGCATGGCCTTGCGCATGGAGGCGCGCCGCATTGGCCTGGCCATGCAACTGGCGCCTCAGGAGTGGCCCCACTGGCTCAAGCATGAGCCGCCAAGCCCGTGCGCGCAGTACTGCCGGCCACGGCGCGGCGGTACGCCGGCGATCTGGAGTTATTGGCAGTTGGAGCCAGGTGTGTGGGTCAATCAGTGGCGCGAAGTGTGTGTGGATGAAAGGTTGTTGCCGCATTTTGCGACGTTGCCGGCCAACGTCTACAAAGTCGACGCCGACAAGCAAATGATCGCCCTGTATTGGGGCGAGAAGGGTCAGGCAAGTGACTTGCTGGCCATCGATGCACTGCTCAAGGCATTGGCTTGATAGCACTTGGTTAAAATAAGCTGGCAATAAAAAGCCCGACATCATCATCGGGCTGGAGTTGGCCAGGCAGGCCGGTAAATCAGGGTTTGGCGCGTCGGATGTTGATCCGCGCGCGGTACGGTTGCCGCAAGCCTAGCGGCATATCGCGTTCTGTACAGTCTTTCGTAAAATTTTTGAATTATTGATTTCGTGAATAGTTAGATATTGGCGAGGCGCACGCCTGGGGCGAGGTTCTGAAAATGACTGGAAAGTCGCCTTTTTCCTAGCCTTTCGGGCGATTGACAATTGCCCTGAATTGGATGAAGGTGGCGTACCCAAATCAAACGGGCGTATGAATTGAGCGTTTGTCTGTCAGACCGTTCATACAGAATCCCGACTATCGCATTGGCGGGTGTGCCTGGCGGATTGGCGTGAGCATTGATGCAACTGTCAGTGTCAAACCAGAGGCCAGCGTCCAATGTGTACTGTTCAGCTTCCATATCGTGGAGATCAGTTGATGATTTACGAAGGTAAAGCCATCACGGTTAAGGCTCTTGAAAGTGGCATCGTCGAATTGAAATTCGACCTCAAGGGTGAGTCCGTCAACAAATTCAATCGTCTAACCCTGAACGAACTGCGTCAGGCCGTAGACGCCATCAAAGCAGATGCTTCGGTCAAGGGGGTGATCGTTTCCAGCGGCAAGGACGTGTTCATCGTCGGCGCTGACATCACCGAATTCGTCGACAACTTCAAGCTGCCCGATGCCGAGCTGGTGGCTGGCAACCTCGAAGCCAACAAGATTTTCAGCGATTTCGAAGACCTCAATGTGCCGACCGTTGCCGCCATCAATGGCATCGCACTGGGCGGCGGCCTCGAAATGTGCCTGGCGGCGGATTTTCGCGTCATGGCGGCCACTGCCAAAATCGGCCTGCCTGAAGTCAAGCTGGGCATCTACCCAGGTTTTGGCGGCACCGTGCGCCTGCCACGCCTGATTGGCGCGGACAACGCGATCGAGTGGATTGCCGCCGGCAAGGAAAACAAAGCGGAAGACGCGCTGAAAGTCGGTGCCGTCGACGCTGTGGTTGCCCCGGACAAACTGGCCGAAGCCGCGCTTAACCTGATCAAGGGTGCCATCAGCGGCGAATTTGACTATAAGGCCAAGCGTCAGCCGAAGCTGGAAAAACTCAAGCTCAACGCCATCGAACAAATGATGTCGTTCGAGACCGCCAAAGGTTTCGTGGCTGGCCAGGCCGGCCCGAACTACCCGGCGCCGGTTGAAGCGATCAAGACCATCCAGAAAGCCGCGAACTTCGGTCGCGACAAAGCCCTGGAAGTAGAAGCGGCAGGCTTCGTCAAACTGGCGAAAACCTCGGCTGCCCAAAGCCTGATCGGCCTGTTCCTGAACGATCAGGAACTGAAGAAAAAAGCCAAGGCCTACGACGAAATCGCCAAAGACGTGAAACAGGCCGCCGTGCTCGGCGCCGGGATCATGGGCGGCGGTATCGCCTATCAGTCGGCGTCCAAAGGCACGCCGATCCTGATGAAGGACATCAACGAGCACGGCATCGAGCAGGGCCTGGCGGAAGCCGCCAAACTGCTGGTGGGCCGCGTTGATAAAGGTCGCATGACTGCTGCGAAAATGGCCGAAGTGCTTAACGGTATTCGTCCTACGCTGTCCTACGGCGATTTCGGTCATGTCGACCTGGTGGTCGAAGCGGTTGTCGAGAACCCGAAGGTCAAGCAGGCCGTGCTGGCTGAAGTGGAAGCCCAGGTCAAAGACGACACCATCCTGGCCTCCAACACCTCGACCATTTCCATCTCGCTGCTGGCCAAGGCTCTCAAGCGTCCGGAAAACTTCGTCGGCATGCACTTCTTCAACCCGGTGCACATGATGCCGCTGGTGGAAGTGATCCGTGGCGAGAAGTCCAGCGAGCTGGCCGTTGCCACTACCGTTGCCTACGCCAAGAAAATGGGCAAGAACCCGATCGTGGTCAACGACTGCCCGGGCTTTCTGGTCAACCGCGTACTGTTCCCGTACTTCGGCGGTTTCGCCAAGCTGGTCAGTGCCGGCGTGGACTTTGTGCGTATCGACAAGGTCATGGAAAAATTCGGCTGGCCAATGGGCCCGGCGTACCTGATGGACGTGGTCGGCATCGACACCGGTCATCACGGTCGTGACGTGATGGCTGAAGGTTTCCCGGACCGCATGAAGGACGACCGTCGCTCGGCTGTCGACGCACTTTACGACGCCAAGCGCCTGGGCCAGAAGAACGGCAAGGGTTTCTACGCCTACGAGGCTGACAAGAAGGGCAAGCAGAAGAAAGTTGCTGACCCGTCGGTGCACGAAGTACTGGCGCCGGTTATCTATGAGCAGCGTGAGGTGTCCGACGAGGACATCATCAACTGGATGATGATCGCACTGTGCCTGGAAACCGTGCGTTGCCTGGAAGACGGTATCGTCGAGACCGCCGCCGAAGCCGATATGGGCCTGGTGTACGGTATTGGTTTCCCTCCATTCCGTGGCGGTGCGCTGCGTTACATCGACTCGATCGGTGTGGCTGAATTCGTTGCCCTGGCTGATCAATACGCTGATTTGGGCCCGCTGTACCACCCGACCGCGAAGCTGCGTGAAATGGCCAAGAACGGCCAGAGCTTCTTCGGTTAAGCGCCCAAACGACTAGAGCGAGAATATTTATGAGCTTGAATCCAAGAGACGTGGTGATTGTCGACTTCGGTCGCACACCGATGGGCCGCTCCAAGGGCGGCATGCACCGCAACACCCGTGCCGAAGACATGTCGGCGCACTTGATCAGCAAACTGCTGGAACGCAACGTCAAGGTCGACCCGAATGAAGTCGAGGACGTGATCTGGGGTTGCGTCAACCAGACCCTGGAGCAGGGCTGGAACATTGCGCGCATGGCTTCCTTGATGACTCAGATCCCGCACACTGCGGCGGGTCAGACCGTGAGCCGCCTGTGCGGTTCGTCGATGAGCGCGTTGCACACTGCCGCCCAGGCGATCATGACCGGCAATGGTGATGTGTTCGTGGTCGGCGGCGTGGAGCACATGGGCCACGTCAGCATGATGCACGGCGTCGACCCTAACCCGCACATGTCGCTGTACGCGGCAAAAGCCTCGGGCATGATGGGCCTGACCGCGGAAATGCTCGGCAAAATGCATGGCATTACCCGCGAAGCCCAGGACGCGTTCGGCGTGCGCTCTCACCAGCTCGCCCACAAGGCCACCGTGGAAGGCAAGTTCAAGGATGAAATCATCCCGATGAACGGCTACGACGAAAACGGTTTCCTGAAACTGTTTGACTATGACGAAACCATTCGTCCGGACACCACCCTGGAAAGCCTGGCGGCACTTAAACCTGCCTTCAATCCAAAGGGCGGCACCGTGACTGCTGGTACTTCGTCGCAAATCACCGACGGCGCTTCGTGCATGATCGTGATGTCGGCGCAGCGTGCCCAGGACCTGGGTATACAGCCGCTGGCGGTGATCCGCTCGATGGCGGTGGCGGGGGTGGACCCTGCGATCATGGGTTATGGTCCTGTACCGGCCACGCAAAAAGCCTTGAAGCGTGCGGGCCTTTCCATCTCCGATATCGACTTCTTCGAGCTCAACGAAGCTTTTGCCGCACAGGCCCTGCCGGTGCTGAAAGATTTGAAAGTACTCGACAAGATGAACGAGAAGGTTAACCTGCACGGCGGTGCGATCGCCCTGGGCCACCCATTCGGTTGCTCTGGTGCGCGGATTTCTGGCACTTTGCTCAATGTGATGAAGCAGAATGGCGGCAACCTCGGGGTAGCTACCATGTGCATTGGCCTCGGCCAAGGCATTTCCACCGTCTTCGAACGCGTCTGAGCGTTGGGTTGACGGAAGCCGGGGCCCAGTGCCCCGGTTTTTGTTTTTGGGCAGTTTTGTATTTTTTTTTAAACAAATTTTGTAAGAGGGCCGGAGCATGAAAGTCGAACCAGGGCTCTACCAACATTATAAGGGGCCGCAGTACCGTGTTTTCAGTGTGGCGCGGCACTCCGAAACCGAAGAGGAAGTGGTGTTCTACCAAGCTCTGTATGGTGATTACGGCTTTTGGGTGCGCCCCTTGAGCATGTTCCTGGAGTCCGTCGAAGTTGACGGCGAGCAGGTCCCGCGCTTTGCTTTGGTCCAGGCCGAACCCAGTGTTTTTTCAGGGCAATAACGGCAGGTCGCGCAGAATGCTGCGCTTGACCTCACCCGGTTGCCACTATATATAGCGTTGCCGCGTCAGGCGCCAACTGCCTTTCACTTCTCGAATTCAGGAATTTTCCGATCCATGGGCAAATCGCTGGTCATTGTGGAATCCCCGGCTAAGGCCAAGACCATCAACAAGTACTTGGGCAACGAGTACGTGGTGAAGTCGAGTATCGGCCATATCCGAGACCTGCCCACCAGCGGTTCGGCTAGCGCCAGCAAGGAGCCTGCCGCCAAGCGCGGCAAGGCGGCTGCGGGTGAAGGTCCGGTACTCACGCCAAAAGAGAAAGCGCGCAAGCAACTGGTCTCGCGCATGGGTGTGGACCCGGATCATGGCTGGAAGGCCAAGTACGAAATCCTTCCGGGCAAGGAAAAGGTCATCGAAGAGCTGCGCCGGCTCGCCAAAGATGCCGACACCATCTATCTCGCAACGGACTTGGACCGCGAAGGGGAAGCCATTGCCTGGCACCTGCGCGAAGCCATTGGCGGGGATGACAGCCGCTATAAACGCGTGGTGTTTAACGAAATCACCAAAAAAGCCATCCAGGAAGCCTTCTCCAAGCCGGGCGAGTTGGATATCGACCGCGTCAACGCCCAGCAGGCGCGACGTTTTCTCGACCGCGTCGTGGGCTACATGGTCTCGCCGCTGCTGTGGGCCAAGATCGCTCGTGGCCTGTCCGCCGGTCGTGTGCAATCGGTAGCAGTCAAGCTGGTGGTGGAGCGCGAACGTGAGATTCGTGCGTTCAACCCCGAAGAGTACTGGGAAGTCCACGCTGACCTCGGCACCGCCAAGGGCGCCAACGTGCGCTTTGAAGTGGCCCGCGAGAAAGGCGAGGCCTTCAAGCCGCTGAACGAAGCCCAGGCCATGGCCGCGCTGGAAAAGCTCAAGGCATCCAGTTACAGCATCGTCAAGCGTGAAGACAAACCGACCAGCAGCAAGCCGTCGGCGCCGTTCATCACCTCCACCCTGCAACAGGCCGCGAGTAACCGCCTGGGCTTCGGTGTGAAGAAAACCATGATGATGGCCCAGCGTCTGTACGAAGCCGGCTACATCACGTACATGCGTACCGACTCCACCAACCTGTCGCAAGACGCGGTGGCGATGGCGCGCACCTATATTGAAAGCGAATTCGGCAAGAAGTACCTGCCGGAGAAGCCAAACGTCTACAGCAGCAAGGAAGGCGCCCAGGAGGCTCACGAAGCGATTCGTCCTTCCGACGCCAACACCACGCCGGCAAAGCTGAGCGGCATGGAGCGTGATGCTGAGCGCCTCTATGAGCTGATCTGGCGCCAGTTCCTGGCTTGCCAGATGCTGCCGGCGCAATACCTGTCCACCACCGTGAGCGTGGGCGCCGGCGACTTCGAGCTGCGTGCCAAGGGCCGTATCCTCAAGTTCGACGGCTATACCCGTGTGATGCCGCAAATCGCCAAACCGGGCGATGACGATGTGCTACCGGACATGGCCCAGGGCGACACGTTGAAGCTGATCAAGCTCGATCCGTCGCAGCACTTCACCAAGCCGCCGGCGCGTTACTCGGAAGCCAGCCTGGTCAAGGAAATGGAAAAACGCGGTATCGGTCGTCCTTCGACCTACGCGGCCATCATTTCCACCATCCAGGACCGTGGCTACGTGGCGCTGCACAACCGTCGGTTCTATTCGGAAAAGATGGGTGACATCGTCACCGAGCGTCTGTCCGAGAGTTTCTCCAACCTGATGGACTACGGCTTCACCGCCGGCATGGAAGAGAACCTCGATGACGTGGCCCAGGGCGAGCGTGACTGGAAAAACGTGCTGGACGAGTTCTACGGCGACTTCAAAAAGAAACTCGAAGTGGCCGAAAGCCCTGACAGCGGCATGCGTGCCAACCAGCCGGTGATGACCGACATCCCGTGCCAGACCTGCGGCCGCCCGATGCAGATTCGTACCGCATCCACCGGTGTGTTCCTCGGTTGCTCGGGCTACAGCCTGCCGCCAAAAGAGCGCTGCAAGGCCACGGTCAACCTGGTGCCGGGTGATGAAATCGCTGCCGATGACGAAGGTGAATCCGAGTCGCTGGTATTGCGTGGCAAGCACCGTTGCCCGATCTGCAGCACGGCGATGGATGCCTACCTGCTCGACGAGAAGCACAAGTTGCATATCTGCGGTAACAACCCGGATTGCAACGGCTACGAGATTGAAGAGGGCACTTATCGCATCAAGGGCTACGAAGGTCCGAGCCTGGAATGCGACAAGTGCGGCAGCGAGATGCAGCTCAAGACCGGCCGTTTCGGCAAGTTCTTCGGCTGCACCAACCCGACCTGCAAGAACACCCGCAAACTGCTCAAAAGCGGTGACGCAGCGCCGCCGAAGATGGACCCGGTGAAGATGCCTGAACTCAAGTGCGAGAAGGTCAACGACACCTACATCCTGCGTGACGGTGCCTCGGGGTTGTTCCTGGCTGCCAGCCAGTTCCCGAAAAACCGCGAGACCCGTGCACCGCTGGTGTTGGAGATCGTGCCGCACAAGGATGAGATCGATCCGAAGTACCACTTCCTGTGTGAAGCGCCGAAGAAGGATCCGGATGGTCGTCCAGCCGTGATCCGCTACAGCCGTAAAACCAAGGAGCAGTACGTGCAGACCGAAGTGGACGGTAAGCCTACCGGCTGGAAAGCGTTCTACGACGGTGGCAAGTGGAAAGTCGAGGACAAGCGCCAGGGCGCTTGATCTGCCGGAGACGCCGACGCTTGAGTGTGGGGGCTTGCTCCCGATAGCGGTGCATCAGTCTATATACACGTCGACTGGTATACCGCTATCGGGAGCAAGCCCCTTTTGCATCTGCGTGGTTCTGTAAGTGAAGTTTCTTCTCACGTAAGCGGCCGTTCATGGCACTTGCAGTGGGCTCGGCTGATCCGTGACACTGTTCAGCCAGCATCCTGCCTCATTCGTTGTGGAGATTGCCGTATGGCCAACGAACTCTATACCCGTACCAATCAGAAAATTTACTTCGCGGGTTTGTCTCTGGAGGCCCTTGGCCGTGCGGAGGAAGGCAAGGAGATGAATGCTATCGCGCTGGTCCAGGCAGGGCGCGAGGCGGCGTTGTTCCACTTGTACGGCGCCTTGCTCGGGCTGTGCCATGAGATCGCAGGGTTCTACCGTTTGCCCCAGGCCGGTTCGCCTCGTGCGGAAATGATCATGAACCATGAAGTGCTGGAGTCCATGGCCATCCCCGAATTGGCCGAGCTGGTAGAGATGGCTCAGAGCCCCGACAGCTGGGTGGCGCGTTTGCTCAAGGCCCATGCTGATATGTTCCAGCCGCCGCGTGTTCCCCATGTGCCTAAGGGTGACGTCACTCAACCGCTGATCGTAGCGGTAGCCTTGGACGAGGAGGAGCCCCAGCCACTGAGTCGGGCGGAGCTGGAAGGTTGGCGGCAAGAGCTGAAGAAGATGGCACTGCGCTTTCGTGAAGGTCTTAACGAGTGCTAATAGCGGCTCGGACTCAAAAAGCACCGTTCATCAAGCTGTAAAGAAACCTGTTCAGATCCTCAGCGAGGCTGGGTGTATGACTGATATAATCCCGGCCTTTCGTGGAGAACAGACTTTTATGCCGACGTCCTTTCTGGAAATTGTTGAACTGCCTGACGGTCGAATCGAACTGCGCCGGGCCGAGGACGAAGGTTCTCTGGTTACTCTGGATTTTTCCGAAGACGCCAAAGTGTTTCTGCAAGGCCAGCACGTGGAAGTGGCAAAAGCCATGTTGAGCGTGGGTGTGCAGATGGCCGGTCGGTTGGCGGAAGGCGAACCGGAAAAAGACGACGGACCGCGGATTCTTCACTGAGTCTCGTGGTGAACGGGCTTTAGTGGCGAGCCCGATCACTACAGGCCAAGCCTGTGATTTTATCCCAATCGAATATTCAAACTCTGCGCATCCCCTGTGCGCGCAGCACTGATCAACTGCTGTTTGGCCGTCGCGTTCAACGGGTTCAACCAGCTCACCACCGTGTGGCTACGCCCCAGGCGCAGCGCTTCACAAGTCAACTGCTGGGCGCTTTGCGTACCGCGTGGTTGCAGTAGCAGGATGCGCTCGCGGTTCAGGCCGGCATCCCGCAGCCAGGCCTGGGTGAGGCTGGCGGGCGGGGCGATCAACGTTAGCCAGCGGGCATCCTGCTCTTCGCTCAACTGACGCAGTATCGGTGCCAGCAGGCTCAGGCAGCTTCCGGCAGCGCCGCGCAACGACAGTTCACTGAACGCCTCAGGTTCGGCGCTCCAGGGCGCCTCGACTGTTTCCTTGAGAGTAGGCACAAGGGGTTGGGCCATAAAGGCTTCGAACAGCGACAGTTGCGTGTGTTGTGGGGTGTGCACGAGCTGCATGATGCCTCCTTTAGCGGCGAATAACGCCGACGCTCAGGCCTTCGATCACCAGGTCCTGGTCTTTCAGATTCACTTCAATCGGGGCGAATTCAGGGTTCTCGGCCAGCAGCCAGACCTTGCTGCCTTCACGCTTGAAGCGTTTGACCGTGACTTCATCACCGATACGCGCTACGACGATCTGGCCATTGCGGGCCTCGCGGGTGGTGTGAACGGCCAGCAGGTCGCCATCGAAGATACCCACGTCCTTCATGCTCATGCCATGTACCCGCAACAGATAGTCGGCGCGCGGGTGGAAGAAGGTCGGGTTGATGTTGCAGGATTCCTCGACGTGCTGCTGCGCCAGGATCGGCGCACCGGCGGCGACGCGGCCAATGATCGGCAGTGTCGATTCGTCGGCCTTGGCTTCGAAACCAGGGATGCGAATACCTCGCGAGGCACCGGGGGTCATTTCGATCGCACCTTTGCGAGCGAGGGCCTTGAGGTGTTCTTCGGCGGCATTGGGGGACTTGAACCCCAGTTCCAGCGCAATCTCGGCTCGTGTCGGCGGATAACCGTTGTCATCGAGGCAGCGCTTGATAAAAGCCAGAATCTCAGCTTGGCGTGGCGTCAGTTTTAGCATGTTGATCGCTCTGTCTTTTTATACAGTGACTGGGATTATATACAGTGAACTGCGCTTGGCAATCATCCTTTTACATGACTCCGCTGGACGGTCATTGGTCCGCCGTCCTACGCCGTTGAGATAGCGCTGCCTACAGACCTGAAAGGATGTGATTAAATAGCGCTCAAATAGATGACTGCCCGGCCGCAAAACGAACCTGCAGGCTTGACAAGACACACCCTGAAACGTATGTTTCAAACAAGTGTTTGTCAGGCGGAGTAGCCATGGCCCAGTCGGAAACCGTTGAACGCATTCTCGATGCTGCCGAGCAATTGTTCGCGGAAAAAGGATTTGCCGAAACTTCATTGCGGCTTATCACCAGCAAGGCCGGGGTCAACCTTGCCGCAGTGAACTACCATTTCGGCTCGAAAAAGGCCCTGATCCAGGCGGTGTTCTCGCGCTTTTTGGGCCCGTTCTGCGCCAGTCTCGACCGCGAACTGGAGCGTCGCCAAGCCAAGGCCGACAACAAGCCCAGCCTGGAAGAACTGCTGGAAATCCTCGTCGAGCAGGCCTTGGTGGTTCAGCCTCGCAGCGGCAATGACCTGTCGATCTTCATGCGTTTGTTGGGCTTGGCGTTCAGCCAGAGCCAGGGTCACTTGCGTCGTTATTTGGAAGACATGTACGGCAAGGTGTTCCGTCGCTATATGCTGCTGGTCAACGACGCCGCGCCGCGTATTCCGCCGATCGAATTGTTCTGGCGCGTGCACTTCATGCTCGGTGCGGCCGCGTTCAGCATGTCCGGGATCAAGGCGTTGCGCGCGATTGCCGAGACCGATTTTGGCGTCAACACGTCCATCGAGCAGGTGATGCGCCTGATGGTGCCGTTCCTCGCCGCCGGCATGCGCGCCGAAACCGGTGTGACCGACCCGACCATGGCCGCCGCACAGTTGCGCCCACGCAGCAAAACCGTGCCGGTTCCCGCCAAGGTTTGACCGCTCCGGGTGTGCGCGGCCGCTTGCATCCGCTAAGCTAGCCGCCATGCCGATTTCAGCTATTTACTCGCAACCCGTTGTACCTCGCTGTGCTTATTGCGCCGCTTGAGGGCAACGGGTTGTGCGCGTTATTTAAGGAAGGTTTATGACTGCTGCCCTGCAAGGTTCTTTGATGGTCGACGTTGCCGGTACCTGGCTGACGGCCGAGGATCGCCACCTGTTGCGCCAGCCGGAAGTGGGTGGCGTGATCATTTTTGCGCGCAATATCGAACACCCGCGCCAAGTGCGGGAGCTGAGTGCGGCGGTTCGCGCGGTGCGCCCGGACCTGCTGCTGGCTGTCGACCAAGAGGGCGGTCGGGTACAGCGCCTGCGCCAGGGCTTTGTGCGTCTGCCGGCCATGCGCGCGTTGGCGGACAACCCCAACGCTGAGTACCTGGCCGAACAGTGCGGCTGGGTCATGGCCACCGAAGTGCTGGCCGTCGGCCTGGACCTGAGCTTCGCCCCGGTGCTGGACCTGGACTACCAGCGCAGCGCCGTGGTGGGCACGCGTTCTTTCGAGGGCGATCCCGAGCGCGCCGCCGTGCTTGCCGGGGCGTTTATTCGTGGCATGAACAGCGCGGGTATGGCCGCTACCGGCAAGCATTTCCCTGGCCACGGTTGGGCTGAGGCCGATTCCCACGTCGCCATTCCCAATGACGAACGAAGCCTGGTACAGATTCGCGCGAATGACCTGATACCTTTCGCACGTTTGAGCAAGCAACTGGCGGCGGTGATGCCGGCGCATGTGATCTACCCGCAGGTCGACGCCCAGCCCGCCGGCTTTTCGCGCCGCTGGCTGCAGGAGATTCTGCGTGGCGAGCTGCAATTTGACGGGGTGATTTTCAGCGATGATCTGTCCATGGCCGGTGCCCATGTGGTTGGTGACGCAGCCAGTCGCATAGAAGCGGCGCTGACCGCCGGTTGCGACATGGGGTTGGTGTGCAATGATCGCGCGGCTGCCGAGCTGGCACTCACCGCAGCGCAGCGCATGAATGTCAAGCCGTCGGCACGGATCGCGCGCATGCGCGGCCAGGGGATCGCTTCACCGGACTACAAGCAGGATCCGCGTTGGTTGGCGGCGCTGACTGCTCTGAGGGCCGCCCAACTCATCGAATGATTGGGCATCCGGCGCACTCTAACCGCGCTTCTCTTGTTTAGTGGGCAACGGCGCAAACAGCGCTTCGATATCTTCGTTGCCCAACTGCCAGTCCCCGGTGGTACGTCCATCCAGCACGCCCGCTGCCAAGTCGGATTTTTCTTTCTGCAGGTGCTGGATTTTCTCCTCCACCGTGCCGCGGGCAATCATCTTGTAGACGAATACCGGCTTCTCTTGCCCGATGCGATACGCACGGTCGGTGGCCTGGTTTTCCGTGGCCGGGTTCCACCAAGGGTCGTAGTGGATCACGGTATCGGCTTCGGTCAGGTTCAGGCCGACACCGCCTGCCTTCAGGCTGATCAGAAAAATCTGCAGCTTGCCGCTTTGGAAATCCTTCACCGGCGTGCGTCGATCACGGGTCTGGCCGGTCAGCAGGGCGTAGGCAATCCCGCGTTTTTTCAGTTCTGCTTCGATCAGGCTCAGCATCGAGGTGAACTGGGAAAACAACAGGATGCGCCGGCCTTCGGCAAACAGCTCCTCAAGCATTTCCAGCAGGCTGTCGAGTTTGCCCGAGGTGCTGCCACGGGCGGGCAGGGTAGCGTCGTTGATCAGGCGCAAATCGCAACACACCTGGCGCAGCTTGAGCAGCGCCTCAAGAATGATGATCTGGCTGCGCGCCACGCCCTTGCGGGTGATCTCGTCGCGGACTTTTTTGTCCATGGCCAGGCGCATGGTTTCGTACACGTCGCGCTGCGCTTCGTTGAGGTCCACCCAGTGGATGATCTCGGTCTTGGGCGGCAATTCCGTGGCCACCTGTTCCTTGGTACGCCGCAGCAGGAACGGCTTGATCCGACCATTGAGGTGCTGCAATCGCACCTCGCTGCCGCGTTTTTCGATGGGCACGCGGTAATCGCGGTTGAAGCTTTTTACGTCGCCCAGCCAGCCCGGCAACAGGAAGTGGAACAGCGACCACAGCTCACCCAAGTGGTTTTCCAGTGGCGTGCCACTCAGGCACAGGCGTTGCCGCGCGTTCAGCTCGCTTGCGGCCTGGGCGGCCTTGCTGGAGGGGTTCTTGATGTACTGGGCTTCATCGAGAATCAGCACATGCAAGGGCAGGGCGGCCAGCCGTTCGATGTCCTTGGGCAGCAGCGCATAGGTGGTCAGCAGCAGGTCGTAATCCTGCAGGTTGTCGAAATGCTTCTTGCGCCCGGCACCGTACAGCGCCAGCACTTTCAATTGTGGAGTGAAGTGCGCCGCCTCATCGAGCCAATTGGGGATCAGGCTCGTGGGCATGACCACCATGCACGGCCGATCCAGGCGCCCGGCGATCTTTTCGCTCAGCATATGTGCCAAGGTCTGCAGGGTTTTGCCCAGGCCCATGTCATCCGCGAGAATGCCACCGACGTCGAGCTGGCGCAGCGACTGCATCCAGCTCAAGCCTTCCAGCTGATAGGGGCGCAGCGTCGCATTCAAGCCTTCGGGCGCCACACACGTGAAGTCCTTGATATCCCGCAGGCGCTGGGCGAAGTGGCGGATCTTCTCGCCACCCTCCCACTGCAGGGGCAGGTCTTGCAGAGGGTTCAAGCGAATCGCATCGGCCTTGGCCAGGCGCAGGGTGGTGGTGCCGGGCTCTTGCAGGTAGAACTCGCCCAATGTGGCCAGCACCGGTTTCAGGCGGCCGTAGGGCAGTGCCACTTGCAGGGGGCCGTGGCCGCCGTTGGGCAAGCCGGGAATGTTCACCAGGATCAGTTCGTCATCGCGGCGGCGCGCGACTTTTTCCGGGTTGAGGATCTCGATGTGGGAGCGCATCAGGTTCAGCAGGATCGGTAGCAGGCTCAGGCGTTCACCGTTGACGATGATCCCCAGCTCCAGGTCGAACCAGTCACGCTCGGGCCCTTCATCGACGGTGGCGTACCAGTCATCGACCGGGCTCAGGTCGAAGCCGAAATCCTCATCGATCTGCAACTCCCACCCCGCGCTGCGCAAGGTGGGCGATGCATTGAGGGTGAAGTTCAGCCAGGCGCTGTCATTGACCATCTCGAACAGCTCGCCGGCGCTTTCAGGCAAGGCCTTGCTTTGGCGCGTGGCGATTTTGAAGCCCAGCAGGCGCAGTTGCTCGCGATAGCGCTGCTCCAGCTCGGGATGCCGCTTGATGCGCAGGCTCTGGGTTTCCTGGCGCACAATAATGTCGGCGTTCTTCTGCCCGCTGACATAGTTGCCCAAATAGTTGAACGACAGCGCCGCGCGGTGCTGGATATAGCGCTGCATCTTGCCGTTGCGCGGCTCAAACGCACTGAATTCGACACTGGCCAGCCACAGGCGCGGGATCGGTAGCACATCGTCCATCACCACTTGCGGCAGCACCACGCGGTTATCCAGCACGGCCTGGAGTTTTTGCAACAACTCGGCATCCTGGGCCGCTGCCGGGTAGGCCAGGGTTTCCTGGACTTTGAGCAGCACGGCCGCGATGTGTTTGCAGTTGGTGTGCACCGGGCAGGTACAGCGGCTGTCCACCAGGATCAACGTGCCCTTGGCTGACTCGCGCAGTGAAATGGTCTGCCGATAAACGTTGCCGCCCGAGCCTTCGCAATTGGCGATGATGGTGCTGTCGCCGGATTCGACGATGCGCACGCGGTTCTCCAAGGCATACCGCCGCCCGCGCTCCAGGCTTTGCTCTTTGAAGCGATTGGCCCACGAAGGGGCCAGGGGCTTGGTCAACGACGACGTCAGGGGCATGGCGCTGGATCAGTCCTGGATGTCGGGCGGTGGTGCGCTGGGTGGCTTGGCGGTCAGCGAGGTAATCTTGATCAGCAGCGCCAGGTGGCCGCCATCCAGGTAATTGAGCTGATTGTTCTTGGTGCGCACGTCGGTCTGGCTCAGGTGTTCGCTGGCGATCACGCTGGCGTTGCTGTCGAACTGGTTGACCCAGAACTGCGCATCGATATCGGTGAAGCGGCCCAGTTGCAGGCTCAATGTGCCCTCAATGGGAAACTGGCCGAACTGCTCCTGACCGTCGGTGATCGCGATTTTCACCGGCTGCTCGCCCAGGTTCTGCTCCCAGGTTTTATGCGCCAGCACGGTGTAGCTGCTATCGGCATTGAGCTTGTCGACGATGTTGTTCAGGCGCGGCGGGCTCATTTTATCGCCCAGGCGCACGGCCCCGGCATCCCAGTTTTCCGGCGCGGCGCGGCTGTTGATCACGGGCTCCGCGTTCTGGCGTACCAAAATCATTTCTACCAGGTACGGGCTGTCGGCGAAGGCCGAAGGCGCCACGACTACCAACAACAAGCTCAGCATGCGGAACAAGCGCATTGGGGCGTCCTTCAAACAGATTTCGGAATGAGGCGCTCAAACAACGCCTCCAGGGTATTGAAGCGTTCTTCGGCACGTTCCATCGGCACCATGAATTTGAACAGCGTAGCCCCTTCGAACTTGTAGCGGTTGGGCTGGCCCTGGATCAACTTGATCAGCACCAAGGGATCTACCGGCGTCTGCGCTTCGAACTCGATACGCCCGCCCTGAGGCCCGGCGTCGACTTTCTTTATTCCCAACTGCTCGGCCTGCAGTTTGAGCAGCGTCAGGCGCACAAGGTTCTTGGTCGGTTCCGGCAGCAGGCCGAAGCGGTCGATCATCTCGACCTGCAAATCCTTGAGGCCTTCTTCGTCGGTGGCCGAGGCGATGCGCTTGTACAGGATCAGCCGCGCGTGCACGTCGGGCAGATAGTCTTCGGGAATCAAGGCCGGTAGGCGCAGGTTGATTTCCGGGCCACCGCCCAGGGGTTGGTCGAGGTTCGGTTGTTCACCCTTGCGGATGGCTTTCACGGCGCGCTCGAGCATTTCCATATAAAGGGTGAAACCCACCGCCTGGATCTGCCCGCTCTGGCCGTCGCCCAGCAGTTCGCCGGCGCCACGGATTTCGAGGTCGTTGGTGGCCAGCACAAACCCTGCGCCCAGGTCCTGGGTGTTGGCGATAGCTTCCAGGCGCTTTTCTGCGTCGGAGGTGATCTGTTGGCGCGGCGGCGTCAGCAGGTAGGCATAAGCCTGGTGGTGACTGCGCCCAACGCGGCCGCGCAGCTGATGCAGTTGCGCCAGGCCGAACTTGTCGGCGCGCTCGATGATGATGGTATTGGCGCTCGGCACGTCGATGCCGGTCTCGATGATGGTCGAGGCGATCAGCACGTTGAAGCGCTTGTGGTAGAAGTCGCTCATCACCTGTTCGAGTTCGCGCTCGCGCATCTGCCCGTGGCCGATGGCGATGCGTGCTTCGGGCACCAGTTCGGCGAGGTCGGCGGCGCATTTCTCGATGGTCTTCACGTCGTTGTGCAGGTAGTACACCTGGCCGCCGCGCAGCAGTTCGCGCAGCAGGGCTTCTTTGACCGTGCTTTTGTTCTGTTCCATGACGAAGGTGCGCACCGACAGGCGTCGCGCCGGCGGCGTGGCGATGATCGACAGGTCGCGCATGCCCGACACGGCCATGTTCAGGGTGCGTGGGATTGGCGTTGCAGTGAGCGTAAGAATGTCGACTTCACTGCGCAGGGCCTTGAGCTGTTCTTTTTGCCGTACGCCAAAGCGGTGTTCTTCGTCGATGATCACTAGGCCCAGGTTCTTGATCTTCACATCGTCCGACAGCAGCTTGTGGGTGCCGATCACGATGTCGATCTTGCCTTCGGCCAAATCGGCGACGGCCGCGTTCACTTCCTTGGCCGACTTGAAGCGGCTCATCACTTCGACGGTTACCGGCCAGTCGGCAAAGCGATCGCGGAAGCTGTTGTAGTGCTGCTGGGCGAGCAGTGTGGTCGGTACCAGGATCGCCACTTGGCGGCCGCCGTGCACGGCAATAAAGGCGGCGCGCATGGCCACTTCGGTTTTGCCGAAGCCTACGTCGCCGCAGACCAGGCGGTCCATCGGCTTGGGCGCGAGCATGTCGGCGCGCACCGCTTCGATGGTGGTTTGCTGGTCTGGGGTTTCTTCGAAGGCGAAGCCGGCGCTGAAGGTGGCGTAGTCGGCTTTCGGGTCGGCGAACGCATACCCTTCGCGGGCCGCGCGGCGCGCATAAATGTCGAGCAGTTCGGCGGCCACGTCGCGCACCTGTTCGGCGGCCTTGCGCTTGGCTTTCTGCCAAGTCTCGGAGCCCAGGCGGTGCAGCGGTGCCAGGGCGTCGTCGCTGCCGGTGTAGCGGGCGATCAGGTGCAGGTTGGCCACTGGCACGTAGAGTTTGGCGCCCTCGGCGTATTCCATGGTGAGGAATTCGGCTGCCTGGTTATCGATCTCCAGGGTCTGCAAACCGAGGTAGCGACCGACGCCGTGGTCGATATGCACCACCGGCGCGCCTTCGCGCAACTCTGTGAGGTTCTTGATCACCGCGTCGTTGTTGGCGTCGGCGCGTTTTTCACGGCGACGACGCTGCATCACGCGCTGGCCGAACAGTGGGCTCTCGGCGATCAGGGCCAGGGCCGGGTCGTCCAGCAACAAGCCTTCATCCAGGGGGGCGATGGTGATCGCCAGGCGCTCTTTGCTGCTGATGAAGTCCGGCCAGCTGTCGACGGTTTTCGGCCGCAGCTTCAGGCGCTCCAGCAGCTCCAGCAGCACTTCACGGCGCCCGGCGGATTCGGCGGTAAACAGCACGCGGCCGGGGAAGCCACCCAGGAAGTTCGACAGCGCTTCCAGCGGCTGGTTGGCCTTGGCTTCAATCGCCAGGTTTGGCAACGCTTGCGCCGGGAAACGTTCGCGGCCACCGCCTGCGTCCACGTCCTGTTGGCTGGCGACCACGCGCGGCCAGTTTTTGAGGCGTGCGAAGCAGTCTTCCACCGGCAGGAACAGTTCGGCGGGCGGCAGTAAAGGCCGGGAGGGGTCGACGCGGCGTTCTTCGTAGCGGTTGCGCACGTCGTTCCAGAAGTTCTCGGCCGCTTGCTCAATGCCTGGCAGCGAGAACACTTGGGTGTCCTGGGGCAGGTAATCGAACAGGGTCGAGGTTTCGTCGAAGAACAACGGCAGGTAGTACTCGATACCGGCCGGCGTAATCCCGCTGCTCAAGTCCTGGAAGATCGGGCAGCGGCGGAAGTCCACGTCGAAGCGCTCGCGAAAGCGCGCCTTGAAACGGGTGACCGCATCTTTTTGCAGTGGAAATTCCCGCGCCGGCAACAGCTTGACCGATTCCACCTTGTCGATGGAACGCTGGTTTTCCGGATCGAAGGTGCGCAGGGTCTCGATTTCGTCATCGAACAGGTCGATGCGGTACGGTAACTTGCTGCCCATCGGGAACAGGTCGATCAGGGCGCCGCGCACCGCGAACTCGCCGTGCTCGTACACCGTGTCGACGCAACGGTAACCGCTGGCTTCCAGGCGTGTGCGCATCTGTTCCACATCGAGCTTCTGGCCGATATCCAGCACCAGGCTGCTGCCCAGCAGGAACTTGGTCGGCGCCAGGCGATGCAGCGCCGTGGTGATCGGCACCACCAGCACGCCGTGGGCCAGTTCCGGCAAGCGGTACAGGCTGGCGATGCGCTGGGAGATGATGTCCTGGTGCGGCGAGAACAGGTCGTAGGGCAGGGTTTCCCAGTCGGGAAAATGCAGCACCGGCAAATCGGGGGCGAAGAAGCTCAGCTCCTGCTCCAACCGTTCGGCACTTTGGCTGTCGGCGGTGAGCAGCAGGGTAAAGCGCTTGGCTGCGCTGGCAGCCTCGGCGATGGCCAGGCTCAGGGCGGCACCGGGCAGGTTGCCCCAATGCTGTTTACCTGCCGCGGCAGGGAGTAGCGGTAGACGCAGAACGGGCACGGAAGGTTGAGCTCCAAGCGTTGCGACAAAGTCGGTAATTGTAGCGGCCCGAGGTGCCGCCTGTCAGTTGCTGACTGTGTGTAATGCGGTTTGTAGGAAATGTAGTGGTTAAGACAAACAATGCAGCCTTTTGACTCAATATGTAGTGCCAAACGGCGCGGATATTTCGGAGGGTTACGGACAAGTCGGCAGGCTTGTGCCAATGGTGGCCTTCTGAAGCCCGCGTATTTCCTGGCCTGTGGCGGGGTGGTATTTTTTTGCAAGGGCTTTTTGTTGCCCGTCGCGCATTGCTCAACGCGCAGTCGGGCGACATAATGTAGCCCCTTTTTTCAGCCCCTACATGTGGAAGGTTCCCGTGACTCAGAAGCCCGACCAGTGTCTTGGTGAATGGATCGACCGTGAAGCACTCGCAGAAGCGATGATCCCGCTTATCGGTCAGCTGTACCGCAATAACAATGTGGTGAGCTCGATCTATGGCCGCAGCCTGATCAACCAGTCTGTCATCGCGATTCTCAAGGCGCACCGCTTTGCGCGCCATCGCTCCGCCGACGACAGCGAACTCTCCGTCCACGAAACATTCCCACTGCTCAAGGCCATGAGTGAGCTCAAGCTCGGCGCGGCCTCGGTAGACCTGGGCAAGTTGGCGTACAAATTCCGCAACGAAGGCAATGGCCGCAGCGCCGAGCAGTTCGTGCGTGAAGAAATGGCCGATGTGGTTGGCCAGCAAAACGCGGCGGCCCGCAAAGGCACCGACGTTGTGCTGTACGGCTTCGGTCGTATCGGCCGCCTGCTGGCGCGCATCCTGATCGAAAAAACCGGCGGCGGCGACGGCCTGCGCCTGCGTGCGATCGTGGTGCGCAAAGGCGCCGAAAACGACCTGACCAAACGCGCCAGCCTGTTGCGTCGCGATTCGGTACACGGCTCGTTCAACGGCACCATCACCATTGACGAAGAAAACAACACCATCACCGCCAACGGTAACCTGATCCAGGTGATCTACGCGAAAAACCCGACTGAGGTGGATTACACCCAGTACGGCATCCAGAACGCCCTGCTGGTGGACAACACCGGCGTATGGCGTGATGCCGAGGGCCTGGGCCAGCACCTCGCATGCCCGGGTGTTGACCGTGTTGTGCTGACCGCGCCTGGCAAGGGCAAGCTCAAGAACATCGTGCACGGTATCAACCACGCCGAAATCACCGCTGACGACAAGATCGTGTCCGCCGCTTCCTGCACCACCAACGCCATCGTGCCGGTGCTCAAGGCAGTGAACGACAAGTTCGGCATCGTTAACGGTCACGTTGAAACCGTTCACTCGTACACCAACGACCAGAACCTGATCGACAACTTCCACAAAGGCGATCGCCGTGGTCGCAGCGCCGCGTTGAACATGGTGATCACCGAGACCGGTGCGGCCACCGCTGCTGCCAAGGCCCTGCCTGAGCTGGCCGGCAAGCTGACCGGTAACGCGATCCGCGTGCCGACGCCGAACGTGTCGATGGCCATTCTCAACCTGAACCTTGAGAAAGCCGCCACCCGTGAAGAGATGAACGAGTACCTGCGCTACATGGCGCTGCACTCCGACCTGCACAAGCAGATCGACTTCGTCAACTCGCAGGAAGTGGTGTCCACCGACTTCGTGGGCTCGCGCCACGCCGGTGTGGTGGACGCGGAAGCGACCATCACCCAGGACAACCGCGTTGTGCTGTACGTGTGGTACGACAACGAGTTCGGCTACAGCTGCCAGGTGGTTCGCGTGATGGAAGACATGGCCGGGGTCAACCCGCCTGCGTTTCCGCGCTAAGCCTGAGTGCTGAATGAAAAAGCCCCGACTGGTTCGGGGCTTTTTTATGGCTGGTGGTTTGTGGTGTGGGTATGGGCCTCATCGGGAGCAAGCCCCCTCCCACAGTTTGATTTGTGAATATATTCAAATGTGGGAAGAGGCTTGGTAGCTCAGCCGACGCATCAATTGAGCAACTGCCCACGCAAACTGTCCGACAACCCCTTCGGTGCCAGCCAGATACCCATATAGGCTTTCGCCAATTCAGTATCCCGACTGCTGAACACCACCTGGCCATTGATCTCCAGGTTCAAACCGCGCCCCGACCGAAAATCCAGGGCGTAACGATCCCCGCTGCGGATATTGCGAAAGCGCGCATGCAGTTGATCCAGCTCAGGCTTCAAACGAGCACTGGCTTGCTGGCGCTCCAACGTCGCGGTGGCGGCTTTGATCACATCCTTTCGGTCGATGTCGCGAAAGTAATACAACACAAGGCGCAGGTCCTGTTGTTGGGCCCAGGCCTGTCTGGCGCTCACATCCGCAGAGGCATACAACGCGGCTGCGTATACATCGGCCCACAGATACGTGAGCACCGCCTGGTTTTTGCGGGCCAGGCCCTCGAACTGTGCGGGGAAATCAGCATGCTTGAGTCGATCCGCATCGTTGGCGTGAGCCGTGATCGACATCATCAGCATCAAACAGATAAAGAGTTGTCGCATAATGGCTCATCCTGAAATTGGCGCTGATTTGCGTCATGTAGTATGGCAATACTGGCCTACGACGCGACCAAGGGTTAATGTGCGCGGCGTTGAGCCTTATATAGACTGTGCCCCGGTTCACACACTTGAGCCAAATTGTCCTTCATGCCCGCTGGCCGCGGCATGATTTAGCCCGGCGTCCAACCGTACGCCTGGCCTGTTCTGAGGAGTACGCATGGCTGTCTACAACTACGACGTGGTGGTACTGGGTTCCGGCCCGGCTGGAGAAGGTGCGGCGATGAATGCCGCCAAAGCTGGGCGCAAGGTCGCGATGGTCGATAGCCGTCGCCAGGTCGGCGGTAACTGCACCCACCTGGGCACCATCCCGTCCAAGGCCTTGCGTCACTCGGTCCGCCAGATCATGCAGTTCAACACCAACCCGATGTTCCGGGCCATTGGTGAGCCGCGCTGGTTCTCGTTCCCGGACGTATTGAAAAGCGCCGAAAAAGTCATTTCCAAGCAAGTCGCTTCGCGCACCGGCTACTACGCCCGTAACCGTGTCGACCTGTTCTTCGGCACCGGCAGCTTCGCCGACGAGCAAACCATTGAAGTGGTGTGCTCCAACGGCGTGGTCGAGAAACTGGTGGCCAAGCACATCATCATCGCCACCGGTTCGCGCCCGTATCGCCCGGCGGACATCGATTTCCACCACCCGCGCATCTACGATAGCGACACCATCCTGAGCCTGGGCCACACCCCGCGCAAACTGATTATCTACGGCGCCGGCGTGATCGGCTGTGAATATGCCTCGATCTTCAGCGGCCTGGGTGTGCTGGTGGAGCTGGTGGACAACCGCGACCAGTTGCTGAGCTTCCTCGACTCGGAAATTTCCCAGGCGTTGAGCTACCACTTCAGCAACAACAACATCACCGTGCGCCACAACGAAGAGTACGAGCGCGTCGAAGGCCTGGACAACGGTGTGATCCTGCACCTCAAGTCCGGCAAGAAGATCAAGGCCGACGCCTTGCTGTGGTGCAACGGCCGTACCGGCAACACCGACAAGCTGGGCATGGAAAACATCGGGGTCAAGGTCAACAGCCGTGGCCAAATCGAGGTGGATGAGAACTATCGCACCTGCGTGCCGAACATCTACGGCGCCGGTGATGTGATCGGTTGGCCGAGCCTGGCCAGTGCGGCGCATGACCAGGGCCGTTCGGCGGCCGGCAGCATTGTCGATAATGGCAGCTGGCGTTACGTCAACGATGTGCCGACCGGGATCTACACGATTCCCGAGATCAGCTCGATCGGCAAGAACGAGCACGAGTTGACCAAGGCCAAGGTGCCTTACGAAGTAGGCAAGGCGTTCTTCAAGAGCATGGCGCGTGCGCAGATCGCCGGCGAGCCGCAAGGCATGCTGAAGATCCTGTTCCACCGCGAGACCCTGGAAGTGCTCGGCGTGCATTGCTTTGGCTATCAGGCTTCAGAAATCGTGCACATCGGCCAGGCGATCATGAACCAGCCGGGTGAGCAAAATACCCTCAAGTATTTTGTGAACACCACGTTCAACTACCCGACCATGGCCGAAGCCTATCGGGTCGCCGCCTACGACGGCCTCAACCGGCTTTTTTGAGCGGCTCCGGCCGGTGGCCTGAGCCGGCCGGGGAGACCGATTTCAGTAATTCCCGAGGGTGGCAGTGGCCAAACCGGGAAAGTCTGTAATCAGGCTATCTACGCCGAAGTCCGCGAGCCTGCGCATCAGTGCAGGTTCGTTGACCGTCCACACGGACACGTGCAAACCCTGGCGCTGGGCTTTTTCCAGGCGCTCAGGGGTGCACAGCGTCCAGTTCAACGCCAGGTACTCACACCCATAGTTCTGCGCGACCTTTAACGGGTCGAGCCAGGCGTATTCGGCCACCAGGCCGCGCGACAGGTCCGGTGTGAGTTCAACCGCCGCCTTGAGTACTTCCCGCGAGCTCGAGGTCACGGTGACCTTATCCATCAGGCCGAAACGTACCGCCATTTCACGGATCGCCAGCACGGTGGTCGCGGCGCGGGTGCGCGAAGCGCTTTTGACTTCCAGTTGCCAGTGATCGAAATCGCACTGTTCGAACAGTTCTTCCAAGCGTGGAATCGGGCACGGCGTGACCCAACCCGGGCCGCCTTTACGGGCGTCCATCTTTACCAGGTCGGCCGCCGAGTATTCGACGACCTTGCCACGCCGGTCGGTCGTGCGCTTGAGGGTCGGGTCGTGGATGACCATCAACTCGCCGTCCATGGACAGGTGCAAATCCAGTTCGCAACGGCGTACACCGTGCTTGAGGCATTCCTGAAAGCTGCTCAGGGTGTTTTCCGGTGCTTCGCCTTTGGCACCGCGATGGCCGTAAATCAGGGTCACAGTTGCTCCTCAATGCCAGGTCTTCTGGCCAGGTCAATACGAAATCAGGTGTCTTGGGCGTCGCTCTTTTCCCGCGCCAGTCGGCGTTGCTGGGCTTGTTTCTGCAGAATGTAGCGCGCCAGCAGTTGGCGTTGGGCATCGGTCATGGCTTCGAATTCAGTGCCGACATCAAACCCGTCGCCCTTGGGATCGCAGTGGGTCACCTTTGCGCGCAGCAGCAGGCCGAGTGCCTGGGGCATCAGCACCAGCTTGACGGCCAGGTGGGTGTCGGTGGCGAGTGGGGCAGGGTGTTGAAAGTCGATACCGCCTTCGGAAATGATCACCGGCTGCGGGGCCCCGACCTCGTCCAGCAGGCCGCGGGCCATGATCTGGCTGAGCAAATCCAGGCGTTTGTTCTGTACGCGCAGGAAGGCCGCGAGGGTGCGATCCTTCTCGCTGAGCTGGCGCAACAGGTGTTGGGCTTCGAATTCACTGAGGTGCAGCTCGCTGAGCAGGTTGAACAGCGGCGAATCATCCAGCAACACTTCCTTGCTCGCCGCTTCGGGGGCAGACAGGCTTTTGATTTGGAGTGCGATCATGTCATCGATACGGTAGTATTCGCGGCGCTCTTCTTCATCTAATGTCGACATGGCGAACCCCAGGTAACGGTAATGGTCTGAGTGTAAAGCTGCTTATCAGACCCCGCCACCGGGACGTCTTCTTTTCCTCCGAACAAGCCCCGACATGTTCAGACCTCTCTTCGTATTTATTGGCACGCGTTATACCCGTGCAAAGCGTCGCAATCATTTTGTGTCGTTCATTTCCTTGACCTCGATGATCGGTCTCGCCCTGGGCGTGGTCGTGATGATCGTGGTGCTGTCGGTGATGAATGGCTTCGATCATGAGATGCGCACCCGCGTGCTGGGCATGGTGCCCCACGCAACCATCGAGGGCGATGCGCCCATCAGCGACTGGCAAAGCCTGGCCGCCAAGGTCAAGCAGAACCCCAAGGTGGTGGCCGTCGCGCCGTTCACCCAGATGCAGGGGCTGCTGACCAACGACGGCAAGGTGCAGAAGATCCTGCTCAATGCCATCGACCCGGCCCAGGAGCGCAACGTCTCGATCATCGACAAGTTCATGCTGCAGGGCAAACTCGATGACCTGGCGCCCGGCAGTTTCGGCATCGTGATTGGCGACAAGGCCGCGGCCAAGCTCGGCGTGGGCCTGGGCGACAAGTTGACGTTCGTCGCGCCGGAAGTCACCGTGACCCCGGCCGGCATGTTCCCGCGCATGAAGCGCTTTACCGTGGTCGGTACCTTCCACGTTGGCGCCGGCGAAATCGATGGCTACCTGGGCCTGACCAACCTCACCGACCTGGCGCGCCTGCATCGCTGGCAGCCGGACCAGGTGCAGGGCCTGCGCTTGAAGTTCTCCGACCTGTTCGACGCCCCGCGCGGTGCCTGGGAAATCGCCCAGCACCTGGGTGAAAGCCAATATTACGCTCGCGACTGGACCCGTACCCACGGCAACCTGTACCAGGCCATCCGTATGGAAAAAGCCATGATCGGCCTGCTGTTGCTGCTGATCGTCGCGGTTGCTGCCTTCAACATCATTTCCACGCTGGTGATGGTGGTGAACGACAAGAAGGGTGACATCGCCATCCTGCGCACCTTGGGCGCAACGCCGGGGCAGATCATGGCGATCTTCATGGTGCAAGGCACCGTGATTGGCGTGGTCGGAACGCTGATCGGCACGGCGGTCGGTATTCTGGCGGCGCTGAACGTCAGCGCCGCCATCGCCTTGCTGGAAAAAGTGATCGGCCACAAGTTTCTCAACGCCGATGTCTACTTCATCGACTATTTGCCGTCCCAGGTTCAGGCCCAGGACGTGTTGATGGTGGGCGGCGCCGCGTTGGTCTTGAGTTTCCTTGCCACCCTGTATCCAGCCTGGCGCGCGGCACGTACCCAGCCAGCACAGGCCTTACGTTATGAGTGAATCGGGCATGAGTGAAAAAGCAATCCTGAGCTGCCGCAACCTGGGCAAATCCTATGAGGAAGGTCCGGAGTCGGTGGTGGTGCTGTCCAATCTGCAGTTGGAGCTGCATCCGGGCGAGCGCGTGGCGATCGTCGGCAGTTCCGGTTCCGGCAAAAGTACCTTGCTGAACCTGCTGGGTGGCCTCGATACGCCGTCCCAGGGCAGCGTCTGGCTGGCCGGTGAAGAGCTGTCGGCCCTGGGCGAAAAGGCGCGTGGCCAATTGCGTAACCGCTCGTTGGGCTTTGTGTACCAGTTTCACCACCTGTTGCCGGAGTTCACCGCCCTGGAAAACGTGTGCATGCCGTTGTTGATCGGCAAGACCGCAATCCCCGAAGCGCGCCAGCGTGCCAAGGCCCTGCTGGAACGCGTCGGCCTGGGCCATCGCTTGGAGCATAAGCCGGCCGAGTTGTCCGGCGGTGAGCGTCAGCGTGTGGCGATTGCCCGTGCCCTGGTGAACAACCCAGGCTTGGTGATGCTCGACGAGCCGACCGGCAACCTCGACTCCCACACCGCTCAGGGCATCAAGGATTTGATGCTGGAACTGAGCACCCAGATGCGCACCGCGTTCCTGGTGGTGACCCATGACATGAGCATGGCCCGTCAGATGGACCGTGTGCTGCACCTGCAGGAAGGTCATCTGGTCGCCATCTGACCTGTTTCAAGCCCGGCGTCCGACGCCGGGTTTTCTATTTTTTCAACGGTGCCCGCGAATGTTCAGACCGTTATCGATTTTTATCGGCACGCGCTATACCCGCGCCAAGCGCCGCAACCGTTTTGTTTCGTTTATTTCGATGACCTCGATGATCGGCCTCGCCCTGGGCGTGCTGGCGATGATCGTGGTGCTGTCGGTGATGAACGGTTTCCAGCGCGAAATGAGCTCGCGCATCCTCGGCATGGTGCCGCACGCCACCATCGTCGGCGTGAACCCGATCGATGATTGGCAGCCGGTGGCCGCCGCCGCGATGAAGAACCCGCAAGTGACCGCCGCTGTTCCGTTCACACAAATGGACGGCATGTTCTCCTACAAAGGCGCGATGCAGCCCATCGAGATCAGCGGTATCGACCCGGCCCAGGAAGGCAAGGTGTCTATCGTGGCGCAGCACATCGTGCGGGGCAAACTGGATGACCTGAAGCCCGGCGAGTTCGGCGTGGTGGTGGGCGAAATCACGGCGCGGCGTTTTCGCCTGAACGTGGGTGACAAGCTCACGTTGATCGTGCCCGAAATCAGCAGCGCACCGGGGGGGATCACCCCGCGTATGCAGCGGTTGAACGTGGTCGGGATCTTCAAGGTCGGCGCCGAGCTGGATGGTTCCATGGCGTTGATTCATATGGCCGACGCGGCGCAAATCCAACATTGGCAGCCCAACCAGGTGCAGAGCGTACGCCTGGCGGTGAAAGACCTGTATGCGGCGCCAAGCGTCTCGGCGGCTATCGCTACCGGCCTGGGCGCGGCTTACAAGGCCGATGACTGGACCCACACTCAGGGCAGCCTGTTCAGCGCGATGAAAATGGAAAAGACCATGATCGGCCTGTTGCTGCTGATGATCGTCGCCGTGGCCGCGTTCAACATCATCGCCACCTTGATCATGGTGGTGAACGACAAGGGCGCGGACATCGCGATTTTGCGCACCATCGGCGCCACGCCACGGCAGATCATGGCGATCTTCATGGTGCAGGGCACCGTGATCGGTATCGTCGGCACCCTGATAGGTGGGGTGCTGGGGGTGATTGCGGCGCTCAACGTCAGTGAGCTGGTGGGTTGGGTCGAGCGGGTGAGTGGGCAGCATATCTTCAGTTCGGACGTGTATTTCGTCAGCAACCTGCCTTCGGAGCTGCAAGGCGCGGATGTGCTGCTGATCTGCACGGCCGGGTTTGTGTTGAGCTTCCTGGCGACGCTGTACCCGGCGTATCGGGCGGCGAAGATTGAGCCGGCGCATGCGCTGAGGTATTCGTAAGCCTTTAGATTGCAATCGGGGGCAAGCCCCCTCCCACATTTGACGGTGTTAACGAATTAAGTGTGGAAGGGGCTTGCCCCCGATTGGGCCGGTACAGCTTGCCTCAATCTCCAGCCGGCAACTCAATCACAAACCGCGTCAACCCCGCCTCAGACTCACAAAAAATCCGCCCTCCGTGCGCCCGCACAATCGACTGGGTAATCGCCAGGCCCAGCCCCGCATGCTCGCTGCTACCTTCATAGCGCGCCGGATCGGCCCGGTAGAACCGATTGAACAGTTTGGGTAACAGCTGCGCCGGAATCCCGTCGCCGGTGTTCGCCACCGTCAGCGTTACGCCCTTTGCGTGTTCGCTCAGGCTCACGCGAACTTCGCCGCCCGCCGGGGTAAACCTGAGCGCGTTATCCAGTAGGTTCGACAGCGCCCGGCGCAGCATGCCGCGATCCCCAGCCGTATGGGCGCTACCTTCGCGTACCAGCGAAACCTGTGCGTCTTCCGCCAGCAATGCAAAAAATTCCAGCAGCGCCTCTGCCTCATCCGCCAGTGCCAAGGGTTCACGCTTGGGCATCAACAAGCCGTGGTCGGCCTTGGCCAGGTACAGCATGTCGTTGACCAGTTGGGCCATCCATTGCAGCTCTTCGAGGTTGCTGTGCAGCGCTTCACGGTAATCCTCCAGCGGGCGCGGCTGGGTAAGGATGACCTGGGTCTGGGTCAGCAGGTTCGACAACGGGGTGCGCAGTTCATGCGCGATATCGGCGGAGAACGCCGAAAGGCGCTGGAACGCATCGTCCAGGCGGCCAAGCATGGCGTTGAAGGCCTGGGCCAGTTCCGCCAGCTCCATCGGCATGTGCTGTTGAGGCAGGCGCTGGGTCAGGGAATGGGCGGACACACCGGCGGCCACTTCACCCATGCGCCGCAACGGGCGCAACCCGCTGCGTGCGGCCCAGGCACCCAACAGCGCGGTGGCCAGGGCGGACAGCCCGACGGTGAGCCAGATCAAATGCTGCATGCGCTGCAGGAAATGCTGGTGGTGGGTGATGTCGAGCATCAAGCTCAGTTGCGGCGAGCCGGGCTGGCCTGGCGTCAACGGCGCGTTGTATACACGGTAATCGGTGTCGGCCGTTTGCAGGCTGTACAGGCCGGGCGCCGTCGGCAGGTTGACGCTCGGCGCATCGTCCAGCCAGCGTCGACCGTCAGCGCTGATACGCAGCCTCAGGTCGGGCTGGCGCGTGAGTTCGGCGCGCAATTGCGCTTCACGTTGAGCGAAGGTTTCCAGTGAGTCGACGCCTTGCAAGGTGCTGCGCAGCGTCATGAGTTTGCTGTCGAGCTGTTGCTGGTCCAGCTCGATAAAATGCGCCTCGCTGGCATGGTTGAACAACACGCCGGCGACCAGCGAGACCATGGCTGTGCAAGCGGCAAACAGCAGCGCCAGGCGGCTGGCGAGGGACAGGCGCTTGATCACGGCAAGCGCTCCTCAAGCACGTACCCCATGCCGCGCACGGTGTGGATCAGCTTGTTGGGGAAGTTGTCGTCCACTTTCAGACGCAGGCGGCGGATCGCCACTTCGATGATGTTGGTATCGCTGTCGAAATTCATGTCCCACACCTGGGATGCGATCAAGGTCTTGGGCAGCACTTCGCCCTGGCGCCGCAGCAGCAGCTCCAGCAGGGAGAATTCCTTGGCGGTAAGGTCGATGCGTTGGCCGTCACGCTCAACGCGGCGGCGGATCAGGTCCAGGCGCAGGTCAGCCAGTTGCAGGGTAGTTTCCTGGGGTGTACTGCCGCCGCGGCGCAACAGGCTGCGCACGCGCGCGAGCAGTTCGGAAAAGGCAAAGGGCTTGACCAGGTAGTCATCGGCACCCAGCTCCAGACCGTGCACGCGGTCTTCCACGGCATCGCGCGCGGTGAGAAACAGCACCGGAATGTCCAGGCCGGCGCTGCGTACCGCTTGCAGGATTTGCCAGCCGTCGCGGCCGGGCAGCATCACATCGAGGATCAGCAAGTCATAGTCACCGGTCAGCGCCAGATGCTGGCCGTTGGTGCCGTCGGCCACCAGTTCGGTGGTAAAACCCGCCTCGGCCAGGCCCTGGCGCAGGTAGTGGCCGGTTTTTGGTTGGTCTTCGACGATCAGCAGTTTCATGGGCGGCTCTTGGCAACGGGTGACGAAGGGCTTTATACCGTGGGTGCCAGGCGAAGGGCGCAACCTGACAAAGTTGTAATCTAGCAGTCAGCTGGCTGGCAGCGGCGTCATCTTAGAGTGCAGCCCAAGATGCTTATAGATTTTTGGAGAAGAGCCATGACGTTGCGTACCCCCTTGCTGTTGGCTGGTTGCCTGTTGGCGTTGAGTGTCAACGCAATGGCCGATACGGCCCACGCCTACGCGTTTGGCCAGCCGGCAAAGGCGGATAAAGCCACGCGGACCGTGGAAGTCACGCTGCAGGATATTTCCTTTTCGCCTAAGTCCCTGGCTGTAAAAGCCGGTGAGACGGTGCGCTTTGTACTGGTCAATAAGGGCCGATTGCTGCATGAATTCAACCTTGGTGACGCGGCGATGCATGCCGAGCACCAGAAGGAAATGATGCAGATGCAGGCCAGTGGCATGCTTACGTCCACCGGGATGGGCAAGATGGACCACGGCGCGATGGGCCATGGTGATATGGGCGGCATGAAACATGATGACCCTAACAGCGTGCTGGTCGAGCCCGGTAAAACCGCTGAGCTGACCTGGACCTTCACCCAGGCGACTGGCCTTGAGTTCGCCTGCAACCTGCCCGGGCATTACCAGGCGGGTATGGTCGGCAAGTTGACCGTTGAGTGAGGCGCAGCTTAAGAGCGGGGGCAAAGGCTGGTAGACTGGCGCGGTTAATTTAGCCAGGTTTCCGCCATGCATCCCGCAGCCGAACATTCGCCGCTGGGCAAGTCCAGTGAATACATCTCCACTTACACCCCTTCGTTGCTGTTCCCGATCCCTCGTGCCGCCAAGTGGGCCGAGCTGGGCCTGAGTGCCGAGACCCTGCCTTACAAAGGTGTGGATTTCTGGAACTGCTTCGAATTGTCCTGGTTGCTGCCGTCGGGCAAGCCGGTGGTGGCGATCGGTGAGTTCAGCATTCCCGCCGACTCGCCGAATATCATCGAGTCCAAGTCGTTCAAGCTGTACCTCAATTCGTTGAACCAGACGGCGTTTATCGACACTAGCAGCCTGGAGGCGACCCTGCGCACTGACCTCAGTGCCGCCGCCGGCAAGCCGGTGAGCGTGCGTATCCGCAGCCTGGTCGAGGTCGAGGCCGAAGGTGTGATGGCGTTGCCGGGTGTGTGTATCGACGACCTGGACATCAACGTCAGCAGCTACGAACACCCCCGTCCGGAGTTGCTGCGCTGCGATGCCTCGCGTGTGGTGGAGGAGAGCGTGCACAGCCACCTGCTCAAATCCAACTGCCCGGTCACCAGCCAGCCTGATTGGGGCAGTGTGGTGGTGGAGTACCGTGGCCGCGCGCTGGATCACGCCAGCTTGCTGGAATACGTGGTGAGCTTTCGTCAGCACTCGGATTTTCATGAGCAGTGCGTGGAGCGCATCTTCCTCGACTTGCAGCGCCTGCTGAAGCCGGAAAAATTGACGGTGTATGCGCGGTATGTGCGCCGCGGTGGGTTGGATATCAACCCGTATCGCAGTACCGAGGATGTGGCGTTCCAGAACGTGCGTCTGGCACGGCAATAAGCCTTCACGCAACACCCAATGTGGGAGGGGGCTTGTTCCAGATGGCGGGGTGTCAGTCACGGTATTTGTGCCTGACCCACTGCTATCGGGAGCAAGCCCCCTCCCACATTTTGCATCTGCGCTTGGCTGGCGGGCGGGTTAGATGCCCATGTTGCCCAGGCTGATCATGATATTGCGCAATGTCCCGGAAATGACTGGGTGCTCAGCGTCAAACTCTATAGCCGCTTGACTCACGTCGTCGGAAATACTGGGCGACTGGGTGGCCGGTTCCAGTTCAAGTTGCACTTCAAACTTGGCGATCAAGGCTTCCAGTGCTTCACGTTTTTCTTCCGGCAGTGGCGGGTCCTGTTCCAATTGCCCGCGCAGGATCTCGACCTGTTCTTCCAGTTTTTTGCGATCAGGCATGACGTTCTTTCCTTTTATCGATAGGCACTGGCATAGACCGCGGCACGCCGTGAAAGGTCTACGGGCTGACGTGTAGATTAATCCACCGGCGCCGACTGTGCATGATCTCGATCAGGGCTTCTCGCCTTTGAGCCGGCGCAGGCTGATGTCCGCCAGGCAGGTGCCCAGCTCGCCGAGGTGATCGATCACCGAGTGCACCCCCAGCCCATACAGCGCCACGGTAGCCTTGCCGCGCTTGTGTTCGCGTTCCTTGTCGCTCAGCGCTTGCCACTGCTCGGGCGCCAGGCCGCACAGTGAACCGCAGGAGGCCAGGCCGATAGTCCACAACCCTGCGTTCAGGCCCGATTGCAACAGGCGCGGCTCGCCGCTGACCAATACGCAGCCTTCCAGGCGTTCGATGTTCAATTCCATCAAGGCTTGCCAACAAGCATGGGGCGCAGGCCAGCGGATGGAGGAGGGCGAGGCGGCCTTGAGCCAGTCGGGTAGCGCGGCGGCCAGTGGGGTCGTTATCGACGGGGGTAGCTCATCCAGCCAGGCGCAGGGTATGCCTTGTTCCTTGAGGTGGCGCAGGACTTTCAGGGCACCAGGTGTGGCTTGGGAACTCAGGGCGCAAGAGTCGGTGCGCGCCTGGGAACCAAAGTCCACCAGGCAGCCACTCAGGCCAAACAACACAGCAGTCAAGGCGGGGGCGCTGGCGATGGCTATCTCGGCGTGAGGCATGTCGACATCCCTGAAATAGCTGTGACGCTATCGGGGCAGGATGACAGGCCGATGACAGTCCGGCTAATTGTAGGAATTTTGTCCATTTTAGTTAAGACGTTTCCTAGCGACTGCCTAAATGGGCGCTTCCGTCATATACTGACAGCCTTATTCAGGGCATAGCGCCCATGACAGACCATTCAAGGAGCTAAAGCTATGCGCTGGAGCCACTATTTCGCTCAGCTGTCGGTGTGTGCCACTGTCTTGCTGGCCCCGCTCGCCGTCCAGGCTGCGGAAGATGACCCATGGGAAAGCATCAACCGCCCGATCTTCACCTTCAACGACACTGTTGACACCTATGCCCTCAAGCCCCTGGCCCAAGGTTATCAGTGGGTCACCCCGCAATTTGTCGAAGACGGTATCCACAACTTCTTCCGCAACATCGGCGATGTCGGCAACCTGGCCAACAACGTGCTGCAGCTCAAGCCTCATAACGCTGGCGTCGACACCGCCCGTTTGCTGGTCAATACCACCTTTGGCGTGCTGGGCTTCATTGATGTAGGCACCAAAATGGGGCTGCAGCGCAGCGACGAAGACTTCGGCCAGACCCTGGGTTACTGGGGGGTCGGCAGCGGTCCGTACGTGATGCTTCCGTTGCTGGGCCCGAGCACATTGCGTGATGCGCCGTCCAAATACGTGGACAGCTACACCCAGCCGTACCGCTATATGGATGATGTGTCCGTGCGCAACAGCGTCATGGGCCTGAATATTGTCGACACTCGCGCCAGCCTGCTCGACAGCGAGCGGCTGATCACTGGTGACAAGTACACCTTCATCCGTAACGCTTACCTGCAGAACCGCGAGTTCAAGGTCAAGGATGGCAAGGTTGTCGACGACTTTTAAGCTGTGACGTTTTGAAACGAAAAAAGGCGATCCTGGGTGATCGCCTTTTTTATGCGCGCATTTCAGCGCATTTTCAGGATCTTGAGGCCGAGCTGCTGCTCATCACCCACCGTTTTAGCCCACACCACTTCAGTGTCCGCCTCCAGCCCCTTGAGCGCGGGGTGCTCCGATTCGATACGCACCGTCAGTGGGTCACCCACGTTGAACTGACGAGGCGCCTGCACCTGCATGCCCGAGCTTGAAAGGTCCACACAGACGCCTGCAATCTCCTGACCTGCGTGGATCAGCGCCACATCGGCATCCACTTTCATGCGGATGAAATCGCGTTTTTCAGCGTAGTCGCGCTCGTGTTCGCTCATGGGTTCCATCCTTACATTGTGTTGTGGTTGTGGCTGTTCTTATAACTCCCGGTGATTTGCGGTGTAAAGACGCCCGGCGACCATCGGCGTGAGCTTGAAACGCCTGTCGGATGGGAGTACCGTCTGCGCCTTAGAAGGGCACCTCTGCTTTACAGTTGTGCGTGGGCAAAACGCCTATGCTTTGTAGGACAGAGAGGCTAGAAAGCGAATCCAGTAGTGTGAGCCCGGCCATTGCCGAGCCGCCTACGCCAACCTAATTCTGGCGCCGTTTGCCCACATGCAAAAAACCAGTGCCACGCTGCTGATAATCGATGACGACGAAGTAGTGCGTGCGAGCCTCGCGGCCTATTTGGAAGACAGCGGCTTCAGCGTATTGCAGGCCAGCAATGGTCAACAGGGTCTCCAGGTATTCGAGCGCGACCAGCCCGACCTCGTGATCTGCGACCTGCGCATGCCCCAGATGGGCGGCCTCGAGCTGATCCGCCAGGTGACCGAGCTTGCCCCGCAGACGCCGGTAATTGTCGTGTCCGGTGCCGGGGTCATGAGCGATGCTGTCGAGGCTTTGCGCCTGGGTGCCGCCGACTATCTGATCAAACCCCTGGAAGACCTGGCGGTGCTGGAGCATTCGGTGCGCCGCGCCCTGGATCGTGCGCGTTTGCTATTGGAGAACCAGCGCTACCGCGAAAAGCTCGAGACCGCCAACCGCGAGCTCGAAGCCAGCCTGAACCTGCTTCAGGAAGACCAGAACGCCGGTCGCCAGGTGCAGATGAACATGCTGCCGGTGAGCCCTTGGACCATTGATGAGTTCCAGTTCGCACACCAGATCATCCCCTCGTTGTACCTCTCAGGGGACTTTGTCGACTATTTTCGCGTGGATGAGCGGCGCGTCGCGTTCTACCTGGCTGATGTGTCCGGCCACGGTGCGTCTTCTGCCTTTGTAACCGTGTTGTTGAAGTTCATGACCACACGGCTGTTGTTCGAATCCAAGCGCAATGGCACCTTGCCGGAGTTCACCCCTTCGCAAGTGCTGGGCCACATCAACCGAGGCCTGATCAGCTGCAAGCTGGGTAAGCACGTGACGATGGTCGGCGGCGTTATTGATGAAGAAACGGGTCTTTTGACCTACAGCATTGGCGGTCACCTGCCGATGCCTGTTTTATACACTCCCGACAGTGTGCGCTACCTGGAAGGGCGTGGTCTGCCCGTAGGCTTGTTCAATGAGGCTACGTACGAAGACCACATCCTGGAGCTGCCGCCGACCTTCAGCCTAACGCTGATGTCCGACGGTATCCTGGACCTTTTGCCAGAGCCTACACTCAAAGAGAAAGAAGCCGCCTTGCCCCAACGGGTCAAGTCGGCGGGCGGCAGCCTGGATGGCCTGCGGCAGGTTTTTGGATTGGCCACGCTAGGGGAGATGCCGGATGATATCGCCCTATTGGTGTTGAGCAGGAATCTTTGATGAGTACCGGAAGAATCCAATTCGCCGAGCAAGATGGGACTTTTGTCCTGAAGTTTGTCGGTGAAGTGCGCCTGACCTTGTGTTCGGCACTGGATGCGACGATTGAGCGGATCTTCACTGCGCTGAATTTCTCGGCGATCGTGATCGATCTGACCGAAACCCGTAGCATTGATAGCACCACGCTGGGCTTGTTGGCCAAGTTGTCCATTCTGTCGCGGCAGAAGGTCGGCTTGTTGCCGACCGTCGTCACTACCCACGAAGACATCACCCGGCTGCTGCAGTCCATGGGTTTCGACCAAGTGTTCAACATTGTTGACCGCCCGATCCCCTGCCCGGAATGCCTGACCGACCTGCCGTCCCAGGACCAGTCCGAAGAAGTGGTGCGGGTCAAAGTGCTGGAAGCGCACAAGATCCTGATGGGTCTCAACGAGTCCAATCGCGAAGCCTTCCACGACCTCGTCAACGCCCTCGAGCGTCACTGACGTCCTTCCTGAAACACGTCCCACAGTTGGAGTCTGCTCGGCTTGAGACCGGCGAATGTCTAGTCCTGAAATAGGTTTACACCTGTTTCACCCTAACGCCCGATGCATCGCATCGGGCGTTTTGTATTTCAAAGACAGGTGTGGACGCTCACGGTTGTAGATCGATACCGACTCGCTGACCATCTTCTTCGCCTGCGTTAAATCCTGTGGCCGCTGGAGCAAAAGCTCTGTCTTCAATATCCCGTTGACCCGCTCTGCCAAGGCGTTTTGGTAGCAGTCATAGCCATCCGTCATCGAACACCTGATGCCGTGCTTCGCATGCAACTCCTGATACATTCCCGAGCAATATTGGCTGCCTCTATCTGAGTGATGCACCAGCGGCTGCTCCGTTCGACGATATTTCACCGCTCGGCGCAGCGCCTGCGCGACCGACTCGGTGTGCAGGCTTTCATGGACGTGATAGCCCACGATCTTTCGTGAAAAAGCATCCGTCACAAGGCTCAAATAGGCCACACCTTCCTGAGTGGGCAGATAGGTGATGTCAGCCACCCAGACTTGTTCCGGGCCGCTGGGAATAACTTGATCAGGGCCGGGTTTGAGCAGGTTTGGATGACGCCGAAAGCGGTGATGGCTGTCGGTTGTCTTGTGATACGCCCGCTTGCGGGCTACCAATAAACGCCGTTCACGCAGAATCGAAAACAGGCGATCTCGACCCACTTGCAGCTCAAGCTGAGGTTGGCACTGCAGCAAGTAATGCAGCTTTCGGGTGCCCAAACGTGGCTGCCGCTGACGTTTTTGCTGAACGAAATCGGCAACTTTCTGATCCAGAGCGAGACGTGCCGCATCGGCGCGATTGCGTTTGTAGTAAGCCTGGCGGCTTATCCCCATGAACTGGCAAGCCCTGCTGATGCTCAGGTTTTGGATTCGTTTTTGGGCGAGGACTTGCCGGGACGCTTTTTTACGACAGAGAGACCGTAGTCATTTTTCAAGACATCCACGACTGCCTCAAAAAACTGCGCTTTCTGATTGGACAGCGCCAACTGCTCTTCAAGCTCTTTGATGCGTTGCTCTGGCGTTAATGGTCGGTTTTTGTCGGGCATAGACCCCATCCTCGGCGAGCCAATGTATGTGCCCGGGCTCCAATCCTGCCGACCGTGCTTGCGTAGCCAGGTCAGAACGGTCGTTTTGCCTTGAATCCCGTAGCGCTCCTGAGCCTCTTTATAACTCAGCTCGCCTTTTTCGACCTGATCGACGACCGATAATTTGAAGGTCAACGTGTAGTCTCGCTGACTGCGCCTTTTTACTGATTCCATTACGTCCTCCTGAAAAGCAGATCAGAAGGTGTAAACCTTATTCAGGACGGGACAGAAGACACAAAAAAGGGCGGCACCCTCACAGGTGCCGCCCTTTTTGCTGCTATCTGCCCTTACAGCTTGGCAGACAACAACGCCTCCAGCTTCTCCTGATCCCGAGCAAACTGACGAATACCCTCCGCCAGTTTCTCAGTCGCCATCGCATCCTCGTTGGACTCCCAACGGAACTGCGCTTCAGTCATATGCACTCGCGCTTCACCCGCGTGCCCTGGCGACAATTTGCGTTCCAGCTTGCCTTCATCCGCCGCCAGTTTTTCCAGCAGGTCCGGGCTGATGGTCAGGCGGTCACACCCGGCCAACTCCTCGATCTGGCTCAGGTTGCGGAAGCTCGCACCCATCACCACGGTCTTGTAGCCATTGGCCTTGTAGTAGTTGTAGATACGCGTCACCGACTGCACGCCCGGATCATCGGAACCGGTGTAGTCGTTGCCGTTGGCCTTCTTGTACCAGTCATAGATACGGCCCACGAACGGCGAAATCAGGAACACGCCGGCCTCTGCGCACGCAACCGCCTGGGCGAAGGAGAACAGCAGTGTCAGGTTGGTCTGGATGCCTTCTTTTTCCAGCTTCTCCGCCGCACGAATACCTTCCCAGGTGGAGGCGATCTTGATCAGCACGCGGTCACGGCCAACCCCGGCTTTTTCGTACAGGTCGATCAGACGGTGCGCACGCTTGAGAATAGCGCCCTCGTCGAACGACAAGCGCGCATCCACCTCGGTGGATATACGGCCCGGCACTACTTTGAGGATCTCTTGACCCACCGCCACCGCGAAACGGTCGCTGGCCAGGCCCACATCGCCATTGCAATCCTGCACGCACTCATCCAGCAGCTTGGCATAGCCCGGAATCGACGCAGCCTTGAGCAACAGCGAAGGGTTGGTGGTCGCATCCTGCGGCTTGAGCTTGGCGAGGGTAGAAAAATCGCCGGTATCGGCTACGACAGTCGTGAATTGCTTGAGTTGTTCCAGCTTGGAAGTCATGGGCGTGCTCTGTCCTATGGGTCTGGTGACATTACCCGAGCGCTGGCAGGCGCTCAAGGCGCAAATGCGTTCGATCGTTTGCGCGGGCAACAACCTGAAAACAGCCGTTTGAAAGCCCGGCCGTACTGCTCAATAGGAGGGCAAAATGCAGGGCAGGTTCAACCCAATGCCCGATGACACGTGGATAAAACTGTGCAGACCGGCTTGCCTGCCCCCGCACAAAATGTGCGAGGGGGCGTGCTCCCGATAGCAGTGTGTCAGTCAATCCACAACTAACTGACCCCCCTGCAAGCAATCGGGTTAACGCCCTTCCAGCAAAGCCCCAGCCTGATCCAGCAATGCCAACGGATCCGCCGCCTTATGAATATCAACCGACAACAACTGCCTGAACCTGCGCGCCCCTGGGAAACCGGTGCCCAGCCCCAGGACATGCCGAGTGATGTGATGCATCACGCCACCACTCGCCAGATGCTCAGCAATATAAGGCCGCAACTGCGCCAGTACCTGCGCCCGACCCACCACCGGCGCCTCACTCCCGAACAACCGCTGATCCACCTCCGCCAGCAGATACGGGTTGTGATAAGCCTCGCGCCCCAGCATCACGCCATCAAACGTCTGCAAATGCTCCTGGCACTGTTCCAGCGTCTTGATCCCGCCGTTAAGCACAATCTCTAACTCAGGAAAATCCCGCTTCAACTGCGCCGCCACGTCATAGCGCAACGGCGGAATGTCGCGATTCTCCTTGGGCGACAGCCCCTCCAGAATCGCAATCCGCGCATGCACGGTGAAACTCGTGCAACCGGCGTCCTTCACCTGCCCGACGAAATCACACAGCTCGGCATAACTGTCCCGGCCATTGATGCCGATGCGATGCTTCACCGTCACCGGAATCGACACCGCATCGCGCATCGCCTTCACGCAATCGGCCACTAACGCAGGATGCGCCATCAGGATCGCGCCGATCATATTGTTCTGCACCCGATCGCTGGGGCAGCCGACGTTCAGGTTCACTTCGTCATAGCCGGCGGCTTCAGCCATGCGCGCACACGCGGCCAGGTCGGCGGGCACACTGCCGCCCAACTGGAGCGCCAGAGGATGCTCGGCTTCGTTGTGGCGCAGGAAGCGGTCATGGTCGCCATGGAGAATCGCGCCGGTGGTGACCATCTCGGTGTAGAGCAAGGCGTGTTTGGAGAGCAGGCGCAGGAAGAACCGGCAGTGGCGGTCGGTCCAATCCATCATGGGTGCAACGGAGAAGCGGCGGGAGAGGGGAGCGGTTTGTAGGGGCATTGGAGATATAAGTCAGCGGGGCGAATGGGGAGCAGTTTATCAGGGATGGGTCTTGGATGTCGGGGAGGTGTGTGTTCCGCGCCTCACGCCACTTCGCACGTAATGATGCTTCGTGTGGAAATGCCCAGGGTTTGAAGGCGGCCATTGCGTCAGAATATCGTGGTCTAACCCCAACATCTTCAGAGTCAAGCTAGAGCGAACTCAATTGGCAGCTTTTACGTTTCCGTCTGACTCATATTTCCTTCTGAATCTGATTATTCCAATTTCCCTCTATATTTAGTGCGTAGGCTGGCGCTATGATGGCACTTCGAGGGCGCAGCGGGCTCTCCCCATCAGGGATGCATAAGCGTATGGATAACGTAACAATCAAAAGTATCGAGCTTGAAGGTATTCATCAGCGATATGATTTGAATATAAATTTTTTTGATAGTTTGAATGTTTTACATGGGCAAAATGGTACAGGGAAATCTACGTTAGTTCATATTTTGGCTAACTTGGCAAATTGCGATTTTTTACGGTTTATATATCTGGATTTTAAAAGCATTATTGTGGGTTACTCTAGTGGGTTGCGGTTGGGGATTTTCAAGTCTGAGGGTGAGAATACCTATAGAATCAGGAATCTAAACTCTTTATTTGATCCCGGATTTATCTTTTTTACCGAAGAAGCTTTAAAGTCTTTAGCTATGACTGAAGAAGATAAAGCTCCTTCTCGCGAATATGTTTCAGAGTTGACAGCGCGATTAGGAGTATTTGTTGAGAAAAATGGAATACCCCGGATAAAAACATCTTATTTTCCTGCGTTTAGAACTATGCTGGAAGCTTGGTCAAGTCAGTTTGAGGAGGATTTTAGGCGTTTCGGAAGAACATCTTCTTATTCGATTCCAACTCAAAAGGTTACGGCTTTCGCACGGAATTTATTTGGGAAGTTTCTTCCGGTGATTAACTATCCGTCGCCATTAAGTATTGAACATAATTTGCGGGAGGAGATTAGAGATGCTCACCTTAAAATAGCAAGATATGAAAGCTCGGTGTTTTCCGAGTCTTTTGTCAAGGTTTTTTCAGCGATTTTGAGTGATGAGGAAGGTACGGCTCAGGAAGCCGAAAGACTGCTGGAAGAAATCTCGGAACTGACTACCGAGACGGCATTGAACAAGTTGGCGAATTTGGAGGGGCCTTCGCACACCTATGGGCAATTGCAAAATTTGGTTGGAAAAAGTAGGGAGTCGAAAGAGCTCGCAAGTTCCGCGACAGGGGCGTTAAAAGTTTATCGTGACGCACTTAAGGAGCGACGAGATTTTCAAGCTAGTATCTTTGCGAAAATTGATAAGTATTTTGATGCAGTAAATGCTTTTCTTGAGCAAAAAGAGCTTCACTATGTACCCGACTCAAGTAGACGGGTGCCGAAAGTCGGGCTTAAGTTTAAGGATGGTGCGTGGAGCAGCATTAGGGTGATGTCCTCTGGTGAGCGGCAGTTGCTCACAATGTTATATGCTGTGACCAAAATGAGTTCTGATTCATTGGTTTTAATTGATGAGCCTGAATTATCCTTGCACATAGATTGGCAAGAAGAGCTCCTTTCGAAAATGATGGGGCAACTTGGTGGTCGACAAATAATTGTATGCACTCACTCCCCTTCCATAGCATCAGACTATAGGGAGTTTATGATAGAAGTCGTTCCGGTTTTGTCGAACTCTGCTAGCTCTCGCCTCGAGATTGCTGATGATGAGGAGGAGGTGAACTAATGGAGTTGAAATACGATATCTCTGAATACATAGCTATGGCGAGAATGAGTTCTAAAATTCGCGTTTTGGTTGAGGGCAAGGATGATAGGGGGCATGTTTTAAACTTGCTGAAAATACTTGCGCCAAGACTAAGGATTAAAGTTGATATTGCTGTTGATATTTTAGGGGAGTGTAATGCTACCAGGTCTAATAATCGCGCAAAGATTGAAGGTATTCATTTGCAGTGTAAGGCGGCAAGCACCCATCGTAAATTGTTTTTCTTATGTGATAGAGAGTTTCGAAATTTTACTATTGAGAATGAAATAAAGGATCTTAGTGTGGTGCATGAGGTAGATGGGAATTTATCATGGACTTTAGGTCACTCTATTGAGAATTATTTTTTAAGTCCTTACATGTTAAGTGAAGGATTTAGATTTTTAAGTGGTTCGGGGAGTAAGGATGCGGCTCTTCGTCTCTTTAATGATTGTTTTGATGATTCGATAAGGAAAATTGCTGCAGTAACATTAGCGGCGAAAGTGTTAAATTGTGCGAATTATCCGGCAAGTATTGTTAAGTGGCATAATGTTGCTTTTGAAGGTGGTGTAATAGATCTAGGGTTTCGAAATGAACCTGTGCAGGACGAGTTTATGGAAAAATTTGTCAATATTTATGAGGGTTTTTTGGTCGTGGTAGATAATACTGATATCGACATTTGTACTCGTTTATGTCGTGGGCACACTGCTGTCTTATTGCTCCAGCGATTGTATGCTGCTAGCTTGTACTTTGCAGGTAAAGAGGAAGACGATGATGCTGCTAGATATGATGCAAATCTATTTAGCAATGTCCCTGAGTCAAGCTTATCTGCTGCGCTGTCGGAAGCCTGGATCAGAAAGGTTTCTGAGGGTGGTAAGTTCTATCCCCTCCCTCTTGTCGACTCAGTTATTTCCGTAGCTTAGCTTTTTTGTAGGGCTGTTAGGGTTTAGTGAAGAGATCTTTATAATGTATAAAATTAGAGCTTTAGTAGTGACAGTGGTTTTGGGTGTGATTGGCAGTCTTATTGCTGCATATATTTTAGATGGGACTGTGTGGGGTTTCATTAAGTCTACATTTGGGTTCTTGTTTTTTTCCGTAACAGTACCGTTGTCTGTGTGGTTTTGTTCGCTGATGGTTACTGCTATCTTGTTCTTTTTGTTAGGTCGTAAAAGATCCATAAATTCTGCTGGTGTGGATTTCGTTGGGCAGAAGAGATCTGGCGATATATCGCATGGAGCCCCTGCTAAAGGTTTAGGTTTGGAGTCAGAAAGTGAAAAGAAGAATGATGATTACAAACTTGCTAAATTGATTATGGCTAAGATTTCCAGTGGGGCTTTTTTGCGTGATGATGATATTGTTCGTAAGTGTGAGGGGGTTCCTGCTTCGGAGGTCCTACAAGTTATTGCACATCTAGTTCATATTGAAGCTGTTCACTATGAGCGCGGTTATTTGCGCAAGTCATTAAAAGGCGATGAGCTTTTGAAGTCTGACTTTTTTGAGTCAATAAAAAATTAAGCTGATTCAATTGTTTATAAGAAATTTCCCACACTTTTCTCAGCTTGCCCCTCAGACTCCTGCTAGCTAACCTCCCCCAGCCGCTGCCAACCCAGCGGCCGGATGTGGAAGTCCGACCAAGCTGAAGGCGCTCAATCGCCCATAAACACCTACCGGCGTTTTTTTACGTCTGTATGATTGCTTATGGCGGCTGTGCGCGGGGCACTTCGGTGCGCCGGGTCCTTTAGCCCTGGTCTTCCACACCTGCGTACAGCTGCCACCTCTCATGTGGAAGTGAGATAGGCAGTTCCTTAAACGCTAAAGGAGCTTCGCCATGTACAAAGCCACACCTAACCCGCCTTATGCTTCAAGCGCCACATCCTCTGATCTCAATCTTCAAGCCGCAGCCCAGCGAGCAATCGAGCATCACTTGCCGCCATCTGACGACGGTACCGTTAGCGAACGCCCAAGCGGCATCCTCTTTCTGGTCAATCCAACCATCGACCCCGAAACCCTCCTAGCCAACGCCGCCGAAAACCTCGCATCCGCCAACCAAATGGCCGCAACCCTGGCTTTTGACCTCGAAGACCCGCACCGCGCCATCATCCTGGGCATCCACCAACTCATCGACCTAAGCGCTCTACTCATCGCCCGCGCCCAAGAGCAAGTCGCGCCTGCTGCCAACCCCGCCGCCTTACCCCAAGGCGGCAACCTGAACCCCTGCTGTCACCGCGCAAAGTTTCATAATTCCCTGCGTATTTGGGGACTACGCTACTGTTCAAGAGAGGCCCCCCGTACCTCCAGCCCATAGGGAACTGAAAACATGATCTCGAACCTGGTTAAAGTCGTGCTGATTGCTGGCACGTTGCTGTTGGGTGCTTGTTCGACGGGAACGTCGGGCGGGAGTGGTGACCCTTGTTTTACTGGCGGATGCCAGGCGTTTGGGGACCATAGCCCGAGCAAGGCGGCCAAGATGAATTTTGGCGGGAGTGGGCTGGGGAGCAGTTATGGGGAGTATGGGTCGGGGTTGTTGCATGATGATTGATGAATGGTGGGTCAGTCATTGGGGTAGTGACTGACCTATTGCTATCGGGGGCAAGCCCCCTCCCACATTGGATCTATAATCGGCGCAAAACTAGCGTCGTTAGTGGCCGCCTTTCATGCGCCGGGCAATCAGGTAGAGGCCCAGGCCGATCAGCGCCGTCACTGCGCCGATGTACCCAGTGCTGGTCCAGCCCAACCCCGCCGTAATCGCCATACCGCCAAACCACGGCCCCAGTGCATTCGCCAGGTTGAACGCCGCGTGGTTGGACGCGGCCGCCAGGCTCGGTGCCTCGTGCGCAATGTCCATCAGGCGGATCTGCAACGGCGCAGCCAAGGCCACCATGGTGCCGACCAGGCCCATGCTCAATAGCACGCCCCACAGTGACGACGCCGCAAAGGGGAAGAACAGCAACACCGCAATCGACCACACCAATATCAAACCCACCGCGCGAAATTGCAGGCGGTCAAACAGCTTGCCGCCAGCGATGTTGCCGATGATCCCACCCACGCCAAACGCGGCGAGGCCGAAGGGGATCCACTGCGGCGAGACTTTGGTCACTTCCAGCATGGTCGGCGCCAGGTAGCTGAATACGCAGAACATCCCGGCAAAACCAATCGCACCAATGGACAACGCCATCCACACCTGCGGTTTGGTGAAGGCGCGCATTTCCTTGCGTGGGTCACTACGTTCTTCATCGTGGCGGTGCGGCACGAACTGCCAGACGAGGGCGATGGTGCACAGGGCAATCACGCTCACCAGCCCGAACGCCGAGCGCCAGCCCAGGTGTTGGCCGAGGAAGGTGGCGATGGGGTTGCCCAGCAGCATGGCCAGGGTCAGGCCCATCATTACCCGGGCCACGGCGCCGGCGCGTTTGTCGGTGGGCACCATGCTGGAGGCGACGACGGCGGCGATGCCGAAGTAAGCACCGTGGGGCAGGCCGCTGATAAAGCGGAAGGCCACCAATGAGCTGAAGCTCGGAGTAAACGCCGTGGCGAAGTTGCCCAGGGCATACAGGCCCATCAACAACAGCAGCATATGTTTGCGCAGTAGCTTGGCGCCGAGGATGGCCAGCAGCGGGGCACCGACCATGACGCCCAGCGCGTAGGCGCTGATGGCGTGGCCCACCTGGGGTTCGCTCAAGCCCAGGTTCTGGGCGATGTCGGGCATCAAACCCATGATGGCGAATTCGCCGGTACCGATTGCGAAAGCGCCCACGGCCATGGCCGCTTCCATTTTGGCGGCACTGCGCGCAGGCAGCACGTGCCCGAGTGTTTGGTGGGTAGACATGGATTGCTCTGTTGGATAGGGGCACGAAAGTCAGTCGCCGATGCTACGCACGCGACGGTGAAGGTGTCTAGAACCGCCGCACGCGCGAGAGTTCCGGGCCTGTGACGCCACGTCGCGCTCGATGCACTTGACACTGGCGCGGCGAAACCCGCGATTCAGAGCTGTCAATTGGCCAAACGGCGCATAAACGCTGTTTGCCGTGATATTCTGCGCGCCGTCTTGGGCTAGTCTTTCCTGGTGCGTACACCCGTATACGTCCCGGCGATTGGCTGTCGTCCAGGTAGCTGAAGCCAATAATGATAAGAAGTCAGCGCAGAAGGGACATAAAAGTGAGGTCGATACGTCGGCCTTGTGTGCCCACCCTACGGCCTGAAGAGTCAGGGGCGGTAGGGCGGATGGCGTTTTATCATAGGTGCTACTGATGTTTAAAAAAGTAAACACTGCCTTGCTGGGGCTGGCGTTGTCGATGGGGATCTCGACCGTCCACGCGCAAGAGGCAAAGAAAGTCGATGTGCTGCTGATCGGCGGCGGCATCATGAGTGCGACCCTGGGTGTCTGGCTCAACGAGCTGGAACCGGACTGGTCGATGGAAATGGTCGAACGCCTCGATGGCGTGGCCGAAGAAAGCTCCAACGGCTGGAACAACGCCGGTACCGGTCACTCGGCCCTGGCTGAGTTGAACTACACCCCGGAAGACAAGAACGGCAACGTTGAGATCCCCAAAGCGGTCGAGATCAACGAAGCGTTCCAGATCTCCCGTCAGTTCTGGTCCTGGCAGGTCCAGCAGGGCGTGCTGAAGAACCCGCGCTCGTTCATCAACTCCACACCGCACATGAGCTTTGTGTGGGGCGATGACAACATCAAGTTCCTCAAGAAGCGTTACGAAGCGCTGCAGGCCAGCCCGCTGTTCGCCGGCATGCAGTACTCCGAAGACCCGGCGCAGATCGCCAAGTGGGTGCCGCTGATGATGGAAGGGCGTGACCCGAACCAGAAAATCGCGGCCACCTGGAGCCCGCTGGGTACCGACATGAACTTCGGCGAGATCACCCGCCAGTTCGTTGCCCACCTGCAGACCACGCCCAAGTTCGACCTGAAACTGTCGAGCGAAGTGCAGGACATCACCAAGAACGATGACGGTTCGTGGCGTGTCAGCTACAAAAACCTGAAAGACGGCACCAAGACTGAAACCGACGCCAAGTTCGTGTTCATCGGCGCCGGCGGCGGTGCCCTGCACCTGCTGCAAAAGTCGGGCATTCCTGAAGCCAAGGAATACGCCGGCTTCCCGGTGGGTGGTTCGTTCCTGGTGACCGATAACCCAACCGTGGCCGAGCAACACCTGGCCAAGGCCTACGGTAAAGCTTCGGTCGGTTCGCCGCCGATGTCGGTTCCGCACCTGGACACCCGCGTGCTGGATGGCAAGCGCGTGATCCTGTTTGGCCCATTCGCAACCTTCTCCACCAAGTTCCTCAAAGAAGGCTCGTACCTGGACCTGCTGACCAGCACCACCACCCACAACATCTGGCCAATGACCAAAGTCGGTATTCGTGAATACCCACTGGTCGAGTACCTTGCCGGCCAACTGATGCTGTCGGACGACGACCGCTTCAAGGCGCTGCAAGAGTACTTCCCGAATGCCAAGAAAGAAGACTGGCGCCTGTGGCAAGCCGGTCAGCGCGTGCAGATCATCAAGCGTGACGAAGAGCAGGGCGGCGTCCTGAAACTCGGTACCGAAGTGGTCAGCTCCGCCGACAACACCATCGCGGGCCTGTTGGGTGCATCGCCAGGCGCGTCGACCGCGGCTCCGATCATGCTGACCGTGCTGCAGAAGGTGTTCAAGGACAAGGTCGCGACCCCTGAGTGGCAGGCAAAACTGCACCAGATCGTACCGAGCTACGGCACCAAGCTGAACGACAGCCCTGAAGCGGTTGCCAAGGAATGGGCCTACACCGCTGGCGTTCTGCAACTGCCAACGCCGCCTGTGATTCCGGCCAGGACCGCTCCGGCGGCGACCGAGGCGGCCAAGCCTGCGGCCCAGCCGAGCAAGCCGGCGTCTGATCTGGCGCTGTAAACAAAGCTGTGCAAAAGCCCGCTGAACCGGTGACGGTCAGCGGGCTTTTTCATGGCGTGGTGTTTAGGGGCGCGAGCGCTCGACGGGAGGCAGTTCAACCGTGCGTTCAGCCGCCGCCAGCGCCGCCTTCAAGCCGGCTTGGTCCAGCGGCACGCAATACGCAGGCTTGGCCCGCTCAAACCGCCAGCTGTCATCCAGCCCACCCGCATCCACGGCATCAAAACCGAGTTCGTCGAGCAACTGGATCACGTGTGCCTTCGCGGCGGCGTCGTCCGCGGCCACCGGCAGGGCACGGCGGTCGGGCGCGCCGTGGGGGCGGGCATCCTGTGTCAGCTCGGGCGCGAAGATCGCATTGAATACCTTCACTACGTGCGAGTGGGGAAGGTGGTCAGCCAGCAGTCGGCTGGTGGTGGTTTCAAAGCGATCCAGCACCGGGATATGCTCGTCGCGGTCAGGGTAGTAATTATTGGCGTCCATCACTGTTTTGCCTTCCAGCCATTGAGCCGGGACGCTGCGGTAATGCTCCAGGGGAATCGCCACGAGGGCGATATCGCCGAATCGAGCGGCGTCTTCGGCGCTGCCCACTTGCACGCCGAGTATCCCGCTTACCACGCTGCTCATGGTGTGGGGGCCGCGCGAGTTGCTCAACATCACCTCATGCCCGGCCGCCAGTGCCAGTTGAGCCACGGCGCGCCCGATAAAGCCTGCTCCAATAACGCCAATCTTCATGATTGTGCTCCTGTGAATGGGGGGAGCCGTTATGATGATTGGCAACCAATGGGTGATAAATCGTCATTCTGGTGTGGATGTTGTTACTGGGAGTGGGGAATGATGGATCGCCTATCAAGTATGAATGCGTTCGTGACGGCGGCTGAGCTGGGCTCCTACGCGCGTGCCGCTGAGCGCCTGGGCATGTCGCCGCAGATGGTGGCCAAACATGTCGCCGCGCTGGAATTGCGCCTGGGTGCACGGTTGCTCAACCGCACCACGCGCCGGCAAAGCCTGACGGAGTTGGGGAGCGCGTACTACGAACGCTGCAAACACATCCTCACAGAGGCCGAGGCCGCCGAGTCCCTGGCGCAGATCATGAACGACACCCCGCGCGGCAAGTTGAAAATCACCGCGCCGGTCACGTTTGGCTCCCACAGCTTGATGCCGCTGATTACCGGGTTCCTGCGTGACCACCCGGATGTGGAAATCGACCTGCACCTGACGGATCGGTTTGTCGACCTGGTGGAGGAGGGGTACGAAGCGGCCTTTCGTATCGGGCCCCTGGCAACCACCGGCCTCACGGCCAGGCCGCTGGCGCCTTATCGCCTGGTGGTCTGCGCGGCGCCGGCCTACCTGGCGGCCCGCGGTACACCGGCGGTGCCGGCAGACCTTGAGCATCACGAATGCCTGGGATATGCCTTCTGGTCGCGCCCGGCCGATCGCGAGTGGGTGTTTTTCCAGGGGGCGACCGCGCACAGGGTGCAGGTTGCCAGCCGTTTGCAGATCAATGAAAGCCGGGCCCTGATGTCGGCCGCGCTGGATGGTTTCGGCATTGTCCTTGGCCCGGAGGATTTTCTGCGCGGGGCCTTGGCCAGGGGCGAGTTGGTGCGGGTACTGCCGGACTTTGACGCGCCGAGCCGGTCGATGCATTTGGTCTACACCGCCAACCGGCAGCGTACGGCCAAGCTGCGGCGATTTGTCGAGGCAGTGGTTCAGCGCTTCGGTCCCGCGTGATGTCCTTTGCTTGAGCGGCGACCGGCGGTTTCCCCCCGATCAGCGCCAACGACCGACTGTCGCTTGCACTTCTTGATGCCCTCGGGTTCAGCAATCTGACAGACACCGCCTGTTAAAAAAGTACCCAGGCCAAGCAGGAGCGCGGCTGAAACACAGGGGGATTTTTTACTGGTGCACGTGTTGGGCGTCAGCGCCCGAGGGGTTTTTATGTTGTTACGTTATGCGGCATTGGCGGCGGTCGTCGTCGCGGCATCCGGGTGTGTGCAAGAGCGCGTTGTGCATGAGCGTCGGCCGGTGCAACGTGAATATGTCGAGGTGGTGGCGCCGCAACCGCCGCCGGTGCAGGTGATTGAGGTCGAGCCACCGGTACGTGAAGGCTACTTGTGGTCACGCGGCTATTGGCGCTGGGAAGGCGGGCGCTATGTGGCGGTGCACGGCCATTGGGAGCCGGTGCGCGAAGGCTATCGCTATGTGCATCCGCACTGGGTGCAACGCAGCGATGGGTATCACTGGCAGGTAGGGGGCTGGGTTCGCTGAACCTACGCTGGTGGCAGAGCGGCCGCTCACGAAGCAGGTTGTTGGCAGGTCGGGCCAGGCAATGTGGCCAGGGCAGCAAGAAGAAGCGTGCGCACGTGGGCTTTCTCTCCATCGGAAGGTGAAGGCGATTTCTACCAAAGCCTGCCAATCGTCGCAACGCCTGCCAGATGACTTCGGCATGTTCGACGGTCAACTCACGGGTGCGCAAGAGCGTTTCCAGCACGGTGACGACTTCGCTCTTGGTCGATGGGCAGCTTTATAAAACCCACACCAGTTCCACCACGCACACCAGGCTGACAAAGCCTGGCGAGAGGGTGGCGAGGGATTCGATCAGGGCGGATGCCTTGGGGGACTGGACAGAGGATCATCCTGGGTGACATAGCGCACGAGTACGTTGGTATCCAGCCCGATCCTCCAGCGTTAGCTCACTGCACCACGCGGTAGCACGGTACATACGCCGCGCCGCCCGGCAACTTCATGCGGTGCTGGGCGACGAATGCCTGAAGCAGTTCGTCCAGCGGCTGCATGATGGCCGGGTCGCCGTGGATCTCGTAAGGACCGTTCTGTTCGATCAGGCGGATACCCTTGTCTTTCACGTTCCCCGCCACGATCCCCGAGAACGCCCGGCGCAGGTTGGCCGCCAGCTCATGGGGCGGCAATGCATGGTTGAGTTGCAGGCCGGCCATGTTTTCGTGGGTGGGGTCGAACGGGCGCTGGAAGCCTTCATCGATCTTCAGCAGCCAGTTGAAGTGGAAGGCGTCGTTGCGCTCGCGGCGGAACTGTTTCACCGCCTTGAGACCTGCGGTCATCTGGCGCGCCACTTCGGCCGGGTCGTCGATGATGATCTGGTAGTGCGCCTGCGCCGCTTCACCGAGGGTGGCGCCGACGAACGCATGCAATTGTTGCAGGTACGGCGCGGCCTGTTTCGGCCCGGTGAGGACGACCGGGAACGGTACGTCGCGGTTGTCCGGGTGCATCAGGATGCCCAGCAGGTACAGGAACTCTTCCGCCGTACCGGCGCCGCCCGGGAAGATGATGATGCCGTGGCCGACCCGCACGAAGGCTTCCAGGCGCTTCTCGATGTCGGGCAGGATCACCAGTTCATTGACGATGGGGTTCGGGGCTTCGGCGGCGATGATGCCCGGCTCGGTCAGGCCCAGGTAGCGCCCGCTGGTAATACGTTGTTTGGCGTGGGAAATGGTCGCGCCCTTCATCGGGCCTTTCATTACGCCAGGGCCGCAACCGGTGCACACATCGAGACTGCGCAGGCCCAGTTCGTGGCCGACCTTCTTGGTGTATTTGTATTCTTCGGTATTGATCGAATGCCCGCCCCAGCACACCACGATCTTCGGCTCGACACCCGGGCGCAACGTACGGGCGTTGCGCAGCAGGTGAAACACATAGTCGGTGATGCCCTGGGAGTTGCTCAGGTCGATGCGCTGGCTGTCCAGTTCGTTCTCGGTGTAGACGATATCGCGCAGGGCGCTGAACAACATCTCACGGGTGCTGGCGATCATTTCGCCGTCGACAAAAGCGTCGGCCGGAGCATTCAGCAGCTCCAGGCGCACGCCACGGTCCTGCTGGTGGATGCGCACTTCAAAGTCTTTGTAGGCGTCGAGGATGGTCTTGGCGTTATCGATATGCGCGCCGGTGTTGAGGATTGCCAGGGCGCACTGGCGGAACAGGGTGTAGATGCTGCCGGTACCGGCTTCGCTCAGTTGCTGGACTTCGCGTTGGGAAAGGGTTTCGAGGCTGCCCTTGGGGCTGACGGAGGCGTTGATGACTTGACGTTGGGGCATTCTGATTCCTTGAAAGCACAGCCACCGCACCCGGTGAGGCGCGATGGCTTGAGAATGGTGGGCGCGGTTGAAGCGCACGAGCCGACTATTTACCTCAGGCGCAAGGCCGAGCGCAAATACCGTCCAACACCATCATGCCGCAGAACTTACTGAATCAGCTTCCAGTTTTTGTAGAAAACCCGACGCAGGGTAAAGACCATCCCGGCAAACCCGGCAATCACAGCGTTAAGCACCGTCGGCACTGGAGTGGGCCGCACGATATCGATAAACAGGCAGTAGCGCTTGGCATCGTTCTTGTTGAAGGACGCGTGCATCAGCGTGTCATCAAAGATGAACAACGGGTCGTCATGCCAGTAATGCTTATGCTTGCCCACTTGGATGTACACGCCGTCGTGATGGGGCGCCGGCGCCATGTTGTAAAGCACGCGGAACATCATGCGCAGGGGGCCGAAGTGAAACGAGGTCGAGCGGTTTTCATTGAACACCGACACGCCGATGGTCTTCACGAACGGCAGTTTTTTGCGCAGTTCGGGAATATCCAGCGTGGTTTCAATTGACCGCCCGTACCATTGGAAAAACAACATGCCGCGCTTTTTCTCGGCCATGCGTTCATCCAGGTAACCGATGATTTCATCTTTATGGGCCATGGCGTCGTCGAGGACCTGTTGCAGGTCTTCACGCCAGGCGGGTGGCAGGTCGCTCATCGTGTAAACATGGCGGTTGCGCGAGCTCAACAGGTCGAACAAGGTGTTGAACGGCGCCAGTAGCCAGGTGTTGCGGCCGCTGCCGATAAAATACTTCTTGAACGTAGGGGCGTCATACAAACCGTTACGCAGGAAGTCGTAAATACCGCACACCAGCACCAGGCAGAGGAATACCAGGGTGGTTTCTGGGAACACATCAATGATCAACAGGACGGCGAGTACCCAGGCAACCGATACCATTTTTTTACGCAAGGCCAGCGTGTTCATGCAACTTCGCTCCAGCAGGACGCCATTCGACAGTTCCGGATCCGTGGCCGCGAGTGGTTGGGTTTTGAAACATATTGAAACAACTGCGTCATAATAAGCCGTTCCGCGCCGCAAAGGCGTTTTTTAATAGTGCGAAATTGTGAAAACCCTGCACATTTTTAAGCGCTGCCGGCCGTGTTTGGATTGGATTTTGTAAACAGAAGATTTGCGACTATCGTGACGCTTCGGTTTTTCGGGCGTCATAGACCGGTACGATTGAAGTTGAATGGCCACCACTGGCCTTCGGCACCTTGGAAGAGGCAGAAATTTTATGATCATCAAACCGCGGGTTCGTGGCTTTATCTGTGTGACCGCTCACCCTGTTGGCTGTGAGGCGAACGTCAAGGAACAGATCGACTACGTAACCAAACACGGCGCAATCAAAGGTGGCCCGAAGAAGGTGCTGGTTCTTGGCGCTTCCACCGGCTACGGCCTGGCCGCGCGCATCAGTGCTGCGTTTGGCTGCGGCGCCGACACCCTGGGCGTGTTTTTTGAGAAAGAAGGCGAAGAAGGCAAGCTGAGCACCGCCGGCTGGTACAACAGCGCCGCGTTCGAGAAGTTTGCCGTTGAAAAAGGCCTGTATGCCAAAAGCATCAACGGCGACGCCTTCTCCAACGAGATCAAGCGCCTGACCATCGAGACCATCAAAAAAGATCTGGGCAAGATCGACCTGGTGGTCTATAGCCTGGCCGCGCCACGCCGTACCGACCCGCAAGGCGTGGTGCACACCTCCACCCTCAAGCCGATCGGCAAGGCCGTGACCCTGCGCGGTATCAACACCGACAAGGGCGTTGTGGTCGACACCACCCTGGAGCCGGCCACCCAGGAAGAAATCGACGGCACCGTGAAGGTCATGGGCGGCGAAGACTGGCAGCTGTGGATCGACGCCCTGCGTGACGCCGATGTATTGGCCGAAGGCGCCAAGACCACCGCGTTCACCTACCTCGGCGAGAAGCTGACCCAGGACATCTACTGGAACGGCTCCATCGGCGAAGCCAAGAAAGACCTGGACAAGAAAGTCCTGACCCTGCGTGACAACCTCGCCGCGCTCAAGGGCGATGCCCGCGTGTCGGTACTCAAGGCCGTGGTCACCCAGGCCAGCTCGGCGATCCCGATCATGCCGCTGTACCTGTCGCTGCTGTTCAAGGTGATGAAAGAGCAGGGCACTCATGAAGGCTGCATCGAGCAGGTCTACGGCCTGTTCAAGGACAGCCTGTACGGCAGCCAGCCGAAACTCGACGCCGACGGCCGCCTGCGTGCCGACCTGGCCGAGCTGGAGCCGAAAGTCCAGGACGCCGTGGCAGCGCTGTGGAACCAGGTCACCGACGAGAACGTCAACGAGATCAGCGATTTTGCCGGCTACAAGGCAGAGTTCATGCGGTTGTTCGGCTTTGAAGTCAAGGGTGTGGACTACGATGCTGATGTGAACCCGACCGTCAAAATCAACGGTCTGGTCCAAGCCTAAACGCGGTTGAACATGTGAGAGGGGGCTTGCTCCCGATAGCGAGGGGTCAGCTAGCGATAAGCTGTCTGGCCCGACGCAATCGGGAGCAAGCCCCCTCCCACGTTTGGTTGTGTACGTTTCAGAAAATTCTTACGCTTCGGCGCGCAGTTCCCGCTTTTCAGATCTGCCAGACTCCTTCGGCTATCAAGCCGCGCCAACGGAGGATCTGATGACGATTCGTGCAGTAGTTTTTGATTTCGGCGGTGTTCTGTTCGACTGGAGCCCGCACCATCTGTACCGCAAGCTGATTGCCGACGACCACGAACGGCAATGGTTTCTCGACACCATTTGTACCCAGGCCTGGAACACCGAGCAGGACGCCGGGCGCACGCTCGCCGACGCAACGCGCACCCTCATCGACCAATACCCGTGCCATGAAACCTTGATCCAGGCTTATTACGAGCGTTGGCACGAGATGCTGCGCGGCCCGTTGCCGGAAGGGGTGGCGATTCTCAATGCGCTGCATGCTGCCCATATGCCCCTGTTCGGGCTCACCAACTGGTCTGCCGAAACCTTTCCCTATGCGCGGGCCCATTACCCATTCCTGCAGTGTTTTCGCAACATTGTGGTGTCCGGCGAATTGAAACTCATCAAGCCCGATCCGGCGATCTACCACGCCAGCCTGGCTCAGGTGCGTGCCTGCCGGATATCCGCCCCGCAGAAGTGGTGTTTATCGATGACGTGGCCGGCAATATCGACGCCGCCGTCGCGTTGGGTTGGCAGGGCATTCACCATGTGTCGGCCGAGCATACCGCCGCACGATTGCGTGAGCTGGGCGTGAGCTTTTAGCGCGCCCACTTTTCCATGACGAAATCGACAAACGCCCGCAGTTTCGGCAGGCGGTAACGGTCCTGGCCGTAGAGCAAATGCATGGGCCGGCTGGGCAGTTGATAGTCGGTCAGCAAGGCCACGAGCTTGCCGCTCTGCAGGTCGGGCTGCACCAGGGCATCGGGCAGCATGACGATGCCCATGCCTTGCACCGCCACTTGGCGCAGGGCCTGGGAGCTGTTGATGGTCAATGAGCCGGACACCGGAATCTCCACTTCGCCTTGCTCCCCGGTCATGCGCCATAGCTTGTCGGCATTGCGCCAATCGTCGGTGGAGGGGTAGGCGAACGCCAGGCAGTCGTGCTGTTGCAGGTCTTCAGGGCGAGCGGGCGTGCCGCGCTGCGCCAGGTAGTCCGGGGACGCGCAGAGGGTGATGGTGTAATCCTGCAGGGGCCGGGCGATCAGGCTTGAAGGTTCCAGTTCACCCAGGCGGATCGCTACGTCGAAGCCGCTGTCGACCAGGTCCATGCGTTCATTGCTGAGTACGACATAGAGCTTGAGCAGCGGGTAGCGCTGGGAGAACTCGCTCAAGGCCGGCGCCAGGCGCTCGGTGCCGAACGCCGGAGGGGCGGTGATGCGCAAGGTGCCTTTGGGCACGTCACTGTGCGCTTGTTCCGCCAATTGCTCGGAGTCGGCCACCAGCCCCAGTACTTCAAGGCAGCGCTGGTAATACTGGCCGCCGAATTCCGTGAGGCTTTGTTTACGCGTGGTGCGCTTGAGCAGGCTGACACCCAGGCGTTGCTCCAAGGCGCGCAAGTGATTGCCGACCATCGTGGTCGACATCCCGCAGGCATGGGCGGCGGCGGTCATGCTGCCGGCCTCGACCACTTTTACGTACACCGACATCGCCTGGAACAGATCCATTATCAATCCCTGATTTAAAGTCATTGCAGAAAGGCGCAGTTTATCCAGTTGGGGTGGTTAACGATACTTCAGCTACCCCTACGATGCACTGGAGCTTGCCACCATGACCGCCACCTGCCTGATGACGACCTACCAACCCTTGGCCTTGAGCTTTACTCGCGGCCTGGGCACGCGCCTGTGGGATCAGCAGGGGCGCGAATACCTGGATGCGGTGGCAGGCGTGGCGGTGACCAATGTCGGGCACTCTCACCCGAAACTGGTGACGGCCATCAGCGAACAGGCCGGCTTGTTATTGCACACATCCAACCTCTACAGCATCGACTGGCAGCAACGCCTGGCCCGGCGCCTCACTCAGCTGTCGGGCCTGGACCGCGCCTTCTTCAACAACTCCGGCGCCGAAGCCAACGAGGCCGCACTGAAGCTGGCGCGGTTGCATGGCTGGAAAAAAGGCATCGAAGAGCCGCTGGTGGTGGTGATGGAAAACGCCTTCCATGGCCGCACCCTCGGCACCATGGCGGCCAGCGATGGGCCGTCGGTACGCCTTGGGTTTCAACGTTTGCCCGGCGATTTTCTCAAGGTCCGGTTCGGTGATCTGGCGGCCATTGAAGCGATCACCCAAACGTTTGGCTCGCGGATCGCGGCGGTCTTGCTGGAGCCGATCCAGGGCGAAAGCGGCGTCATGCCGGCGCCCGCGGGTTACCTGCGCGCCCTGCGCGATCACTGCACCCGGCATGGCTGGCTGATGATGCTCGATGAAATCCAGACCGGTATCGGCCGTACCGGTACCTGGTTTGCATTCCAGCACGAAGGTATCGTGCCGGACGTGATGACCCTGGCCAAAGGCCTGGGCAACGGGGTACCCATCGGCGCCTGCCTGGCTCGCACGGCGGTGGCCCAGTTGTTCACGCCGGGCAGTCACGGCAGCACGTTCGGTGGCAACCCGCTGGCCTGCCGAGTAGGCTGCACCGTGCTCGACATTATCGAAGAGCAAGGCCTGTTGCAGAACGCGGCGCAACAGGGGGAACGCTTGCTGGCGCGGTTGCGGGTGGAATTGGATGAACATCCGCAGGTACTGGCGATTCGGGGGCGGGGCCTGATGATCGGCATCGAACTGGCCAGCCCCAGTCGCGACCTGACGCAGCGCGCCGCCCACGAGCATGGGCTGTTGATCAATGTGACGCGGGGCAAAGTCATTCGCCTGTTGCCGCCCCTGACCCTGGAGGCCAAGGAGGTCGAGATGATCGTACGGGCCATCACCCGGCTATTGGATTGAAGTGCGCTGAAACTGCGGGCTTATAGGTCATGCCCATTCAGCCATTCCTGATTCATCGTCTCGGTGTCTCCCAGATACGCCAGCAACCACGCCATGGCCGGGGACAGCTTGTCCTGTGCCCAGGCCACGCACGACGGGCTGGCGGGGAAGGGTCGGGTCAGTTGCAGCGCCACCAGTTCGCCGCGTTCGATCCACGGCAATACCTGATGCGCCGGTGCCATGCCGACGCACAGGCCATCGCGCAGGCAATCGATGGCCGACGCCCAGTTCGGTACGACCAGGCGACGTTGGTTATCCAGGGTCCAGGTGTCGCGCTTGGGCAGGTTGCGCGACGTGTCGGTCATGCACAGCGAGGCGAACGGGCGCAGTTGGTCATCGCTGAGCAACCCTTCAATGTTGGCCAAGGGATGCGTTGCACTGACGACACACAGCCAGTTCAACAACCCCATGTCGCGAAAGCTAAAGCGGCTGGCCACCGGCACTGCGCTGGTGGCGCCGATCACAATGTCGGTACGCTCGTCGGCCAAGGCATCCCACACGCCGTTGTACACCTCGTACTCCAGCAGCAACTCCACCTCGGGGAACCGCCGATAGAAATCCAGCACCAACTGCCGGCAGCGCTGAGGTTTGACGATAGAGTCCACCGCCACCTTCAACTGGCCACTCCAGCCGTTGGCCACCTGCTGGCACAAACGCCGGGTGCCGAGCATTTTTTTCATCACGCCACGGGCTTCGTCGATAAACAGGCGGCCGGCGGGGGTCAGTTCGACGTCGCGATGGCGCCGCACAAACAATGGCACTGCCAGCCACTCCTCAATCTGACGTACCGTATAGCTGATGGCCGACGGCACGCGATGCAATTCCTGGGCGGCGGCGCTGAAACTGCCATGGCGCGCTACCGCGTCGACTACCTCCAGGGAGTATTCAGACCACATACGGGCTGCCTTCAAATTTTTTGATGATAGTGTCCAATTATTATCGCTTCACACAAAATATGTCAGCTTCATAATGACTGCCAGTCAGCAAATGGTTTGATGGCAGATTCAACAAGGTTTCGATGAAAAATTCTTTTGGGTTCACTTGGTACCTGGCGGGGCTGAGCATGCTTGGTTATCTCGCCATGGACATGTACTTGCCGGCGTTCGGCGCCATGGGCGAGCAATTGCAGATCGGCGCTGGCGCGGTGGGCGCCAGCTTGAGCATCTTCCTCGCCGGTTTTGCGTTGGGGCAGTTGTTGTGGGGGCCGTTGTCCGACCGACTGGGGCGCAAGCCGATTCTGCTGGTGGGGTTGAGTCTGTTCGTACTGGGCTGCGCGGGTATGTTCTGGGTCGAGACGGCGCCGCAGCTCCTGGCCTTGCGCTTTCTGCAGGCGATTGGTGTGTGCTCGGCTGCCGTGAGCTGGCAAGCGTTGGTGATTGATCGTTACCCGGCCGACAAGGCGCACCGGGTGTTCGCCAGCATCATGCCGTTGATGTCACTGTCGCCCGCCCTGGCGCCGCTGTTGGGCGCGATGGTGCTGAATCACTTGGGGTGGCAGGCGATTTTCGGGGTGTTGCTGGGGGTGTCGCTGCTGTTGCTGCTGCCGACGGTGTGCCTGCGCCGTACGCCAAAAAATGTGACGCATACGCCGTCGCGCCTCGGTTATGCGCAGTTGTTCAGGTCTCGGGTGTTCAGCGGCAACGTGATGATCTTCGCCGCCTGCTCCGCCAGTTTCTTCGCCTGGCTGACGGCTTCGCCGTTCATCCTTGGCGACATGGGCTACAGCCCCAATGACATCGGCCTGAGCTATGTGCCGCCAACCCTGGCGTTTCTGGTGGGTGGCTACAGTTGTCGCAGTGCCTTGCAGCGTTTCCAGGGCAAGACATTACTGCCCTGGCTGCTGGTGGCTTACTGCATCAGCATGGTGGCGTTGTACATGGTCGCCACCTGGACTGTGCCGACCCTCACCACCTTACTGATTCCGTTCTGCCTGATGGCGCTGGTCAACGGCGCCAGTTACCCGATCGTGGTCGCGAATGCGCTGATGCCCTTTTCGGAAAATTCCGGCAAGGCCGCAGCACTGCAAAACACCTTGCAGTTGGGGCTGTGCTTCCTCAGCAGCCTGCTGGTGTCATCGATGATCGAACAACCGTTGTTGATCACGGTGATGGTGATGCTGGCGACTGCGCCGTTGGCGGTGTTGGGCTATTGGCTGGCGCGGCCGAAGGCGGACCCCGCCGAACTGGCCAATGCCTGAACTGAGAATGCGTAAAAATGTGGGAGGGGGTTGCTCCCTCCCACATGTGGATTGAGTGAATGAAGTGCATCGCTAGAACGTCACTTCCATGTTCAGCGTCGGCGTGGAGGTGCGGCTCCCCCGGCCACCGTCCACACCGAACTTGTTGTGCCAGTATTCATAACCTACCCCAAGGTACAGGTTCGGCTTCACGCTCTTGCCTGGCCGCACCGCCACCATCAGCGCCGTGCGCATCAGCGCTTCCGGCGCCGTGTCACGGCCATGATAGTCCTCGCCTTTTTCCCCGACGTAATTGATAAACCCCTGGAATTTAGCCGTGTGGTTGGCGATCTCGAACGGGCGCATCCAGGTCAGGTTGAGCAGGTAGGTGTCATCAAACGTGTGGTTCGATTCTTGCGCGCCGGGGATGCCGGTGTGGTTCTTTTCCTTGTAGTACATCAGGCTCAAATCCAGCACACCGACGCTGTTGAATTTCAGCGTGGGGCCAAACACCAGCGCGCGTTTTCTGGCCGAGGCGAAGTTGTTGTTGCGGTTGGCATCAAAACCCAGGGTCAACGCGTAATCCTTGATCAGCCCGGTGCCCGGCGGCATGTCGAAGACGCGTGAGGCATACAGCTGGTGCCGATACACCGCGTACACCTCGCTGCCGCCATGGTCGGTGCCCTTGCGCGGGTCGCGGCTGTCGGACAGGAACACATCCAGGTTGAGGAAATTGCTGCCGTAGCGGTAGCCGCTGGCGTGGGTGAAGCTGTAGATGCGCTTGCTGAAGTCGTCGGGGTTATTGGGATTGGTGAAATGCTGGCCGTAGCGAAAGCCGACGCTGTTGTTCATCCATTCCATGGCAACGGCCTCGCCGCCGCCGAGGAGGGTCAGTGCAACGGTGGCGCCCTGTAATGCCTTTTTCATTGTTCTAGGTCCTTTGGCGTTCTGGCTCATCGCGGCCGAGTGGTTTTTGTAACGCCGATGGAGGGTATCTTGTTCGGTTGATTGTATACAACTATATGGACATCTAGTCCTCACATTGCATACAGTGGCCGCACAACAAAAACAGAGAACCCCTCACCATGACTATCCCGAAGGCGTCACCGCAGCGGCCGGAAGATGAGAATCTTGGCGTCGCCGCCAACATGGCTTACGGCCTGCAGCATGTGCTCACCATGTACGGCGGCATCGTCGCGGTACCCCTGATCGTTGGCCAGGCGGCTGGGTTATCCCCAGCGGATATTGGCTTGTTGATCGCCGCGTCGTTGTTTGCCGGTGGCCTGGCCACCCTGTTGCAAACCCTTGGCCTGCCGTTCTTTGGGTGTCAGTTGCCGCTGGTGCAGGGCGTGTCGTTTGCCGGTGTGGCCACCATGGTCGCGATTGTCGGCAGCGACGGTGCTGGCGGGGTGCCTGCGATTCTCGGGGCGGTGATGGCTGCGTCGTTCATCGGGCTGCTGATCACGCCGGTGTTCTCCAGGATCACCAAGTTCTTCCCACCCTTGGTCACGGGTATCGTGATCACCACCATCGGCCTGACCCTGATGCCCGTTGCGGCGCGCTGGGCCATGGGCGGCAACAGCCGCGCGGCGGATTTCGGCAGCATGCCCAATATCGGCCTGGCCGCCTTGACGCTGGTGTTGGTACTGCTGCTAAGCAAGATCGGCAGCGCGACCATCTCACGCTTGTCCATCCTGTTGGCGATGGTGATCGGCACCCTGATTGCGGTGTTGCTCGGCATGGCAGACTTCTCCGGTGTGACCCAGGGGCCGATGTTCGGTTTTCCCACACCCTTCCATTTCGGCATGCCGACCTTCCACCTCGCCGCGATCATTTCCATGTGCATCGTGGTGATGGTGACTCTGGTGGAAACTTCTGCCGACATCCTGGCCGTGGGCGAAATCATCGACACCAAGGTCGACTCCAAACGCCTGGGTAACGGCCTTCGCGCCGATATGCTGTCGAGTATGTTTGCGCCGATCTTCGGTTCGTTCACCCAGAGCGCGTTCGCCCAGAACGTCGGCCTGGTGGCGGTGACCGGGGTGAAGAGTCGCTTTGTGGTCGCCACCGGTGGTCTGTTTCTGGTCATCCTCGGCCTGCTGCCGTTCATGGGCCGGGTGATCGCGGCAGTGCCGACGTCAGTGCTGGGCGGCGCCGGGATTGTGCTGTTCGGCACCGTGGCGGCCAGCGGTATTCGCACCTTGTCCAAGGTGGATTACCGCAACAACATGAATTTGATTATCGTCGCCACGTCCATTGGTTTCGGCATGATTCCTATCGCCGCGCCAAGTTTCTATGATCAGTTCCCCAGCTGGTTCGCGACCATTTTCCATTCGGGCATCAGTTCGTCGGCGATCATGGCGATAGCGTTGAACCTGGCGTTCAACCATTTCACGGCGGGCAACTCGGACCAGCAGTCGGTGTTTGTGGCGGGGACCGAGCGCAGCTTGTGCTTCCACGATGTGGCGGCGCTGCGTGATGGGGACTATTTCAGGGGCGGCAAGTTGTTCGATGCCGAGGGCAAGGAGATTCCGTTGATGGAGCAAGCCTCAAGGCACGCATCGAAACCTGAGACCTCCGAGGTCTGAATGTGTGGGAGGGGCACGCCCCTCCCACACATTGAACTCAGCCGGCCTTGCGCTCTGCGTGCGGCACCGGACACGCCTCATCCAGAAACTTCACCACTGTGCCCATGCACGCCTGGCGTTCTTCCACATGGGGCATGTGGCTGGAGTCTTCAAACAGCGCCCAGCGCACATCCGCAATTTCATCCAGGAACGGCTTGACCACCAGCGGTGTAGCCTCGTCATGCCGACCGGAAATCACCAGGGTTGGTACCTTGATCGCCGACAGGCGGCCAATGGATTTCCAATCCTTCAAACTGCCGATCACATGGAACTCGGTCGGGCCGCTCATCGCGTGGTACACCGTGGGGTCCGAGTCGACCTGGGCGAAAGTGCGCGCCACCTCTTCCGGCCACGGATTGACGCGGCACACATGCTGGTCATAGAACACTCGCGAGGCGGCGAGGTATTCCGGGTCCTGGTAGGTGCCGGCGGCTTCATGCTTGAGCAGGGTTTCATGCACGCCTTCTGGCAACAATTTGCGCAGGCGGTTGGCTTCGCTGACCCAGGTGCGCATACAGGTCGGTGAGTTGGCCGGGATAAACGCGCGCAGCCCCTTAGGTTGCAGAATCGCGTGTTCACTGCCGAGCATGCCGCCCCAGGACTGGCCGAGGATCGCGTAGTTGTCGCTGATTTGCAGATGATCCAGCAAGTTGTCCAGTTCTTTGAGGAACAGGTCGACGGTCCAGAAAGACGCGGCTTCATCGGGTAGGTGCGTGGAGCGGCCATTGCCCAGTTGGTCGTAGTGGATCACGGCGTGGCCGCTGGCGGCGACATCCTTGAAGGCGTCGACGTAATCATGGGTGCAACCGGGGCCGCCGTGGATGATGACCAACGGCGTGCGGCCGCTGGCCAGGTCGCCGGTGACGCGGTACCAGGTCTGGTAGGCGCCGAACGTTGCATACCCTTCGCGGATCTTTTCGATGAACTCCATTTCGTACCCTGCTCTGAAGAAAACGATCAGGGGCACGATAATCCGCCGGCAACATTTAAGTAACTAGCAAAACAGCTAGGTTTTGCCGAGGAGTCAGTCGTCGAGCAGGCGGTAATGGGTGGCGCGAACCACAGCCTGTACGCGGTTTTTGGCGCCCAGTTTGTGCATCGCCGAGGCCAGGTGCAGGGTGACCACGGCCAGTGACCGGCTCAACTGCGTGGCGATTTCAGCGGCGGTGAGGCCTTCGGCCGCCCATTTCAGGCATTCGCGTTCGCGTTTGGTCAGGTGGATATGTGGGTAGGTGCGCAGTTCCTTGCTGAATAGCGGGTAGGCCGCTTCCTGCAAGGCGTGGGAAATCAGGCTGAAATCCGACAACGTGTGCTGCGCCTCTTGCAGCACGGTCTGGGCCTTGCCGGTGCGCAGGCCGGTCAACGAGGCAAAACCGCCGCGGGGCAGGTGGATGGGCACACTCACGCCGCAGGTCAGTTGCTGGTCGTGCAGGTAGGTTGAAACTGGCGCGTGGCAGGGGTCGATGATCTTCTGCAGCGGGGTATCGGCCTTGGCTTCGTAGGACCACACAAACGGTGAAACCGTGCTCAGGGCCAGATGCTGCACCGGGTCTATCTGGTAAAAACCTTCGCTGCACCACAAGGTGTGCCAGCCTGGCGGTGTATTGCGCAGTTCCAGCACCGAGGGGGTGATCAATGCACCATCCTGATCGATCGGCACCGGGGTGTAGTCATACACCAAGGCATCGAAACCCAACTGCTGGGCGAGGATAAAAGCGTTGTCCATCTGCTCGTCCAGGCTCCTGCCCGGCATCAGACGATTATTGACGGCAGTTAGCTTGGCCAGCATCCGTTCTGCTCCCGAATTCATTTGAATCTCGACTTCCTGCAAGTAGAATGCCACGCCCCGGCGAAGGACAGCCAGGCCAAACCTATAAGAAATACTAGGTTATGGACGCACGGCATCCTCGGTAGTGTTGGCGTGGTAAACGGCCACTACCCACCAGGCCGATAACACAAGGAATGTATGCATGTGGCGTGAAATTGCCCCCGACCAGCGGTACACCGTGCAAGTCGACGGCCACAACCTCGCGGTCTACAGCTTTGGCGAAGGCGATGAGGTGCTCTTGTGCCTCAACGGCGGGCCGGGCTTGCCGTGTGACTACTTGCGCGACGCCCATGGCTGGCTCAAGGACCATAACCTACGAGTGGTTGCATTCGATCAGCTTGGCACGGGCGCATCAGCCAGACCGACCGATGTTTCCCTGTGGGAAATCCGCCGTTATGTCGAAGAAGTCGAAACCGTGCGCCAGGCCCTCGGTCTGGGCCGCGTGCATTTGCTTGGGCATTCATGGGGTGGCTGGTTGGGCATCGAATACGCCATTTATTACCCCGCCGCACTCAAAAGCCTGATCCTCGAGAACACCGTCGGCGACATTCCGCACCTGTCCCAGGAGCTCGAACGCCTGCGCGGCGCGCTGGGCAGCGAAACCGTGGCCATGATGCAACGCCACGAAGCCATGGGTACCCTCGACCACCCGCAGTACCAGGCCGCAATCACCTTGCTCAACTACCGCCACGTGTGCCGCCTGGATGAGTGGCCCGAGCCGGTCAAACGCTCCCTCGGCGACTGGAACATGGGGCCGTACGAAACCATGCAGGGCCCCAACGAGTTTCTCTACGTCGGCAACCTCAAGGACTGGAACCGCCTCAAGGAGATGGCCGATTTCACCATGCCCATACTGATCACCACCGGCCAGCACGACGAACTCACCCCCGCCTGCGCCATGCGCATGAAAATGGCCGCCAGACACGCCCAATTGCACGTCTTTCCCAACAGCAGCCATATGCCGTTTTATGAAGAACCCCAGGCGTATTTCCCGGTGCTGCTCGACTTTCTCGCTCGTCATCGAGGCTGACCGATGAACCTGGCGCGCTACCGTTTTGTGCTGTCCCGGCCGCTGCAATTGCTGCCGGTGCTGTTTGGCATCAGCCTGATCACCTTTGTGCTGGTGCGCTCGATCCCCGGCGATCCGGCGCGCGCCTTGCTCGGTTCACGCAGCACGCCGGATGCCTTGCTGAAAATCCGCGCCCAGTACGGCCTTGATCAGCCGTTGTGGCTGCAATATTTCTACTTCCTGAAGAACCTGCTCAAGGGCGACCTCGGGCAATCGCTGCTGTACAAGGTCGACGCCTTGAAACTGATCGTCACCCGCATCGAACCGACCTTGGTGCTGGTGCTCGGCAGTGTCCTGCTGGCACTGCTGATTGCGCTGCCATTGGCGACGTTGGCCGCGCGCAACCAAGGCCGCTGGGCGGATAACCTGATCCGCGTGTTCACCACCGTTGGCCTGGGTATGCCGGCCTTTTGGCTGGGCTTGATGCTGATTTTGCTGCTCAGTGTCCAATGGGGGCTGTTCCCTGTGTCGGGCTACGGGCGCACCTGGCTGGACAAGGCGCACCACATGGTGTTGCCGTGCCTGACTATCGCGCTGGCGCTGTCGGCGGTGCTGGTACGCAACCTGCGGGCGGGCATGTTGATGGAGTTGCAGGCCGATCACGTCACTGCGGCCAGGGCGCGCGGGTTGTCGGAGGCAGCGGTGTTTCGCCGGCATGTGTTGCCCAACTCCCTGGTGCCGGCGGTCAACCTGCTGGCGGTGAATATCGGCTGGCTGATCAGCGGCACGGTGGTGATTGAAAGCCTGTTTGCCATTCCCGGTATTGGCCAGCTATTGGTCCGCGGCATCTTTACCCGCGATTACATGGTGGTGCAGGGCGTGGCCATGGTGCTGGCCTGCGCGACGGTGGTGGTCAACTTCCTCGCGGACGTGGCGACCGTGGCCCTCGACCCGCGGGTGAATATGCGATGAGCAGCCGCCCACTGATTGCCCCTTGGCGCTTGCGTCTGCGTTTTGGTTTTCGCAATGGTCGGCTGACGGCGGCGTGGGGGCTGTCGATCCTGCTGGCGTGGTTTGGCCTCGCGCTGTTTGCGCCGTGGATTGCGCCGTATGACCCGATTGCGCAGAACACCGATATCAGTTTGCTCGGCCCTCACCTGGCCCATCCATTCGGCACCGATAACTACGGCCGAGACATTCTGTCGCGGGTGATCTGGGGCGCGCGCATCGACCTGCAACTGGCGATTATCGGGGTGATCTTCCCGTTCATGATCGGCACCTTTATCGGCGCGGTGTCGGGCTATATCGGCGGGCGTTTCGACAGCCTCTGCATGCGTGTGATCGATGTGGTCCTGGCGTTCCCGTTCCTGGTGCTGATGCTGGCGATCATGGCCATCCTCGGCCCGGGCTTGAAGAGTTTCTATATCGCCATGGCGCTGGTGGGATGGGTCTCGTATGCACGGCTGATCCGTTCGCAGATCCTGGTGCTCAAGGAAAGCGACTTCGCCCTGGCCGCCAAGAGCCTGGGTTTTGGCCATGGGCGCATCCTGTTCCGGCACTTGCTGCCCAATGCCCTGTTTGGCTCGATTGTGTTTTCCATGTCGGATGCGGTGTTGGTGCTGCTGAATGGCGCGGCCGTGAGTTATCTGGGCCTCGGCGTGCAGCCGCCCACCGCCGAGTGGGGCACCATGGTCGCCGAAGGGCAGGCGTTTATTACCACTGCGTGGTGGATCTGCACTTTTCCGGGGCTGGCCATCGTGACCCTGGCCATGGGCTTCAGCCTGCTGGCCGATGGCGTGGCGCAAGTGTTGGGGGAGCGCTCATGAGCCTGTTACAGGTGCGCGACCTGAGTGTGATCGCCAACAATGCCGGGCGCGATGTGACCCTGGTCGACCGCGTGTCGTTTGACCTGGCCGAAGGCGAAATCCTTGGTTTGGTGGGCGAGAGCGGCTCGGGCAAGACCATGGCCTGTCGTGGCCTGATGCGCCTGCTGCCGTCGCCCGGTTTGCGGGTACAAGGCGCGGCGGTGCGCCTGGCCGGCCAGGACCTTCTGCAATTGGACGAGGCCGGCATGCGCGCGGTGCGTGGCGGGCAACTGGGCATGATTTTCCAGAACCCCAGCAGCCACCTGGACCCGCTGATGCGCATCGGCGAACAAATCGCCGAAGGTATTCGCCTGCATCAAGGCGCGTCGAAAAAAGACGCACGCCTGGCGGCCATCGACGTGCTGCGCCAAGTGGGCATTCCCGACCCCCAGGCGCGGGTCGACAACTACCCTCACGAGTTTTCCGGCGGCATGCGCCAACGCGCAATGATCGCAGTGGCCCTGGGCTGCAAGCCGAAGGTATTGATCGCCGACGAGCCGACCACGGCGCTTGATGTGACCGTGCAGGCGCAAATCCTGCGGTTGTTGCTGGCGCTGCGTGACCGGCACGGGTTGTCGATCATCATGATCACCCACGACCTCGGCGTGGTGGCGCAAACCTGTGATTCCATCGCGGTGATGTACGCCGGGCGCCTGTGCGAGCACGGCAGCAAGTACGACGTACTGGCGCATCCGCAACATCCCTACACCGCTGGCCTGATCGACTGCCAGCCGGCCCACAGCAGCGGCCACGCCCTGTTGCGCACCATCGCCGGCCAACCGCCCTTGCTCGATGCATTACCCGCCGGCTGCCGCTTCAACCCGCGCTGCCCGCAGGTCGGCGCCTTGTGTACCGAACGCTTGCCTGAAGGCGTGCGGGTGGCTTGTCACTATCCGTTGGGAGCGCGCCCATGAGCCTGTTGCAGATCAAGGACCTGGAGGTACGTTTTGCCGCGTCCGGCACTGGCCTGTTGGGCCTGAACAAACAGTGGGTGAGGGCGGTGAACGGGGTTTCGTTGAACCTCGCCGCAGGCCAAACCCTCGGCTTGGTGGGCGAGTCCGGCAGCGGCAAAAGCACCCTCGGCCGCGCGATTTTGCACCTCAACCCGATCAGCGCCGGGCAGGTGCTGTTCGACGGGGTCGACATGGCCCATGGCAGCGCGATCGACATCACGCGCCTGCGCCAGGAAACGGCAATGATCTTCCAGGACCCCTACGCCGCGCTGAACCCGCGCCATACCATTGGCGAAACCATCGCCGAAGTTTTGCGCGTGCAGCGCAAAGTGACCGCAGAGCACATTCCCGCCCGCGTCAATGAACTGCTGGAGTTGGTGGGGCTGCGCCCTGAGTTGGCCGGCCGCAAACCCGGCTCCCTCAGCGGCGGGCAATGCCAGCGCGTCGGTATCGCCCGGGCCCTGGCGGTAGAACCCCGCCTGATCATCGCCGATGAGTGCGTGGCGGCGCTGGATGTGTCGATCCAGGGCCAGATCATCAACCTGCTGTTGGAACTGCAACAGCGTATGAACCTGGCGATCCTGTTCATCGCCCATGACCTAGCCATTGTGCGGCGCCTGTGCGACCGCGTGGCGGTGATGTACCTGGGCAAGATCGTCGAGGAAGGCCCGGTGGAGGCGGTGTTCACCACACCGCGTCATCCGTACACGGCGGCGTTGATCCAGGCGATTCCGCAGATCGATCCGCATCGGCCATTGCCTGCCGAGCCCTTGCCGGGCGAGCCGCCCAGCCCACTGAACTTACCCACCGGTTGTGCCTTTCACCCGCGTTGCGGCTATGCGCGCGCCATGTGTTCCGTGGTGTTGCCGCCGACCCATTTTCTGCACGAGCATCGGTACAGTTGCGTGCTTGAAGAGCCATTGACCCTTTCTGCCGTCCATAAACAAGGAGTTATGACATGCAATCGCGCCACTTGAAGTTGCTCGCCGCCGCCACGCTGACCGCTTGGTCCCTCACTGCCGGCCTGGCCCAGGCCGCTGGCGTTTTGACCATCGGCTGCCGTGAAGACAGCACCACGTTTGACCCGATCAAAAGCGCGCAGAACCGCGATACCTGGGTGTTCGCCAACGTCTACGACACCCTGGTCCGCGTGGATAACCTGGGCACCAAGATGGTGCCGGGCCTGGCGCAAAGCTGGGAGATTTCCAAGGACGGCCTGACCTACACCTTCAAACTGCGCGACGCGAAGTTCTCCGACGGCACCTCGATCACTGCTGATGACGCGGCATTCAGCCTGTTGCGCATCCGCGATAACAAAGCCTCGCTGTGGGCAGACCCTTTCAACCTGATCGATACGGCCAAGGCCGCAGACGCGAAAACCCTGGTGGTGACCCTCAAGACCCCGGCGGTCGCCTTTCTCTCGCAATTGGCGTCGCCGACCGTGTCGATCCTGTCGGAAAAAGCCATGACCAAAATGGGCGAAGACGCCTACTCGGAAAACCCGGTGACCTCCGGGGCGTTTACCGTGGATGAGTGGCGCAAGGGCGATCGGGTAATCCTCAAGAAAAACCCGAACTTCTGGCAGGCCACGAACGTCAGCCTCGACGGCGTGGAATGGGTCTCGGTGACCGATGACAACACGCGCATGCGCATGGTGCAGAACAACGAACTCGACACGGCGATCTTCGTACCGTTCTCGCGGGTTGACGAATTGAAGAAAGACAAGAACGTGGTGATCCATGCCGACCCGTCCACCCGTGAAGATCACCTGCTGATCAACCACGCCCACGGCCTGCTGGCCAAACCCGAAGTGCGTCAGGCGCTGGACATGGCCATCGACAAACAATCGCTGGTCAAGACCGCCACTTATGGTCAAGGCACCGTGGCCTATTCCTACATTCCCAAAGGCTCGCTGTACCACTACGCCAACAACCTGCAACGCCCATACGACCCGGCCGAGGCCAAGAAATTGCTGGCCGCTGCCGGCGCCGAGGGTTTGAAGCTGAACTACGTGGTCAACGCCGGCAACGAAGCCGACGAGCAGATTGCGGTGATCATCAAGGATCAGCTGGCCAAGGTCGGCGTCACCGCCAACCTGCAAAAGGTCGACCCAACCCAAAGCTGGCAGATGCTGGTGGACGGTGAATACGATATTTCGGTGATGTACTGGACCAACGACATCCTCGACCCGGACCAGAAAACCACCTTCGTGCTGGGTCACGACACCAACCAGAACTACATGACCCGCTACAAGAACGACAAGGTCAAGGACCTGGTCGCGGCAGCGCGCATCGAGGCCGACCCGGTCAAGCGCGAGCAGATGTATGTGGAGTTGCAGAAACTGGCCAAACAGGATGTGAACTGGATCGATCTGTACTACAGCCCGTACATCAATATCTCACGCAAGAATGTGAGTCACTTCCTGCAGAACCCGCTCGGCCGTTTCACGCTTGAAGAAGTGGTAAAAAACTAGGAAGCACCGCTGTAAAAAAATGTGAGAGGGGGCTTGCTCCCGATAGCAGGGTGTCAGTCACCGCATCTGTGACTGGCTCACCGCTATCGAGAGCAAGCCCCCTCCCACCTGTTGTTCCGGTGGTGTCAGGGTTTACTGCGCATCAAACGCCTGCCCATTGATGCCGGTACTGTCCGGCCCCATCAGGTAAAGGTATACCGGCATGATCTCTTGCGGTGCCGGCCTTTCCATCGGGTTTTCTCCCGGATACGCCTGGGCCCGCATGCTGGTGCGCGTACCGCCTGGGTTGATGCTGTTGGCGCGCACCGCCGCCACGTCCTCAAGCTCGTCGGCCAGGGTTTGCATCAAGCCTTCAGTGGCAAACTTCGACACACCGTAAGCCCCCCAATACGCACGGCCCTTGCGCCCGACGCTGCTGGAGGTGAACACCACCGACGCATCCTGGGACAACTTGAGCAGCGGCAGCAAAGTGCTGGTGAGCATGAACATCGCGTTGACGTTGATGTGCATCACCCGCATGAAATTCTCACCAGACAACTGCTCGATCGGCGTACGCGGGCCAATGATCGAGGCGTTGTGCAACAGGCCATCGAGGCGGCCGAATTCTTTTTCGATCATCGCCGCCAGCTCATCGTACTGATGGGGCAGGGCGGTCTCCAGGTTGAACGGGATGACCACCGGTTGCGGGTGGCCCGCCGCTTCGATTTCGTCATACACCTGCGCCAGGTTGGCTTCGGTCTTGCCCAGCAACAGCACGGTGGCACCATGAGCGGCATAGGTTTTCGCCGCTGCCGCGCCAATCCCGCGACCGGCGCCGGTCACCAGGATGACCCGGCCTTTGAGCAGTTCTGGGGGGGCAGAATAATCAAACATAAATAGCCTCGAATTTGAAAACACTGAAGATCCCCTGTGGGAGGAGGCAAGCCCCTTCCCACATTTTTTAATCTTCATCGGTCATTAGCGTGTGGGCGCTATCAGCAACTGCACAGCGCGTTGTCCAGCACCTTGCGCAGTTCCAGCGGGTGGTCCACCACCACATCCGCGCCCCAATGACGCGGGTTGTCGTCCGGGTGGATATAGCCGTAGGTGACCGCCGCCGTGCGGGTGCCGGCGTCACGGCCGGATTCGATATCGCGCAGGTCATCGCCCACGAACAGCACGCTGGCCGGGTCGAGGCCGAGCATCTTGCATGCGAGGATCATCGGTTCCGGGTCTGGTTTGCTGTTGGTCACGTGGTCCGGGCAGATCAGCACGGCCGAGCGCTCGGCCAGGCCCAATTGCTGCATGATCGGTTCGGCGAAGCGCACGGGTTTGTTGGTGACCACGCCCCAGATCAGGTGGGCCTTTTCGATGTCTTCCAGCAGCTCGGCCATGCCGTCGAACAAGCGGCTGTGAACCGCGCAGCCCTTCAGGTAGCGCTCCAGAAATTCCAGGCGCAGTTCCTCGAAACCTGGCGACTCCGGGTCCATCGAGAAGGTCACGGCGACCATCGCCCGTGCGCCACCGGAAATTTCATCGCGGATGTGCTCGGGGTTGATCGGCGCCAGGTCACGATCGGCGCGCATGGCCTGGCAGATGGCGATAAAGTCCGGCGCGGTGTCCAGCAGCGTACCGTCCATGTCGAAGAGAACCGCTCGCAACTTCACAGGCTTACTCCTCGCGCAGGGTCTGGATCATGTAGTTGACGTCGACGTCGCTGGCCAGCTTGTAGTGCTTGGTCAGCGGGTTGTAGGTCAGGCCGATGATGTCCTTGACGGTCAGGCCGGCCTGGCGGCTCCAGGCGCCGAGTTCGGACGGGCGGATAAATTTCTTGAAGTCATGGGTGCCGCGCGGCAGCAGCTTCATGATGTATTCGGCGCCGATGATCGCGAACAGGTAGGCCTTGGGGTTGCGGTTGATGGTGGAGAAGAACACCTGGCCGCCGGGCTTGACCATACGGAAACAGGCGCGGATCACCGAAGACGGGTCCGGTACGTGTTCGAGCATCTCGAGGCACGTCACCACGTCGAACTGCTCGGGCATTTCCTCGGCCAGGGCTTCGGCGGTGATCTGGCGATATTCCACGCTCACGCCGGATTCCAGTTGGTGCAGTTGGGCCACGGCCAGAGGCGCTTCGCCCATGTCGATGCCCATCACCGTGGCACCGCGCTGGGCCATGGCTTCGCTCAGGATGCCGCCGCCGCACCCGACATCCAGGACCTTCTTGCCGGCCAGGTTGACGCGTTCGTCGATCCAGTTGACCCGCAGTGGGTTGATGTCGTGCAGGGGCTTGAATTCGCTTTCACGGTCCCACCAGCGGTGAGCCAGGGCTTCGAATTTGGCGATTTCGGCGTGGTCGACGTTGCTCATGGTGGTTCCTCTGAAGCTGATAATCGGTTTGTCGGCGTTGAACGCGGGTTCAACGCCGACGTTATTCGCGGTGGCCGCTGATGCGTTGGCCCCAGGCAATGGCCGTGGCGGTCAACTGTTGTTCATCCATGCGGGTCAGTTGCCGGTCGTCGAGCAACTGCTTGCCGGCGACCCAAAGGTGTTTCACGCAATCGCGTCCGGTGGCGTAGATAAGCTGTGAGACCGGATCGTAGATCGGTTGTTGCGCCAGCCCCGACAGGTCGAACGCGACAATGTCCGCGGCCTTGCCGATTTCCAGCGAGCCAATCTGGCTTTCCAGGCCCATGGCGCGGGCACCGTTGAGCGTGGCCATGCGCAGGGCGCGGTGGGCGTCCAGGGCGGTGGCCGACCCGGCGACGGCCTTGGCCAGCATCGCCGCCGTGCGGGTTTCGCCCAGCAGGTCCAGGTCATTATTGCTGGCGGCGCCGTCGGTGCCGATGGCCACATTGACCCCAGCCTGCCACAGACGCTCCACCGGGCAGAAGCCGCTGGCCAGTTTGAGGTTCGATTCCGGGCAATGGATGACACTGGTGTTGCTTTCTACCAGTAAAGCCAGGTCGTCTTCGCTGATTTGGGTCATGTGAACGGCCTGGAAGCGTGGGCCCAACAGGCCGAGGCGGCTCAGGCGCGCCAGTGGCCGCTCGCCGGTGCTCTCGATCGCTTGCTGCACTTCAACGGCGGTTTCATGCACATGCATGTGGATTGCGGCGTCGAGTTCTTCGGCGATGACCCGGATCTTTTCCAGGTTGTCGTCGCACACGGTGTAGGGCGCGTGTGGGCCGAAGGTAATCTTGATGCGGGGATGATGCTTGAGGTCGCTGAACAGCTCGATGCCCTGGCGAATCGCCTCATCGGCACTGCTGGCGCCGGGAATCGGGAAATCGAGGATCGGAATGGCAATTTGCGCGCGCATGCCGCTGTTGTGCACGCAGTCACTGGCGACCTTGGGGTAGAAGTACATGTCGCTGAAGCAGGTGATGCCGCCCTTGAGTTGCTCGGCAATGGCCAGATCGGTGCCGTCACGCACGAAGGCTTCATCGACCCATTTGGCTTCGGCGGGCCAGATGTGTTTTTCCAGCCAGGTCATCAGTGGCAGGTCGTCGGCCAGCCCGCGAAACAGGCTCATTGCGGCATGCCCGTGAGCGTTGATCAAGCCGGGGCTGAGGAGCATGCCCGGTAGCTCGCGCACTTCGGTGGCCGCCAGTTTCAGCGCCGCCGCGCGTGGCCCGATGAATGCAATGCGCCCATCTCGAATGCCCAGGCCATGCTCCTTGAGCACCACGCCGGCGGGTTCGACCGGTACCAGCCAGGTTGGCAGCAACAGCAAGTCGAGCGGGGCGGCAGTGGCGGTCATCGCAGGCTTCTTCCTGGGCAGCTATATAAAGAAGGGCGAAGTATACCCGAGCGTCCTGGCTGGCGGATCGCTATAATCGGCGGCTTTTGTTCATGAGTGCGGAGTAAGGGATGCGCGATCGACTGTTGGCTGCGGAGAAAGTGAAGGCCATCGATTGGCGCGACGGCACGCTGTACCTGCTCGATCAGCGCGCCTTGCCGTCCCGGGAAAGCTGGGTGGCCTGCTCCACGGCTGACGAAGTGGCTGCAGCCATTCGTTCGATGGTCGTGCGTGGTGCGCCGGCCATTGGGATCAGCGCGGCTTATGGCCTGGTGCTTGCCGCCCGTGAACGCATCGCAGAGGGCGGTGACTGGCAGGCTGCGTGGGAAGAAGACTACGCACTCCTGGCCGATAGCCGTCCGACGGCATCCAACCTGTTCTGGGCCCTCAAGCGCATGCGCGACCGCCTGGACCGCATCACAAAACACGCCGACCCGCTGGCGCTGCTCGAAGCCGAAGCGATTGCGATCCACCAAACCGACCGCGAAGCCAACCTGACCATGGCTCAACTTGGCGTTGAGCTGATCCGCAAGAACCAGGGCAATGCCCAGGCGATCCTCACTCACGGCAATGCCGGCGCCTTGGCCTGCGGTGGCGTGGGCACGGCTCTGGGGGTGATCCGCGCAGCCTTCCTGGAAGGCATGGTCGAGCAGGTTTACGCCAACGAAACCCGGCCGTGGTTGCAAGGTTCACGGCTGACCGCCTGGGAGCTGGTGGGAGAGGGTATCCCGGTCATGATCAATGCCGACTCGGCCGGTGCGCATATTCTCAAGTCCAAGGGCGTGACCTGGGTGATCGTCGGCGCGGATTGCATCGCGGCCAATGGCGACGTCATCAGCAAGATCGGCACGTATCAACTGGCCGTGTGTGCGATGCACCACGGTGTGCGCTTTATGGTGGTGGCCGCGAGTTCGACCCTCGACTTGATGATGGCGACCGGCGATGACGTTGCCCTTGAAGAGCGTGATGCGGGCGAGCTGCTGGAAGTGGCCGGCCAGCGTTTCGCTGCCGATGTGAGCGCCTACAACCCGGTGTTTGACGTGACCCCCGCCGACCTCATTGACGTGATCGTGACCGAAAAAGGCATCGTTGAACGGCCCGACACTGCCAAGCTGGCCCAACTGATGTGCCGTAAACGCCTGCATTGAGGGCCGTGGTGTCTGTGAAATGACTATCGGGAGCAAGCTCCCTCCCACATTTTGACTGTGTTCACCCTTCAAGTGTGGGAGGGGCTTGCCCCCGATTGGCCCTTAAAGTCAATAAAACTCCCGGATCCACCCGCAAAAAACAGCACCACCCCACCTCTGAGCCTCTCTCGTCCCCCTCAAGCCTGTCATCCGTCAACTTACTATGCTCCATGCGCATCAGGGGGATAGGTGCGTGGCGGCGATTGTGATAACATCCGGCGGTTTCCAGGGCTGCCCCAAGGGGTGGCCTATAACGCGCAGATCCGTGTCATAACTCGTTGATTTGTCGTAAGTCGTTGCCAGGCACTCTGTCGGCAGCGGCGAGCTTCGTTCGTCCCATATGGATGTGACGAGGTTTCACCCGAAAAAGGAATCAGGCTTCTCATGGGCGAACTGGCCAAAGAAATCCTCCCGGTCAATATCGAAGACGAGCTGAAACAGTCCTACCTCGACTACGCGATGAGCGTAATTGTCGGTCGGGCACTGCCTGATGCGCGCGATGGCTTGAAGCCCGTGCACCGGCGTGTGCTGTTCGCGATGAGCGAGCTGGGTAACGACTGGAACAAGCCGTACAAGAAATCTGCCCGTGTTGTCGGTGACGTGATCGGTAAGTATCACCCTCACGGCGACACTGCGGTGTACGACACCATCGTTCGGATGGCCCAGCCGTTTTCCCTGCGCTACCTGCTGGTAGACGGCCAGGGTAACTTCGGTTCGGTCGACGGCGACAACGCCGCGGCCATGCGATACACCGAAGTGCGCATGACCAAGCTGGCGCACGAGCTGCTGGCCGACCTGCATAAAGAAACCGTGGACTGGGTGCCGAACTACGACGGCACCGAAATGATCCCGGCTGTAATGCCCACCAAGATCCCCAACCTGCTGGTCAACGGTTCCAGCGGTATCGCCGTGGGCATGGCCACCAACATCCCGCCGCACAACCTCGGTGAAGTCATCGACGGTTGCCTGGCCCTCATCGACAACCCCGAGCTGACCGTCGATGAGCTGATGCAGTACATCCCTGGCCCGGACTTCCCGACCGCCGCGATCATCAACGGTCGCGCCGGCATCATCGAAGCCTACCGCACCGGCCGTGGCCGCATTTACATGCGCGCCCGCTCGATCATCGAAGACATCGACAAGGTCGGTGGTCGCCAGCAGATCGTCATCACCGAACTGCCGTACCAGTTGAACAAGGCGCGCCTGATCGAGAAGATCGCCGAGCTGGTTAAAGAGAAGAAGCTCGAAGGCATCACCGAGCTGCGCGACGAGTCCGACAAAGACGGTATGCGCGTGGTGATCGAGCTGCGTCGTGGCGAAGTGCCGGAGGTGATCCTCAACAACCTCTACGCCCAGACCCAGCTGCAAAGCGTGTTTGGTATCAACGTCGTCGCGCTGATCGACGGTCGCCCGCGCATCCTGAACCTCAAGGATCTGCTGGAAGCCTTCGTGCGTCACCGTCGCGAAGTGGTCACCCGCCGTACCGTGTTCGAACTGCGCAAGGCTCGCGAACGCGGCCACATCCTGGAAGGCCAGGCGGTTGCGCTGTCGAACATCGACCCGGTGATCGCCCTGATCAAAGCTTCGCCGACGCCGTCGGAAGCCAAGGAAGCGCTGATCAAGATGCCATGGGAATCCAGCGCCGTAGTGGCGATGGTTGAACGTGCCGGCGCCGATTCCTGCCGTCCGGAGACCCTGGATCCGCAATACGGCCTGCGTGACGGCAAGTACTTCCTGTCGCCGGAACAGGCCCAGGCCATCCTGGAACTGCGTCTGCACCGCTTGACCGGCCTGGAACACGAGAAACTGCTGGCCGAGTACCAGGAGATTCTCAACCAGATCGGCGAGCTGATCCGCATCCTCAACAGCGCCGTGCGCCTGATGGAAGTGATCCGCGAAGAACTGGAAGTGATCCGCGCCGAATACGGCGACGTGCGCCGCACCGAAATCCTCGATGCGCGCCTCGACCTGACCCTGGGTGACATGATCCCGGAAGAAGAGCGCGTGGTGACCATCTCCCACGGTGGCTACGCCAAGACCCAGCCGCTGGCCGCGTACCAGGCTCAGCGTCGTGGTGGTAAGGGTAAATCGGCTACTGGCGTGAAGGATGAGGACTACATCGCTCACCTGCTGGTCGCCAACAGCCACACCACGCTGCTGCTGTTCTCCAGCAAGGGCAAGGTGTACTGGCTCAAGACCTACGAAATCCCGGAGGCCTCCCGTGCCGCCCGTGGTCGTCCGTTGGTCAACCTGCTGCCGCTGGACAGCGATGAATACATCACCACCATGCTGCCGGTCGAGGAGTACACCGAAGGTCACTTCATCTTCATGGCGACCGCCAAAGGCACCGTGAAGAAGACCCCGCTGGAGTCCTTCAGCCGCCAGCGCAGCGTGGGCTTGATCGCCCTGGAGCTGGATGAAGGCGACGTGCTGATCTCCGCAGCCATCACTGACGGCGAGCGCGAAGTCATGCTGTTCTCCGACGGCGGCAAAGTCACGCGCTTCAAGGAATCCGACGTTCGCGCCATGGGCCGTACTGCCCGCGGTGTGCGTGGCATGCGCCTGCCGGAAGGGCAGAAGCTGATTTCGATGCTGATTCCGGAAGAAGGCAGCCAGATCCTCACCGCTTCGGCGCGCGGTTATGGCAAGCGCACCGCTATCAGCGAGTTCCCGGAGTACAAGCGTGGCGGCCAGGGCGTTATCGCCATGGTCAGCAACGACCGCAACGGTCGTCTGGTCGGCGCGGTGCAGGTGCTCGATGGCGAGGAGATCATGCTGATTTCCGACCAGGGCACCCTCGTACGTACTCGTGTGGCCGAAGTGTCGAGCCTGGGCCGTAACACCCAGGGCGTGACGCTGATCAAGCTGGCTAGCGACGAAACACTGGTAGGCCTGGAGCGCGTCCAGGAACCATCGGAAGTCGAAGGCGAAGAGCTGGAAGGGGACGCGTTTGAAGGCGAGGTGATCGCAGCAGGCGATGACAACGTCGACGAGCCGACCCTCGACGCTGCCGCAGACGAAGAAGAACCGCAGGAATAAGCGGGCACACAGGGGGGCGGATGAAGATTCGCCCCCTTGTTGTTTGTCCCTTATGAAAGTATTGAATACCCGTTTATTGCACCACCCCACCAGATCAGAGTGAGATTGGATGTGAGCAAGAGAGCCTATAACTTCTGTGCCGGTCCCGCGGCGCTTCCTGAAGCAGTCCTGCAGCGTGCGCAGGGTGAACTCCTCGACTGGCATGGAAAAGGCCTCTCCGTGATGGAAATGAGCCATCGCAGCGATGAGTTCGTGTCCATTGCCACCAAGGCCGAGCAGGATCTGCGCGACTTGCTGGACATCCCATCGAACTACAAAGTGCTGTTCCTGCAAGGCGGCGCCAGCCAGCAGTTCGCGCAAATCCCGCTGAATCTGTTGCCGGAAGGCGGCACCGCCGACTATATCGACACCGGTATCTGGGGCCAGAAGGCCATCGAAGAAGCTTCGCGCTACGGGCATGTCAACGTGGCAGGCACCGCCAAGCCCTACGACTACTTCGCCATTCCCGGTCAGAACGAGTGGAAGCTATCGAAGGACGCGGCCTACGTGCACTACGTTGCGAACGAAACCATCGGTGGCCTGGAGTTCGACTGGGTGCCGCAAGTGGGGGACGTGCCGCTGGTGTGCGACATGTCCTCGGACATCCTTTCGCGCCCGATCGACGTCTCCAAGTACGGCATGATCTATGCCGGCGCGCAGAAGAACATCGGCCCTAGCGGCATCCTGGTCAATATCATCCGCGAAGACCTGCTGGGCCGCGCGCGCTCGCTGTGCCCGACCATGCTCAACTACAAGGTCGCGGCCGATAACGGCTCGATGTACAACACGCCGCCGGCGTTCGCCTGGTACCTGTCGGGCCTGGTGTTCGAATGGCTCAAGGAGCAGGGCGGCGTGGCGGCCATGGGCAAGCTCAACGAAGAGAAAAAGCGCGTCCTGTACGACTTTATCGACGCCAGCGGCCTGTACAGCAACCCGATCAACCTCACCGACCGCTCATGGATGAACGTACCGTTCCGCCTGGCGGACGACCGCCTGGACAAGCCGTTCCTGGCCGGCGCCGACGAGCGCGGCCTGCTGAACCTCAAGGGCCACCGCTCGGTGGGCGGCATGCGTGCCTCCATCTATAACGCCGTCGACATTCACGCGATCAACGCGCTGGTTGCCTACATGGCAGAGTTCGAAAAGGAACACGGCTAATGTCTGAACAAGAGCTCAAGGCCCTGCGCGTGCGCATTGACAGCCTGGACGAGAAAGTCCTGGAACTGATCAGTGAGCGCGCGCGCTGCGCCCAGGAAGTGGCGCGGGTGAAGATGGCGTCCCTGGCGGAAGGTGAGGTGCCGGTGTTCTACCGTCCCGAGCGTGAAGCCCAGGTACTCAAGCGGGTGATGGAGCGCAACAAGGGGCCGTTGGGCAACGAAGAAATGGCGCGGTTGTTCCGTGAAATCATGTCTTCGTGCCTGGCCCTGGAACAGCCGCTCAAGGTCGCCTACCTCGGGCCCGAGGGCACATTCACCCAGGCGGCGGCCATGAAGCACTTCGGCCACGCGGTGATCAGCAAGCCGATGGCAGCCATCGACGAAGTGTTCCGTGAAGTGGCGGCCGGCGCGGTGAATTTTGGCGTAGTGCCGGTGGAAAACTCCACCGAAGGCGCGGTCAACCACACGCTGGACAGCCTCCTCGAGCACGACATGGTGATCTGTGGGGAAGTCGAGTTGCGTATCCACCATCACTTGTTGGTGGGGGAGAACACCAAGACCGACAGCATCAGTCGTATCTATTCCCATGCCCAATCCCTGGCTCAGTGCCGCAAGTGGCTGGACGCCCATTATCCGAATGTCGAGCGGGTGGCGGTGTCCAGCAATGCCGAAGCGGCCAAGCGGGTCAAGGGTGAGTGGAATTCGGCGGCGATCGCCGGTGATATGGCGGCGGGCCTTTACGGGCTGACGCGCCTGGCCGAGAAAATCGAGGACCGCCCGGACAACTCCACGCGTTTCCTGATGATCGGCAGCCAGGAAGTGCCGCCGACCGGCGATGACAAGACGTCGATCATTGTCTCCATGAGCAACAAGCCCGGCGCGTTGCATGAGTTGCTGGTGCCATTCCACGACAACGGGATTGACCTGACACGCATCGAGACGCGGCCTTCGCGCAGCGGTAAATGGACCTACGTGTTCTTTATTGATTTCATCGGCCATCACCGCGACCCGCTGGTCAAGGGCGTGCTGGAGAAAATAAGTCAGGAAGCCGTGGCGCTCAAGGTGCTCGGTTCTTACCCGAAAGCGGTTTTGTGAGGCGTTAACATGAGTGGCAACTTCCTCGCCCTGGCTCAGCCGGGCGTGCAACAACTGTCGCCTTACGTACCGGGCAAGCCTGTGGACGAGCTGGCGCGTGAGTTGAACCTGGATCCTTCAAAGATCGTCAAGCTAGCCAGCAATGAGAACCCGCTCGGCCCGAGCCCCAAGGTGTTGGTGGCGATTCGTGAAGAGCTGGCCGAGCTGACCCGCTACCCGGACGGCAATGGTTTTGCTCTTAAATCGCTGCTGGCGCAAAAGTGTCGTGTCGAGCTGAACCAGGTGACCCTGGGTAACGGCTCCAACGACATCCTCGAGCTGGTCGGCCGTGCCTACCTGGCGCCGGGCCTGAATGCGGTGTTCAGCGAGCACGCGTTTGCGGTTTATCCGATCGTCACCCAGGCCGTTGGCGCTCAAGCCCGCGTGATTCCTGCCAAAGACTGGGGCCACGATCTGCCCGCGATGCTGGCGGCCATCGATGCCCAGACGCGCGTAGTGTTTATCGCCAACCCGAACAACCCGACCGGTACCTGGTTTGATGCAGCGGCGCTGAATGAATTCCTGCAAGACGTGCCGGAGCATGTGCTGGTGGTGCTGGATGAGGCCTACATCGAGTACGCCGAAGGCAGCGACCTGCCGGATGGGCTGGACTTCCTGGCGGCCTACCCGAACCTGCTGGTGTCGCGCACCTTCTCCAAGGCCTATGGCCTGGCGTCGTTGCGCGTTGGTTATGGTTTGTCCACGGCGGTGGTGGCTGATGTGCTGAACCGCGTGCGCCAACCGTTCAACGTCAACAGCCTGGCCCTGACGGCGGCGTGTGCGGCGTTGAAAGATGCCGAGTACCTGGCAGAAGGTCGACGCATTAATGAAAGCGGCATGTTGCAGTTGCAGGATGGCTTCCGTGATTTGGGCCTGGGCTGGATTCCGTCCAAGGGCAACTTCATTTGCGTCGACCTCGGCCAGGTGGCGGCCCCGGTGTTCCAGGGGCTGTTGCGTGAAGGCGTGATCGTGCGTCCGGTGGCCAACTACGGTATGCCGAACCACCTGCGCATCACCATCGGTTTGCCGGCTGAAAACAGCCGCTTCCTGGAGGCGCTGGCCAAGGTTCTGGCTCGTGGTTGATGTCACTGCATTGCAACCTGTTGTGCCTATGATCGGTCGCCTGGTGGTGGTCGGCCTGGGGTTGATCGGCGGCTCCTTCGCCAAAGGCCTACGCGAAAGCGGGCTATGCGGCGAAGTGGTCGGTGTGGACCTGGACCCGCAATCGCGCAAGCTGGCCGTTGAGTTGGGGGTGGTGGATCGGTGTGAGGCCGACCTGGCGTTCGCATGCCAGGGCGCCGACGTGATCCAGCTCGCCGTGCCGATCCTGGCCATGGAAAAACTGTTGGCGTTGCTGGCCGGCATGGAGTTGGGCGGCGCGATTCTCACGGATGTCGGCAGTGCCAAGGGCAATGTGGTGCGCGCCGCGCAACTGGCCTTTGGCGGCATGCCTGCGCGCTTTGTGCCGGGCCATCCGATTGCAGGCTCCGAGCAGAGCGGGGTGGAGGCGTCCAATGCGCAGTTGTTCCGTCGGCATAAAGTGATCCTCACGCCGTTGGCGCAAACCGATCCGGCCGCGTTGGCGGTGGTAGATCGTCTCTGGCGTGAGCTGGGAGCGGATGTCGAGCATATGCAGGTCGAGCGTCATGACGAGGTCTTGGCTGCGACCAGCCATCTGCCGCATTTGCTGGCGTTCGGCCTGGTGGATTCTTTGGCCAAGCGCAACGAGAACCTGGATATTTTCCGTTACGCCGCCGGTGGCTTTCGCGACTTTACGCGGATTGCCGGCAGTGATCCGGTGATGTGGCACGACATCTTCCTCGCCAATCGCGAAGCGGTGTTGCGCACTCTGGACACTTTTCGCAGTGACCTCGACGCTTTGCGCGACGCGGTCGATGCGGGGGACGGCCATCAATTATTGGGCGTGTTTACGCGTGCACGAGTGGCGCGAGAGCACTTCAGCAAGATCCTGGCGCGCCGGGCCTATATGGAAACAGCTGTGAATGCCGATGAGCTGACCTTCATCGCCAACCCGGGCGGTCGCTTGAGCGGGCGTATCCGCGTGCCGGGCGACAAGTCGATCTCCCATCGGTCGATCATGCTGGGTTCGTTGGCTGAAGGCGTGACCGAAGTCGAAGGTTTCCTTGAAGGTGAAGATGCCTTGGCCACCTTGCAGGCGTTTCGCGACATGGGGGTGGTCATCGAGGGCCCGCACCATGGGCGCGTGACCATTCATGGCGTGGGTTTGCATGGTTTGAAGGCTGCACCGGGGCCGATTTATCTGGGGAACTCCGGTACGTCCATGCGCTTGTTGGCCGGGTTGCTGGCGGCGCAAAGTTTCGACAGCGTGTTGACGGGCGACGCGTCGCTGTCCAAGCGCCCGATGAATCGCGTGGCCAAGCCCTTGCGGGAAATGGGGGCGTTGATCGAGACAGGCCCGCAAGGATGTCCGCCGCTGACCATCCGTGGTGGGCAATCGTTGAAAGGCATGAATTATGCGCTGCCGATGGCCAGTGCTCAGGTCAAGTCCTGTCTGTTGCTTGCCGGGTTGTACGCCAAAGGCGTCACCGCGGTGACGGAGCCTGCGCCGACCCGCGACCATACTGAGCGCATGTTGCGCGGGTTTGGTTATCCGGTGGCAGTGCCGGGCGCTACCGTATCGCTGGAATCGGGCCATTTACTGACAGCGACCCACATTGAAGTGCCGGGGGATATTTCTTCAGCGGCGTTCTTCCTGGTGGCCGCTTCGATTGCCGAAGGCTCCGAGTTGTTGCTGGAGCACGTGGGAATCAATCCGACCCGAACCGGTGTGATCGATATCCTGCGGTTGATGGGTGCCGATATCACCCTGGAAAACCCACGCGAAGTGGGTGGCGAGCCGGTTGCTGACCTGCGTGTACGTGCGGCTGCGCTGAAGGGTATCGAGATTCCTCAAGCGCTGGTGCCGTTGGCTATCGATGAGTTTCCAGTGCTGTTTGTGGCGGCGGCCTGCGCTGAGGGCCGGACCGTTTTGTGTGGCGCTGAAGAGTTGCGCGTGAAGGAGTCCGACCGAATCCAGGTGATGGCCGACGGTCTGCTGGCGCTGGGGGTGAAGTGTGAACCGACCCCTGATGGGATTATCATTGACGGCGGCCCGATAGGCGGCGGTGATGTACACGCCCACGGCGATCACCGCATTGCCATGGCGTTCAGCGTCGCTTCCCTGCGGGCAACGGCGCCGATTCGTATCCATGACTGCGCCAATGTTGCTACGTCTTTTCCGAACTTTCTTACACTGTGTGCCCATGTCGGCATGCGTGTTGCCCAAGAGGCTCAATTGTGAATATCAAAGCTCCGGTGATTACCATCGACGGGCCAAGCGGCTCGGGCAAAGGCACGATCGCCGGCATCCTGGCCAAGCGCCTGGGCTGGTGCCTGCTGGATTCCGGCGCGCTCTATCGCCTGCTGGCATTTGCCGCACGCAACCATGGCGTCGACCTGACCAACGAAGAGTCTCTGAAGCTACTGGCGGCGCACCTTGATGTGCAGTTCGTCGGGGCGACGGAAGGCCATCCCCAGCGCATCATCCTCGAAGGTGATGATGTGACCGATGATCTGCGCAACGAGCAGGTCGGCTCCTGGGCGTCCCAGGTTGCCGCGCTGCCGGCGGTGCGTGATGCGCTGCTGCAGCGTCAGCGGGCTTTTCAGGAACCACCGGGCCTGGTGGCCGACGGTCGCGACATGGGCACGGTGGTATTTCCCGAGGCGCCGCTGAAGATTTTCCTGACAGCCAGCGCCGAGGAACGGGCTCGCCGCCGCTACTTGCAGTTGAAGGACAAAGTCGATGGTGTTAGTCTGTCGAGTCTGCTAGATGAGATCCGTGCACGCGATGAGCGTGATACCCAGCGCGCAGTAGCCCCGCTAAAGCCGGCGGCTGATGCCATCCAGCTGGATTCCACGGAGCTGTCCATCGAGCAGGTGCTGGAACGCATCTTGAGCGAAATCGCCATTCGCGATATCGCCGGGTGATCAAGAAGGCCGCAGGGGACCAGTCATAGTCCTGCGGTGGCTTCTTTTAACTGAAACTGACCCACACCGTCTGGGGTGTGGAGATGGGCGTATTCTTCGCCCTTATCAACAGGAATTAAAATGAGCGAAAGCTTTGCGGAACTCTTTGAAGAAAGCCTAAAAACCCTGAACCTTCAGGCAGGCTCCATCATCACCGGTGTTATCGTTGATATCGATTACCAAGCTCGCTGGGTAACCGTTCACGCTGGTCTGAAGTCTGAAGCTCTGATCCCGCTGGAACAGTTCTACAACGATGCTGGCGATCTGACAATCAATGTCGGTGACGAAGTTCACGTTGCTCTGGACTCGGTTGAAGACGGTTTCGGTGAAACCAAGCTGTCCCGTGAAAAAGCCAAGCGCGCTGAATGCTGGATTGTTCTCGAAGCAGCCTTCGCAGCTGAAGAAGTGGTCAAGGGCGTTATCAACGGTAAGGTTAAAGGCGGCTTCACTGTCGACGTTAACGGCATCCGTGCGTTCCTGCCAGGTTCTTTGGTCGATGTTCGTCCAGTGCGCGACACCACGCACCTGGAAGGCAAGGAACTCGAATTCAAGGTCATCAAACTCGACCAGAAGCGCAACAACGTTGTCGTTTCCCGTCGCAGCGTCCTGGAAGCAGAAAACTCCGCCGAGCGTGAAGCTCTGCTGGAATCCCTGCAGGAAGGCCAACAAGTCAAAGGTATCGTCAAGAACCTCACCGATTACGGCGCATTCGTCGATCTGGGTGGCGTCGATGGCCTGCTGCACATTACCGACATGGCTTGGAAGCGTATCAAGCATCCTTCCGAAATCGTCAACGTTGGCGACGAGATCGATGTCAAGGTTCTGAAATACGATCGCGAACGCAACCGTGTTTCCCTGGGCCTGAAGCAACTGGGTGAAGATCCATGGGTTGCTATCAAAGCCCGTTATCCAGAAAGCACTCGCGTTACCGCGCGTGTAACCAACCTGACCGACTACGGCTGCTTCGCTGAGCTGGAAGAAGGCGTGGAAGGCCTGGTACACGTTTCCGAAATGGACTGGACCAACAAGAACATCCACCCTTCGAAAGTCGTACAAGTCGGCGACGAAGTGGAAGTTATGGTTCTGGACATCGACGAAGAGCGTCGTCGTATCTCCCTGGGCATCAAGCAGTGCAAATCTAACCCATGGGAAGATTTCTCTGGCCAGTTCAACAAGGGCGATAAAATCTCCGGCACCATCAAGTCGATCACCGATTTCGGTATCTTCATTGGTCTGGACGGCGGCATCGACGGCCTGGTTCACCTGTCCGACATCTCCTGGAACGAAGTTGGCGAAGAAGCTGTTCGTCGTTTCAAGAAGGGCGACGAGCTGGACACCGTTATCCTGTCGGTTGACCCAGAGCGCGAGCGCATCTCCCTGGGCATCAAGCAACTGGAAAGCGATCCGTTCTCCGAGTACGTTCAAGAGAACGACAAGGGCGCCATCGTTAAAGGCACTGTGAAAGAAGTTGACGCTAAAGGCGCCATCATCGTTCTGGCCGACGATATCGAAGCGACTCTGAAAGCCTCCGAAATCAGCCGTGACCGCGTTGAAGACGCGCGCAACGTTCTGAAAGAAGGTCAGGAAGTAGAAGCCAAGATCATCAGCGTTGACCGCAAGAGCCGTGTAATCCAGCTCTCCATCAAGTCCAAAGACGAAGTGGAAGAGAAAGAAGCAATCCAGAGCCTGAAATCGGCTCCGGAAGCTGCACAAGGCGAGACCACTATGGCCTCCCTGCTGCGCGAAGCTATGGCTAAGCAGAACTAAGTTCTGTAAGGCTGTAAAAAGGGCGACTTCGGTCGCCCTTTTTTGTGCCTGCAATTTGTTGAATCAACAAGCGAGAACCAAGGCATTTAGCTCGGGGTCAGAACTGACTATAGTCTTGGTAAAAGCGTTACCCGTTTTGTTGTTGTTTTAATAAGGATTTCAATGAACAAGCTTATCGTAATATTCGCAGTGGTAATGCTTGCAGGCTGCTCAGTCACCAGCGCCAAAACTCACGCCAGGCGCGGCGTCAGCGGCATAGAGGTCGACTGCTCCGGTCTTGGCAACGGCTGGGATAAGTGCGAGAGGCGCGCCGCTCGTGAATGCAAGATGCAGGGCTATAAGGTCATCACTCGATCCAGCGACGCCAAGGATGAGGAGGGCGACTACCTGTTCGGCTGGAACCCCGCCGGCGCGGTTACTCGCAAGATGCTCGTCATATGCAATTGAGAGGTTTTGTGTTCTATTCAGGTGTTTATTTAACCAGCAGATAAGTTTATGCATGGGCTGTTCAAATTCATCAAGTCATGCTAAAACCTTCGAAGCGCTTTTCCTAGCTGCTTGAAAAAGAAGGGAAAAATATGACGAAGTCGGAGTTGATCGAACGAATTGTCACCCATCAAGGGCTGCTCTCATCCAAGGATGTGGAGTTGGCTATTAAGACCATGCTTGAGCAAATGTCCCAGTGCCTGGCTACCGGGGATCGGATTGAGATCCGTGGATTTGGGAGTTTTTCGCTGCACTATCGTGCGCCACGGGTAGGGCGCAATCCTAAGACTGGGCAGTCGGTAAGTCTGGATGGGAAATTTGTGCCTCATTTCAAGCCGGGGAAGGAACTGCGGGATCGGGTGAATGAAGATGAGGAAGAAGGCGTCTGAGTGGCGTTAGGGTGGGAGTAAGTCATGCGTGGGATTAAACGTGTTTTTCTGATGTTGGTAGTGCTAGCTGTTGCACTGATGGTTGCAGCTTTTGTGTTGGAGAACCAACAAGGCGTCTCTCTTTCGTTCCTGGGGTGGGCCACCATGCAACTGCCAGTGGCCGTTTATGTCGTCGCTGCGCTAATCGTCGGGTTGTTGATAGGTCCCTTTTTTTGCGTATTGGCAGCCAGTGTCCGCCGTAATAAGCGAGCGTCGGCTGCGCGCGGATAAAGTTCCTCCTCGCGACCGCTTCTCCCTATGGGTTGTGTAGGGGGCTATTTTCCTTCCGGGTAATCGTCAAGTGAGGCCCGCATTATTTGGAGGGGCTCTACTGAAAGCGCGCCCTTCCTCTTGCTCAGTCGAGTTAATCGATACCTTGAGCTTAGGATTTTCTTCATAAAAATCAGTCAGTTGCGGATAGATTGCCTAGGGTTGGCGTTATAAAAGCGCCACGTCAAGGTTCAAAGCGCACCGGTTATCGGGTAAAATGCAGCCCATCAACGATAGCTGGCGTCTTGCGTTTTCAGTGCTAGTAGTTAGGCGGGATTCGGCCGGCGATCTGCTACTGTGAATACCCTCATATCTGTGTGAAAACTCCTCCAGTTTTGTGTTCGAACAAATGCCGAGGCAGCAATTAATCGGCTCGCGATCAATTCTATTTGCGGGTCTTGTCTTTAAGCAATATTTGGCTTAAGCCCAGTAAGCAAAAGAATTTTACGGTGAGCGCGATGCAGATTCCATTTAATAAACCACCCTATACGGGTAACGAAGATCAATATGTAATACGTGCCATGCGCAGTGCCAAGATGTCTGGTGACGGTGAGTTTACCATTGGTTGTCAGCGTTGGTTTGAGAAAACATTCTCTTGTGAAAAAGCGTTATTGACACCTTCGTGCACTCAAGCGCTCGAAATGGCTGCTATCTTGATAGATATACAGCCGGGTGACGAAGTCATCATGCCAAGCTATACCTTTGTAAGTACTGCTAACGCATTTGTACTTCGAGGCGCGAAGATTGTTTTTGTAGATATTCGGCCAGACACAATGAATATTGATGAAACGCTTATCGAAGCGGCGATCACTACAAAAACTAAGGCGATTGTGCCCGTTCATTATGCCGGTGTTGCCTGTGACATGGATGCGATCATGGATATTGCGCAGCGACATGACTTGTTTGTCGTGGAAGATGCTGCTCAGGGCATGATGTCGACTTATAAAGGGCGTTGGCTAGGGACCATCGGGCATTTGGCTGCTTATAGTTTTCATGAAACAAAAAACTACACCAGTGGCGGTGAAGGTGGTTTGTTGTTAATCAATGATAAGCGCTTTATTGGTCGCGCCGAAATCATTAGGGAAAAGGGTACTAATCGCAGCCAGTTCTTTAGAGGTATGATTGATAAATATACATGGGTTGATATTGGTAGTAGTTATTTGCCGGGGGAATTGCAGGCCGCTTATTTATTTGGGCAATTAGAATACGCGACGCTCATTAATGATTCTAGACTCAGTATTTGGCAGCACTACCGTACGGCCTTCGCAGAGTTGGCGGCGACGGGACTGATTGAAGTTCCGACCATTCCAAATGGCTGTGTGGCCAATGCGCATATGTTTTATATCAAAGTAAAAGATATCGCTGCACGCGGGGCAGTTCTCAGCCATTTGAAGGATGCCAGCGTGGGGGCGGTTTTTCATTATGTTCCACTTCACAGCGCGCCTGCAGGTGTTTTGCTCGGTCGATTCAACGGTGAAGACCGTTTTACTACCAGGGAAAGCGAGCGTCTTATTCGTTTGCCTGTCTGGCATGGTATGACAGAGGCTGAGATCCAGCATGTTATCAATTCCGTGATAGGTGCAGTTAATGCCCTCGGCCGGTAAGTTGGATGGCTCAAACCGAGGTATGCTGATCGGCGCCTTTTTTACAAGCGCTGCTCAAGCGTCAAAGATATTGGTTGGCTTCTGTTTACTAAAATTAATCGCCGTGTACATGGGGGCGGATGGCCTCGGCAAGCTGGGTCATTTCATGAGCTTGGTATCTATCGCTGTGTTGCTGGCAGGGGGCGGTATAAGCCACGGCGTAATCAAGTACGTCGCGGAGTTTAAAGAAAGTCATTTTAAAATGTACAAATTGTTCTCGACGTCAATATTCTACGCCTTGGGTTTTTGCCTTGTGGCGTTTGTTTTTCTGCTTGTTTTTTCAGAAAAAATTTCGACGCTAATATTCGGGCGGCGTGAAGACTTCTGGATTGTTATAGTGCTGGCCTTTGCTCAATTTGTATTTGCGTTCAATATTTTGTTCTCCGGTTTTTTTAACGGTCTAGGGAAACTGAAGGTAAACGCCAGCGTTCAGGTTATTTCCAATATTCTTGTGCTCCCCATAATCTGGTGGTTAATTTCTGCATGGGGTGTGTCTGGTGCAGCGATGGCAATGGTGTCATTGTTTACCATGCCCGCGCTCATTTCTTTGTTTTTTCTGAGGAGGATGTCGATTTTCAGAATGGTCAAGTGGCAGAAGTTTGATATAACACTTGGCAGGAATTTTTCCCGATTCGGATTGATGCTGCTTGTCAGCGCCTTAATGTTTCCAGTGGTCGAAATAATCATCAGGGAATCGCTAATAACGCAGGTGGGCTATGCCCAGGCGGGAATTTGGCAAGGGAGTATCAAGCTCTCGAGCGCGTATATTGGTTTTTTCAGCGTTTTTTTAGCATCATATTACATGCCGCTGGTGTCATCGACTCAAGATAAAGCAGCGGTTAAAGCCCAGGTAGTGAAATTTCTTCTATTGGTAATGGCGGCTTTCTTAGCTGGCGGTAGTGTTCTTTATTTTGGGCGTAGTTTTTTTATCCCAGCATTATTATCTTCCGAATTTCATGAATTGGAAGGCTATATAATTTATCAGTTGATTGGCGATTTTTTTAAAGTCTCTGCTTATGTTGTTGGTTTCGTCGCGGTGGCGAAGGCGGCAACGAAACTATATATCTTGGCTGAAGTGCTGCAGGCGCTACTTTTTATCGGCTTGACATTTACTGTAGGGCGCGAAGTGGGTGGGGTGCACGGTGTCATGTATGCTTACATGCTAGCATATATCATATACTTTATGATTTCGATGGCCGGTTTTATTTATTGGGCACGTAACTGATGGGCATGCAGTTTTTTCTCCCGCTGTATCTCGTATTCGGATTTCTGGTCATCGTCGCCGCGTGGGACATACTGGGTGAACAGAAACTGCCGCAAGCGGTTGTTTCTGCTCTGATGGGGGTGCCGCTTTTCCTATTGGCAACCTTCAGGGTGGCCGGTGTGGGCAATGACGATCTTGCTTACCTGACAATGCTGCATGAAATTCCTTCAATTTTGGAATGCAGCAATATTTATTGTGATTACAGCTATACAACATTTAATATCGAATTCGGTTTCTTTATGCTTCTCTCAACGCTCGCGGCGTTAGCGAGAAACTCTTATATTTTATTTGGGGTCAGTTCACTGGCGGCGATAAGTTTCAATGTTAGGAGTATTCGGTATTTCTCTCCTTACTTTGCCTTGGGTATGCTGATTTACTTTACGCATTTTTATCTTGCGAAGGACTTGAACGCGATACGTCTGGGGATAGCCTCTGGCATAGTATTTTTAGCCGCGACGTATCTTCATAAAAAACAATATATGCTGTTGGCGTTTTATCTTGCGCTGGCGATGACTGTACACGTGTCGTCGGCTTTTTTTATAGTTCCTGTCGTGTTGTATATGCTCAGGCCAACACGCGTGATGTATCTGTTGCTCACGGTAGTTCTTGTTTTTATGACATCCTTTGTTGACTCGAAATGGTTGTTGCGGCAAATGGCGTTCATCAGTTTTATCAGTGAAAAAATTGACTCATATCTAACCACTGAAAAGTACGGCTACGCATTGCCACTTTTTGATATGGTCAATATTAAGAATTTACTTCTGATTATAGCTGGGTGGGTGTGGTGGAAAAAGCTGGAGGTAAGCTATCCCACTTTCAATCTCGTTTTCTGCGTTTTTTATTGTGCGACGTTCTTGCGAATTGTCTTGGGCGACTTTGCAATTCTTGCAGGTCGCGGGTACGCGAGTATATCAATGTTTGAATATATACTGTTGCCTATGATTGCAGTGCATCTTTTTGGCAAGAGAAATGGCTTCTTGATTGTCGCTGTCTACGCCCTCGGTGCACTTTATTTGAATCTGAGCAGCAATTTAAGGTGGACGGGCGGTTCTGAAATTTTTTTTGATTTTTTATAATTTTTCTCGGTGAGTGTATGAAGAATATTTTGCTTGTATTGGGTGGCTTGGCCATTGGTGGCGTTGAGACCTATGTTGTCAGGTTGTCTAAATACCTCAGTCAGTCCGGGTGTAATGTAACAGTTACATTACTTTCGAATAAGTATGACGCAGGCCTGTTCAATGAGTTGTCTAATTACGCTACAGTCAATATCGTAGAACATCTGCCATTTTTTCCTGCGTCCAGTTGGATAAATGCGCTGTTGCCCGTGCCAAAGGATCCGGTTATATACGATGTCGTGCATGTGGTGGACGTGTTAACGTTGGCTTATGTTTTTTTGAATAAGGCGCGGTTGAAGTTCACTTTCCTTAGTATTGGTATCTATCACTCTATGGAAATCAGTTGGTGGCGGGGTCGAAATATATATTTCAGAAAGAAAATGCTCGAATTGTATGATAAAAACGTCCACTTGACGCTGTTTCCTAATGAGCGAACCGCGGAGATGGCAGCGGCGCTTTCTAATGTCGATGTGGCGACGCTGGATGTATTGCCGCTGGGGGTATCCTTTGAAAGCTATAGTACTCGTCAGCCACTTCAGTCGTCTCTGCGCATCGTTTCCATAGGCCGTTTAGTCGATTTTAAAGTTTATAATAAGCATGTCATCGCACAGCTGTCAGAGCTTCGTAAACGTGCAAATTTTGAGTATTTTATCTACGGCGCCGGTCCAGAGCACGCTGCGCTTATCTCGCTGGCTGAGACATGCGGTGTCAGTGATTATGTGCACTTTATGGGCGAAGTGGAGTATGCCGAGCTCCCCAGCATTTTCGACGGCGCGTTTTGTTTCGTGGGCTCTGGTACGACGATCATTGAAGCATCTGCAGCCGGTATTCCTTCGGTGGTGGGCATTGAATCCATAGAGTTACCGCTGACGTGTGGTCTATTTTCGGATGTCTCAGGGTATTCCTACAACGAAGTGTCAGCGACTACAGTGAGAGTAGGGATTCGGGAAACAATCGAGATGTTACATAGTATGAGTCCTGAGGGATACAGCGAAGTTTCTGATAAACATCGGCAAAAAGCCAAATCGTTTGATATCGTTGAAACATCAAAGCGGTTTGTTGAGCTGTCTAATCGGACCCCTGTATTTGATATTTCAATTAATCGCTGGGTTGCCATGTTGTCATTTGTCAAGTCAGTTATTCTTCAGGGGCCTAAAGCGCTTAAGTCCCGATTTGATAGTGTGGGATGATATGTCTTTGAATATAGCGATTGTCACTCAGTATTTTTATCCTGAGAGCTTCATTATCAATGATGTTGCCGAGGAGTTGGCGTGCTTCGGGCACACTGTTGAAGTCTTTACAGGACAACCTAATTATCCCGAAGGCGATACCTACAAAGGTTATGACTCCACTGCTTGTAGTGAGCAGATCTACAAGGACAGAGTAAAAGTTCATAGGGTTCCGTTGAGGCCCAGAAAGTCAGGTGGCGCTAAAAACTTGCTTCTCAACTACCTTTCCTTTGTGGCAAATGGCGTTAGGTACTTCCCGAAACAAAACGCTGGTAAGCAATTTGACGCAATCATCGTTTTTGCGGTTTCGCCGATTACAGCAGCTATTCCTGCCATCGTGTTAAAACGTTCCAGCAAGGCTCACTTGATGGTTTGGGTGCAGGATTTGTGGCCGGAAACGCTCAAGGCAACAGGGTTTATCAAAAATCCAATGCTGTTGAAGGCAATAGGTGTCTTGGTGCGTTTTATCTACGCACGGGCGGACACGGTCCTGGTTCAATCTGAAGCGTTCATTTCCTCTGCGTCCAAGTACGTGGCGAAAGACAAGCTCGTCTACTACCCCAACTCTTACCGCGTTGCAGCCACGCAAGCGAATGCTGTTGATGGCGTGCCGCTTGAGGTCCGCCAGTTATTGCTGTCGAATTTTTGCGTGGTCTTTGCCGGGAACCTTGGGTTTGCACAGTCCTTGGAGACTATTGTCGATGCCGCCAAGGCTCTGGTGCACCTGGATTGCAAGATTGTCGTGGTGGGCAGTGGTAGCCGTTTGGATTGGATGCAGGAACAAAAACGCCAGCACCATCTGCACAATCTGGAACTCGTAGGCCGTTTGCCCTCCTCAGCTATGCCCGAATTGTTCGCAAAAAGTGGGGCGTTACTGGTGACACTCAAGCGAGAAGAGATATTCGCATTGACCATACCCAGTAAGATCCAAGCCTATATGGCAGCAGGCAAGCCTATTCTGGCTGCTCTGGATGGCGAAGGGGCCAGGATTTTGGCCCAGGCGGGGGCTGGCTTATGTTCGCAAGCAGAGGATGCCGCAGCGCTGGCCAAGAACATTGAGGCGCTCTACGAGGCTACGCCGGAAAAAAGAGCCGCCTACGGAGCGGCGGCATTCAGGTTTTTCTGTGACAATTACGAAATGAAGACGCAATGCCATCGATTGGTACAAATTATTGAAAACCGTATTGCCAACTCTTAGAGATCAATCATGAAAATATTAGTGCTGGGCGTGACGGGAATGCTTGGAAGTACCGTGTTCAAGTACATTTCCAATCACACTTCACATAGCGTTTTCGGTACTATGCGTGGCAAAGGCGGGGCCAATTACTTCGAAGAGAAGCACGCGTGCTGCTTTTATTCGGATGTTGATGTTTTGGATTACGAGTCTTTGGTAGCGGTGTTTGAAAAAAACCGTCCTGACGTGGTGATCAACTGTGTCGGCCTGATCAAGCAATTAGCCCAAGCCAAAGATCCCCTGTCGACGCTGCCGCTCAATTCAATGCTGCCGCATCGCCTGTCCAAGTTATGCCAATTGATTAACGCACGGCTGATTCATATCAGTACCGACTGCGTATTTACTGGAACGAAGGGCATGTACCTCGAATCCGATACGTCGGATGCAGTGGACCTTTACGGTAAATCCAAATTCATTGGTGAGGTGAATGATCAGCCTCATGCGATAACGTTGCGCACTTCGATTATTGGCCATGAGTTAGCAAGTAGTGCATCTCTGGTCGACTGGTTTCTGTCCCAGGAAGGTTCGGTAAAGGGCTTCACGAAAGCTATTTTTTCCGGTGTGCCTACCGTAGAGCTGGCTCGTATCATCGCTGAGTTTGTACTGCCAAAACCAGAGTTATCCGGTCTTTATCACGTCTCTGCCAAACCAATTGATAAATTTACGCTGCTGACCGAAATCGCTAAGGTCTACCAGAAAAATATCGATATTATTCCCGATAACCAATTAGCGATCGATCGTTCCCTTGACTCGACGCGCTTTCGGGAGGCCGTGGGTTATAATCCGCCGTCATGGCCGGAGCTGATTCAGTTTATGCGCGCACAGCGATAAATTAGGAGGTTTTATGTTTGATAACAAAATTTTGATGATTACCGGTGGCACTGGTTCTTTCGGTAATACCGTTTTAAAGCGCTTTCTCGACACCCAAGTAAAAGAAATTCGGGTATTCAGTCGCGACGAGAAAAAACAGGAAGATATGCGCATTGCGTTGGGCAATGACAAAGTCAAGTTCTATATTGGTGATGTGCGTGACTACGCGAGCATTTCCCAAGCCATGGTGGGCGTCAATTATATCTTTCACGCGGCGGCACTCAAGCAGGTTCCGTCCTGTGAGTTTTACCCAATGGAGGCTGTCAAAACCAACGTTCTGGGTACAGAGAACGTGCTCAACGCGGCCATTGCGAACAATGTAGAACGTGTCGTGGTGTTGAGCACTGACAAAGCGGTGTACCCGATCAACGCCATGGGTATTTCCAAGGCTATGGCGGAAAAGCTGGTGGTTGCCAAGTCCAGAATGATCCCACAAGGCGGCCCGGTTATTTGCTCCACGCGTTACGGCAATGTCATGGCCTCGCGGGGTTCGGTCATCCCGTTGTTCGTCAATCAGCTGAAACAAGGCGGCGAATTGACGGTTACCGATCCCAATATGACCCGCTTCTTGATGTCGCTGGAAGACTCCGTGGACTTGGTGTTGCATGCTTTCGAGTTTGCCGAGCAAGGCGATATTTTCGTGCAAAAGGCTCCGGCCTCTACGGTAGAGGATTTGGCGCAAGCGCTGAAAGAACTGTTCAAGCGTTTAAATGCGATTAAAGTTATTGGCACTCGACACGGTGAGAAACTTTATGAGTCGCTGATTTCGCGGGAGGAAATGGCCAAGGCCGAGGACATGGGGCGCTACTATCGGATTCCGGCGGATAATCGCGACTTGAATTATGAGAAGTACTTTGTCGAAGGCGAAACGCATATTTCCGAGTTGGATGATTACACCTCCCATAATACAGAACGTTTGGACGTCGAAGGTGTTAAAACGCTGTTGTTGAAGTTGGAGTTTATTCAGGAGCAGCTCAATGCTTAAGGTCATGACGCTAGTCGGTACTCGCCCGGAACTTATTAAGATGAGTCGGGTGATCGCAGAACTCGATAAACAGACTCAGCATATTTTGGTTCACTCGGGCCAGAATTATGACTATGAGCTTAATCAAGTGTTTTTTGACGAGCTGGACATTCGCAAGCCCGACCACTTTTTAGGCGCCGTTGGCGAAACTGCGGCTCAGACAATTGCAGAGGTGATCGCCAAATCAGACGCGCTTTTTGAGTTGGAAAAACCCGACGCCCTGTTGCTCTACGGGGATACGAATACGTGTCTGGCGGTTATATCCGCCAAACGTCGAAAAATCCCGGTATTCCACATGGAGGCGGGGAATCGCTGTTTCGACCAGCGTGTACCCGAGGAACTCAACCGCAAAGTGCTGGACCATTTGAGTGATATCAATATGGTACTCACCGAGCATGCACGTCGTTATTTACTGGATGAAGGTGTGCGTCCCGAGACCATTATCAAGACCGGGTCGCATATGGCGGAAGTCTTGCAGCATTACATGCCCAAAATTGAAGCATCGGATGTTCTGGTTCGAGAAGGGCTGGTCGCGGGGCAATATTTTATTGTCAGCGCGCACCGTGAGGAAAACGTTGATACCCCAGACAATTTGAAGGATTTGCTCGGTTCACTGAAGGCACTGGCAGACGAATACCACTATCAGGTCATCGTCTCTACTCACCCTCGCACCCGCAAGCGCCTTGAGGCACTGGGCGAGTCTCTGGATCATCCACTGATTCGCTTCGTAAAGCCGTTTGGCCTGCTCGACTACATCAAATTGCAGATGGAGGCGTTTTGCGTGGTGTCCGACAGCGGTACTATCACCGAAGAAGCCTCGTTGCTGAACTTGCCGGCAGTCACCATCCGCAATGCTCATGAGCGACCAGAGGGCATGGATGCAGGCACGCTGATAATGTGTGGGTTGAGAGCCGAGCGCGTTCTTGATTCGGTGCGTATCGTCACCACGCAACATGTTCGTGGCGAGCGGGCGCTTGCGGTGGTCGATGATTATCTTGGCGGTGCTGTATCCAAGAAAGTCGTGCGTATTGTGCACAGTTATACTGATTATATTAATCGCACTGTTTGGTCTAAGTCGTAGGCAAGGAGCTTTACGTGCACATTTTCGTCACTGGAGCTTCGGGATTTGTCGGCAGCCGGTTGGTTCAAGTGTTAGCCGCTCGTGCTGACACTCGTGTCACTGTTGCCGCAAGGGGCCGTCATCTTACCTGCGCAACGGCCGAGCGGGTGGTTCGATTCGAGGACCTTGCAACGGCGAGTTTCTCGGCGGAACTGTCTGGGGTGGACGCAGTGGTCCATTGCGCCGCTCGTGTTCACGTCATGAACGACTTGGAAGCTAACCCCCTTCACGCATTCCGCGTGGTCAATGTCGAAGGCACGCTTAACGTGGCGCGTCAGGCTGCGGAGGCTGGGGTACGTCGCTTTGTGTTTCTCAGCTCGATCAAGGTCAACGGCGAAGGCACCGAGCCCGGTGTGCCGTTTACTGCTGATCAGCCAGGCAACCCGGTAGACCCTTACGGGGTTTCAAAGATGGAAGCCGAGCAGCGCCTTCGGGAGTTGGCCCTAACGACGGGTATGGAGGTGGTGATCATTCGCCCCGTACTGGTTTATGGGCCAGGTGTGAAAGCTAATTTTCTGAGCATGATGCGTTGGCTGCATAAGGGGTTACCTTTGCCTTTTGGCGCCATTCATAACGCTCGCAGCCTTGTAGCGTTGGATAACCTGGTTGATCTGACCGTTCTGTGTCTGAGTCATCCGGCGGCTGCCAACCAGACCTTTATGGTCAGCGATGGCGAAGATTTGTCCACCACCGCCCTGTTACGCAAGATGGCATCAGCGTTGGAAAGGCCGGCGCGTCTGCTTCCCGTCCCTGCCGTTTTACTGAATGCCGCTGCCCGCATGCTAGGCAAGCGCAGCTTGTCTCAACGGTTGTGTGGTTCATTGCAGGTTGATATCGCCAAAACGCGTGCCGTTCTGGGGTGGACGCCGCCATTGTCAGTGGAACAGGCGTTGAGGCTCACTGCCTCGGATTACATGGAAAATGAAAAGAAATGAGTGAAGGGTGGATTGTTCTTGTTGTTGCATTAACCTCATTTTTGATGACTGCTGTACTTAGGCGTTATGCGCTTTCGCGAAGCATTATGGATATCCCGAATGCGCGCAGTTCGCATTCGATTCCCACGCCACGCGGTGGTGGTGTTGCAATCGTGCTGGCGTTTCTGGCGGTGACTCCTGTTTTGGGGTGGCTGGATTTGGTTTCGGCCCATACGTTGATCGCAATGGGAGGAGCCGGCGCGCTGGTAGCCGTACTGGGTTTTATGGATGATCATGGCCATATCGCTGCCCGCTGGCGCCTGACTGGCCATTTCGCATCAGCGATCTGGGCGTTGTTCTGGATGGACGGACTTGGCCCGCTGACGGTGTTCGGCTGGGAACTGCATCTGGGGCTGATCGGGAATATTCTGGCCGCTGTGTTTCTGGTCTGGATGCTCAACCTCTATAATTTTATGGATGGTATAGATGGGATTGCCAGTGTTGAAGCCATCTGCGCGTGCCTTGGTGGCTGTTTGCTCTTTGCGTTGAGTGGTCATCAGGACATGATTTGGTTACCGCTGCTCTTAGCTGCTGCTGTGAGCGCGTTCCTGGTTTGGAATTTCCCACCTGCCAAAATTTTCATGGGGGATGCCGGAAGCGGATTTCTGGGCATTATCTTGGGTTGTTTTGCGATTCAGGCCGGTTGGGTTCAATCATCGTTTTTCTGGGCCTGGTTGATTTTGTTGGGTGTGTTTGTGGTTGATGCAACGTTCACTCTGGTGCGCCGCCTGCTACGGGGCGATAAGGTCTACGAAGCGCATCGCAGTCATGCCTATCAGTTTGCTTCACGCAAGTTCGGTAGACACCTGCCAGTGACGTTGGCGGTGGCGGCCATTAATATCGTTTGGTTGTTGCCCATTGCACTCGGTGTTGTTCTATATGGATGGGATGGAACGTGGGCTCTGGTTGTCGCTTATCTACCGCTGATCTTCCTGGCGATCAAGTTTCATGCTGGAGAACTTGAGCGATCAGACGTTATTGACTGAGCCGCACGTGCAGCCGGGCAGAACGCCTCGAAGGGCTCATGGATGGCTTTACCAAGGCAAAGCATTAGGATGTTAAGAGGTGTTTGAAAACGCTATGGATAAGTTAAGGGCCTACTTGGTCGCTTTGCCTAGACGAAAAAAACGACTGATTCAGGTCGGCACGGATGTGTTTGTCGTTTGGGCTGCCTTATGGCTTGCTTTCGTTGTACGCCTGGGCATCGATGAATTGGCCAACCCGGTTCGTCTTCACCTCTGGTTGTTCATTGCCGCTCCAGTGATTTCAATTCCGCTGTTCATTCGCTTTGGTATGTACCGTGCTGTGATGCGCTACTTCGGCAACGACGCATTGATCGCGATTATCAAGGCGGTCAGCTTGTCTTCGCTCATTCTTGGCGTGGTGGTTTACTGGTACAGCAACCATCAAAATGTGGTTCCGCGCTCCATTATTTTCAACTACTGGTGGCTCAGTCTGATCATGGTAGGCGGCGTGCGACTTGGCATGCGCCAATACTTCTTGGGTGATTGGTTTTCCGCTGCGCAACATGTGCCGTTTACTAATCGTGAGGATGGGCTGCCGCGCGTCGCCATCTACGGCGCAGGCGCTGCCGGCAATCAATTGGTAGCCGCCTTGCGAATGGGGCGTGTTATGCGGCCGGTGGCTTTTATTGATGATGATTCTAGTATTTCCGAGCGCGTTATTTCCGGGCTGCAAGTGTATAAGCCCAAGCACATTCAACGCATGATCGATGCCACGGGGGCGCAGGAAATACTGCTGGCTATTCCATCCTCCAACCGCGGTCGCCGCCGTGAAATCCTCGGGTTTCTTGAAGGTTTCCCTCTGCATGTGCGCAGTGTTCCCGGCTTCATGGACTTGGCCAGTGGCAGGGTGAAGGTCGACGATATCCAGGAAGTCGATATTGCAGACCTTTTGGGTCGGGACACGGTGCCAGCCCAGCACGAATTGCTCGAACGCTGTATCAAAGGGCAGAACGTGATGGTAACGGGTGCGGGTGGGTCAATTGGTTCAGAACTGTGCCGGCAGATTCTTCCACTGCGCCCTAAATCGCTGCTGCTGTTCGAACACAGTGAGTTCAATTTATACAGCATCCTTTGCGAACTCGAAGAGCGTATTAACCGCGAGTCGCTACCGGTCAAAATTTTACCCATCCTGGGTTCGGTGCGTAACCAATCCAAGTTGCTCGATGTCATGAAAGCCTGGCACATCAGCACTGTTTATCACGCTGCCGCGTACAAACATGTGCCGATGGTGGAGCACAACATCGCCGAAGGCGTGTTGAATAATGTCATGGGCACACTGAATACGGCGCAAGCCGCATTGCAGACGGGCGTCGCCAATTTCGTGCTGATCTCTACCGATAAGGCGGTCCGCCCGACCAATGTGATGGGCAGTACGAAGCGCCTCGCCGAACTGACGCTGCAAGCCCTTAGTCGAGAGGTAGCCCCCGTATTGTTTGGCGACAATTCAAACGTCTCGCGCGTTAACAAGACCCGATTCACCATGGTGCGTTTCGGCAATGTCCTTGGCTCCTCTGGCTCGGTGATTCCGCTGTTCCACAGGCAAATCAAGTCGGGTGGCCCGGTGACCGTCACTCACCCGAAAATCACCCGCTACTTCATGACTATTCCGGAAGCTGCGCAGTTGGTAATTCAGGCCGGTTCCATGGGCTTGGGCGGCGACGTATTCGTGCTAGACATGGGCGAGCCGGTGAAGATTGTCGAGCTCGCTGAGAAGATGATTCATTTGTCGGGCCTCAGTGTGCGCTCTGATAAAAACCCTCATGGCGATATCGCCATCGAGTTTTCAGGACTGCGCCCCGGTGAAAAGCTTTACGAAGAATTACTTATCGGCGACAACGTAGTTGCAACTCAGCACCCGATGATCATGAGCGCCAATGAAGATCATCTGGCTTGGGATCTTCTCAAAGGTAAGTTGAACGAACTGTTGGGGGCCTTGGATCAGGACGATTACTCCCGTGTTCGACAGCTGCTGCGCGACACGGTAAGTGGCTATTCGCCGGATGGTGAAATCGTCGATCTTATTTTTCAACAGCGCCGTTTGGAGCCTTAAGCTCACACTCTGTAACGCCTGGGTTTTTGACTCCTTCCAGACATCGCCTAAGTTTGAAAAGCAGCTTCGGAAAGCTGCTTCTCTTCTACCGATGTCATGGAGCGTCACCAATGCAAAATACCTACATCTCTTCCCTGATCTTTGCCGTCGTCACCGCGTTTTCGGTTGCGACCACCGCAGCCCCTTCCATCAAACCCGAAGCCCCAGCCCCTGTCTCGGCGCAGATGAGCCAGGCCGAGCAATCCGCCAAAGTCAATCTCAACGCCGCTGATGCCGAAACCCTGCGTCGCGACCTGTTCGGTATTGGTGCCGCCAAAGCCAAGGCAATCATCGCTTACCGCGAAAGTAACGGCCCGTTTACGGCGGTGGACGAGTTACTGGAAGTAAAAGGCATCGGTAAAGCGTTGCTGGAAAAGAACCGCGAAAGGCTTGTTGTCAATTAAGTAAAGGGGGCCGGTCGTTGGCCGGCCTTTTTGCCATTTCGAAACCTGTGCCTTAGCTCTTCCCCGCAGCCTGTTCATGACGCGGTTCGCCAATTTTGCGTTTTCCACTTCTCGCCAACCCCAATGCGACCATCAGGGTCGACATTGTCGCCAAGCGCTTTTGCTCACATCCATTCCCTGATGCCGTTTTACATAGCCGTTAGAAAAAAACATAGCGCAGCCTCGGTTACAGACTCGCAAGTTAACCACTCTGTATTTCCCCTCGTGCGCCGGCCTTGGCATGAAAAGTGATTACATCTACCCGAAAGATTGTTCAACAATCCCGAGGTAGCCATGACGCTCAGTTTGTCTTTAGCCGACCAGATAGCTCTGGAGTTGCGCGCCGATATCATCGGTGGGCGGCTGTTGCCGGGTATGGCGTTGGTGGAGGTGGAATTGGTCAAGGCCTATAACGCGTCGCGCAATACCATCCGGGAAGCCTTGCATCGCCTGGGGCAGGAAGGGCTGACCCGCTATGTGCGCAATAAGGGGGTGGTGGTCCGACGATTGGAGCGCGCAGAGGTGCGGGATTTATTCGTCGTCCGTCGCACCCTTGAATTGCAGGCCATAGCCCTGAGCGGTGCGCTTACCCTGCAGCAATCGGAGTGCATGCAAAACGCGATTGACGCCACCACCCTGGCTCGCGAACGTGAAGATTGGCGAGCCGTGGCGACTCACAGTTTGCTGTTCCATCAGCAGATTGTGGGGTTGATGCGCAGCCCGTTGTTCGATGAGTTTTTCGCCCAAGTCATCGCGCAACTGCGCCTGGTGTTTTGCGCGGCGCCTGATGAGCAGCGTTTTCAATCGCCCTGGCTGGAGCGTGACCGTGAGATTTATCAATTATTGGTCCAGCAAGACAAGCCGGCGGCAGGGGAGGCGATGAGCGTGTACCTGGATGATTCGGAACGCCTGTCATTGGCCCTGTTTTCCTATCCCTGATCGAGGACTTGCACCATGTACAAAGACTATCCGGCCGCTTATCAGGTCAGTAAGGGTTCAGCGCTACAGGTCGACACTGCGTTTTATGAGCGTATTCGTGATCGGGCGGATAAACGTACGTTGATCGAGCAGTTCGAGGTACCGATTCGAACGGGCAAAGCGTGGAAGGTGCCGGCAGGGCATGTGTTTCGTGTGACCACGCCGGTGGGGCCGCAGGTGGGGGATTTTAACGTGTGGAATGCCCATGATCCGCGCGAGCGTCTGTGGGCGGCGCGTACTCGCCAGTTGCAGGGGGCGCATGTCAGCACCCATGATCGGCTGTGGTCGAACCTGCCATTTTTGCGGCCTCTGGTAACCATTACCGATGACAGCCTGGCCAGTTACGGCATCGATGAACACGGCGGGCGCCTGCACGATTTGCTGGGCACGCGTTGCGATCCCTATGTGAACCGCATGTTGACCGGTGAGGACTTCCATCACCATTGCCATTCGAACCTGACCCGTGCGGTATTACCCCACGGTCTGACAGAGTTTGATGTGCATGACGTGCTGAATATCTTCCAATGTACGGGCCTGAATCACGACGACATGTATTTCATGAAGGCGTGCCCGGCGCAGAAGGGCGATTACCTGGAGTTTTTTGCCGAGATAGATGTGTTGTGCGCGCTGTCGACGTGCCCGGGTGGGGATTTGTCGCTGCCCATGTGGGGGCCGGATGCACAGGACCCGCTGACGGTCTGCCGTCCGCTTGGGGTTGAGATCTATAAGCTGGAGAATGAACTATTGAGCGGCTGGAGCCAGCCGGAGCGTGCTGCCTATAAGGGGCAGCACGGGTTGCATATCGCCAAGGCGGACTGGGAGTAAGCAGCCCTAGCGATCCTGCGCATCCTTGGCATCCGCCTGGGCGTTGCGCTCGGCTACGCGTTTGCGTTGTTCGTCGGTGAGTTCCACCTTGTTGGCGCTGTCACGCAGCATCATCAGCCCACCGACGATCGACCCGATCGCAACCACCATAATCAACCACGCATACCACGGCATAAGGCTCTCCTTGAGGCAGCTTGCCGTGGGAGAATTTTCCCACGGCAATAGCTGCTTTGAGTAACGGGCTTTCTGAGTAGTTCAGTGTAGGCCCGTTCTGCCTCGAAACCTTAGAGCCCGGTCAACATTGCGTCCACCGGTGCATCGGCACGGTCCTGCGCGGTCAGTTGGAAATAGATAAAACCCACCGCCATAAAGCCCAGGAAGATCAGGCCGATCAGCGTGTTGAACCAGGCCATCGCCACCAGGCACACCACCGCCAGTACCAGCGCAATGCCGGGCACGATTGGATAACCCGGTGCGCGGAAGGTGCGTTCCAGCAGCGGTTCGGTCTTACGCAGTTTGAACAGGCTGAGCATGCTCATGATGTACATCACGATGGCGCCGAAGACGGCCATGGTGATCATCGCCGCGGTCAGGGTCATGCCGCCCAGGTTGATCAGGCCGTCGCTGTAGATGGCGGCAATACCGACGACACCACCGGCGATGATGGCGCGATGGGGCGTCTGAAAACGCGACAGTTTGGCGAGGAAAGACGGTAGATAACCGGCGCGAGCCAGGGCAAAGAACTGGCGCGAGTAGCCAAGGATAATCCCGTGGAAGCTGGCCACCAGGCCAAACAGGCCGATCCACACCAGCATGTGCAACCAGCCGGAGCTGTCGCCCACCACGGTTTTCATCGCCTGTGGCAGCGGGTCGTTGATGTTCGACAGGGTGCGCCAGTCACCCACGCCGCCGGCGAAGAACATCACGCCCATGGCCAGGATCACCAGGGTGAGGATGCCGCTGATGTAGGCCTTTGGAATGGTGCGCTTCGGATCTTTCGCTTCCTCGGCGGCCATGGCCGCGCCTTCGATGGCGAGGAAGAACCAGATGGCAAACGGAATTGCCGCAAACATCCCGGCAATCGCCGGGGCGCCAAACGTGTCGGAACCGGCCCAGCCGTTCAGTGCGAAATTGCTGAAGCTGAAGGCTGGCGCGACTACACCCATGAACACCAACAGCTCGGCCACGGCGAGCACGCACACCACCAGTTCGAAGGTGGCGGCGAGTTTCACGCCGAGGATGTTCAGGCCCATGAACACGATGTAGGCGCCGACGGCCGCGTGTTTCGGGTCCAGCGCCGGAAACTGCACGTTCAGATAAGCGCCGATGGCCAACGCGATAGCGGGTGGGGCGAAGACGAATTCGATTAAAGTGGCGAGCCCCGCAATCAAGCCGCCTTTCTCACCAAAGGCGCGGCGGCTGTAGGCAAACGGGCCGCCTGCATGGGGAATTGCGGTGGTCAGCTCGGTGAAACTGAAGATAAAGCAGGTGTACATCGCGGCGACCATCAACGAGGTCACCAGAAAGCCCAAGGTCCCGGCCACGCCCCAGCCGTAGCTCCAGCCGAAATACTCCCCGGAAATCACCAGCCCGACGGCAATGCCCCATAAGTGCAGGGTGCCCAAGGTGGGTTTGAGTTGTGTGTTCATTGTGCTGCGCTCCCGGAACGGTTTGGAATGATTCAAGGTGTTGCAGCGGCCATGCCAGCCTGAGAATCATTGTCGTAAAGCGACGCAACTGTCGCCTGGGGGACGGTTTGGCGTTTGAAATTTCTCGGCGTTGCACCAGAGGGGTGCGGCGGTGACTGTGCCGGCGCTATCGGGAGCAAGCTCCCTCCCACATGTTGACCGGATACATCCTTGGAATACGGTTCAATGTGGGAAGGGGCTTGCTCCCGATAACGCCCGCCCAAACGCCGAATACCCCGGCGTAAACCCCGCATAAACCCACTCTTTACGCCATCTTTACGCCCCGCCTACCCCCATGCTCTCGTTCCTTTACGCCACTCCTGCGGACAATTGCCCCACACGCGGCACTCGCCGCTAAACGGAGAGACTTCCATGAGCGTTCTGGACGGGGTGTCACTGCTATTGGCCGTGGCGCTGTTCATTTATCTGCTGGTTGCGCTGTTACGCGCGGATCGGAACTAGGAGCGGGCTATGCACAGTTATGACTATTGGCTGATCATCGCCTTCTTTGCCGTGGTGCTGGTGCCGGCGCCGTTCCTGGGGCGGTTCTATTACAAGGTGATGGAAGGCCAGCGCACGTGGCTCAGCCCGCTGCTGGGGCCTGTCGAGCGGGCCTGTTATCGCCTGGCCGGCGTGGACGCGCAGCAGGAACAAAGCTGGCGCAAATACATGTTGGCGTTGCTCGCGTTCAACCTTGCGGGCTTTTTGCTGCTGTTCGCGATTTTGCTGTTCCAGGGATCTCTCCCACTGAACCCGCAGAAATTGCCGGGCCAGGAATGGACGCTGGCCTTCAACACCGCAGTCAGTTTCATGACCAACACTAACTGGCAGAACTACAGCGGCGAAGCGTCCCTGAGTTACCTCAGCCAGATGGCCGGCCTGACCGTGCAGAACTTCGTCAGTGCAGCCACTGGTCTGGCAGTCCTGGTCGCGTTATGCCGTGGGATTGGTCGCAAATCTTCTCAGACTCTCGGTAACTTCTGGGTCGATATGACCCGCGCCACCCTCTACGGGCTGTTGCCGTTGTGCCTGGTGCTGGCACTGTTCCTGGTGTGGCAGGGCGTACCGCAGACCTTCGCCCATTACGTCGATGCCGTGACGATGCAAGGCGTGGATCAGGTGATCCCGCTGGGCCCGGCGGCCAGTCAGATCGCGATCAAGCAACTGGGTACCAACGGTGGTGGCTTCTTCGGCGTCAACTCGGCGCACCCGTTTGAAGACCCTACCGCCTGGGCCAATCTGTTTGAAGTGGCGTCGATCATCCTGATCCCGGTGGCATTGGTGTTCACCTTCGGCCACTACGTCAAAGACTTGCGCCAGAGCCGCGCCATTCTGGGCTGCATGCTCGCGCTGTTCCTGATCGGCGGCGCGACGTCACTGTGGGCTGAGTACCAGCCCAACCCGAGCCTGAACAACCCGGCCGTGGAGCAAACCGCGCCGCTGGAAGGCAAGGAAGCGCGCTTCGGCACCACCGGCACGGTGCTCTGGTCGGTGACCACCACGGCGGCGTCCAACGGTTCGGTCAACGGCATGCAAGACAGCCTGAGCCCGCTCAGCGGAATGGTGGCGCTGGTCAATATGATGGTCGGCGAAGTGATCTTCGGCGGCGTCGGCGCCGGTATGTACGGCATGTTGCTCAACGTGTTGATCGCCGTGTTCCTCGCCGGCCTGATGATCGGGCGTACGCCGGAATACCTCGGCAAGAAGCTCCAGGCCAAGGAAGTGCAACTGCTCGTCGTGACCTTGTTGGTGATGCCGGTTGGCGTGCTCGTGCTCGGTGCCATTGCTGCCAGCCTGCCAGGCCCAGCCGGTGCCATCAGCAACCCTGGCCCCCATGGCTTCAGCCAACTGCTCTACGCCTACACCTCAGCCAGTGCCAACAACGGCTCGGCGTTTGCTGGCTTCAGCGCCAACACGCCGTTCCATAACCTGATGCTCGGCCTGGGCATGTTGATCGGTCGCTTTGGCTACATCCTCCCGGTACTGGCCCTGGCCGGCAGCCTGGCGATGAAAAAGAGCGCACCGATTGGCCAGAACAGCTTCCCCACCCACGGACCGCTGTTCGTGACCCTGTTGACCGTGACCATTTTGCTGGTGGGCGGCCTGACTTTCCTGCCGACGCTGGCGTTGGGCCCTATTGCTGAACACCTGAGCATGGGCTTCTAAGAGGGGATATGAAGATGAATATGCCTGCAAAAAACGCGGCCCCGACCAATACTCAGGCGCCTGCCAAAACCGCCATTTCCGCGCTGTGGCGCCCGGCGCTGATCCAGGCGTTCGTCAAACTGGACCCGCGCCAGTTGCAACGCTCACCGGTGATGCTGGTGGTTGAGCTGACCGCGATCCTCACGACCGTGCTGTGCTTTGTGCCTGATACCGCCGTGCCCACGTTTGTCGCCGTACAAATCGCCGTGTGGCTGTGGTTCACCGTGCTGTTCGCCAACTTCGCCGAAGCCTTGGCCGAAGGCCGTGGCAAGGCCCGCGCCGACAGCCTCAAGGCCGGCAGCGAGGGCCTCAGTGCACGGCGCAAGGAGGCCGACGGCAGTTTCAAGGTGGTGCCGGCCACCAGCCTGCGCAAAGGCGATGTGGTGCGTGTTGCCGCTGGGGAGATGATCCCCGGTGACGGCGAGGTCATCGAAGGCATCGCGGCGGTCAACGAAGCGGCGATCACCGGCGAGTCCGCCCCGGTAATCCGCGAGTCCGGCGGTGACCGTTCGGCCGTCACCGGCAATACACGCCTGGTCTCGGACTGGCTGCTGATCCGCATCACCGCCAACCCGGGCGAGTCGACCCTGGACCGCATGATCGCGTTGGTGGAAGGCGCCAAACGCCAGAAAACCCCCAACGAAGTTGCGCTGGATATTCTGCTGATCGGTCTGACGCTGATCTTTTTGTTGGTGGTCGTCACCCTGCAGCCGTTCGCCCACTTCGCCAATGGCAGCTTGCCGCTGGTGTTCCTGGTCGCACTGCTGGTGACGCTGATTCCGACGACCATTGGCGGCTTGTTGTCGGCCATCGGCATCGCCGGTATGGACCGCCTGGTGCGCCTCAATGTGATCGCCAAGTCCGGCCGGGCGGTGGAAGCGGCGGGGGACGTGCATGTGCTGCTGCTGGACAAAACCGGCACCATCACCTTTGGTAACCGTCGCTGTGCGGCGGTGGTGGCGGCGCCTGGCGTCAGCGCTCGCGAAGTGGCCGAAGGCGCGCTCTTTGCGTCCCTGGCGGACGACACGGCGGAAGGTAAATCCATCGTCGAGTACCTGCGCGCCTTGCATCCCCAGGCTGAGCCATCCGTCGATGAACTGACGGCCGTGCCGTTCAGCGCTGAAACCCGGTTGTCCGGTGTCGATTACCAGGGCCGTGTGTTCCGTAAGGGCGCGGTGGATTCGCTGCTGGCATTCATAGGCCAGCAGCGCAGTGAGCTGCCACCGGCGTTGTCGCGGGAAATCGACAAAATCGCCCAAAGCGGGGGCACGCCGTTGCTGGTGTGCGCCGATGGCAAATTGCTGGGTGCGATTCATCTGAAGGACGTGGTCAAGCCCGGCATCCGTGAACGCTTCGCCGAGCTGCGCAAACTGGGCATCCGCACCGTGATGGTGACCGGCGACAACCCCTTGACCGCCGCCGCGATTGCCGCAGAAGCAGGCGTGGATGACGTACTGGCCGAAGCCACCCCAGAGAAAAAACTCGCGCGTATTCGCCATGAGCAGAACGACGGTCGCCTGGTCGCCATGTGCGGTGACGGCGCCAACGACGCGCCGGCGCTGGCCCAGGCCGACGTGGGCATGGCGATGAACGATGGCACCCAGGCCGCCCGCGAAGCCGCCAACATGGTCGACCTCGACAGCGATCCCACCAAGCTCTTGGATGTGGTGCAGATCGGCAAGGAGTTGCTGGTGACCCGTGGCGCGCTGACCACGTTTTCCATCGCTAACGACGTGGCCAAATACTTCGCGATCCTGCCGGCGCTGTTTGCCGCGATCTACCCGCAGTTGGGCGTGCTCAACGTGATGCATCTGCAGAGCCCGCAAAGCGCGATCCTTTCGGCCATCGTGTTCAACGCGCTGATCATCGTGGTGCTGATTCCCCTGGCGCTGCGTGGCGTGCGGGTGCAGGCGGCGAGTGCGGCGGCGTTGCTGCGGCGCAACCTGCTGATCTACGGCCTGGGCGGGCTGCTGGTGCCGTTCGTGGGCATCAAGGCCATCGACATGCTGTTGACCGCGTTGCACCTGGTGTAACCCGAACGGTGCTTATGTGGCGAGGGAGCACACTCGCTCGCCACAGGGTTTCTCGACTCAATTGAGGATTTGAATATGTCCAACATCATCCGTCCGGCCCTGAGCCTGCTGGTGCTCATGACCCTGGTCACCGGCGTCGCCTACCCTCTGGTGGTGACCGGCGTCGCTCAGGTCGCTTTTCCCGACCAGGCCAATGGCAGCCTGGTGCGCGATGCCAGTGGCAAAGTGCGCGGCTCCAGCCTGATCGCCCAGGACTTTAGCGGTGACAGCTGGTTCCACCCGCGTCCTTCGGCCGGCGCCTTTGCGACGGTTTCCAGCAGTGCCAGTAACCTCGGCCCGAGCAACCCGGCGCTGGCCACCCGCGTGTTCGACGACGCCAACAAACAGCAGGTGCCCGGCCAGGGCCCGGTGCCTTTAGCCTCGCTGACTACCTCCGGCAGCGGTCTTGATCCACACTTGCCACCCGAGGCGATTGCCTATCAACTGGCGCGGGTGGCGGCGGCGCGGAATCTGCCGGTGTCGACCTTGCAACGGCTGTTGGATGAGCACACCGAAAGCCCGTTGGTGGGCCCGCCGGTGGTGAATGTACTGGCACTGAACATGGCCCTGGAAAAACTCTGAACCCTTGTGGGAGGGGCGGTGCGACGATTCGACTCGCTCCCACATTTTGATCGTGATTGAACTGACGATATCAACACCTGAAGGAACCCCACGCATGAGCGACTCCGGCCGCGCCGACGCCCTGTTAGCCGACTTACCCCGCAACGGCCGTGGCCGGCTCAAGGTCTTCCTCGGCGCCGCGCCCGGCGTGGGCAAGACCTACGCCATGCTTCAGGCCGCCCACACTCAACTGCGCCAGGGCGTGAAGCTGATCGCCGGCGTCGTCGAAACCCACGGCCGCGCCGAGACCGAGGCCCTGCTCAGCGGTCTGCCGCAGCAACCGTTGCTGCGCAGCGAGTACCGTGGCGTGATGCTCGAAGAAATGGATCTCGACGGCCTGCTCGCCGCCAAGCCCAAGCTGGTACTGGTGGATGAACTGGCCCACAGCAATGCTCCCGGCAGCCGCCATGAAAAGCGCTGGCAAGACATTCAGGAACTGCTCGCCGCCGGTATCAACGTGTTCACCACGGTCAACGTCCAGCATCTGGAAAGCCTCAACGACCAGGTGCGCGGCATCACTGGCGTGCAAGTGCGTGAAACCTTGCCCGACTGGGTGCTGCAAGAGGCCGATGAACTGCTGCTGATCGACCTGCCTTCGCGCGAGCTGCTGGAGCGCCTGCGTGATGGCAAGGTGTATGTGCCGGAACAGGCGCGTGCCGCCATCGACGCGTTTTTCACCCAGACCAACCTGATGGCCTTGCGCGAGCTGGCGATGCAGACCGCCGCGGCCCATGTCGACGACGACTTGGCCCAGGGTTATCGCCAACTTGGCCAGGCCGCCCCGGCGGTACGCGGCCGTTTGCTGGTGGGCGTGGATGGCGACGCGCAGGCCGAACGCCTGGTGCGGCATGCCAGCCGTGTGGCGCAGCGTCGGCACCTGCCGTGGAGCCTGGTGCATATCGATAACGGCCGTGCGCGGGATGAGCAGTCGCGCCTGCGCTTGCAAAACGCTCAGCAACTGGCCGAGCGCCTGGGTGGGGAGGTGGTGTTGCTACGGGCGGGGGAGGTGGCCAAGACGCTTATCCAGCACGCCCTCGAACGTCGCGCCAGTCTGTTGTTGGTGGGGCAGTCGCGAATGCGTTGGCATCGTCGCCTGTTTGGTGGCGGCCTGGCGTCGCGCCTGCTGCGCAATGCCCGAAGCCTGGAAATCAACGTGCTCGACAGCGACGACACGCCGGCATCGCCACGCTTGCCCGAGGTGCGTGGGTTGGTGTGGTTCGATTACGCCCTGGCGGTGGTTGCCACCGTCGTGGCCGCTGCGATGGCGTGGGCGGTGTCCAGTGTGTTGCCGCTGCCGAATATCTCGCTGGTGTTTCTCGCCGCCGTGCTGCTGGTCGCGGTGCGCAGCAGCCTGGGACCGTCCCTGGTGTGTGCGGCGTTGTCATTTCTCACGTACGATTTTCTGTTTATTCCGCCGAATTTTTCCTTCGCCATCCAGCGCGAAGAAGATGTGCTGACCCTGCTGTTTTTCCTGCTGATGGCGGCGCTCACCGGCAACCTCGCCGCCCGCCAGCGCCGACAACTGCAAGCCTTGCGAGACACACAGGAAGAAACCAGCGAACTGCTCGACCTGTCGCGCAAACTCACCGCCGCCACCGATCGTCAGGCGGTGGTCAGCGCGGCGGCCCATCACCTGGAGGGCTGGAGCGACCTGGACCTGTGCCTGCTCAATCGCGATGGTCAGGGTGGCTGGAAGATCGAGACGGGCGGCCCGCTGACCCTCAGCGAATCTGAACGCGCTGCCGCCGACTGGGCCTGGCAGCATGATCAACCCGCTGGCATGGGCACTGGCACCTTGCCGTTTGGGCGCTGGTGGTGGTGGCCGTTGTCAGGTGAAGAAGGCCCGTTGGGCTTGCTCGGTGTCAGCGCCAAACCAGGGCTGGAACTGAGCGGCCAACGTCGGCGTTTGCTCACGGCTTTGAGCCAGCCGCTGGCTCAGGCGCTGGCCCGGGCTCAATTGGCGCAGGAACTGGAGTCCGCGCGCTTGCACGGCGAAACCGAGCAGCTGCGCAGCGCCTTGCTCGCCTCTGTGTCCCATGATTTACGCACGCCGTTGACGTCCATGCGCGGCAGCATCGACAGCCTGCTGGCGCTGGGGGAGGCCATCCCCTTGGAGGATCGCCGCGAGTTGCTCGAAGGCACCCGCGACGAGGCCGAGCGCCTCGACCGCTATATCCAGAACTTGCTGGACATGACCCGCCTGGGGCACGGCGCGCTGAAGCTGGCGCGCGATTGGGTGTCGCCCGGCGATATCGTCGGCAGCGCCCTCGGCCGCTTGCGCGCGGTGCTGGCGCCGTTGCAGGTAAGCACCGACGTGCCGCCCGAGTTGCCGTTGTTGTACGTGCATGCGGCGCTGATCGAGCAGGCCCTGGTGAATGTGCTGGAAAACGCCGCTCGTTTTTCGCCGCCCCAGGGCCGTTTGAAATTGAGCGCGGGGGTGTTGGATAACCAGCTGTTTTTCGCCGTGGCCGATGAGGGGCCTGGGATTCCCGAGGACGAGCGCGTGAAGATTTTCGATATGTTCTACACCGCTGCGCGCGGCGATCGAGGCGGGCAGGGCACGGGCCTGGGCCTGGCGATTTGCCAGGGCATGGTCGGCGCACACGGTGGGCACATCAGCGTGGCCGATGGCATCGAAGGGCGCGGTACCTGCATCACGCTGTTCCTGCCGTTACCGACACAGCCTGGCCTGGAGCGCGACTCGTGAGCTACCCTCTTTGCACCTCGTATTTTGATTGGACACCATGAGCCAGACCGCGACGATTTTGGTCATTGATGACGAACCGCAGATCCGCAAATTCTTGCGCATCAGCCTGGCCTCCCAGGGCTACAAAGTGATCGAGGCCGGTACCGGTAACGAAGGCCTGGCCCAGGCAGCATTGAACAAACCGGACCTGCTGGTGCTCGACCTCGGGCTGCCGGACATGGACGGCCAGCAGGTGCTACGTGAGTTTCGCGAATGGTCGACGGTGCCGGTGCTGGTATTGTCGGTGCGCGCCAGCGAAGGGCAGAAAGTCGAAGCCCTCGACGGTGGCGCCAACGATTACGTGACCAAACCGTTTGGCATCCAGGAGTTCCTCGCTCGGGTGCGCGCATTGCTGCGCCAGGCGCCAGCGGGGGAGGCGCAGGAAGCGGCGTTGAATTTTGGCCCGTTGACGGTGGACCTGGCCTATCGCCGCGTGTTGCTGGACGGTGCCGAAGTGGCGCTGACCCGCAAGGAATATGCAGTGCTGGCGCAGCTGGCGCGGCATGCGGGACGGGTGATTACGCAGCAGCAACTGCTCAAGGATATCTGGGGCCCTACCCATACCGAAGACAGCCACTACTTGCGTATCGTGGTGGGCCATCTACGCCAGAAGCTGGCGGATGACCCCACTCAGCCACGGTTTATCGTGACCGAGGCGGGGGTGGGGTATCGGTTGCTCAGTGCTTGAGCCTGATGCATTTCGTTGTCTGAACCGCCGCTATCGCGTTCAAGGCTGCTCACTCTCATATCGATCCAATGTGTCACTGGCAATCTCCCGCCCCAGGGCGATCAATTCCGGCGCCTTGTAGAACTCGAAGAACCGGCACACCCGCTTCGGCACGTTGATCAACACATCGGGCGGGTAGCCCGCGATCTTGTACTGGGCCAGCGACGTTTGCATCACTTCGAAACTCTGGTTGATCAGGTCCAGCAGCGACGCCGGCCCCACGTTGTCGATGATGAACGACCCGGTGGCCGACTTCGGCGCGCCGGGTTTTTCCGGCGCGGCGGCGGGTTGCTGGGATTCGGGTTCGGCCGATTCCAGCCACGGGTTGATCTCGGCGGCCTGGGCGTGCAGGGCTTCCTGCTCGAGTTTCATCAACTGCTCGGCTTGCTTGCGACGAAACGGCAGGTGCGAACCCAATGACTTGGCCAGGCTGTTAAAGCGACTCTTGAACGCGGGCGGGCGTTGGATCACCGGCAACTGGTAGTGCTTCTGGTTAGTGGCGTTGAGGTTGACCGCAATGATCAAGTCGCAGTGGCTCGACACCACCGGCACGATCGGCAACGGGTTGAGCAGGCCGCCGTCCACCAGCATGCGGTTGCCCTGCATTACCGGGGTGAACAGGCTGGGGATCGCCGCCGAAGCGCGCATGGCCTGATGCAGGCAGCCTTCCTGGAACCAGATCTCCTGCTGGTTGGTGAGGTCGGTGGCCACGGCAGTGTAGGGAATGCGCAGCTCTTCGATATTGATATCGCCGACGATCTTGCGGATCTGCCCGAAGACTTTCTCGCCGCGAATTGCGCCCAGGCGAAAACTCACGTCCACCAGGCGCAGTACGTCCAGGTAATCGAGGCTTTCAATCCAGCGGCGGTATTCATCCAGCTTGCCGGCGGCGTAAATCCCGCCTACCACGGCGCCCATGGAACAGCCAGCGATGCAGGCGATATCGTAGCCGCGCCGTTCGATCTCTTCGATCACTCCGATATGGGCGTAGCCCCGGGCGCCGCCGGAGCCCAGCACCAAGGCAACACGTTTCTTCATGGTCCATGTCCTTTATCGGCAGGTGCCCACAATGCACCTATTGAGGGGGCGGCTTCAATCTTCGCTGAGCTGCGCAATATTTTTCCAGAAAAACCACTAGGCTCGGGTATGCTCTGGCAATAGGTACTACCGATTTCAGGCTATGGACAAGGCACTTTTTGTCGTAGGTAACGTCTACACGCTACGACTGTTTTTCTATTTTTGAGGTGTCATCGATGAAAGCCTGGATGTGTGTGCCTGTGATCATGCTGGCCCTGGCCGGTTGTGCCGGGAAGACTGCCTACCGCGACAGCTGCGGCTCGCAATTGGACGCCGCCTGGAAAGAGCTCGACCTGGCCAAGGCAGAAGGGTTTGCCGGCACCGTCAGTTACTCCAAGGCTTTATCCCTGTTGACGGGCGCCAAGACCCAGCAACAGTTTGAAGCGTTTGAAGGTTGCTCCAACAAGGCTGAGAAGGCGCGGTTCTATATCCGTGAGTCGCGCGCCGGGCGTTGAGGTATAGCAAGTAGGATTTTTCATCGGAAAGTGAGGGCAGGATGTCAGCGTTGGTCGATCAGTTAGTCGCTCAGGTCATTGGCCTGGAAGTAGGGTTACTGAGCTGCCAGGCTCGCCTTGCTGCCGTCACCGACGATGAAGCCTTGCATGATTTGCGCACCACCGTGCGGCGCCTGCGCAGCCTGTTGCGCCCCTTGCGTGGGTTGCCAGGCGTCGAACAGCTTGAAATGGCCGCCGCCGCGGTCGGCCAATTGACCACGCCGCTGCGTGACCGTGAAGTGTTGGCGGCCTATCTGCATCAGCATGGTCATCACGCAGCGGCGGATCGGCGCTTGCGCCTGCAACCCGATGCGTATCGCCAGGTGGCGCAAAGTGCTCAACTTGCGCATTTGCTGCTGATCCTGGATGCCTTCCCGCGTTTTATTCGCGCCTCAGAACATCAGAAACTCCTCAAGGGCTTGCGTTCGCGCGTCGAGAAACGTCTGGCCAAGCAATGGCAGGCACTCGACGAGGCCCTGAAGGATCCCGACCATGATCGCCACCGCCTGCGCTTGTTGATCAAGCGTGTGCGCTACGCCGCCGAGGCCTATCCCGAACTGGACAGATTGCCTGCCAACGCCATGTCGCGCCTGAAGAAAGCCCAGGCAGCCCTGGGCGATTGGCACGACTGCTGGCAGTGGCTGGCCCAGGCCGAACAGCAAGCCGACCTGCAACCCTGCGTGGCGATATGGCATAAAACCATGGTCAAGGCCGAAGGGAAGGCGGATCGTGTGCTGGACAAACTCAGCGCCGAATGTTTCTGAATCGGTCCGGCTTTTGGCCGGAATGAGCGCTGTACCTCGCCGGCCCGATGGTTAAGATCCCCCATCTGTTCTTTTGACGTGAGGTCGCCATGCGCTTCAGTGATTTGCTCGACGCCGCCCGTAGCAACCCGTTGGATGTGACCATCCCCGCCGAATGGGCCCAGGGGCGCGCGACCTTTGGTGGCCTGGTCGCCGCTTTGCAATATGAAGCATTGCGCGCCCAGGTGCCTGCCGATCGTCCATTGCGCTCGCTGGCGGTGACCTTCGTCGGCCCGGTGGCGCCTGACGTGCCCGCCAGTTACCACGTCGAGGTGTTGCGCGAGGGCAAAGCGGTCAGCCAACTGCTCGGGCGCGTGGTGCAGAACGGTGAAACGGCGACGCTGGTGCAGGCCAGCTTCGGTGCGTCCCGTGAGTCAGAAATTGATGTGGCAAGTGAAGCGCCGCCAGTGTTCAAACATTGGGACGAGTGCCAGGAACTGCCCTATATCAAGGGCGTAACCCCTGAATTCATGCGGCATATGGCAATGCGTTGGAGTGTCGGCGGGCTGCCATTTACCGGCAATAAATCCCGCGATATGGGCGGCTGGGTACGCTTGCGTGGTGACGTAAAAGAAGAACCCCTGACCGAAGCGCATATCCTCGCCCTGGTCGATGCCTGGCCCCCGGCCTTGCTCCCGCACCTGAAAAAACCGGCGCCGGGCAGCACCCTGACCTGGACCATCGAGTTCATCCAGCCCTTACAAAACTTGACGACCCTCGATTGGTGCCAATACCACGTCAATATCGAACACGCCCGCGACGGCTACGGCCATGCCGCCGCCGCGCTGTGGAGCCCAACCGGCGAGTTGATCGCCCTCAGCCGCCAGACCGTGGTGGTCTTCGCCTGAACCTCAATGCCGATGGCGTTGCCGCCAGGCGCGCCACCAACCACCGCTCAACACAAACCGCGGGAACGTCACAAACTGCTCGACCACCAGGCGCTGCACCGCATCTTTACGATCACTGAACGGCTCACTCGCCTCGGCTTCCAGGCTATGGCCGTGACGCTGCAGCGCCAGGCCCGCGAGGAGACCGACGATGCCTACCGCGAAACTGGCCAGGCTCAGGCTGAACACACCCGACACGATCAACAGAAAACCAATGATGAACAGCGGCACGGCAATCATATGCAGCGCCAGATTGGTCGGGTGCTGATGGTTCTGCGGGTAGTTACGCCATTGCCAGGCGGGGAGATTGGGATGACGTTTGCCCATGATGGTGAATCCTCTGTCCGTTGAAATGGCTTGGATGGAGTCTAGGTGGGAGAGGGCGGGGCGGCGAATTGGGGTTGGCTATGGGAGGCATAGAAAAAGCAAAGTCCGTAAGCTATAAAAGCTAATAACCAGCGGAATCTGGATCGCAGATATAAACGGAAGGTCCGCACAGAGAAACGTATTTGGCTTTTAATTCGATTGTAGATGTACCGGATTTAGCGTGGATTGCATAATGATCTTCAAGCTTGGTTATTTTCATTCTCAGAGGTTCGCGAGTAGGGATATTTTCGATTTTTACATCGCTTACCCCTCCGAAATCCAAGCCTATCCTGCAAGTGTTATATCCTTCTTTAATCCATTTTTCTGGTGGGGCGTCCGGTAACTCTTTGATGTCAAAACCCATTCCGATATTGGGTCTGTCATTATCGATGGTTAGTGAGTAGAGGGTGATTTCTCCAATTTCCACGGGGAAAGTAAATACTTTATTGAAAAAGATCGTGTCGTTTAACTCGTTCCAGTGCTTCATTTTTTATCCTTGAAGTAGTAATGGGTTTTGGCTTCATCTAGTTTGCCAGTTCGAGGTCTTTCTTTCGGTCGAAGATTGAAATGCGCGGTTTGATTTCCTTTACCGTCGGGATCTGAGTATTTGTGTCCGGCTCCGTGATCTTGAATCAAGACTGGAAAGCGGTCACCACGAGTGAATAGGTATTCCCGAGTCATTATCGGTTTGCCGTGTTCGTCCAAAACTTCATTTTTTTGTCTGTCTCTCATCGTGACCATTGAGTATTGCCTGGTTTTCCCCAATCTAGGATCAAACACCGGCTCCGGATGTTGTGTTCTCGGTATTCCGGCATCGGACTTTGCTTGCTTAAACGCCCCGTTCCTAGAAACTTCCGGTGCAGTTAGTTCCGCTTGTTTTTCACATTCGGCGCTTTTTCTGCCTGTTGCTGGACAATTTGCATTTAGCCCTAGCGGGTCAATCCATCCAGTCGGGTTGGGCACGTACTGGTAGGCGTTGATCCCACCCGCCAGCTTCACCGGATCCGGCGTCAGGTAACGACCAACATCCGGATTGTAGTAGCGATGGCGGTTGTAGTGCAGCCCGCTTTCTGGGTCGAAGTATTGGCCTTGGAAGCGCAGCGGGTTGTCGATTTTTCCGATGTCGAGTCGGCTGATTTGGCCGTAGGCGCGGTAGTGGGCGGACCAGACGATTTCTCCGTCTGGAGCGGTGAGTTCCTGGGGCGTGCCGAGGTGGTCGAGTTGGTAGTGGTAGGGCTTGGTTTCTTTGGGACCAAACCCTTCCAGTAAGGCCAACGGACGGAAGCTGTCCGGTTCGTAGAGGTAGCTGCGATGCCGATCCGCATGGTGCTCGGCGATCAGCTTTTCGCCTTGCCAGAAAAACTCGGTCGTTATGCCATCAACGGTTTTGCTGATGCGCCGCCCAAACGGGTCGTAGCGGTAACTCGCGGTCTGGCCGTTGGGTTGTGTAATACCGATCAAGCGATGCTGGCAGTCGTAGCGGTACTCGGTAACGAGTTGATGGCCTTTGCCACGCCGTTCACGGATCAGGTTGCCGAAGGCGTCGTAGTCATAGTGCCGGTCGCCCTGGATCATCAACCGATTGCCGGCGACGATGTCCGGGCCGGGGCGGTCGTGCATCAGTAGATTGCCCGCTGGGGTGTGGCCGAAGCGTTCGTGCAGGTCTTGCGAATGGTCGGCGCGGGTGAGGCGGGCTAGCGGGTCGTAGCGGTAGTGGTGTTCGCCCTTGCGGGTGTCGTTCAGGCGGGTGAGGTTGCCGGATTTGTCGTAATCGTAGTGGCGTTGGTAGAGGTGGTTTTCCTGTTGGGTGATGGTGTGGGCGTGCAGGCGGTGTTGGTCGTCGTAGTGGTAGTGGCTGAGCAGTTGACCTTGTTGGCGTTGGTGCTCTTGGCCGGCTTTGAAAAGGTGGGAAGTCAGCAGTGTGCCGTTCAACTCAACGGTGGCGAGATGGCCGCCTTTGGCATGGTTGAAGGTCAGTCGATTGTTGTCCGGCAAGCGCAGGTGTTGCAGTTGACCGCAGGCGTCGTAGCCATAACGCAAGGTGCCCCAGCCTTGATGCTCGGCGGTCAGGCGGTTTTGTGTGTCGTACTCGTAGGCCAGCGCCCAGTGGCCGTCGTCGACGCTGAGGAGGTTGCCTTGGCGGTCGTAGGCGTAATCAACGGTATTGCCGTCGGGCAGGGTTTTTCGTACGAGTCGGCCGGCGTGGTCGCGCTGGTAAAGGGTAACTAGCTGACGGCCATCGTCGCCGTGTTCGGTTTTTTCCTGCAGGTTGCCGTTGAGGTCGTAGACGTAGGCGGTGCGTTGGCCGTCGAAGCCGATTTCCTGCTGGATCAGGCCGTTGGGGTGGTAGTTGAGCCGGTAGGTTTCGCCGACCTCGTTTTCGATTTCGGTGAGCAACAGCCGAGCGTTGTCGTAGCGGTAGTTGACCTGGCTGCCATCGGCGTTGAGGCGGCGGCTGATCAGGTGCAGGCCGTCGGCGTATTCGTAGCGGGTGACGTGGCCGAGTTCGTCGCGTTCGGTAGTGATTTTGCCATAGGGGTTGTAGCTGTATTCGCGGGTTGCACCGCCCGGCAACACGATGCGAATCAACCGGCCAACGCTGTCCCACTGATACCCGGTCAGCCCGCCTTGTTCATCCTCGCGGGCAATCTGGCGGCCCAGATCGTCGTAGCGATAGCGCTTGGCGCCGCCATTGGGCAGTTGCTCTTCAATGAGCTGGCCGCGTTCATTCCATACCAGCCGATGACAGCTGTGATCGGGATACCAAACCCCCGTCAGTTGCCCGTATTTGTTGTAGCTGTAGTCCGTCACCTCACCATCGGGATCGGTCCTACGCGTCAGGTCGCCCTGGTCGTTACGCTCGTACTTCCAGACCGCTTCACCACGCCGCACAACCCGTACGAAGCCGTTGTCATGCTCGTAGGACGTCGGTTCATCATCTCCCGGAAACAACGCCACCAAGCGTCCGGCATCGTCGTACTGATACGCCGTCACCGCCCCGAGCGGATCCTGCTCGACTGTCAGTCGACCCTTGTCATCGTAGGATTTGAAGTGCTGGGCGCCGTCCGGATCAATGCGCTGCACCAGCCGTGCGCGGTCATCGTGGACATACACTTCCTGACTGCCATCGGCGTTATGCACGACCACGCGGCCGTTGTCCTCCCAGACATACCGCGTATCCATCTGCGAAAAACTGGCCCAGTGCCGGACACACCGCGCCGCCTTGCCAGAGCGTTCCCATTCCCAGAAGAAACTCGCCCCGCCGGCCAAGCCCCGCTCCAGAATGACGTGCTGCTCGTCGTACCGATAAACCTCGCTTTCGCCGACGGCGTTGGTTGCCGAAAGCAGTCGTCCCGCGTCGTCATAGGCGTAGGAAACAACGTTCTGTTCCGTGATCCATTCGTAAGGCTCATACCCCTTGGCCCGCTGAACCTGGTAATCCACCGCCACCATGCGGCCCAGTTCATAGCGCAAACACAACGAGCGCCCGACGCCGTTATCCAGCCGTGCAATACGCCCCACCACATCCCGCGAAATCCGCAGGCGGTTGTCATACGCATCGCTGATCGAGACCAGCACCCCGTCACGAAAGTGATAAAACCGCGAGGCCTGGGCCAGCACTAACTCATCCGGCGAAGCCCCCAAATAGATCGCCGCTTCAGCCAGGCTGTTGGTGATCGCCGGTCGCGCCTCGGTCGGCAGTGGAAACTCAGTCGACCGGTTTTCATGGTCGGTCCACACCACCGAATCGCCCGAAACAGAAAGCCGCTGCGCCAGCGAATGACTCCAGCCAAACCCCAGCCCAACATCCACTTCCACCGCGCTGGTGCGGTACAAACGGGTCCACTCAAACGGCAATATCCCGTCCAAAACACCATCGGTGAGGGTGAGCAATTCCTCCCCAGTGACCATCGACACCGGGCAGCCATTGGTCGCTGTTTTGTCCGCCGAAGTCGCCGCGTCACCCTTGGGATTCGTAGCCACGACCGGCACATCATCGACATGCTCCTGCCGAACCAACACCGTCTGCTGGGACTTGTTACGAACCAACGGAACAGGGTTCGAGACCACCTGATCCCCAGCCTTCAACGGCGCAACCGGAATCGTCTTGATCGGCGTTGGCGCACTGCCCAGCAGCAATGGTTTAGCCGTCTCGACATGCAGTTCCAATCTCGGCCCCACAAGGTGCTTGGCGAGCAACTCCAACAACCCTCGCACCCGTACGGACTTGATGGAACTCAGCGTTTGGGCGCCCAAGCGCAGTGCCACGCCGGTGCCCGCCGTCGCCCAAATCAGCAGCAGATTGATCAACACCTCACCGGTGATTTCTCCGAGTACTTCGTACATCTCAGGCGGCGGCAACAGGCGTATCCAACTGACCATCGCTGTCAGGTAGATGAAGAGCAGCGGCTCATCACTAAGCACCAGCAAACCGTTGGCAATCGCGTCGCTGCCGAGCGCCAGCAGCGCATCGAGTTCAGCCTGGGAGATGTACGCCAACAGCTTCTCGCTGTTGGCCTTGAGATCCGCCAGCAGCTCATACACCTGCGTAACGTTGTCCCACAGGTTGTAGAGCGCCTGAGCCAAACCGCTGGAAAACGCCATGCCCTGCATCGCGCTGCGTTGCAACGATGTAGCGTTGGCAAACTCGTCCCACTGGGGTTTGAAAGTCTTGGCCCATTCATCACGCAGGCGCGTTTCCAGCTCCGCGATCACCGACTGATAAGACGCATACAGCGCCTTGACGTGATCCTTGGAAACGTTGGGATAAAAGGTGATCTGGTATTTCTGGTCGCGGGTACATTCCTGGATTTCAAGAATGCCGCTGGGGCCGATGGTTCGATGGATGGACGGTCCCGTCGGGCTGCCATCCTGGTCGATGGCCTGCAGCACTACCGGCGTGTTGCCGATAGGCACCGACCGTGTGCTTTCGAACATGTGCAGCAGGGTGAGCGAGCCCTGGGCATCACACTTGGCGACGACAGCGCTGGGCTCTGTGGAAGAAACCGGCGCGATTAACGCAACCTCTTCGCCGACTTTGAAAACCTGCTCCACCTCAAGCGCCGAGCCACTCCAGACGCTTTCGGCCCAGTCGTCAAAGGTGTTGAGACATGCCCGCAAATCACGCAAGACGCCTTCAACGTCCGGCGCCTTGGCGTTCATGGGAGACAGGACAAGCTGACCTATGACCGGAATCAAGAGGCAGCCCCACTGAGCAGGGCATTAACGGGTAGGTGCATCGGCGGTCCCTCGCACTGAATGATCAGGCGAGAGACTTTGGAGAGGTTCGTCAGGTAAAGAAGTCGGCGCTATTCGCCAGGACGGTTAGGAGGTTTCGCCAAAACGGCGGGTAAATGCAGGGCCGATCGTAGGAGTCGGATTACAGGCTGGTCGGTCCTACAGTTTTAGCTGGCCAATCGCCTTGCTCAACTCACCCGCCAGGGTGGCCAGCTCCTGGCTGGTGGTGGCCGAGTCCACGGTTTGCCGCACCGTGTTCTCAGTCACATCGCGGATGCTCACCACCGCGCGGTTCATCTCTTCGGCCACATGGCTTTGTTGTTCGGCGGCGACGGCGATCTGGGTGTTGCTCTCGCGCATCTGCGCCACGGCACCGGTGATTTCGGCGAGAGCGGCGCCGGCTTCCTGAGCCTGCTGCACGCAATCGTCGGCCTTGAACGAGCTTTCCTGCATGAAGTCCACGGCGTCGCGGGTGCCGGCTTGCAGCGCCGAGACCATGTGAGTGATTTCATCGGTGGAGCTTTGTACGCGTTTGGCGAGGTTGCGTACTTCGTCGGCGACCACGGCAAAGCCACGGCCCATTTCCCCGGCGCGAGCGGCCTCGATGGCGGCGTTGAGGGCCAGCAGGTTGGTCTGTTCGGCGATGCTGTGGATCACACTGACCACGCCATTGATTTTCTGGCTGTCTTCGGCCAGTTTCTGGATCATTTCGGCGGTCTGTTGCACGCCGCTGGACAGGCCCGCGATAGAGTGTTGCACGCGGGTTACTACGGCCTGGCCGCTGCCGGCGAGGGTGTCGGCGGTCTGGGATAAATCGCGGGTGGCGCCGGCATGCTGGGCGATGTGGTGGACGGTAGTGGTCATCTCGTTGATGGCAGTGGCGGCCTGGTCGGTTTCGCTTTGCTGGCCGAGCATGCCGTGTTGCACCTCGTTCATGCTGCCGGCCAGGCGTGCGGCGCCCTCGTCCAGTTGCCGGGCGGTGCGCGCCACAGTGTTGACGACCCGCTGGTAACCGGCCTGCATGGCATTGAATGCGCTGGCCATCTGGCCGACTTCGTCCTTGCAGGCCAACGGCACGCGGGCCGACAGGTCGCCGGTTTTCTCCACGTGTAGCATCACGTCCTTGAGGGTGTTGAGTTGGCTGAGCAGGAAGCGGATCAGCAACTGCGAAGCGCCGAGCATGGCGAGCATCAGGATGAGGACCGCCACCGCATAGTTGGCGAAGCGTTCGCCGAAGACCTGGCTCAGGCTGGGGGCGTGAGCAAGCACGGCGATATATTGCCCGTCAGGACGGGCGACCACTTCAGCGCCCAGCAGCGGGTTTTCACCGAACAGCGGCATAGGGTTGAGTTCGACCCAGCCGGTGCTGCTGCTCAGGGCGGACAGATCCAGGTCGCCAAGCTGTGGGACTTGGCCGCGTGCAAAAGCCAGCCAATGCTCGCCCTTGGGCAACGGTTTGTCGGCCGGCCAGGCGCCGAGCAGTTGCCCTTGGGCCTGCGCCGAGGCCTGGGACGCTGTGCTGCGCGCTTGTTGTTCGAGCTGCACGGCGTACAGGACCAGCAGCAGGGTGGTGATAAAGGCGACCGCGTTCACGGCCCAGAATTTGTACTTCAGCGAGATATTGCTAAGCCAGGCACCCATGGAAGGTTTTCTCTGATAGCGGAAACAGCATTGGCAAGGTGCCATTATTGTGCCGCTACTCAGAAATCCGGTTTTGACATGGGTCAATGCGCCGCATCAATCCACGCTAGGCAACCCAAAAAACGCCCGGGAGCAGGCGGTGCTGTGGCGGGCCAGGTCTTCCATCCTTTCGTTACGGTGCAGGGCGACTTCGCGCAGTACTTCGGTCAGGTAGGCCGGTTCGTTGCGGCCGTTCTTTGGCTTGGGTCGCAGGGTGCGCGGCAGCAGGTAGGGCGCATCGCTCTCCAGCATCAGGCGGCCGCGGGGAATTTCCCTGACCAGTGGATGCAGGTGCGTCCCACGGCGCTCGTCGCAGATCCAGCCGGTGATGCCGATGTGCAAGTCGAGGTCGAGATAGCCGAACAACGCCTGCTGTTCGCCGGTGAAGCAATGCACCACGGCTGCGCTGAGGTGGTCGCGGTAGCCCTTGAGGATGTCCAGCAAGCGCTGGTTGGCGTCGCGCTCGTGAAGAAATACCGGCAGTTTCAGTTCCACGGCCAGGGCCAGGTGTTCTTCGAGGACCTTTTCCTGTTGCGGGCGCGGCGAGAAGTCCCGGTTGAAATCCAGGCCGCATTCGCCCACCGCCCGCACACGGCTTTCGCTGAGCAAACCGCGCAAGCGTTGGGCGCTGTCATCATTCCAGTCACTGGCGCAATGGGGGTGGATGCCGGCGGTGCTGAACAGGCGTTGGCCGCTTTCATCGAGGTTTACGCACAGCTCCAAAGCCTGTTCGCTGCCGTCGACGCTGGTGCCGGTGAGCACCAACTGGTGCACGCCGGCGGCATAGGCGCGGTCGAGAACGGCCTGGTGCTTGTCGTCGAAACTGGGGTTGGTCAGGTTGACGCCGATATCAATGAGTTGCATGGTGCTATCTCCGCCTGCGGCCGGAAAGCATATCAGAGCTGTAGATTTATAAGAAAATCGAAGAACTACAACGAGTTATAGCTGTCTTTGAACGTCGCAAGTGACATCGTGATTGGCTGGCTGCCTTGCACTGTGCCACCGTTGCGCGCAAAGCCTGCGCTTAAAGCGCTCTGTTTCTGACTCCCAGCGCCTCGTTTTCGCGAGGGCACTGGCCAGTATTCTTTCCGGAGAGCGGATGATCCGACCCTCGGCGTTGCTTGTGTTGTGCCTGACATTACTGCTGCCCATGGCGGCGGTCGCGCGTCTGGACGGGCCGTTGGAAGTGACCAAGCCCGGCAAGGTGCGCGACCTGGCGCAGATCCGCGCCAGCCGCACCTTGCGTGTTTTGGTCAACCAGAGTCGCAACAGTTCCGGCGAAGTACAGGGCCAGGCCATCGGTGTCGAGTACCATCGCCTGCGGGCCTTCGAGCAATACCTCAATGGCCACGCCCGTGATGGCCAGGAAATCAACCTCAAGATCATTCCCAAGGCCAAGGACCAGTTGCTCGGCGCGCTGGCACGTGGCGAAGGCGACCTCGTGGCACCCGGCGAGTTGCTTGATGTAACCGCCGCTCACAAGATCACCACCAGCGATCCGATTGCCAGCGGCATACCCTTGTGGCTGGTTGGCGTAAAAGGCGAAAAACGCTTTACCAAGCTGGAGCAGTTGTCTGGGCGCACGCTGGCGCTGACCACCGGCAGTGCGGCGGCGGACGCCATCAACCAGGTCAACCAGAAGTTGGCGTTGCACAAGCAGCCGCCGATCAAAGTGGAATGGGTCGACCCGACCCTGGCCGTGGAAGATGTGCTGGAGATGGTCCAGGCGGGCATCTTTCATCTGACCATTGTCGAAAAGCCGATTGCCGAGCGCTGGTCGAAGGTCCTGCCCAAACTGCGTTTCGACAAGCAGGTGGTGATCAGTGAGCCGGGCGACGAGTACTGGTTTGTGAGCCAGGACGCTTCGATGCTGCGAGCCAGTATTGATCGATTTCTCAAGACTTACCGAACGCCGTCCGACCAGGATGTGGCCTTTCAACGTATCTACCGTCGCCTCTACCAAGTCCGTAATCCACTGGCCCGTGTCGACCGCCAACGCCTGGAAAAACTGCGCCCGGTGTTGCAAAAGCACGCCCGGGAGCAGGGTATGGACTGGTTGAACCTTGCGGCACTGGCTTTCAAGGAGTCCGCTTTCGACCCCGGTGCACGCAACAGCGGTGGCCCCACCGGCCTGATGCAGATCACACCCTCGGCGGCGCAACGGGTGGGCGTCAACAATATTGAAAACCTCGACAGCAATGTGCAGGCGGGCGCACGTTACCTGGCGTTGATCCGGCGCAAATTTTTTGCCAGCCCCAAGCTTAACGAGCGCGAACGCATGGCGTTTGTGCTGGCGGCCTACAACATGGGGCCGGAGCGGGTGCAGGGCATGCGTACCGAGGCCAAGCGCCGGGGGCTTAATCCGAACCAGTGGTTCTTCCAGGTCGAACGCATCGCCATGGAGCAGGTGGGGATGGGCGGGGTCAGCTATGTTAATAGCGTCAACAAGTATTATTTGGCGTTTGACCGGGAGCGGGAGTCTCTGGAGCCCCCGGTGGCGAAAGTGGCATCACGCAAGTGATCAGGTTTATCGATATTAATTAAGCATTTTTTCGGCTTTTATCATTGCTTAAACTGATTAATATAGCGGCCAACCAACCCCTACTCCGAAAAGGATTCTCAGCATGAGCCCAATGATCAAAAGTCTTCTGTCCACCCGTGCCGGCTACGGCCTGACTATTTTGCGCATTGTTGTCGGCATCATCTTCGCCGCGCACGGGTCGCAAAAACTCTTTGGCTGGTTCGGCGGCTACGGTCTGGCGGGCACTGCCCAGTGGATGGAAAGCATTGGCCTGGCGCCGGGTACCCTGATGGCGCTGCTGTCGGGTGGCACCGAGTTCTTTGCCGGCCTAGCGTTGATCATTGGCTTGCTGGTACGCCCGGCGGCGTTGGGCCTGACCATCCTGTCGCTGGTGGCGATCTTCTCGGTGCATATCCATAACGGTCTGTTCATGGCCAATAACGGTTACGAGTTCGCACTGGCCTTGTTGGGCGGCTCGCTGGCAGTGTTGCTGGAAGGTGCCGGCAAACTGTCTGCCGACCGGGCCATCGCCAACTGATTGCCTGCTGACACATCGAAAAGGCCCGCCATGCGGGCCTTTTCGTTGCCTGGGATTCTTGACACCGGCCCATCGGCTTCTCTAGGATGCCGTTCATGCGCCGATTTAAACAGCTAATTGCGGGGCGCCACTGGGACTCGATGCAGCCCGACAGAAGCTTGTTCTCGCCTGACGAGAGCACTTCGAAATACCGCTAAAGCGCTGGTTCGGTGTTGCCTCTCACCTGCCCGCAGACTTTTGAGGCAGAGACACGACACGATGAATGCACTACGCCCCCTGATACGCCTGGCCCCGATCACCGCGGACCTCACTCAACGCAATCCAAAGATTCTCCTGGGCGGCAAGCACCAGCCGACGCTATTGCGTTATCTGGACGGCTGGCCACGTCGCACCGGGCGCCCTTCAGCGTTCCTGATTCAGTTCGTTGAGGATGGCGATTCTCTTGCGCGCTTTGCCAGTGATAGCTTTGACCTTGCGGTTATCCAGGCGCCATGTGCCGATGAAGCGGATGAAGTGATCCGTCAGTTGACCCGAATCGCCCGCCAGGGGTTGATTGCCCGTCGTTGATAGCGCGTCAGTATAAGACCGCTTCATGCCGCAGCCGGCGACGCTGGCGCAGGAAGATAAACCAGGCGAGCAGGCACCATGTCAGTGGCATCGCCAAGCTCAACACCCCCTTTATCGTCTGCTCCATGCGATGCACGGGGGCATACGTCTTTACCTTCAAAGCATGTAATTCGATAGGCAAACGCAGGCGCTCTTTATTGAGCGCCTGTAAGGTTGAGTTCGTATCCACAGCCTGGGGCCCGGGAGCCAGCGCTTGTGGGCTCAGCCGTTGCCATTCCCGTTCTGTTCGCTGTAGACGCTGCTCCAACTCAATCGCCTGTTGATGATAGGCGCGTGCGGCATCATCACGCAGTCGCCCCAGCTTACTTGTCGACCCCTGCGCCGCTGCGCGTGGGCGGATATTGGCGAGCGTATCGGGGGCCGCCAAGTTATCCAGTGTATTGAGTACAAACAGCGCATTGCTGTCGGATGCCCAGTTGCTGACTTGATCCGTGAGCAGGTCTGTGTCGGTGACTACCACCACATGGATGTTCGCCGCTTGCTGCAAACCGGGCGGCTGTCCCGCCATGCCGTCGAGAAAGGCTGAGTAAGCCGGCCCTTCAATACGGGCCGCGATCACGTGGCGTTGCGCTGCAGTGGAGGCTTCTTCGAATACCGAACTGAACGTGGTTGCTGAAGCGAAACGCTCGGTTTCCAGCAGTGCGGAGTGCCTTGAGCTTTGTAGGAGAGGGGTGAAGGTTGTGCGCGCTTTTTTGCGCTGAAAAAGGGCGCCGCTGCTCGATACCGTCACGGTATTCACTTTCCGGGTGCTGATATCGTGTGTATTCATTGCTTGTCGGGGCAGATTCAACCTGGCCGGATGCTGCACGGTGGGCTTGCCGGCACCCTGTGTCTGCGACATTGCATAGTGGTTATCGATGAGCAATTTGTCCGCTGGCAATTGTATGCCCCATGCGGCGAGCAGTTCATCCAGCTTGGGATTGACCACCGATGGGGTTGAGTCCTGTTCGTTTATCGGGTCGATAAACATCATGAGCCTGCCGCCCTTCAGTACAAACTGCTCAATGGCATACAACGTCCGTTCGGACAGCGCTTGCGGATACACAACCATCAGCGTTTGGACATTCTCCGGCACGCGATCGGTGGTCGTTCCCAAGTTGACCACCTTGAAGTGCTGCTGTAGTTCCCCCAATAGCCGGCCCGATGTTTCGTCGAGGGTCAGCCCTGGCAGCAGCCCTACGGTAGGAGGTTGCGGGTGCTGCAACCGGGAGATCAACTGGCTGATCTCATATTCAAGCAACGGCTCCCTATCCAGACTGAATGACTCTATCCGTTGTGCTCCGCGATTCGCACGCGTGCCAATCAGCCCCATGAAACCCGTCTCGCCGTTGAGGCCGAACAACCCGGCTTTGTAGGCGTCTTCTGAAAAAGGCTCGGGGTCGATAACGTGCAGGTTGATCATGCCTTTCGCTGCCTTTTCGTATTCCCGAAGCCGATCTTCAATGCGCTTACCGTAGCGTTTCAAGGCATCGCTGCGTGTTGGGGTGTTGTGTGCGTTGAAGTAATACAAGTCCAGAGGGCTATTCAGGGATACCAATAACGAGTGGACCGAAGGGGATAGGGTATGGATTTTTTTTTCAGAAAAGTCCCACCGGATATCAGGGATTTTTGCTACCCAAACCAGATTAAAAGCGAGGAACAGCAGCAATATGACAGTAAGTGTCATGCCCGTACGCAAAGTGGATCGCATGGTGATCTGTCCTCCTCAGCGGTGTTTATGGTTGAGAATGACAGTTGTCGCAGTGAGAAAGGCGACAATAATGCTGATGAAGTAAGCCGCGTCATGAAGTGTCAGCTTGCCGTTGTCGATAGTGCTGAAGCGTGATAGTGGGTTGAGAACAGTTAAACTGTCGATCAACCACACAGGTGCCTGATGTTCAAGATTATCGATGGCCGTAGACAAGCCACTGGCGATCAACAGCAAACATAACGTGAATATGAAAATAATTATATGCTGGCGTGTAAAGGAACATATAAAACAGCCTACCGCCAAATAACTGCCCGCTAACAGCCAGCTCGCTATAAATTGAGACGCGATAAGCCCGTTATCTGCGGTGCCGAGATAGTTAGCCACGATGACGAGAGGGAACGTTGAGATCAAGGCCGCCGATGCCACGGCCCAGGCGGCCAGGAATTTGCCAATAGCCAGTTCTGACGCAGTGATGGGAAGTATTTTGACCACGTCGAGAAAACCGGCATTGGATTCCTCTGCCCAGAGTTGCGTCGTCAGGGTAGGCATCAGCACCAAATAGAGCCAGGGATGCAGTTGGAAGAAAATCTGCAGATCAAGCGTGTCTTGCTCCAGCCAGCGGTGTGCATAAAGCCCCAGCGTGACGGACATGAGCAAAAACAGAGCAATGCTCAAGTAGGTCGCAGGCGTTGAGGCATAACTGGTGAGTTGATGCTTGAAAATAACGGGCAACAGTCTCACAGGCGCCTCTCCTGGCTCGGATATGGAACCACCTCGTTCACGCGACCGGGCTCCAGATCCAATGTGTTGATTTTCCAGCCACGGTTGGCAATGAGTGTGTGAATGTGGGTGTAGATGGTGTGCCCGGGCATGGCCAGAACGGTGACGGTGCCCGGTGCATGTTGATGTTCTTCAATACCCGCGACTCCAGGCAGCACAGCGAGGGCCAGCAAGTCCAAGGGGGTATCGGCGGTGAGGGTGACCGCCTGGAAATGACGGGAATCACGTTGCAGTTTCTGCAAGGGGGCGTCCGTCACCAGGCGGCCGTCGGCGATAACCAGCGCACGCGTGCAGAACTGCGACAGTTCATCAGGGTTACGCGAAGCGATGACCAGCGTCATGTCCTGCTTCAACGACTGGATCAGCCCGGTGAATGCATGTTTCTGATCAGGCGCGAGGCCTTCCGTTGGTTCGTCCATCAGCAACACAAGGGGCGTGTGCAAAATGGCCTGGGCGATCCCGACTTTGCGCTTCAACCCGATGGACAAGGCGTCGAGGGGGGCATTGAGCGCCGTCAGCAATTCCAGGCGCGTGGCGGCTTGTTCCACGCGTGCACGCTGTTCGGCGCCTTTAAATCCATACGTCGCTGCGATGTAGTAAAGGAATTCTTTTACGGTCAGAGTGGCATGGCTAACGTGTCGGTAAAGTTGATAACCAACCAGTCTTTTGACTTCGCGCGTTTGAGTACGTGTATCCAAGCCTTGAATATTTATATTTCCACTGGAGGGAAATATTGAAGCCGACATTAAATTCAAAAGTGTCGTTTTGGCAATGGGGTCATCCCCAAATAATCCCAAGCATTCGCGGGGCTTTGCGTTGAATGAAATATCGCTAAGTCTATTCTTTTTGTTCAGGTATTTTGTCAGGTTGCTTATTTCGATCACGGGTTTTACCGAATAAGTGTGTATGACGCAGGTGCTGAGATTTGAAAAAGAGTACGGTTAATGGTCTCGTTTGGGAATGTCCATTGGTATTAATAAGAAAAATCCTACGTGCGTGTCGGGCGCGTCACTGAAACAATTGGTGTGTATTTTTAAATGTCTCAGTGAGGCCTGATTATCATGATGCTTCTACGTACGTTAGTTCTTGAACGCAATGGCCAAGATGCTCCTGTCAACGGCGCGTTGCTGTGTGGTTTTGCTGTCGGTCAGATTGCCTCTAACTTTATTGCCTACAGCCTGGATGAGGAGGTTGAGCCTGGTAGTTCACGGGTGTATATCGCGACCTTGCGCAAAAAAGCCGAACGGTATTTTTTGGGCGGTGTTGAGTCCAAGGAAGACCTGCAAATAGCCATGCATGTGTTCAAGCAGATCCTGATACTGGCGGCCGCACTGGAGACCAAGGCTGGCGGTACCAATGAAACCCAGGTGCCGTACCATTTTGTTGATCTGAAGGGCAGTAAGTTGCCGCCTGCCAGGCCAGAGGATCATCACTCGCTGATCATCAAGAAAGCGCTGGTGATGAAAGTGATCACCTTGGGCATATCCGCGCCCACTTTGCCGGCCATTGAAAGCGCTACGTTGATCGTGCCGTCCATTCGCTTCTCATCGCAAATGGTCTCGCCGCCCAGAGCGCCAAGCCGACCTGAACCTGCCCCGCAGGCACTGCCCGAGCGAAGGCTTGAAGAGCCAGTACCGGCCCTCGTCGAGACGCCATCCGTGGTGCCATTGCAAATAGCGTCCATTTCCACGGCTGAGCCCGACTTGTCAATGCAGCCAGGGCTGGCGGCGCCACTGGACCAGAGCGCTTTGTTCCAGGTGGACAGCACGCTCACCAACCTTGCTCGTGTTGCGCAGGAGTTGACCCAGCAGAAACTCGCTGCGGTCGAGCAGGAGACAGTATTGGCTCAATGGAAGGCTCGGCTGCAGCGCGAGCAGGATCAAGTGGACGACACCGCGCGAGCCCAAGAGCAGCGCAACCTTGAACTGCAGGAGCAGGCGTCGGCAGTCAACCGGAAGGCCGAAGCATTGAATGTGATGACGTCGCAGTTATTAGGCTTGCGCCAGAGTCTGCAAGGCGTGCTGCATGAACTGGATCAGGCTTTGGATCGTTAGAACTGCCCTGGCTACTTTTCTCGGTTCATTTATTATCAATGCCAGCCAGTCGACGCCGGAGCGTGAGCCCTGGCGTATCGGCACCGATGGACATTGCCTGGGGATGCAAGCGTTTGAGTACCAAGCTGATTACCAAAGAAGGTCATGAAGCGCTGAAGAAGGAACTGGATTACCTGTGGCGAGAGAAGCGCCCGGATACCACGCGAAAGGTAACGTGGGCTGCGTCTCTGGGGGATCGCAGCGAGAACGCCGACTACCAGTACAACAAGAAACTGCTGCGTGAGATCGACCGCCGTGTGCGCTACTTGCGCAAACGCCTGGAAGACATGCGCGTGGTGGAGTACGTGCCCGAGCAGGAAGGGAAGGTGTTTTTCGGTGCCTGGGTGGAAATCGAAAACGAGCAGGGCGAGACCAAGCGTTTTCGTATCGTCGGTTATGACGAAATTTATGATCGCATGGACTACATCTCTATCGATTCGCCGATGGCGCGCGCGCTGTTACGCAAAGAGGTTGACGATGAGGCCATCGTGCAGACCCCAGGTGGCGAAGTCTGTTGGTGGATTACGGCCATTGAGTACGTGAAGTAAACAGCATTGGCCCGCGCCCCTTGGCGGCGCGGGCAATCAACTTTTCAGCCTTCGCGCAATACCGTCAGTGGGCTGGCATTCAGCGCGCGACGTGTGCCGAATACCCCGGCGGCGCCGATTAGTACGGCGCCGATCACCGGCAGCAGCAACAGCCACGGGTGCGGGTGCCAGGCCAGGTCGAAGGCGTAGCGGTAGAGCACCCAGGTCACCAGCTCGGTGCCCAATGCCGCCAGCAAACCACTTACCGCGCCCAGCAAGCCGAACTCGATGCGTCGGGCCTTCACCAGTAGCGCGCGTTCCGCGCCCAGCGCTCGCAGCAGCGCGCCCTGGCGGATGCGTTCATCCAGTGTGGCCTGCAAGCCTGAGAACAACACCGCCATCCCGGCTGCCAGTACGAACAACAGCACATATTCCACCGCCAAGGTTACTTGGGCGAGGATGCTGCGCAATTGCTCCAGCAGGGCTTCGACCTGCAGGATGGTCACTGCGGGGAAGGCCCGCGACAGGTCGACGATCTGCTGGTCATGACCCGGCGCCAGGTAAAAACTGGTCAGGTAGGTGGCGGGCAGATTTTTCAAGGTGCCCGGCTGAAAAATCATAAAGAAGTTGGGCTGGAAGTTATCCCAGTTGATGGTGCGAAGGCTGGTCACCCGAGCTTCGCGGTTTTCCCCCGCCACCGTGAACACCAAGTGGTCGTTGAGCTTGAGCTTGAGGCTTTGCGCGACCTTGGCCTCCACCGAGACGCCGGGAATGTCATCGGTGGGTTGCTGCGACCACCACGAGCCCGCGGTCAGGGCGTTGCCGGGCGGTAGGTCGGCGGCCCAGGTCAGGCTCAGGTCGCGTTGTACCGCGCGGTCACCGCTGGAGTCCTTGCTGACAATCTCTTGCACCGGTTCGCCATTGATGCTGATCAGTCGCCCTGGTACTACGGGGTACAACGGCGCGGATTGCGCCTGGACTTCAAGCAGGCGGGCGCCAAAGGCGTCCTTGTCGGCCGGCAGGATATTCAGGGCGAAATAGTTGGGTGCGTCCTTGGGCAACTGGTTTTGCCAGGTGTCGAGTAATTCGCCACGCAGCAGGGCGATCAGGCCCATGGATAGCAGGATCAAGCCAAACGCCAGGGACTGGCCTGCCGCCGCGAGGGGGTGGCGCAGCAACTGGCCCAGGCCCAGGCGCCAGGGCAGGGATGCTCGAGCCAACAGGCGCCGCAGGCTTTGCAACAACAGCAGGAGCAAGCCGCCCAGCACCAATGCAGCCACCACGCCACCGCCCAGCAGGGCGAAGGTCAACACCAAGTCGAGACTCAGGCGCCACATGATCAGGCCCAGGGCAAACAGCGCGGCGCCGTAGACCATCCACGTGCTGGACGGAATAGGCAGCAAGTCGCGTCGCAATACCCGCAGCGGTGGCACGCGACCCAGCGCGGCCAGCGGCGGCAGCGCGAAACCAGCGAGCGCGACCAGCCCGGTGCCGACCCCGGCAACGGCCGGTAACAGGCCGCCAGGTGGGACATCGGCTGGCAACAAGTCGTGCAGGAAGTAGAACAGGCCAAACTGCGCAAGCCAGCCGAGCAGGGCGCCGGCCAGGCTCGCCAACAGGCCCAGCACAGTCAGTTGCAGGCTGAACAGCATCATGGCTTCACGTCGCGACAAACCCAGGCAGCGCAACAGTGCGCTGGCGTCGAAGCGTCGGGTGGCGAAGCGGTTGGCGGACAAGGCCACAGCCACACCGGCCAACAGCACCGCCACCAGGCTGGCCATGTTCAGGTAGCGTTCGGCCTTGCCGAGGGCGCCGCCGATCTGCTGGTTGCCGTCCCGTGAATCCTGCAGGCGCTGATTGGCCGCAAGGCCGGGTTTGATCAGGTCACGATAGGTTTGCAGTGCGGTGCTGTCTTGCGGCCCGCGCCATAACTCGCGATAACTGACGCGGCTGCCGGGCTGGACCACGCCCGTGGCGTCAAGGTCCGCCAGGTTGATCATTACCCGAGGCGTGAGGCTATAGAAATTGCCGGCGCGATCGGGTTCATAGGTCAGCACACGGGCCAGGCGCAGGGTTTTCATGCCCACATCGATACTGTCGCCCACCTTGAGTTCGAGCGCTGTCAGCAACCGAGCCTCCACCCAGGCTTCGCCGGGTTTCGGGCCGCCCCCCGCCGTTTCATCCGCGAAGGGGGCCGCGGCGCTCTTGAGCTCGCCACGCAGCGGATACTGCTCGTTGACGGCCTTGATGCTGGACAGCTGGATGCCGTTGTCGGTGGCAATGACGCTGGAAAACTCCACCACGCGAGCATGGTTCAGGCCCAGTTCGGTGCCGGATTTGATTTGTTCGTGGCGGGCCGGCGAGCTGCCTTCAAGCACCAGGTCGGCGCCCAGGAACTCGGTGGCGCGTAACAGCATGGCGCTATTGAGGCGCGCGCCGAAGTAACCGATGGCGGTACTGGCGGCTACCGCTACCAGCAGGGCGAAAAACAACACACGCAATTCGCCCGCGCGAGCGTCGCGCAGTAATTGGCGCATGGCAAGGCTGAACAGGCGCAACAGCGGCAAACGTGCCATCAAGGCTCCAGGGGTGCGACCATCAGGCCGGCTTCAAGGCGGATGAGACGTCGGCAGCGGTGGGCCAGGCGCTCGTCATGGGTGACCAGCACCAGGGTCGTGCCACTCTCTTTATTGAGTTCGAACAACAAGTCGCTGATGCGCTCTCCGGTGTGGCTGTCGAGGTTGCCGGTGGGTTCATCGGCAAACAGCACGTCTGGTTCGGCGGCAAACGCACGGGCAATCGCTACCCGCTGTTGTTCGCCACCAGACAATTGGCGCGGCGAATGGGTCAGGCGCTGGCCCAGGCCTACGCGTTCCAGCAGATGTTTGGCGCGCTCGCGGGCGTCTTTGCGGCCGTCCAGTTCCAGCGGCAGCATGACGTTTTCCAATGCATTGAGGCTGTCGAGCAACTGGAACGACTGGAACACAAAGCCTACGTGTTCGGCGCGGATGCGCGCCCGTTGGTCTTCGTCGAGTGTGCTGAGGGCTTGCCCGGCCAGGATGACCTCGCCGCTGCTTGGCAGGTCGAGGCCGGCCAGCAGGCCGAGGAGGGTGGATTTGCCTGAGCCGGAGCTGCCGACAATAGCCAGGCTATCGCCTGTGTTCAGTTCCAGGCTCAGTTCGTGCAGGATAGTCAGTTCACCTTCCGCGCTGGGAACCACTTTGCTAAGGTCCCGCGCGATGAGAATGCTTGCGCCCATGGAGAATCCGATGCGAATGTGGTTTTTGAGTGCTGGCCTGGCCTTGATGTGCATGGCCCAGAACGCAGCGGCGGGTACAGTCCTGATCGTTGGCGATAGTATCAGTGCCGGTTTCGGCCTGGATACCAGCAAAGGTTGGGTTGCCTTGCTGGAGCAACGGCTCAAGAAGGAGGGTTTCGACGATAAAGTGGTCAACGCCTCCATCAGCGGTGATACCAGCGCCGGAGGCCTGGCACGGCTGCCCGCGGCGCTTGCAGAGCATAAGCCGGACGTGGTGGTTATCGAGTTGGGTGGCAACGATGGCCTGCGCGGACAGCCGCCGGCGCAATTGCAACAAAATCTTGCTTCGATGATCCAGAAGTCCCAGGACAGCGGCGCGAAGGTGTTGCTGCTGGGCATGCAGATTCCGCCCAATTACGGTAAACGTTATGTCGATTCTTTCGCCAAGGTATTCAGTGACGTGGCGGAGCAGAAAAAGGTGCCGTTGGTGCCGTTTTTCCTTGAAGGCATTGGTGGCCATCCGGAGCTGATGCAGGCTGATGGGCTGCACCCGGCGGTCGCCGCGCAAGGCAAGTTGCTGGAAAATGTCTGGCCGACGCTAAAACCCCTGCTGTGACGCTTTTCTACCGGCAGGCTTTCGGCTAAGGTGGCGCCCCCCCGATCTGGAGCCCCTGATGTCGCGTCCTGCCTGGTCCTTGTTTAACTACCAACTGATCGAGCCTGACGAGCAGCTGGATCTGTTCGCCTGCCAGGAAGTGCGGGTGCATTTGGTGACGCGACAGTTGGAATTGGGCGGCTCCATTGATCGCACGCTGTGCGGCACGTTATTGCCGGCGCAACCACGCTGGTCGGTGGTCGACCGTTCGATCTTTCAGGACCAGCGCCTGTGCCCCTTGTGCCGCGCGATCCTGGAGTCCCAAAAGCGTGGCACGCCGCCAATCTGGCCGGAGCTGCGTTTCGAACTCTAGTAGCTTCTACACGCTTGCAGCTACAAGCTCGCTTCACGTATACAATCGATTTTTACCTACCCGTCGTTCTGCGAAGGATTTTCCGGATGTTGTCGCGCCTTTCCGTCGTTACCTGCTGCCTGTCTCTTGCTGCACTTTGTGCGGCCGGTTCTGCATCCGCTTTGCAGTTGCCTTTGCCGCCGCCGGGTGAAGACATCGTCGGGCAAGTGCAGGTGATCAAGGCCAAGTACGAAGACACCTTTGCCGACCTGGGCACCACTTACGACTTGGGGTATTCGGAGATGGTTGCCGCCAACCCGGGGGTCGATGCCTGGTTGCCGGGGGCGGGCACCGAGGTCGTGTTGCCGACACGCTTCATCCTGCCACCGGGGCCGCGTGAGGGCATCGTGATCAACCTGGCGGAATATCGGCTCTATTATTTCCCCAAGGGCCAGAACGTGGTCTACACCTTCCCGCTGGGGATTGGTCGTGAGGGCTGGGGGTCGCCGATTGCCCATACCAGCATCATCGCCAAGACGCCGAACCCGACCTGGACGCCGCCCGCCTCGATCAAGGCAGAACACGCCGCCAACGGCGACCCGCTGCCCAATGTGGTACCGGCCGGCCCGGACAACCCCTTGGGGCCGTTCAAGTTCACCCTGGGCACGCCGGGTTACCTGATTCACGGTTCCAACATGAAGTTCGGCATCGGCACGCGTACCAGCCATGGTTGCTTCCGCATGTTCAACAACAACGTGCTGGAGATGGCCGGCATGGTGCCGGTGGGCACTTCGGTGCGCATCATCAACGATGCGTACAAGTTCGGCAGCAGCGGCGGCAAGGTCTATCTGGAGGCGCATACGCCGTTGAACGACGATGGCACGCCGTCGGTGGTCGACAAGCACACGGCGGTGATCAACGCTTTGCTCAAGCGTGAAGACCTGGCCAATAACCTGCGGGTCAATTGGGACCAAGTGCGTGATGTGGTGGCGGCGGAAGATGGTTTGCCCACCGAAATCGGGGTGCCGGGTGCAGCGCCTATAGCCTCGAGCATGCCGATCGATCTGCAGCAATAAACCCGAGCGAACAACCATGTTTGAGGGGGCTTGCTCCCGATAGCGGTCGGTCAGTACCTGATGTGCTGGCGGCTACACTGCTATCGGGAGCAAGCCCTTCATGCATTCAGGCAATAAAAAAGCCGACCCATAAATGGATCGGCTTGATAACAACCCCGAGGGATTATTACTTGCGGCTAGCTTTTTCAAGCATGCGCAGAGCGCGCTCGTTAGCTTCGTCAGCAGTCTGTTGTGCTTTTTGAGCAGCAGCCAGAGCTTCATCAGCTTTACGATAGGCTTCGTCTGCACGGGCCTGGGAGCGAGCTGCTGCGTCTTCAGTTGCAGTCAGACGAGCTTCGGTTTCTTTGGAGACGCTGCTGCAACCGGTAGCCAGAACTGCGGCCAGAGCCAGAGCAGAGAATTTCAGAACGTTGTTCATCGTGTTCCCCTTCAAGGACTTTCTATTAAATGGCTACTTTCTCAGAGTGAGCTAATAGCCGGCGTACATACTACCCATTACTTGTAGTAAGTAAACTGACGTAGCGCAAGAAGCAAAAAAAATTCTCGCGGCGAATCTATTTTGGCTAACCTTTTGGGGATTTGTATAAAAAGTGTCCAATTTTTTTCATTGGAGGCAAACGCTACCCAGGCTGAAAGGGCCGGCCCGCATGTGTTGAGCCGCGTGAATAGATGAAATTTTATATATCTGCGCCGACACTTTCGTTCAGTTGGGTGTTGCCGGGTCGCGTATCTTTCACGCATGTAGAGGTGACTTTAAGAGCGCCTGTTCGTCTCAAGGTTCAACTGCCGGCAATGTTCAGGCTTTCGATCACAGATGGGTCGGGGGCTCTTTCTTTATCCACCAGCGGCAGGGGATGACGAGTGCGCCTTGAGCAATCGCAGGATTGGTGCCTACTATTCCCTACGTGCTGGTTGTGAGCGCTAAAGGTTTTCTCGTTGTCGAAACCGGCACGGGGTGGCGTAGATGTTCCTTCGCCGGAAAAACATCGGTAAGGTAGGGGTCAGAAACCAAGACCCGCGAGGAGTAGTGATGAGCGAGGCGTTGTCCATCCACCATGACCAGGCTGGTCATCAGTTCGAGACCAATGTGGACGGTCATCGTGCCTATCTGACCTATATGGACCTCGGGAAGCAGACCCTGGATATCTATCGGACCTTCGTGCCCAACGCACTGCGGGGCCGTGGCATCGCGGCGGCATTGACCGAAGAGGCCTTGAAGTTTGCCGAAGAGGCAGGCTACACGGTGATTCCATCCTGTTCCTATGTCGAACGCTACATGGAGCGCCATCAGCGCCATGCCGCGAAGCTGTAAGGAATAAACTGCGCACACAAAAACGCCGGGCTTAGCCCGGCGTTTTTGTGTGCGCAATTCAGGTGCGTTTGCGTTTGGGCAATACGTCCTTGAGCTTGGCGTGCATGCTGCGCAGGGTGTTTTCGGTGGCGGCCCAATCGATGCAGGCATCGGTAATCGACACGCCGTACTGCAAGTCGGCCAAGTCCTTTGGAATGGCCTGGCAACCCCAGTTCAGGTGGCTCTCGACCATCAGGCCGATGATTGACTGGTTGCCTTCCAGGATCTGGTTGGCGACGTTTTCCATCACCAGTGGTTGCAGGGCCGGGTCCTTGTTGGAGTTGGCGTGACTGCAATCGACCATAATGTTTGGCTTGATCTTGGCCTTGTTCAGCGCCTGTTCGCACAGGGCAACGCTGACGGAGTCATAATTTGGCTTGCCGTTGCCGCCGCGCAGCACCACGTGACCATAGGCATTGCCCTTGGTGGTGACGATGGAGACGCCACCTTCCTGGTTGATACCCAGGAAACGGTGAGGGCTGGAGACCGATTGCAGCGCGTTGATCGCCACGGTCAGGCCGCCGTCGGTGCCGTTCTTGAAGCCGACGGCCGAGGACAGGCCGGACGCCATTTCGCGGTGGGTCTGGGATTCGGTGGTGCGCGCGCCGATGGCCGACCAACTGATCAGGTCCTGCAGGTATTGCGGAGAAATCGGGTCCAGCGCTTCGGTGGCGGTGGGGAGCCCCATCTCGGCCAGGTCCAGCAGCAATTTGCGACCGATGTGCAAACCGTCCTGGATCTTGAACGAGTCGTCCAGGTACGGGTCGTTGATCAAGCCTTTCCAACCGACAGTGGTACGCGGCTTCTCGAAATAGACGCGCATCACCAGGTACAGGGTGTCGGACACTTCCGCCGCCAGCACCTTGAGGCGCTCGGCGTATTCGTGGGCGGCCTTGAGGTCGTGGATCGAGCAAGGGCCGATGACGACGAAGAGGCGGTGGTCGGTGCCGTCAAGAATCTCACGGATGACTTCGCGGCCTTTGGTGACGGTCTGCAGGGCAGCCTCGCTCAAAGGAATTTCGCGCTTGAGCTGATCAGGTGTGATCAGGGTCTCGTTGGATTCGACGTTTAGGTCATTGATCGGTAAATCAGCCATCGTGTTACTCGTCAGGGTCACGGGTGCCGGCCGCCAGCCATCCCCGTGCGGCGGAGCACAGCATGATTTGGATGCAGGGGGGAGGAACCTTAGCGCGTAACACGGGGCCGCGACAATGGGCAAAGCCCGCTTTAATCCAG